>JBGTFZ010000091.1:0-48928 GCA_041746955.1 Bryobacteraceae bacterium
CGAGGCCAACGAGATGGCCATCCTTACCGCGCGCTGCTACACCGGATCGACGGACATCATCGCGCTGCGGCATAGCTACCACGG
This sequence comes from Bryobacteraceae bacterium, assembly GCA_041746955.1. Taxonomy (GTDB): domain Bacteria; phylum Acidobacteriota; class Terriglobia; order Bryobacterales; family Bryobacteraceae; genus JAPKYZ01. Next base: position 85 of record JBGTFZ010000091.1, read on the forward strand.
GCGCTCCGCATTGACGATGGGCCTGACGGGCCATTCGACGTGGCGGCTGGGGCTTGCGCAACCGGGAATCGTTCACGCGCACAATGCATACTGTTACCGCTGCCCGTTCGGCCTGGAATACCCGTCCTGCGACGTGCGTTGCGCGCAGGATGTAGAGGAACTGATCCGCACCACTACTTCCGGGCGGATCGCCGGTTTCATCGCGGAACCCATTCAGGGCGTGGGCGGCTACATCGTGCCGCCGCCGGAGTATTTCCGGATTGTCGAGAAGATCGTGCGCAACTACGGAGGCATCTTCATCAGCGATGAAGTGCAGACCGCGTGGGGACGCACTGGCGGCAAGTGGTTTGGAATTGAGCATTGGAACGTCGTGCCGGACATCATCACTTCGGCCAAGGGACTGGCGAACGGGCTTCCGGTGGGCGTCACAGTGGCGAAGCCTGAAGTGGCGGACTCCGTCACCGGCCTGACGCTGTCCACCTTCGGCGGAAATCCGGTTGTGGCCACAGCCGCGCGGGCGGTGATCGACTACATCGACGAGCACAATCTGCGCACCAACGTCGAAAGAGTCGGCGCGCATCTGCGGGAGCGTCTGGAAGAAATGAAGGACAAGCACCCGTTGATCGGCGACCTACGCGGCATGGGCCTGATTCAGGGTATGGAACTGGTGCGGGACCGCCGGACGAAAGACCCCGCGCCGCAGGAGACGCTGGAGATGCTGGAAGCAATGAAGGAAGAGGGCGTGCTGTGCGGCAAGGGTGGCCTATTCGGCAACGTGCTTCGCCTAACGCCGCCCATGAATATCTCCGAAGCGGATGTGGATTTGTTTATTGAGCGCCTGGACCGGGCGTTCGCGAAAGTGATGGTGGCCGCCTGATGGATGAGCGCGCGTATTACAGCGAATCTCCGGCCAGCAAACCGGCGCAGTTAAACTGCCCGTTCTGCCGGACCGTTGAGACGTATGACCTGAAGTGGCTGGTGCGGAAGAAGAAAGACCGCCTGCCTGGCGGAGCCGATGAGCGGGACCGGGCAAAGTTCGCGAAAGCGCAAAGCTACATGGTTCTGCTGGATACGCACACGATCTGCAAGAACGTTCGGTGCCGGAAACGTTTTGAGATTTCCGGGCTCAAGTCGATGGCCTTTATCTAGACGCGCCCGGTGCCTGGAAAATAGAAACGCCCGGACCACGGCGGGCCCGGGCATTCTTTTAAAACCCCTGAAAAGCGCTCCCTGACGATCTACGACGCGTGGGTCTGGCGATGTTGATGCATCATCTCCAGCATCTGGTCTTTCAGAACCAGCTTCACCTTCTTCAGGCGAACCTCCTCGTTCACCTCGTCATCCGACGGATGCGGGTTGGCTTCGATCTCGGCAACACGGTTCTTATGCCGCGCGTGTTCCTCCGCGATCTGGCGAAACTCGTCGTCCGTCGCCATCAAATGCGCTTTCAATTCTTCCTGGTCTTGGATGCTCAGATCCATAAGCGTGATTTCTCCTTTTGATGAAGGATTGCCACGCCGAGTCTTTGTGTTGTTGATTGCAGGCTCGGTGGGTAATCGCAATGCGGTCATTTCGATCAGGCTGGTCACCGAGGGCCAGCCGACTAAACTCTAACACGGCTCCCAAAGCAGGACAATGGCATTCTCAACGGGTCCGGTATAGTACCCGCGCCGGAGGCCAGCCTCGCGAAAACCGCACTTCGCGTACAGCGCCCGGGCGGCGGAGTTCGATTCGCGAACTTCCAGAAACCAGCGCCCGGAACGGCACGCGGCTTGCACCAACGCCACGGCCAACCCGCGCCGCCGGGCAGCCGGTTCCACGGCCAGATTGAGAATTTCAAATTCGCCCGCGCCGGTTTCGCGCCACACCAGAATCCCGGACTGAGGCTCGGCGACGAGAAAGCTTTCCGCTCCCGGAACCCATTGCGCGGCCCCGGCAGACTGCGCCAGCAGCGCGGGAATCCAGGCGAGGTCCGCAGGGCGGCCAGGACGAATCAGCGCGTCCGCGTCGCCCATACGATGCTGTAGCCGGCGAGAGGAAGCATTCCGGCAACCAGACAGACGGGTCCGAAACCCATTTTGTCGATGGTGCCGCCAATTAGCGGCGAGACCAGGATCTGAAGAATGCCGTAGGCCATCGTCAGAAGCGAGACGCCGAAAGCGGCGTTCTGCCCGTAGGCGTCCACAGGCATCGTGTAAAGGCTTACTCCCCAACCGGAGGCCCAGAAGAAACTGAACGACACCATCAGCGCGCCCAACAGCGGCGTCGGCATCCAGGGCGCGGCGGCGGTGGATGTCATCAGCAGCGCGCAGATGAGAAGCGCCCGGCGGCGGGCGGCCAGCGGGTCCATCCCGCGCGCAATCAGGCGGTAGGAGATGAAGCCGCCGGTAAGGCCGCCGAAGTAGGCGAAGAAATGGGGAAGTGGCGCAAGCTGGTTGGCGGCAGATTGAGACAAGCCGTAGCGCGTGGTCAGGAAGATCGTCGTCCAGTTGGTCCACAGCGTGTAGACCGACATGGAGCACAGGTTGGCCGCGATCAGGCCCCACATCTGTTTCTCTTTCAGCAGCGCGCCAGGCCGCATCGGCGCCGCCGCAAACGAATCCGGCACCCGCACCGCGCGGCGTTCGATCACCAGCCACAGCGGAATCCAAAGGAACCCCAGCGCGCCCGCGACGAAGAAAGCGCCACGCCAGCCATACTCCGGCGAAATTAAATTCACCAGCCATGGCGCGGCTACCGATCCGATGCTGAGCCCGATCTGGCTTAGCGCCGCCCCGATACCGCGTTCCTTGGCGGCCAGATAGAGGTGGCCGACTTTTCCGGTGGAGGGAATGCCGGCCGCCTCCCCGATGCCCAGCAGCGCACGGGCCGCCATCAGTCCAGCGAAGCTGCTGACGAACGCCGTCCCCATTCCCGCGCAGGACCAGATTGCGATGGCGATCGTAAGCCCGCGCGTCAGCCCCTGCCGGTCCAGAAATAATCCCATCAGCGGCGAGGCCGCCGCATAGGTGATGGAGAAGACGCGGATCAACTGCCCGAAGTCTTCGTTCGTCAGGCCGAACTCCGTCTTCAGACTCGGGGCGACAGCAGCGAGAATCTGCCGGTCCAGATAGTTCAGCGCCGACGACAGCATGAAGACGCCAATAACGATCCAGCGCAGCCGGGACGCCGTCATTGAAAGCGAATCACCGCCGCCTGTTTCGACTTTTCGAAGTACTCCACTTCAACCGGGCGGGCAGGCTTCTGAGCTCCGCAGCTTAGCGTGGTCTGTCCGCCCCCCGTTACCACCAGCGCCTTTGGATCGGCCACGGCCAGCGACACCGCCTTGCCTTCGGACCGGATCGACAGCGTGAATTTTCCGGCGCGGCAATCGACGCGTGTTAGCGTTCCCGCCAGCTTCGCGTCCGGCTGCGGACCGTCCCACCATTCATGGACCTTCGCGTTCGGATCAAGTGCTCCACCGGAGTTGGCTTTCTTCTCGGCTTCCTGGATGCGCGCCACCGCTTCGTTCTTCAGTTGCTGGATCTCGCGCTCCTCAGCCAGCTTCGCTTCGCGGCGCGCGTTCGCCTCCGCCTCCAGACGGCGGTCCGTCAGATCCCGGCGACGGGCGAGAATCTCTTCCCGGTCGGCCGGATCGGTGGCCGCCCGCAACGCCTGTGCCCATGCCTTGTCGGCATCCGCCCAGCGTTCATACTGTGTCATCAGCAGGGCGAACTCGGTCCATAGGCCGGAGTCGCGCGGCGCAAGCTCCGCCGCTTTCTTCACCAGGCCGCCCTTCTTCCCGGCGTCTGTTTCCGTCGTCGCCATGGCGCGGTAAGGGGCGCTCCACTCCGGCTGCAGCTTCGAGGCGGCTTCGAAATTTCCGGCGTCGAACAACCCCATCGCCGTCTGCGGCCCCGACGTTGCCCCCCGCGCGGCGCGAACCGCATCTTCGTCCGGAACGCGTGGCGTAAAGTCCCGGTTGGCGTTCAAGGGTTTACCCGAGAGGTCGTACGTCGCCACGGTTTTTCCATTTAAGTGCGTTTCGGCCTCGCGGTCTATCTCCGCCGCCGTCTTGCTCAACGCATTGCGGAACGCGACGTCCGTATCGACGCCCTTCTCCAGATTTGCGATCAACAGCCGGACGCGGCCCCGGTACTCGTCCGTGGTGGCCAGCAGATGCAGGCGGGCCCAGTTCAACGTCAGCTCCTTCGGCGGCTGCCCGATGATGACGTGCGTGCCCGACACCTCGGCGGTTGAGAGCAGTTGGATCAGGCCGTCCTCGATCGCGCTGGGCATCCGGCCAAGATTCTCGTCCATTAGAATGCGGACGACCTGGGTGTTCCATTCGGGGCCGATGTCTTCCTTGTGGGCCAGGAAGCCGCGCCACGCGTCGCCAACCGGCACGAACTTTGGCGATGCCGGCTTGTCCGTAATCACGATGCGGATCGGGAACAGCGACTTCGGCTCCTGCTTGCCGGTGAAGTATGCGAATGCCCAGCGGAGCTGCTCCAGATGGTTCAGTGTGGATCGCGCCTGGTCCTTATCACGGTCCGTGAAGACTTCGAACGGGCCCATGCGGTACACCGTCCAGTCGGCGGCACAAGCCGCTACGGAGGCCAGAAGGAGTAGTGCGATTGCGCGTCTCACCGCCCCGCCATCATAGCGCTGCCGCGGACTTCAGAGCCGTGGCGTAGTCGTGATCACGATCGCTTTCGACACGGTCGCCGCCATCCCCCGGTACGAGTGCGGCTCCGAGGAGTCGAAATACACGCTGTCGCCGGCGTCGAGCACGTGCTCCTCGTTCTGGTAGTAGATGGACACGGAACCCACGATGACATGCAGGAATTCCGCGCCTTCATGCGAATGCTCATGCACGTCGTCACCGCGTTTCGGGAATTCCGCCAGGTACGCCTGAAGGCTCTTGTCCTGGGCCGAGAAAGCGAGACACTCGAACCAGAAGTCCGGTTTGGGCGACCCCGCCTGGTCGGGGAACTTCATCCGCTCGGCCGCCCGGACGACCGCGAAGAGCTTCGTCCGGCGCCTATCACTGAAAAAATGGTCGAGGCCCACGTCAAAGACCATGGCGATGCGTGCCAGCGTGGGCAGAGTCGGGATCAGCTTGCCGTTTTCCAGCTGGGACAGCATTGAAGCTGACAAACCCGTGTGTTTTCCGAGGTCTACAAGCGCGATCTTCTTCTTCAAGCGCAGCGACTTTAGCTTTTGGCCCAGTTCATAGGAGGAAAGTACTCGTCGAAGGGTCGATTCCCCTGTTGGAACTTTAGCCAACTCCGCTTCATTCGTTTCAGTCCCGGTAAACGGCGCCCCTGGAGATTCCTTGCCACTGAACTCATCTTCAGTAACAGCGTTCAGCTTTGTAACTTCAGGTGGCATAATAGTGTCGTTATCCATAGACCGTTTAGTCCTAGAGTACGAAAGGTTCAGCCTAGATGCACGACCTTGCTATTGATTATGCTGCGCTGACCGACGATGCGCTTGTGGAAATGTCCCAGAACGGCAACGATCTGGCCTTTGCCGATTTGGTTCGGCGCCACCGTGTGGCGTGCTTCAAGTTGGCTCTGTCGATCTTGAAAGACAAATGCGACGCAGAGGATGAAGTGCAGAATGCCCTTTGGAAGGCATTTGAGCACATCGACCAGTTCCACCGGGACGCGAAGTTTACGACATGGCTGACGCGAATCGTCGTGAATCAGTGCCTGATGAGGCTGCGCCAGCAGAAGCGGGCGCGTCTGCTGTACATAGAGGACGCCGTACAGTCAGAGGACCAGATCACCCTGGACTTGACGGACCACAGTGAAGATCCGGAGCAGCAGTTGGGAAGGGTGGAGATTGGTGCGATGCTGCAGACTGAGATTCGAAGGATTCCTCCACTGCTGCGAGAAGTGTTCGTACTGCGGGAAGTTCAGGATTTATCGATGCCGGAAGTGGCGCAGCGCCTAGGCATCACCATCGCCGCCGCGAAATCCCGCCTGCTGCGGGCGCGGACGGAACTGCGCTGCCGTCTGCTAAAGCACGGCGGACGCTCGGGCCCGGCCTTTCTACTTGGTTAGGAGTTGACGAGAACCAAGCCGATGGAGGTCTGAGAGCCCTACTGCTCCCGCATGAACGGCACACGCGCTTTGTCGAAGTCGATGCGGTCGCCGGTGACGATGGTCAATCCGCACTTGAGCATGATGTCTTCAGTGATCGGGACAACCCGCTGCCCGAACATGGGGCGGACCTTGTGTGTAAGGCATTCGTTCAACCTTCCCAATGCAGCATTCTATTTGTCATTGTGCGGCGGGCCTTGCGTGATATATTCGTGGTGAATGTGCTTCCGCCGGTCCGCGCGTAGCGGCACAGGGTTGATTTTCAACATTCCCGCTTTGCGGCCAACCCGCCGCGACCTTACCGAAAACTCTGAATGAAGCGTAGCGTTCCGATTACGCGCGGAGTTGAGTCCCTGTTCGGGACCCGGGATTCGAACATCAGGTTGATCGAGGATTCGCTGGGAATCCAGGCCAGCCTGCTTCCGGATAGTGTCGAGTTGGAGGGCGAACCGGCCAACATCGAACGGGCCGCCCGAATTCTTAGCGACTATTCCGATCTCATCGTCGCCGGGCATGTCTTCAACAATGGCGACCTAAAGCCCTACCTTCGGATCGTCATCGAAGATCCCGAGGTGGGCCTGAAGCAACTGGTGATCGCGGGCAAGCAGCGGAGCTTTGGGCGCAAGGTTCTCGCGCCGCGGTCGGTGAATCAGCGCCGGTATCTGGACGCGATCGAGCGGCAGGACATGGTGTTCGGGATCGGTCCCGCCGGAACGGGAAAAACGTATCTGGCGGTGGCGATGGCGGTGGCCGCGTTTCTGGCGAAGAAGGTCAGCCGGATTATCCTGACGCGCCCTGCGGTGGAAGCTGGGGAGCGGCTGGGCTTCCTTCCCGGCACGCTGCAAGAGAAGATCGATCCCTACCTGCGGCCCCTCTACGACGCATTGTTCGAAATGCTGGAGGCGGAGCGCGTGGAGAAACTGCTGGAACGAAACACGATCGAAGTGGCGCCCATCGCCTTCATGCGCGGACGCACGCTAAGCGACGCGTTCATCATCATCGACGAGGCGCAGAACGCGACGGCAGAGCAGATGAAGATGATCCTGACGCGCCTGGGCTTCAATTCCAAGATGGTCGTTACGGGCGACATTACGCAGATCGATCTTCCGCAGGGCCGCCGCAGCGGGCTTCTGGAGGTCATCGACATACTGAAGGGCGTGGAGGGCATCACGTTTGTCCACTTTGACGACACCGATGTCGTCCGGCATACGCTGGTGCAGCGCGTGGTGAAGGCGTACGACCGCCATGCCGAAACCACTGGCGCCGCGCGCCAGCTAACGCTACGGCTGGATACCGCGCCGGAACGCGAACCGGCGCCCGTTACCGATGAAACCGGGTGAGACCGGCGTACTCTACCGCCAGCGCTGCTCCGCCATCCGCCGAATGGCCCTGCACCGGTTCGCTTTGCGGCTTTCCCGGAATGCGGCTGATGGGCGGCCTTTTGCATGCCTCGTAACAGATGACCGGGAGATGTTGTCGTTACAGAAGCGGTACCGGGGCAAGCGTCAGACCACCGATGTGCTCTCGTTTCCCGCGCCGGACGGAGGAGAGTGGCTGGGCGATCTTGCGATTTCCTACGATCGCGCGCGCAGTCAAGCGAAAGAATTTGGACATACGATCCACGATGAGGTTTCCATCCTGATGCTCCACGGAGTTCTACACCTTGCGGGGATGGACCACGAAAAGGATTCCGGCGAGATGGCCAGGCATGAGCGGCGGCTGCGCCAGCGCTTCGGGCTTCCCTTGGGGTTGACCGAGAGGAGCGGCGAGTGACACTGGCGGCCATCGTTTCGCTAGTGCTGATCGTTCTCATCCTGGTGCTGGCCACGGTGGTGCAGACTTGCTATCTGCAATCGCTCCGGCTGCGGCGGCGCGATCAGCCAATGCTGGTGTTCTTTGAACAGGAGATCGAAAAGGAGTTGGGCGTCAAGGGCGAAATCGGCGCTTTGGCTTTCTCGTTGTGGAAGCACACATTGATGGTGCTGATGCCGGTTCCGCTAATGGCCGTTGCGGGGCATCTGACGCTGGCAGCGCTCTATAGCGTGGCCGCAATGCTGACGGTCGCGTACCTGGTTCCGCAGTTCATGTACCGGCGTTCCGGGGGAACCTGGCTTGGTCCGCTGCTGCCGGTGCTGCGCGCCATGCTTTATTGCGCGCGGCCATTGATGGCGCTGCTGGCTTTCATGAAAACGGCCAGCGAGTTCGGTGAGGAAAAGCCCGCCGTCGAAGAGAATGGCGACGAATTTCATGCCGTCATTGATGCCGGAGCCGAGGAGGGCATCATCGACGAGGCCGACAAGAAGCTGCTGAAAACGGTTATCGACTTCGGAGAGAAAACGGCGAGGGAAGTGATGACGCCGCGGCCGCAAATCGTCGCCATAAACGAGGAAGCGACGCTTGAAGAACTCAGGCAGCTGGTCATCAGTGAGCAGTATTCCCGGGTTCCCGTCTTCAAAGGGAACTTCGACAACATGCAGGGCTTTGTCCACGTCCGCGACATGTTCGAGGTGGACTACGAGAAGCGTCTAAAGCGGCGCGTGCGGGAGATCATGCGGAACATGGACGCGGTGCCGGAGACGAAGCCGGTGAACGAACTGCTGCGCGACATGCAGCGCGACGCAAAGCACATTGTGGTTGTGGCCGACGAGTATGGAAATACGGCCGGACTGGTGACGATGGAGGACCTTGTCGAAGAGATTCTCGGAGAGATCCGCGACGAGCATGAACCACCGCACGACTTCCTGAAGGAAACGGACGGCGCGTTCGTCATGGCGGGAAACTACGATCTGGATCACTTGAACGAACTGGTAGAGTTTGAACCCAGCGATTCGACTGAAGCCACCACGGTTGGCGGCTTGGTGACGGAGTGGCTGGGATACGTTCCCTCGGCCGGCGAGGTGCTGGAGCGCGAGGGATTGCGCATCGAAGTATTGGCCGCCAGCCCCCTGCGGGTAGACCGTGTGCGGCTGGCCAAGGTGGCGATGCGGCCGGAAGTGCCCAGTGAAAGCTGACAAACACGTCTCCGGATTCGCGGCGATCGCCGGACGCCCGAACGCGGGAAAGTCCACGCTGCTGAATGCCCTGGTTGGGGAGAAGGTGGCCATAGTCGCGTCCCGCCCGCAAACCACGCGCACGCACGTTCAGGGCGTCGTAACCACGCCGGACGCGCAGATCGTTTTTGTCGATACGCCGGGCATCCACCGGTCGGACAGCTACTTCAACAAGCGGATGATGACGGCGGTGCGAGAGGCGTTGGACGCGCCCGATGTCCGGCTCTACATTGCCGATTCGACACGAACGCCGGACGTCGAGGAATGGCAGGCGCTGGACGCGCTGAAGCGCGCGCACACCTCGCTACCGAAGCCGTCGATTCTGGTGATGAACAAGATCGACGTGCTGGATGACAAGCGGCTTTTGCTTCCCAGGATCGAGGCGTACAGCCAGCAGCATCCGTTCGACGAATTTATTCCGGTGTCCGCGCTGCGCGGGACGGGGCTGGATGCGCTGAAGGCCGCCATCCGGAAGTATCTGCCGCCGGGGCCGGCTCTATTTCCGGCAGACTACCTTACCGATCAGCCGGAGCGGTTCCTTGCCGCCGAGATGATTCGCGAACAGATTCTGCGAATGACGCACGACGAGATTCCGCACTCGGTTGCCGTGAAGATCGAGAACTGGGAGGCAAAACCGAAACTGGTTCGCATCTCGGCGACGATTACTGTCGAACGCCCGGGCCAGAAGGCGATCATCATTGGCGCAAAAGGGCAGTCGCTGAAACGCATTGGAACCTCCGCCCGTCAGCAAATTGAGACGTTGACCGGCACGAAGGTCTTCCTTCAGCTTTTCGTCCTCGTCAAAGAGAATTGGCGGACCAACGAGAGCTTCGTCAACGAACTGGACTGGCGGACCGTAGAATAAGAGGTTTAACCCCAATGAAGACGTTCCTGCTGTTGCTGTTCGCCCTTGCCGCGCCCGCTGCCGCGCAGAAGAAACCCGTCACCGACGACATGATCCACGATCAGGTGCGGCGCGTTCTCGCCAACGATCCCGACGTCAAGGGTGGCGCTTTCGACGTGGACGTGAAAGAAGGCGTTGTCACGGTTCGCGGCAAAGTGGACAAGGAAAAGAGCCGCCAGAAGGTAGACCGCCTTTGTAAGAAAGTGAAGGGCGTCAGCGGCGTCGTCAATCAGGTGAAGGTCGATCCATAAAGCGGCGGGTGTTAGGATGTCCGCAGCATGGCTCAGGTATCCACTCCGGCGGAATCGTTTGATGTGATTGTGGTCGGCTCCGGCGCGACCGGCGGATGGGCCGCGAAGAAACTGACCGAAGCCGGCATGCGCGTTGCCATGCTGGAGGCCGGCCAGAAGATCACCGAAAAAGACTTCAGCGAACACACCAATCCCTGGCAGCTTCCCTACCTGGGCATGTCGCCCAAAATTTTTCAGGACCGCCCGATTCAGGGCCGCTGCTACGCATGCAGCGAGTACAACTACAAGTGGTTCGCCTCCGATGTCGAGAATCCCTACACGCAGGAAAAGCCTTTCTGGTGGATTCGCCAGCGCGTGCTGGGCGGCCGCAGCCTGAGTTGGGGCCGGCAGAGCTACCGCATGGGCGACATCGATTTCAAGGCGGCGTCGCACGACGGATACGATGTCGATTGGCCGGTGGACTATGCCGAGATGGCACCTTACTACGAGGAGGTTGAAAAATACGTCGGCATCAGCGGCCGCGCGGAGAATCTGCCGCAGCTTCCCGATTCCGTTTTTCTTCCGCCCATGGAGATGACGTGCGGCGAAGAAATTCTCCGCGACCAAGTGAAGAAGAAGATGGGCCGCACAGTCACCATCGGACGCACCGCGATTCTCACGCGTGACCACAATGGGCGAAAGGCCTGCCACTATTGCGGCCCGTGTGAGCGCGGCTGCATCACGTATTCCTACTTCTCCAGCCCCTTCACGACCATCAAAGACGCGGCGAAGACCGGGCGTCTGACGCTGATAACGGACGCCGTGGCGGCGCGGGTGGTGATGAGGGACGGCAAGGCGGCGGGGATCTCGTACATCGACCGGACGACGCGCGCGTCCCGCGAGGTTCGCGCGAAGATCGTCATGCTGTGCGCGTCCACGCTGGAATCCACGCGGCTGATGCTGAATTCCGGCATTGCGAATTCGTCCGGCGCCCTAGGCAAATACCTGATGGACCACATCTATCAGGGCGGAGCCAACGGCACTATGGACATGCTGGAGGCGAAGCCCTGGGCCGGAATGCCGCGGCGTCCCAACGGCATCTACGTCCCGCGTTTCCGCAACGTGAAGGAGAAGACCACCAACGGCTTCATTCGCGGTTACGGGTACCAGGGCGGATCAACGCCCGTCTTCGACTACGCCGCGCCCGGTTTCGGCGCCGGCTATAAGGACAATGTCCGCCAAGGGCGGTTCAACATCGGCATCTCGCTTTGGGCGGAATGCCTGGCCCGCAAAGAAAACTTCGTCGAGATCGACACGAAGCGCGTGGACGCCTGGGGCATCCCGGTGCTGAAGGTCACAATGGAGTGGGGCGACAACGAAAAAAAGCTTTGGCGCGACGGAGTGCAGCAGGGTGCGGAAATGCTGGAAGCGGCGGGCGCGAAAAACATCACGACGACGCCCGATGGCCGCTGGAGCGTTCCCGGGTTCTGCATTCACGAAGTGGGAACCGCGCGCATGGGGGCGGATTCCAAAACCAGCGTTCTGAACAAATACTGCCAAAGCTGGGACGTCGAGAATCTTTTCGTCACCGATGGCGCGGCCTGGGTGTCGATCGGCTGCGCCAACCCGACCCTGACCATGATGGCGCTTACGGTCCGCACCTGCGACTACATCGTCCGGGAGTACGCGAAGAAAGCCGCATAGGCACGCGATGCCGCTGATCGATCCTGCTTGGTTGCCCCATTGCGAAATGAAGCGCGTCATCTGCCACTGGACCGGCGGAGCGCATCGGGCCAGTTCGCTGGACCGGCTGCACTACCACCTGCTGATTGAGCACGACGGAAACGTGATCCGCGGCGAGCGAAGCATCGCCGACAACGTATCCACGGCCGGAGGCGTTTACGCCGCGCACACGAAGGGCTGCAACGCGGGATCGATCGGCGTCGCCGTATGCTGCATGGCGGGCGCGAACGAGCGGCCCTTCCGCGCGGGCAGCCATCCGATGACCGAGCGGCAGTGGACGGTTCTGGCTGAAGTTGTGGCGGAACTATGTGGCCGCTACGCAATTCCAGTAACGCCGGAGACGGTGTTGGGACACGGCGAAGTTCAGTTGAATCTCGGCATCGCGCAGAACGGCAAGTGGGACCCGCTGATCCTTCCCTGGAATCAGCAACTCGGCTCGGCGGAAGTCGGAAAATTCCTACGAAGCCTGGTGCAGAGGGCGCTGGCCGGTGGCGAAGATCCGGAGGCTCCGCAGATGGTGAACGTCACGTTCCGGGGAAAGCCAATCGGCAAGGCCGCGCTGATGAACGGCGAGTGCTTCGTCGATTCGGCGGAGGTGGCCGGAGTGCTTGGCTGTACGGTGGAAGGGTCCGAAGGGCGGTTGCGATTCGTGGGATTGCGCGCGCCGGAGGGATCTTTTGAAGCGCTGGATCGGGACGGAAGGCTCTACATCGACATTCAGGACGTGGCGTTCCGCGCAGGTCACACCGCCGCTTGGGACGCACCCAGCGCGACGGTGATCGTCACGTAGCCGCGTCGCCCGGGAATAGGAACTCCAGCATCATCGGCACGCGCCCGGCCCACGCTTGCTCAGAATGCTCAGCGCCTTCGGCCTCGTAGTAGCGCAGATTCCGGCCGAGCCGCCACCCCTTGCCGATCAGTTGATCGCGAAGTTGCCTCACGTTTTCGAGAGTAATGCCGCCTTCGCGCGTTCCGGTGTCCAGCCAGATCGTGGCGCGGCGGGCGTCGCGGTATCCAGCCAAGTCCGCCAGCACGCTCCGCTGGTCCCACCAGATGGAGGGCGACATTACCGCCAGCCGTCCGAAAATGCGCGGGTAGCGCAGTCCCAGATAAAAAGTCACCAAACCGCCCAAGGAAGATCCGCCTAATGCGGTGTACTGCCGACCGGGCCGGGTCCGGTACGTCGCGTCGATCAGGGGCTTCACTTCGCGGGTCAGGAACGTTCCGTACTGCGCGGCGCTTCCGCCCCGGTGCATCTTCAGGTCGAAGGTCGGCGTGTATTCGTCGATCCGGTTGATGCCCGCGTGGGGGATGGCGACAATGATAAGGGGCTGAACCCGCCCGGCGGGGATCAGGCGCTCCGCAGCCTCGTCCACTTGCCACTCCTGCCCCGGAATGAAGGCCGTGTCGCCATCGAAAACATTCTGCCCATCCTGCAGATACAGAACGGGATAGCGCGCACTGGTGGAGGCCCCGTAGCCGGGCGGCAGATAGACCAGGATATCCCGGGAATCCGGCACGACGGCCGACCGGAAATTGCGGTGGTAGCGAATGTCTCCGACGGTCACAGGCTGAAATTACACAACTTTTACACGAGAAAGTTCAGGCGGTTGCTACGGTGGTCGTTAAGAGGCGTTGTGACAGATCTTTTCGCAGGCAAAGATAAGAACAAACTGAACTGGCCCACCGTGGTCGCCTTTGGCGTTTTCCATATTCTTGCACTCTTTACCGTTATTTTCCTTTGGAATTGGAAAGCCGTGGCCGCCGCAGCGGTGCTTTACTGGATCAGCATTGGATGGGGTATTGGCATGGGATACCACCGTCTGCACACCCATCGTGCCTATAAAGTGCCCAAATGGGTGGATTATCTCTTCGCCGTCTGCGGCACTCTGACGCTGCAGGGCGGACCCATCTCCTGGGTGGCGGTCCACCGCGCTCATCACCAGCAGTCCGACAAGGAGGGTGATCCGCACTCCCCACGTGACGGCGGCTGGTGGGCGCACATCATCTGGATGACGGTGGGCGATGCGATGCACAACAACACGAAGGTAACCGCACGTTACGCGCCGGATCTAGCTCGCGACAAGTTCTACCTCTGGCTGAACACCTGGCACTGGGTGCCGGTGACGCTGCTGGGCCTGGGCCTGCTTGCCTTCGGCGGATGGGCGCTGGCGTTCTGGTGTGTGTTCGTGCGCGTGGTTGCCGGATGGCACGCCACGTGGCTGGTGAACTCCGCAACGCACATGTGGGGTCCGCGCCGGTTTGAAACCCGTGACGATTCCCGGAATAACTGGTGGGTGGCGCTGCTTACGTTCGGCGAAGGCTGGCACAACAACCACCATGCGCATCCGGCCTCGGCGCGCCATGGCCTGGCCTGGTATGAGTTCGACATGACGTGGCTGCAGATTCATCTTCTTGAGAAGCTCGGCGTCGCGACGAACGTGCGCGTTGCGAAGGTGGATTCGGATCTCGCCGCCCGCGAAGCCGCCTGACGCTCCGGACCGGGACTCTATATTCTAGGGTCGTGGGACCCAGCGGACGTCGCCGCTCCATCATCACCGTCACCATTCTTGGCATCAGCCTGCTGGCCGTCGCCCTGACGCTAAACGTCGGCTGGGTGGTGATCAATTGGCGCACCGGGGTGATGCTGTTTCTCGGCACCGTCTTCTTCGCCCTGCTGATCGCCGGCGTCGCCCTGAACACCATCTTCCTGATCCGCGAGATTCGCCGGAACGAGCAGCACGATAGTTTCATCAATTCCGTTACGCATGAGTTGAAAACCCCCGTGGCGTCGATCCGGCTGTATCTGGAGACGTTACAGAGGCGTGAGCCCGACGAGACGAAACGCCGCGAGTTCTACGGCATCATGCTGGCCGACACAGATCGTCTGCTGGGCACCGTCGAGAAGGTGCTGGACGCGGGCCGCACCGGGTCTGCGAAAAGTCTCGGCCACACCGCGCCGGTTGAGATGGCGGAGCTGGTTCGCGATTCCGCCGCCGTGGCGCGAACCCGCAACCGGCTTAGCGACGATGCGATCAAGGTGGCGGCGTCCGACGAGGCATGGGTCCAGGGCGACGCCCAGGAACTCCGGGCCGCCGTAACCAATCTGATCGAAAATGCCGTGAAATATTCCGCCGGGGGCGTGCGCGTCCGGGCGGAGGTTTCGCGCGTCAACGGGTTGGTCTACGTCCGCGTGAAGGACGACGGAGCCGGAATCGCGCCCGCCGAGCTAAAGCGGATCTTCAGGCGCTTCTACCGCACTCCCGGGGCGCTAACGCAGCGTGTCAAAGGCACCGGCCTGGGCCTGTTTATCGTCAACTCCATCGCCCGCCGCCATGGCGGAAAAGTGTTCGCCGAAAGTGAAGGCGCCGGCCGCGGCAGCACCTTCACGCTGGAGCTTCCCTCTTCGTGAACCGCGTCCTGATCGTGGAGGACGAGGCGCACATCGCGGACGGGCTGCGGTTCAACTTCGAGGCCGAAGGTTTCGATGTGGAGGTGGCCGAGAACGGCGAAGAGGCCCTGGCGATTCTGGCGAAACAGTCCAGCGACGTGCTGGTGCTGGACGTCATGCTGCCCGGCATCAGCGGCTTCGATGTCGCCCGGACTCTGCGCGATCAGGGGAACTTCATCCCCACCCTAATGCTTACCGCGCGCGGCCGTCCCGACGACGTGATCAAGGGATTTGAGTCCGGCGCCGACGACTATCTGGCCAAGCCGTTCGACCTGTCGATTCTGCTGGCCCGCGTGCGCGGCCTGCTTCGCCGCCGGGAATGGATGACGCAGACTCCCAAGAACGTTTTCACTTTCCAGGGCCGCGAGATCGACTTCGACAACCTGGAGATCCGCTCGAAAGGGGAGACGCTTACTCTTACCCGTATGGAAGCCGGCCTGCTGAAGTATCTGATCGAACGGCAGGGCCGGACGGTGCCCCGCAAGGAGCTGTTGGAAGAAGTCTGGGGCGTGCATGAAGACACCGACACCCGCGCGATCGACAACTTCATCGTCCGTCTGCGGCGGCATCTCGAAGAAGAGCCTTCGCAGCCGCAGCACTTAATCACGGTTCGCGGCGTCGGCTATAAGTTTGTCGCCTGACGCGACAAACAATTGCTTTTCAGTTGGTTGCCGCCGTAACATCAGAGTCATTAGGGTTTGGTCACCATCGCCGGTGGTGATTCAAAAATGACGGCGCCAGCCCGTCGTACGACGTTGAGGGGGCATTCATGAATTTCAGAACCACCGGATTGGCCGCAGTGTTGGCCGTCTTCTGCATCGGACTTACCGCACAGACCACCAGCCGGCTATCGGGCACTGTAACGGATCCCAGCGGCGCGGCGGTTCCGGCTGCGACCGTCCAAGTGCTTCTTCCCGGGGCTACGGCGCCGGTCGCCACCACGCAGACCAACGAAGAAGGCAGCTTCAACTTCGTCGGCCTAAATCCCGGCATCTTCGATCTCAGCGTCGAAAGCTCGGGCTTCGGCACGCAGGTTCTGCGAGGCCTTCGCATTTAAAGCGCGCGTGAGCTCTCGCTTCCGCCTGTCACGCTGAACGTCTCGAGCGTCGCCGAAACGGTGGATGTCGTCGCCAGCGCGCAGAGCGTGCAGACGACCAACGCCGAGATTTCGAACACCGTCAGCAACGAACAATTCCGCCAGCTTCCCCAGTTGAACCGCAGCGTAACGGCACTGCTGCAAACGCAGGCCGGCGTAACCACAGCGGCCGCGTCCCCACCACGATTAACGGCCTGCGTCCGGCGTATCTGAACATTACTTACGAAGGAATCAATATCCAGGACAACTTCATCCGGACGAACACGGCCGACTTCCAGCCGCTGCGCCTGTTCACGGATCAGGTGGCCGAAATGACCATCGTCACGTCGAATTCCGGAGCGGTCTCCGGCGGCGGCGCGGCACAGGTCAACTTCACGGCTCCCTCCGGCGGGAACGATTATCATGGTTCGCTCTACTGGACCAACCGGAATAACAAGTTCGCCGCGAACAGCTGGTTCAACAACCGCGATGGCGTCTCGCTGCCGTTCCTGAACCAAAACCAGGTGGGCGGGACACTGGGCGGACGAATCATCCGCGACAAACTCTTCTTCTATACGAATCTTGAAGGCCTTCGGCTACGCCAGCAGAGCACGTTCAACCGCACGATCCTGACGGAGTCGGCGCGGCGCGGCGAATTCATCTACCCCGTTTCCGGCGGCACCGCGCAGGCGAACATCCTTCAACTGACCGGCAATCAGCTCGATCCCGTAGCCCAAGGCCTGATTAATCAGCTGCCGCCCGCCTCGGCCGCGAACAATTTCGACTTAGGCGACTCGCGTGCAGGTTCTATCCGGAACACGATCGGCTACCGCTTCCGCACCCGCAACAACCAGGAACGCAACAACGCGATGGGCAAGTTGGATTGGTACCTGACGCCGACGAACTCGGTGTCCGCCACTTATTCTTATGCCGACGACTTGACCGACCGTCCGGACATCAATTCGGGCGAGGGCTATACCGAAATTCCGGCAAGAACTTACTTGACACACCCAAGTTTTTGAGTCATACTTGGACCCATGGAAGCCCCTAAAACGCTGCTGGAAGCGATTCGGTTTTTCTCTGACCCTGATCGGGCGCTTCAATTCTTTGCGGCGTACCGATGGCCGAACGGTGCTGAGTGTCCCTTTTGCGCGGCGAAAGAGCCGATGTTTCTTGCCACGCGCCGCATTTGGAAGTGTCGCAAGTGCCGGAAACAGTTTTCCGCCAAAATGGGCACTATCTTCAACGAGTCCCCCATCGGACTCGATAAGTGGATGACTGCCGCTTGGCTGATTGCTAACTGCAAAAACGGTGTTAGTTCCCATGAGATCGCCCGTGACCTGGGTGTGACGCAAAAGACGGCGTGGTTCATGCTGCAAAGGCTTCGCACGGCGTTGCAGGATAACCCGGATACCAAGCTTTCCGGCGAAGTCGAAGTCGATGAATCGTTCATCGGCGGCAAGGCGCGGAACATGCACTCCGCGAAACGCAAAGCCCGGATGGCCGAAGGGCACAAAGGTAAGGTGATCGCCTTCGGCATGGTCGAACGTGGCGGCAAGGTCCGCACGGCTGTTGTTGATCGACGCCGGAAGCGGGATCTGCAATCTCACATTGGGCGAAACGTTGAAGTTGGATCGGCGATCTTCTCCGATGAGCTTCTGTCCTACGAAGGCTTGTCCGAAAACTTCAAGCACGCCGTCATTAATCACGCGGTCGAATACGCCCGTCAGAACGTGCACACGAACACCATGGAGAACTTCTGGAGTCTTGTGAAGCGCCAGATTCACGGCACGTACATCAGCGTGGAACCCTTTCACCTGTTCCGGTACTTGGACGAACAGGGATTCCGGTACAACCACCGGGAGATGACCGATTCCGAGCGCTTCAAGCACGTTTGCCGCCGCATAGCGGGCCGTCGCCTGACGTGGGACGAATTGACGGGGAAAGGCGCTACTGTGTAGGGGAAGGGGCATAAGCGTCAGGGGCGCGGCAAGCGCGGCTGAGTGTCCTTTTTCCGTTTTGGTTTCGCTTCGACAGGCCTTGAAGGTTTTGAGACGATCAACTTCATGAGCCTGTCGAAATTCTCGAACTCCGTGCCGACCGGGTCGGGAATGGGGAGTTTGGTTCGGGGCATCATGCCGGATTGGTCCTTTCAAGGCTCACATCGCAGAATGCTTTGGTCGCGTGGAGCTTGTTTAGTATTCCGTCTACCGCTTCACGAAGATCGCTTCCCGCTAGGTCCATATCCGAACTGACCGACCTAAGGGAGTCGGTGCCATCCCGAAAGGAAGCGATCCCCGGAATTGCCGAGTCAATCGCCGCCACGATGGTGCGGAGCGATACTGAGATAACATGGCAATGTTCCGCTTGTTGGATTTTTACCGCCCATTCCAACCACTCTCCATAGCCTCGAATGAGTAAATCCATATCCACTTGAACGGCGGCACCGTGCAGACGCATCACGGCAGCGCATCGCGCAATCCTGCGGCTGATCGAAGAAGCCTCCCTGTGTAGCTTTTCTATATCCCCTCCGCTCCTATTGATTTCCTCCATTCTTGTACGGGCCTTGACGGCCAAGTCTCCGACCCTTTTCATTTGTGTAGTTAGTATGTTTAAGTTTTTCGGCAAGCTCTTGGTTGCGAGGGCGACATCTCTTTGGGCATCAAGCACGCCCCGCCGTCCTACTCGCGGCAAGTCGGCTTTTCGCCTCAAGCGAACTAGCAAGGCGGTTGTGGCAATAACCGTCACAAATGCTAGCACTGCTCCACCGAAAGCGAATACCCATCGTTGGTCTGCGTTCCTGAATAGGGCAACAATCAGGGCAACCGTCATAGCAGCCGCTCCCCACGCAGCCACCCAAAAAGCCTGTAGGGCAAATTCGATGCCAGAATCGATAAAGCGTTGCCGCCACCCGTCCGAGAGCATGGCCTTACGCTATCACAAATGGGTGCGTCAAGTAAATTCTTGCCGAAATTCCGCCAAACTCGAACGGCTCGAAAGTCCAGTTCCTGTCGATCGGCTGGAGGACGAACCCCACGGCGTCTCTGACTAACGAGTTCCGCTTCGGCTTTAACACGAATAAGCCGTTCTTCAGCACCAACCAGGCACCTCAGGACTTCTACGTTGCGGGCCTGTTCTACAGTTCGCCGGTGGGGACTTTCCTCCCCCAGGGCCGGGATGTCTACACCACCAATATCAACAACAACACCGGGTGGACGAAAGGCAAGCACACATTTCAATTCGGCGCCAACTACATGCCGCAGCGCATTCAGCCTTACAACTCCGCCGGAAGTTTCCCGACATACACACTGGGAATCGGCGCGGGGCAAACCGGGATTGCGACGGGCGCGCTTCCCGGGATCAGCGCGGCGGAACTTGGGCGGGCGAATAACCTGCTAGCCAACTTAGCGGGTCTCATCAACAACGCCAGCCAGACTTTTAATGTCACGAGCCGCGACTCCGGGTTCGTTCCGGGAGCGGACGACCGCCGCCGCTATTCCTTGAACACGCTTGCTCTCTACGCCACCGACAACTACAAGATCTCCCGCAAACTAAACCTGAACTACGGCGTCCGGTGGGAGTATATCTCCGTGTTCGACGAGCGCGATTCGCTCGCGCTGCTGCCACAACTAATCGATGGTAACTACCTTTCCAGCCTTTACACCAACAACACGCTGGACTTTGCCGGCAAGTCCGTTGGGCGGCCATTCTATAACTCAGACAAGAATAACTTCGCCCCCAACATCGGCTTGGCCTGGAATCCGCGCGGCGATAGCAAGACGGCCATACGCGCCGGTTACTCCATGAACTTTGTCCAGGACTCGCAGGCGACGGCGATTCGCAACAGCGTGAACACGAATGCGGGACTTGCCCAGACGATTCAGCGTACGGGCCTGAGCTCGAATCTCTCCAACCCGACGGATCTTGGAACTCCTGTGTTTAAGGTGCCGCGCACGTTTGAGGACAACTTCGCGCTGAACACGCAGGGCGCGTTCGGCATGCCCGATCCTTCCCTCGCCACCCCCTATGTCCAGCAGTGGAACTTGTCCATCCAGCAGGAAGTGGCGGGCGGAATTCTGGAAGCGCGGTATGTGGGAAATCACGCCACGAAATCTTTCCGCGCCTTCGACTACAACCAGGTCAACATCAACACGAGCGGATTTCTCGGCGAGTTCCAGAACGCCTACAACAATGGCATCGCCTCTCAGCAGTCCGGCCGCGCCTTCGACCCACGCTTCAACGCCGCCGTGCCGGGCAGCGTTCCGCTGCCGTTGTTGAACACGTTCCCGTCACAGGGGCTGTTGACCAACGCCACCATCGTCAACCTGATTCAAACTCAGCAGGTAGGCGAACTGGCTCACACGTATCAGATCAACCGCTTGGTGCCCGCGAATTTCAGCTTCTATCAGAATCCCCTGTCGCTGGGGCTGAATGTCATGACGAACTATTCGAATTCCAGTTACAACGCATTCCAGATGGACTACACACGCCGCCTTCGGAACACACAGTTCCAGGTGAACTACGCATACGCGAAGGTGATGAGCGACGCGGCGGGCGATGGACAGAATCAGTTTGAGCCGTTTCTGGACATCAACAACGGCAAGCTGGAAAAGTCGCGCACGCTCTTCGACGTCACTCACGCGCTTAAGGGAAACTTCTATTACGACATTCCCGTCGGCAAGGGCCGGCAGTACGATCTGGGCTGGGCCAATTGGGTGGTCGGCGGATGGGCGGCGTCCGGCATCGCCACTTACCAGACCGGCAGCCCGTTCTCCATCATGAGCCAGCGCGGAACTCTCAACCGGGGCAACCGGTCGAACACTCAGAACGGCACGACGGCAACCACCAACCTGAACAAGGACCAGCTGGACCGCGCGATTCACTTCCGGATGACCGGGAACGGGCCCGTGATAGTGGACCCGCTATTGGTTGGGTCGGACGGCCGCGGCGTGGGTGTGGATGGCGCGGCGCCGTTCAACGGCCAGGCGTTCTTCAACCCAGCGGCGGGCACCCTGGGCGGATTGCAGAGGCGCTATTTCTCCGGCCCGTCGTGGTTCAACTTCGACTTTGCCGTGCAGAAGGCGTTCAACATTACGGAGCGGCAGTCGGTGCAGATCCGCATGACGTCCACCAACTTCCTGAACAATCCGACGTTCTTTGCCGGCCCCGGCGCGACGGGCGATCACCTGATCAACTCCGTCAACTTCGGGACGATCACTCAGCTTCAAACGACTCCCCGGCGGATTCAGTTTGAACTGTTTTACCGCTTCTAAGCTTCCGCCACGCAGGGATTGGTCAACTCGCCGATCCCTTCGATGAACACCGTCATCGTCTCGCCGGGCTTCAGCCACCGTGGCGGCTTCCGGCCCATGCCGACGCCCGGAGGCGTTCCCGTTGACACCACATCGCCGGGTTCGAAGTCGACGATTGAAGACAGATGCGCGATCAGTTCGGGGAGCCCGAAGATCAGCTCCTTCGTATTCGAATCCTGAACCGTCTCACCATCGATCCGGAGACCGATGCGCAGGTTGTGCGGATCGGGCACTTCGTCGGCGGTAACGATCCAGGGCCCCATCGGACAAAAAGTCGGAAACGTCTTGCCCACCAGCCATTGGCTGGTTTGAAGCTGGAAGTCGCGGGCGGAGACGTCGTTCACGATCGTGTATCCAAACACGTGCGCCAGAGCCTTCTCCTTTGCGATGTGCCGCGCGGGCTTGCCGATGACGAACGCCAGCTCCGCCTCGAAATCCGGCTTCTCCGTGTTCTTCGGGATCACGACATTCTCGCCCGGCGCGATCACAGTGTTTGAGAATTTGCTGAACACCACCGGAATCGTGGGAATCGCCATGCCGGATTCAATCGCGTGATCGCGATAGTTCAGTCCAATGCAGATCACCTTCGGCGGACGTGGGATCGGGGCGTGCAGCTTTACGGAATCCAACGGCACCGGCGCGCCTTTGGCAGCCACCCGCAGCGCCGCCGCGCCCGCCGCGATTGCGGCCAGTGAATCGACAAATCCATCCAGCGGAAGTACCGAAGCGCCTTCCACAATTCCGGGACGGGGCGCACCTGCCCCCTGAGAGAAAGTTACAAGTTTCATGCGATGAACCGTCTACTGTATCATCCGCTTCATGTCTTCCTACGTTGAAAAGATGTTCTCCCTTACCGGAAAGGTCGCGGTGGTTCTTGGCGGCACCAGCGGCATTGGCCAGGCAATTGCCCGGGGTTACGTTCAGGCTGGCGCGACCGTAGTGGCGTCCAGCCGCGATCAGGCCAAAGTGGATGCGGAGGCCGCGGAGTTGGAGAAGTTGGGCCGCCGGACGCTGCGCGTCGCTTCCGACGTGGTGGACCGCGCAAGCCTTGAGAAACTGCGGGACGCTGTGGTGAAAGAGTTCGGCCGGGTAGACATCATGGTGTGCACGTCCGGCATGTGGGCGAAGTTCCCCAGCGCCGAATACCCGGAGGCCGACTGGAGCCGCCTGATCGACTGCAACGTCAACGGCAGCTTTCGTGCCGACCAGATTTTCGGAGCGCAGATGATCGCGCAGGGCGGCGGCGGATCTATCGTCAACATTGCCTCGCTAACCAGCTTCGTCGCGTTCAATCAGGTGACTGCCTACGCCACCAGCAAAGCGGCCATCATTATGTTGACGAAGCAACTGGCCTGCGAGTGGGCTCCCCATGGAATCCGCGTCAACGCCATCGCCCCGGGCGTGTTCCGCACCGCGCTGAACTCCGCCGCGCTGGACATTCCGGAGCGCGCCGCCGGCATCATCGCCAAGACGCCCATGGGCCGCTTCGGCCAGTTGGAAGAACTGGTTGGATTGGCCATCTATTACGCCGCGCCTGCGGGACAGTTCTGCACCGGACAAGTGGTTGCCGTGGACGGGGGGTTCCTTTCGAAGGGGGTGTAGTACTAGGAAAATTTTGAAATTTTCGCCGCCCGCCGTAATCAAAAGACGGGTACGAACCGAATTTGAAAGGTGTAGGATAAAGTCTCAGTCGGTTGAGTTGACTCGATGAGAGGGACGGCAAGCCAGTACCTCCGATTCACCATCACGGCGGTTGCGGTCCTTGCCCAACTGCCGTCCGCCGGTGCCCAGGCGCTTATGGGGGGGCCCGGTAGAGGAACGGCTGTTCGCCTCTTCAACTCCGACAGGGCGGTACTTGAAGCCGCCGAACCCCGCAACGACCTTCCCTGCACCGTCACCCACGAAAAGCCCATCCTGGGTTTCGACCTTAAGTTTCACGCCGCGTACGGCGTCAGCCTGCCGCTGGACGAGTTGTCGGGCGGCGAGAATCTTCTGACGATCCTGTTCCGGGTCCGGCCCGTCGACCGTCCGGAAGAACAGCTCTACTTCACCCACAAGATCCGCGTCCCGGAGATTGAGGAGGAGGCGAAGGGCGACGCATTCCTTGAAGGAGGGTTCGATGTCGGCGAGGGCCGGTATCAGGTGGACTGGCTGATTCGCGACCGTGCGGAGCGGGTTTGCTCCTCTTATTGGGAAGTTGTCGCGGAGTTGCCTCAAAAGGACCGCCAGATTGGCGTGATTGCGCCGCCGAATACGATTCTTCCCAGCGAGATGGAGCACTTTCGTGAGGAGCCTCCAGTCGAACGCAACCCGGATGCCGATCTCAACGTCAAAATTTTAGTTAACTTCGCGCCACAGAATTCCCGGTCGTCCTCCTTGCAGCCGGTTGATTTGGGCGCGCTGGTTTCGATTTTGCGTACGATTGCGCGGGATCCGAGGATCGGTCGATTTTCGGTCACCGCGTTCAACATACAGGAGCAGAAGGTTCTGTTCCGGCAGGAAAACGTGGAGCGGATTGATTTTCCGGCGATTGGCAACTCATTGAAAGATATGAAATTAGGCACCATCGACGTAGGCAGGCTTAGCCGGAAGAACTCCGAAACGGAGTTTTTGGCCAAACTGTTCCGGGAAGAGATCCCGGGCGGAGACGGCGCCCCGGACGGCGTCATTTTCGCCGGTCCGAAAGCGATGCTGGAATCGAACGTGCCGCCGGAAGTGTTTCGCGAAGTGGGTCCAGTGAACTATCCGCTGTTCTATATGAACTACAACCTTTGGCCGAATCAGATACCGTGGCGCGACTCAATCGGACACGCCGTAAAGCACTTCCGGGGTGTCGAATACACGATCAGCCGGCCAAGGGACCTATGGTACGCTGTCAGTGAAATCGTCTCCCGCGTCAGCAAAACCCGCCTGACACGGCAAGCCAAGTTGCAAGGGACCCAGTAGGTAGAAGAGGTTCGGATTCCTATGACAACCGCTCTTGCGCTCAGCTTGCTCACCCTCCCCGGCTTCTCCCAGGAACTCTTTCAGAATGAGCAGCGATCCCAGTATCTGGCCCCGGGCGTCTGGTCTCCGCTCACCGTTTGTGAGCGCATGCTGGAACTTGCCAATCTCAAACCGGGCGAAACCGTTTTCGATCTCGGATCGGGCGACGGCCGCGTCGTGATCCTTGCCGCCTCGCGCTTTGGCGCCAAAGCCGTCGGGGTCGAACTGTCGGAGAACCTGGTGGAGCGAAGCCAGGAAAAGATCAAAGCCGAGGGGCTAGACGACAAGGCCAGCGTGATTCACGCCGACCTGATGGACGTGGACATTTCCAGCGCCGACGTGGTTACGATCTACCTTCTGCGGGAATCAAATGACAAGCTGCGTCCAAAGCTGGAGTCGTCTCTGAAGTCCGGCGCGCGCGTTGTCTCGCACGACTATGAAATTCGCGGCTGGAAGCCTACCGTCGTCGAGAAGGCAAAGGCGAACAACCGCAATCACGCCATCTACGTTTACGAGATTCGCCGGAAGTAGTCCCCGTCACGAGCGATAATCGGAGGACGTGTCCGACTTCGATGTCGTCGGCATCGGCCTGAACGCCACCGACACCCTAATCCTTCTTCCACACTTTCCCGCATACGCCGGAAAGGAACCGTTTCGAACCGAGATGCTTAGCCCGGGCGGCCAGGTTGCGACGGCGATGGCCTCCTGCGCCAAGCTTGGCTTGAAGACGAAGTACATTGGCAGCATCGGCGACGACCTGCGGGGCGACGTCCAGCGGGAGAGTCTTGAGAAAGCGGGTATCGATCTTGCCGACATCGTGGTCCGGCGGAACTGTCCCAACCAAACGGCGTACATCCTGATCGACGAGGCCACCGGCGAACGCACTGTCCTGTGGCAGCGCGCTGAATGCCTCCGGCTGTCGGAGAACGAGATTAGCGAGCGGATGATCAACTCCGCGCGTTTGCTTCACATCGATGGGCACGACACACGGGCCGCGACGCGCGCCGCGTCCATCGCGCAGAGCCACCGGATTCCAGTTACGGTTGACGTGGACACGGTGTATCAGGGCTTCGAGAACGTTCTGCCGAACGTCGACTACCTGGTCGCCTCCAGCGAGTTTCCGGGCCGCTGGACCAACCGGGCTGATCCCTTCGACGCGCTGGAGTCCTTCCAGACGGAATATGACATTCGATGCGCTGCCATGACACTGGGCGCGCAAGGCGCGCTGGCCCGGTGCGGCGGATCGTTCTTCTATTCCCCTGCGTTCGTGGTCAACTGCGTGGATACCACCGGAGCGGGTGACGCCTTCCATGGAGGATTCTGCTACGGCGTGCTGGCGGGTTGGAGCGTCGGCGACATCCTGACGTTCTCAAACGCGCTGGCGGCGCTGAACTGCACCGCGCTAGGGGCCCGTGGCCGCCTTGGCACGGTGGCCGAGGCGAAGGAACTGGCCGCAAAGGCGGAGCGGCGCTCCCACCGCGATTACGAGAAATGGAGAATCTGACTTGATCCCGCTTTACGACGTCAATCGCAGCTACTCCCGGCCACTGGTCACTATCGCGCTGATCGTCATCAACGCGGCGATTTTTCTGTATGAGGCGTCGCTGGATTCCTACTCGCTGGACCATTTCCTGCGCACCTACGGCCTGGTTCCGGCACGCGCGCAGTGGTTCGATTTCGTGACGTCGATGTTCCTGCACGGCGGATGGCTGCACGTCATCGGCAACATGTGGTTCCTGTGGATCTACGGCGACAACGTGGAGGATTCGCTGGGCCGGGGCCGTTTCCTGCTGTTCTATCTGGGCTGCGGATTGGCGGCGTCCCTGGCGCAGTATGCGGCGAATCCGGGTGCGTCCGTCCCGATGGTGGGCGCCAGCGGCGCGATTGCCGGCGTGATGGGCGCGTACATCATCAAGTTTCCGCATGCGCGCATCGTGATGCTGGTCTTCCTTTTCGTTTTCGTCACCACCATCGAAGTGCCGGCACTGTTTGTGTTGGGCTACTGGTTGCTGATCCAGATCTTTTCGGGTGTCAGCTCCGTGGGCGACCTTCAGGCCAACAAAGGCGGCGTGGCATTCTTCGCGCACATCGGCGGATTTCTCGCCGGCGTCGCACTGATCAAATTACTGCCGACACATCCGCCACACTGGCGGCGTCAGGACCTGCGCTGGTAGCTATGCATCTTCCTTCGACCTATTCAGAAGACCTGCCCGCCGTTGACGTGCTGGCGATCGCCGCGCATCCGGACGATGTGGAACAAACCTGCGGCGGCACCCTGTTGAAGATGTCCGAACGCGGCTACCGCACGGCGGTGCTGGATCTGACGGCCGGCGACATGGGCACGCGCGGATCGACAGAAACGCGACTGGCGGAAGCCGATGCCGCGGCGCGGCTGATGGATCTGACATGGCGCGGCAATCTGCATTTCCCCGATGCGCGTCTGGAAAATTCCCTCCCCGCCAGGATGACGCTTGCGGGCGAGATTCGAAGGCTCCGGCCCCGCGTGGTGATCCTTCCCTACTGGGACGGCCGGCACCCCGATCACTATCACGCGTCGCGTCTTGGCTACGAGGCCATCTTCGCCGCAGGGCTGAAGAAGCTGGACGAAACGCTTGCGCCGCACCGGCCCTACAAGATCCTCTATTCGGCACAGTACGCTCCGGTGACGCCTTCATTCGTAGTCGATATTTCGCCGTACTTCGACCAGCGAATGTCGGCTCTGCTGGCCTACCAGTCGCAATACGGAGAGGAAACCGAAGGCGCGGCGCTGTTTCCGAAAGAGACGGAAATCCGGGAGCGGCTGGCGGCTGTCGCCCGGCACTACGGAAGCCTGATCGGTGTCAAGTATGGCGAAGCCTACGTGGTGAAGGAGTCCATGTCCGTGGAGGACATAGTGGCAATGGACGTACGGTCGATCTGAATGGGAACCCGAAGCGCGAATGCGGTGTCTATTCCTTCAGAGACAGGGCAGCGGGAGTACAATCCTCTCGTAGGCGGATAACGTGGCTGATTTCTCTCCGGGATATCCGATTGGCGCCGCGCTCGATACGGCGCAAACTGCGGTTGACGCGCCGGATCATGAGTTGATCACGCTTCTGCGCGCGGGATCGGGAGATGCGTTTGAGGTGTTGATCCACCAGTTTCAGCACCCGGTATACAACCTTGTGGCCCGTTTAGTGGACGATGCCGCCGACGCGCCTGACGTTCTGCAGGAGGTTTTCCTGAAGGTGTTCCGGAAAATCGGATCGTTCCGCGGTCAGTCCAGCCTGAAAACCTGGATCTACCGGATCGCGGTGAACGAGGCGCACAATCACCGGCGTTCCTCCAAACGGCACCGCGGCCGCGAGGTGGAGTTGGAACACACGTTTGACGACGGTACGACGACGAACGAGTACCTGGCCGACCCGCAGCGTTCACCGTTCGACATGGCGGCGAACGAGGAGACTCGAAGACAGGTTGAAGAGGCGCTGACGCAAATCAATCCAGCGTTTAAGGCAGCCGTGGTACTGCGGGATCTGGACGGGCTTAGCTACGAAGAAATTGCGGAAGTGATGGACGTCAGCCTGGGCACCGTAAAATCGCGCATCGTGCGTGGCCGTGAGGCGCTTCGCGAGGCCCTATTGGAACGCGATAGCGTACTGGCCACGGGGCGGCTGGGGTTTCGAAGAGGATAACCGCAAATGAACGACGTCTCCTGCGGATTTGTTCTCGATCAGATGGCCGCCTACATCGACGGCGCGCTGGAACCCACGGAATCGCTCGCGGTTCGCCGGCATGTCGAGGCGTGCACGGTTTGCTCAGCGCGGATTGAAGAGCAGCGCCGCGTGGCGCTGGCCGTTCGTTCGCTGGGCAGGAAGACAGCACCTCCCGGTGTCACTACTGTCCTTCAGGTGATCGCGTCGCAGGAGCGGACGCGGCAGAAGCGTTTTCGCAACGCGAAGGCTTTCGTCAACTGGATGGCTGGCGAGGCGTCGCTTCGTTTGAACAACCTGATGCGGCCCTTCGCCATCCCGGTGGCCGGTGGTGTGGCGATGGCCACGCTGGTGTTCAGCATGATCGTCAGTTCCTACCCTTTGGGTGGAAGTACGCTGGACGATGTTCCTACGCAGATTTATACCGAGGCGGTTTTCAAGGGCATCGTGCCTTTCGATTTCGCCCGGCACGACGTTATCGTCGATCTGATTATCGACAGTCAGGGCCGCGTGCTGGACTATCGCATCGCGGGCGGCAGCATGGCCACCGATCCGTCGGTCCGCCGCAGCGTCGAAAACATTCTTCTGTTTACTGAGTTCAAACCCGCCACGTCATTCGGCCAACGGATCGCCGGACGCGTCCGGATCAGCTTCCAGACCGGCCGCATCGAAGTGAGAGGCTGAAAAGGCCACCTGCGAGTGGGCCGGAAGCTTGGGCAGCATTTCCTACACGATCAATCCGTCCTTCAACGCATCGCCAGCGCCGCTTGTCCCGGCGTAGAACCTCTCGTCATTGAGATCGGTCCCGGTGGAGGCGCGCTGACATCGCATCTGGCGCCCCGCGCCGAACGGCTGATCACCATTGAGCTGGATGCCGGTCTGGCAGCGCGAATCCGGTTAGCGTTTCCCGGCATCGAGGTTGTCGAGCAGAACGTTCTCGACGTCGACCTGTCGGAGATGGGTTCCTGCGTCATCGCCGGCAACCTGCCGTACTACATCACTTCGCCGATCGTCGACAAGATTCTTTCGCTGGGCCCACAGTGCCGGTGGGCAGTGCTGCTTGTACAGAAGGAAGTCGCGCAGCGCTTGTGCGCCTCGCCCGGCGCAAAGGACTACGGCTACCTTACCGTCACGACGCGGTCCAGAGCCGATGCGGAGCTGCTGTTTGACGTTGCTCCCGCAGCTTTCCGGCCGCCGCCGAAGGTCGATTCCGCAGTGGTGCGGCTGACGCCCAAAGCCGGCACTCCGCCTGCGGGATTCTTCGAGTTTGCCGGCCTCTGCTTCCGCCAAAAGAGAAAGACTCTGCGCAACAACCTCGTTCAGCGCTTCCCGAGAATCGAGGGCCACCCGGCAGCGCGTCTAAGAGCCGAGCAACTCTCTCTTCCGGAACTGCGGAGCTTGTACGACGCGCTGGTATCCTGAGGGTTCCCTTTCATGGTTCGAGTACGTTTTGCTCCCTCGCCGACGGGCTATCTGCATATCGGCAGCGCCAGAACCTTCGTCTTCAACTGGTTCTTCGCGCGGTCGAATGGCGGCGCAGTCATCCTGCGGCTGGACGACACCGACATCGAACGCAACACCGAAGTTTCGGTTCAGTCGATATTCGACGGGTTGAAGTGGCTGGGTTTGAGTTGGGACGAATACTACCGGCAGAGCGACCGCTCCGCGCTGCATCAGGCTGCCGCCGATGCGATTTTCGCGAAGGGCATGGCGTACCGGGACTTCACGCCCGCGCATCAGGGTGAGGACAACCGGCCGCACGAATCCGGGCCGTGGCTTCAGAATCCCGGCGCGCGTGAAGTTTCGCCCGAGGAAAGCGACCGCCGCGCCGCAGCGGGCGAACCGTTCGTCCTGCGCTTCAAGGTTCCGCGCGGCTCAGGCAGGAAGGTTGCGTTTCCCGATCGCGTTTACGGTCCGCAGGAGAAGGACGCGGGGGATATCGAAGACTTCGCGCTGCTTCGTTCGAACGGCGCGGCGACTTACCACCTTGCGTCCTGCGCAGACGACGTGGACCTGAAGATCACGCACATCATCCGTGGGCAGGACCACATCTCAAACACGTTTAAGCACGTGCTGATCTTCGAAGCGCTGGGCCATCCGCTGCCGGAGTTTGCGCATCTGCCATTGCTGGTGGCCCCCGATCAGGCGAAGCTTTCAAAGCGCCGCCATGGGCCCGCCGTCAGCGTAACCACATATCGCGACGCGGGATTCGTTGCGCCCGCCTACATCAACTTCATCAGCCTGCTGGGCTGGTCCCCCAAGGACAACCGGGAACAGATGACCGTGCCGGAACTGCAGGAAGCCTTCACGCTCGATAACGTCAACCGCGCCAGCGCGACCGTGAATTTTACGGACGAAGATCCGATCGATCCCAAGGCGTTGTGGCTGAACTCCCAGCATCTTCGCACGATGCCGGTTGATATGCTTGCGCCGGAAGTGCGCAATGCTCTGGATCGGGCCGGGATTGCCGTGGAGCACGGCGATGCCTCGTTCGCGGCGGTGGTGGATCTGATCCGCGCCCGCTATCAGACGCTGCACGACTTCGAGTCGAAAGGCCGCGCGTACTTCGCTGCGGATTTCCCGATGACTCCGGAGGCGGAGGCGCGGCTGGACGCTCCTGGCGCGCGGGAACTGTGCCGCGAGCTTAGCCAGCGTCTCGCCGCCGTCAGCACGTTTACCGAAGAATCCGTTGAGCAGGCGCTTCGCCAGTTGGCCACGGACCGTGCCGTGAAGGCGGGCGTCATCATCAATGCCAGCCGGGCCGCGCTTACCGGGCAGGCGGTGGGTCCGGGCGCGTTTGCGATCTTCACGGCGGTCGGACGGGAACGGGCGATCGAAAGGCTGGCGCGAGTATGAACGTTCTCGGCGTTTCGGGCCGCCGCCGTCAGGATTTCGCCTGCGTGATGGTGGCCGATGGAAAAGTGACCGCCGCGGTGGAGCAGAAGAAGGTAATGGCGCAGCCTGCGGGCCGCGAATGCCTGCGAATCGCCGGGCTTTCGCCGTCCCAGGTGGATGTCGTTGCCGTCGCCCGCCCCGTCGAGGAGCATGCGCTCCGCGACCTCCGCGAGTCCTTTCCACGTGCCCAGGTGCGGCTGTTCGATCATCACCTCGCCCATGCCGCTTCGGCGTTCTACGCCAGTGGCTACTCCGCCGCCAGCGTTCTGACGATGGACACGGGCAACGATCTGGTTTCCTCGCAGTTGACGGAAGCACCGGATCTTCATCCGGTGCGTCAAATGCTGTATCCGGATTCCGTGGGCGAACTCTACAGCCGCGTGACGGAGTTTCTGGGCATGGAGCGGCGCGCGGACGAGCATAAGGTGCAGTGGATGTCGGCGGAAGGCGACGACCGGTTCACTCCCGTCTTCGAAGCAATTCTCGGCGAACCGTGGCATCCCATCGACCGGCGCTTCGTTCAGGCGGACCGCATCTCAGGCAGCCGCTTCGGAGCCAAGTTCTACGAAGCTCTCGAAATCGCGGAGGATGGTGAGCTTCCGGAGAAGCTTCGGGTTCACGTCGCCGCCGGTCTGCAGCGCGCCGTGGAGCGTTACGCGCTGCAGATGGTTCCGCCGGGCGAACGCATCTGTCTCGCGGGTGGCCTGTTCTTCAATGCGCTTCTGGTTCGGGCGTTTGAAACTTCGGGCCGCTGGAACGAAGTTTTCGTCCAGCCCGCCGCCGGGAACAGCGGCACGGCAATCGGTGCGGCGTACCTGGCTTCCGAAGATGCGCGTCACCCCATGACCTCGCTGGCCCTCGGTCCGGAATTTCCGCCCGAGGAGATCAAGCAAGTGCTGGAAAACTGCAAGCTGCGGTTCCGGTATCTTCTTTCGACGGAAGAGCTGATGTCGTCCGCGCTATCGCTGCTGCAGGAGAACAAAATCGTCGCCTGGATGCAGGGCCGTATGGAGTTTGGTCCGCGCGCGCTGGGCAACCGTAGCATCCTGGCGTCTCCGCTCGATCCGTTCTCGAGTGAAAACCTGAACGTCTACATCAAGCACCGGGAACGATTCCGGAAATTCGCGGCGGCAGTGCCGGCCGAGGTTTGCTCGCAGTTCTTCGATGTCGGCCCCAACGCGCGTTTTCTCGCCACGGTGGGAAAAGTACGCCCTGAAGCGCGAGACCGGTTCGCGGGCGCAGTCCTGGGTGGCGATTGGATTCGCGTCCATGCGGTGGACCGCGCCGACAATCCGCTGTTCCACCGGCTGCTAACCCGTTTTGGAGAGTCCAGCGGAGTGCCCGTGCTCTACAACACGTCATTTAATCTTTTCGGCGATCCGCTGGTTGCCTCGCCGCGCGACGCCGTGCGAAGTTTCTATTCGTCGGGAATCGATGCCATGGTCGCTGGCAATTTTCTTCTGGAGAAATAGCTTGGAACGAAAACCTCAAACCTTTGCCAATCACGCGAAGTACGATCCGATGTTTCACTTCGTGCTGGCGCCGCTGACGCTGGTGCTGGTGATCGGCGCGATTCACGCGGCGGTGAACCAGGGAACGGGTGAAGCATGGTGGCGCGTGGGCATGGCGGTGGCTCTGTTCGTCGGGCTGGCCAAGGTCCGGCTGTACTCGCTGGGCGTGCAGAACCGCGTGATCCGGATGGAGGAACGCTTGCGCTTTGCGCAGATTCTTCCCGAACCTCTGCGTTCGAAAGCGGTCGATCTGACAAGTGGCGACCTGATCGCGCTTCGCTTCGCGTCCGACAGCGAGCTTCCGGCGCTTGTCGAAACGATTCTGCGGGACAAGCCGACGTCGAAGCAGATCAAAGCGTCGATTCGAAGCTGGCGCCCCGACTATTTTCGGGTGTAGCGCCATGAGAGCCTTCGCCCTCGTCGCAATCTGCCTTGCCGCCTGTGCGCCAACGCCGCGCCAGCCGGAGCCTTGGGCCGCAGCGGTCGAGAAGCCAAAGCCGAAGCCGCCGGACCTGACGAATCTCTTCCCGCCCAAAGATCGCGTGACGGTAGAGATCGTCGACGATCATCTGCTGGATAGCGATGTCCTGCCCGGTGGCAACCTGGCAACGTACCGGCGTGGCGCGAAATCCTGGCAGCTTTTCGTCGTCGCCACGAAATCCGCCGAAGCCGCCGCCATTCTGCTTCTGGACTACAAGACGACGCTGACGGATCCCAAGTACAACGGAGCTTTCGGAGCCTATGTTGGCGCTGCTGGTTCCACACCCATCTTCGTTCTGCAGAAAAGCTCCTATCTTGCAGGGATTGCCGGCCTGAACGAGAAAGACGCCGATCCCGTGGCCCGCGAGTTCGCCGCCCGGATTCGCTAGGAGTTCGCCGTGGCGCGGACGCCCGCAGAGATCCTTCGCGGCGAGATTCTCAACAACGGCCCGGTTTCGTTTGAGCGCTTCATGGAAGTGGCGCTGTATCATCCGGGGTCCGGATACTACCGCCGGCGGCGCAGCCCCTTCGGCCGCGATGGCGACTTCTACACCGCCACCCAGCTTCAGCCTGTTTTCGGCGATCTTATTCGCGCGATCGCGGAGCGGTTGACGGACGATCGAACGTTTGTCGACTGGGGCGCAGGCGCGGACGGTATGCGCGAAGCCTTCGCCTCTTGGAACTACCGTGCGATCGAGCACGGCGACGCCGCTCCGGAGGAGATCGATGGCGTCATCTTCGCGAACGAGCTTTTCGATGCCCTTCCGTGCCGCGTCTTCGGCAATGACGGGGAATCGTTGGTCGATCTTCGCGACGGCGAGTTCGTGTGGACGTCGATGCCCGTGCGGGAGGAATGTCCCCGCGCATTCGTCGAGCTAAACCGGATGGCAGCGTCGTTGCGGCGCGGCTTTGTGATCGCGATCGACTACGGGTATGAAGAGCGTGAGCGCGCATCGCGCTTCCCTTCGGGATCTCTGATGTCGTATCGAAAACATTTTTCGTCGGAAGACGTTTTGTCGATGCCCGGCGAACGCGACATCACCTTTCATGTAAACTTCAGCGCGCTGATCGACGGCGCGGAAACGGCCGGACTGCGCGTTGCGAAGAAGGAAAAACTCGCGGCGTTTCTGCTTCGCGCGGGTGAAGAAGCGATCGGGCGCGCGTCGGAGCGGGACGCGGGCAAGTTGAAATCGCTGTTGTTTTCGATGGGTGAAAAGTTCGATGCGCTGCTGCTTGAAAAGATCGCGGGAAGCCCGGAAACATTGAACGAAAACGACGCCAGAAAAACCAAAGGCCCCGGAGAACCGGGGCCGTCTTGGATCAGTTGAGTTAAGTTGCGCGAAGACTACTTCTTCTTTTTCTTCGCGGGTGCCTTTTTGGCAGCCTTCTTGACCGGCTTCTTAGCGGCCTTCTTGGTTGCGTTTTTCATCGAATGATTCTCCCTAACATCTAAATTTGCGATCGCAAGACCGCAGTTGGATTCAGGTATAAAGTCTTTCGCGGATAAAGTCAAGAAAAAAATAAAGATCGGGCACCGCGCGCGGCGTCTCTTTCGCTAAAAAACGTAAACAGATAAGATTGTTTCTATGCGTTGCGGGCTGTGTGTGGTGGTCGCAATCGGTCTTCTCGCTTCCGGATGCGCGAAACGCAAAGCGAAAGTTTCGCCGCCCGCCGTCACGCGCACAACAGCGAAAAAGGGGCAGACGGAATCCGGAATCGCCAGTTGGTACGGCCATCCGTATCACGGCCGCAAGACTTCAAGCGGCGAAACCTACGACATGAACAAGATGACCGCCGCGCACCGCACGCTTCCCTTCGGAGTGTGGGTGGAAGTGGAGAACCGGAAGAACAACCGCCGTGTCGACCTGCGCATCAACGACCGCGGACCCTTCGTTGACGGCCGCATCATCGACATCTCGAAAGAGGCGGCGAAGAGGCTGGACATGATCGGACCCGGCACGGCGCCGGTAAAGATCAAGGTCATCCGGGTGCCCTAACTTTTCCCGATAATTTTCCCGAATCGGCACACTCCGTTCTTATGCGAGGGACATTGCCGTCCGGGAGGACGATGCGGCTGAGGGGAGACCGGTGAGCGGCACACTGGTAAGCCGGTCTCCGAAAATGCAGAGCGTCCAACGGCAGATAACGCGCCTTGGCCGGTACCGGTGGCCCGTCCTTCTGTTGGGTGAGACGGGAACGGGCAAGGAAGTTACCGCCCGCGCGCTGCATGACGTCGATCCCCGGGGCCCGTTCGTCACCATTGACTGCTCCGCAATGGTGGGGCCGCTGATGGAAAGCGAGCTTTTCGGCCATGCCCGGGGCGCTTTCACAGGCGCGATCGGACAGAAGACCGGCCTCATCGAACTGGCGCACGGCGGAACCGCCTTCTTCGACGAGATTGGCGAGCTGCCGCTGGAACTGCAATCGAAACTGCTGCGCGTGCTTCAGGAGAAGGAGTTCCGTCCCGTGGGCGGGCTAAGCTCCCGGCGGTCGGATTTTCGCGTCATTGCCGCCACCAACCGCGACCTTCACAAGGAAGTGCACCGCGGAAGCTTTCGCAGCGATCTGTTCTATCGATTGAATGTCGTCACCCTGCGCCTGCCTCCATTGCGGGAGCGGGCGGAGGATCTGGAATCGTTCATCGACGTGTTTGTTGAGCGCTATGGCCGCCAGCACGAGATCGCGCGCGATACGGTGAACCGGCTGCTGGCGTATCCCTGGCCGGGCAATGTCCGGGAGTTGGAAAACTGCATCCGGCACATGGTTAGCGTGAACTCGGGGCCGGTGGTGCATGATGAGGATCTGCCGTCGACCATCCGGAACTTTTTCCTGGGTCAAAGCGCGCAGGCGATGGCGGCCGCCGCCGGCGCGGGCGCTGGCGACTACTCCACCCGCGATACGCCACGCGGGATGCCTCCTGGAATCGCTTTCTCGCACGGCGCAAGCCCGATCCTTCCGCTGGCTGAGACGGAGCGCCGTGAAATTCTTCGCGCGTTGGACTTCACGAAAGGCGACCGCGTGATGGCCGCTTCCCTACTGGGCATCGGACGCACGACGCTTTACCGGAAGCTGAAGGAATACAAGGTGGCCGTTTAATGAGCGGGTGGCCGGTACTGATCGTGCAGCGCACGCGGGAGCGCGAGGAATGGCTGCGCACGGCGTGCGAAGAGGCTTGCCCGGTGGTGACGTCGTACGAAGCCGCTACGGGGCGTGAGCGGGCTCTGGCGGGCCTGGAAGCCCGTACGCCGTGCATCGTACTTGCGCCCATCGATTCGTCGGAAGATTTCGAAACGCTTCTGCAGATTATCCGGTTGTTTCCTCAGATGCCAGTGATCGCCGTGACGGAGCAGCCCGATCCACTTTGGGAAGCGCGTCTAATCGCCGAAGGCGCCGACGACGTACTGGTGGAAGCGGAATTGGATGGCGTTGTTCTCGCCCGGCGCATCCGGCACGTGATGGAACGCAGGCGTCTTCGCGACGCGCAGATGCGGTTTCCGCTAACCGACTCGCTGACCGGTTTCATGAGCGAGGCGGCGTTCCTCTACCTGGGCGATCACAAGCTGGACAGGGCGCAACGCAAGGGAAGGCGCGCGGTTGTCGCGGTGATTGAGATCGAAGGCTGGAGGGAGACTCTGCGTCAGGCCGGGGCGATGGCCGCCGACGAAGCGATCACCGTCGCTGTCGAGACGATCCGGCCCGTTCTGGGGTCGCGCAATCTCAGCGGACGCGCCGGACCGTCCTCGTTCGCCACATTGCTCATCGATGCGGAGCCGAACGCCTTGCGTCAGACCGTCGCCAATGCGGCCATCCGGATGCGCCAGAATGCCGGCGCAAGCCTGGTTCCGCTGGCGTACCGCTTCGGGTTCGCCGAATCGCACGGAGGCGAAAGTCTCCACCACTTGATGCAGAGCGCGCGGGAAGGTATGGCCCAGAGTATGATCGCTCTTGCGGCTGGGTCTTGACGCCACCTATAGCCTGGATCGCCAACCGACGGGAATCGGCGTCTACTCGCGCGAACTACTGACTGGGCTTGCGGGTCTCGACGTTGAAGGCGGGCTCCGCGCGTACTACCGTCCTCATCGTGCGATGCGGGCACTGCGCGCGACATTGCCACCGGGTGTCGAGCGGCGGCTGCTGCTGGACGCCTTCGCTCCGCAGGTGGATCTCTTCCATGGCCTAAACCAGCGGCTGCCGAAACGGAAGCGCGGCCGGCACGTCGTCACGTTCCACGATCTGTTCTCGATGACGGAGGAATTCTCGACGCCGGAGTTCCGCGCCCGGTTTACGCAGTTGGCTCGCGACGCGGCCGAACGCGCCGATGGAATCATCGCGGTTTCGGAGTTCACGGCGGGGCAGGTTCGCGATCTATTGGGCGTTCAAGCTTCGCGCATCCGGGTGATTCCGCATGGCGTTGATCCCGCAAAGCCTTCTACTTCGCAGGACCGTATGATCCTGCACGTTGGCGCCATTCAGAAGAGAAAGAATCTCGTCCGGCTGATCCAGGCATTTGAGACTCTCCCCGCCGGGTGGAAGCTGGTTCTTGCGGGCGGGTCGGGTTATGGCGCGGAAGAAGTCTTTCAGCGCATCAGCCGTAGCGCTCGCCGCTCAGATATCGATACGCCAGGCTACGTCAGCGCGGAGGAGTTGGAACGGCTATACGATCGTGCCGCGATCTTCGCGTTCCCGTCGTTGGGCGAAGGGTTCGGTATCCCGATTCTTGAGGCGATGGCGCGCGGAATTCCCGTCGTCACCGCCCGCCGGACCGCTACCGCCGAAGCCGCGGGCGATGGCGCGATGCTGGTGGATGCGGAGGATGGCGACGCCCTGTCCAGCGCGCTGCTCCAGCTGACCGCATCGGAGGAATTGAGAGCGCGGCTCCGCTTACAGGGTCTTCAGCGGGCGATGCAATTTCCGTGGAGCCGGACGGTTCAGGAAACGCGACACTTCTACTCGACGCTTCTTTAGCGCGAGTCGTCGGTGGCGATTTTAAGGGCCTTCAGGAACTTGTGGTCCTGTGAGGTCCACTTCAACTTGCCACCCTCGATCCTCGTCAACTCCGACGATTCCGGGCTGGACGTTTCGTCGTCGTCGCCACTGCGGCGGTTGAACCCGATCGTCGCTTCGAGAACCAGAAACACGTCATATCCAGCGGTGCGAATCTCACCGATCGCAGAGGCAATCCGCTCAGAATCGGAAAGCGATTCGTTGATCGCGTTGCCCAACTCCTGCATTAGATCTTTGAGTTTTTCGTCCAATGTTTGCCTCGTTTCTTCAGGCTTTCCCAAGCATATCACTGCGACTGCAAAATGCCTTCGCTTATGTCGATGTTTCCCAAGCCCTTCAGGTTGCAGGGATACGCGGGCGGCGGCGCGTTCGCTACAGTGGGTCTATCGGCGGTTTCCGGCCAAAACGCCACAGCCGAAACGACTTCTCATGTTCGACAAGGCAGAACGCTTCGTCCGCGCCGTAGTGCCGGGCATCATCAAACCTCTCCGCGCGTTATGGAACGAAATGATCGGTTTCGTATTCCTGGTGTTCGCACTTTTTGCCGGCAGTTCCGCAGTCCGCGCGTGGCGCGCATTCGACGGAAGCGGCGACTCAGTAATTCGCGTGGCGCTGGGCACGGGGTTCACCTTTCTGATGGCGTACCTGGGCGTCACTTCTTTCCTTCGCGCCCGGAAAATCACCCGTTCATGAAGGACCCGCTGCCGCCGCCCGGCGAGTTTCCCTACACGCGCGGCATTTACCCGGAGATGTACCGGAAGCGGCTGTGGACCATGCGCCAGTACGCCGGATTCGGAACGGCGGCGGAATCGAACCGGCGGTATCACTACCTTCTCTCGCAGGGCATAACCGGCCTCTCGGTGGCGTTCGATCTGCCAACCCAAATGGGCATGGATTCGGACCATCCGCTGGCCTCGGGCGAAGTGGGCCGCGTGGGGGTGGCGATCTGCTCCATAGAGGACATGCGCCAACTGTTCGACGGAATTCAGCTGGACAAGGTCTCGACGTCGATGACGATCAATTCCACTGCCGCCATTCTGTTGAGCCTGTACGTACTGGCGGCGCGGGAACAAGGCATCGACTCCCGCACGCTGCAAGGGACGATCCAGAACGACATCCTAAAGGAGTACGTGGCTCGCGGAACGTACATCTATCCTCCCCGGCAGGCGATGCGGATCATCACCGATCTGTTCGCCTGGGCGCAAAACGAGGTGCCGGAGTGGAACACGATTTCCATCTCCGGCTATCACATTCGCGAAGCCGGCTCCACCGCCGCGCAGGAGATCGCCTTCACGCTGGCGCATGCGCGCGCCTACATCGAAGCCGCGACGGACGCCGGGCTGGCCGTCGATTCCTTTGCGCCGCGCCTCAGCTTCTTCTTCAACGCACACAACGATTTTCTGGAGGAGATCGGCAAGTTCCGAGCCGCACGCCGCCTGTACGCGCGGATGATGCGGGACGATTACGGCGCGAAAGATCCGCGATCGATGATGTTGCGCTTCCACACCCAAACCGCCGGCGCGACGCTTACCGCGCAGCAGCCTGACGTCAACGTGGTTCGCGTCGCGATTCAAAGCCTGGCAGCGGTTCTGGGCGGGACACAGTCCTTGCACACCAACTCCCGCGACGAAGCCTTGGGCCTGCCGACGGAAGCCAGCGCGCGCATCGCTTTGCGCACGCAGCAGGTTCTGGCCTACGAGACGGGCATTCCGAACACTGTCGATCCGTTTGGCGGATCGCACGCGGTGGAGGCGATCACGGACCGCCTGGAGGCCGAAGCGCGGGCGTATCTTGACCGCATCGCCGCCATGGGAGGCACGCTTGCGGCTATCGAACGCGGATGGATTCAGCGCGAGATTCAGACCTCCGCTTACGACTACCAGCGGCGGATTGAATCCGCTGAACTGACGATCGTCGGCGTCAACCGCTTTCAACAGGAAGAAGAGAGCAAGATCCCCACGTTCAGAATCGATGCCGCGCTGGAGCGGGATCAAGTGGAGCGGCTGCGGCACTTGAAGTCGTCGCGCAGCGCCAGCACCGTCGAAGCGAAGCTGCAGACGCTGGAAGCGGCCGCGCGGAGCGAAAGCAATCTGATGCCGCGCATCCTGGACTGCTGCGCGGAGAAGGCCACCGTGGGCGAAATCAGCGATGCGCTGCGGCGCGTGTTCGGCGAGTATCGCGAAACTGGAATCTGACGCGGCTTAGCGCTTGCGGGCCATCTTGTCCACGCGCTTTTCCAGTTCTTTCGCCTCGACGATATCCTCGGGCGTGCCGACGCTCTTCACGTGCTTGATCTCCCGTTTGCAGGCGCTGGGCTCTCCCACGGCATAGGCCACCTTAGCCAGAAACAGGCAAACATAGCTGTCGTGTCCGGTGCGCTCCGCCGTCTTGGCCTCGTCGAAAGCGCCCAGAGTGTTGCCGACATTTAGAAAACTGTAGGC
Organism: Bryobacteraceae bacterium; assembly: GCA_041746955.1. Classification (GTDB taxonomy): domain Bacteria; phylum Acidobacteriota; class Terriglobia; order Bryobacterales; family Bryobacteraceae; genus JAPKYZ01. The sequence continues at coordinate 40,947 of JBGTFZ010000091.1, forward strand.
CAGAAGGACGCGCACGCCTGCATTGTTGGAGTTCGATCCAACCAGTTTTTGCAGCTGGATCAGGGCAAGGTTATGGTTGCCCTTCTTGATCAACGCGATGGATTCGTCCACCAATTGACGGTCGGGGACGGTCAGCTTGGTGAAGAACCCGGTGAGGCGATCGAATTGCAGAGGAAACTCTTCCGCAGTCGCCGGGCACAGCGACAAAACCAGAATCAGCGCTGCGCGTAACGTCATAACGGAAGAATCTCTTCGCGAACCGGATCGAACCGCAATCGCCGCTTCTGAAGATAGGCGATGTTGCCCAGATGCGACGCTTGCGCAGATCGGTGGCCGATATAGACGTCGCCGTTCGGCAGCTTGCGGGACTTCACACAGTCGAGGAAGTTTGCCACGTGCTCGATGGTCTGATCGCGCGGCGATTTCACTTCGACCGGAACCGCGTTGCGGCCCTTTGGCGTAAAGATGAACTTGGACCGGTCAATAAACAAGCGTCCCTCCGTTCCACACATCTCAACAGCGGCTCCGGTTATTCCCGGGGCCAGCGTCGCCTCAAACGTTGCGGTCCAGTCATTGGGGTACTCCAGCAGGACATTGATCGTGTCGGGAGCCGTGCGGCCGTCCTTCGCGAAGTAAATTCCGCCGGCTGCCGACGCGGACGTGGGGTCGTCCCGGTCCATAAACATGTGGACCACGTCAATCCAGTGCGTGAACAGATCCGTTACCTGTCCGCCGCCGAAATCAAGATACGCGCGAAAATTCCAGAACTGCTGCGGATCGTAGTCCCTCCATTTCACCGGACCCAGGAAACGCGCCCAATCGAGATTGCTGGGCTTGGGAGTCAACTCCGCGGGCGCCGTCCGCAGATGGAAGCTGTTCCCGTGCCACCACGTTCGCGCGAGAGTAATTTTCCCCAGCTTGCCGCTGCGAATGTACTCGTCCTTCGCTTGCAGATAATGCGATCCGGACCTCTGCTGCATGCCCACCTGACAGATGCGTTCGTTCACGCGCGCGGCCTTCACGATCGGGGGACCTTCCTCGATCGTTAGCGTCAGAGGTTTCTCCACGTAGACGTCATACTTGGCATTCAGGGAGTCGATGGCCGTTTGCGCATGCCAGTGGTCCGGCGTCGCGATCAGCACCGCGTCCAGCGGCTTGAAGGCCAGCAGGTCGTGATAATCGACAAAGCCTTTCGCGCCGGGCGCCTTGCCCTGCGCATTGTCGATGTTCTTGGAATAGATGTCGCAAACGGCGCGGACATCCACGCGTTTGGTCTCCTGGAACCGCTCCATCACGTGGGTTCCGCGATTCCCAACGCCGATCACCCCTAGCTGGATCTGGTCGTTAGCACCGTAGATCCGGTTGTAGGAGGCCGCCGTAAATGCCAGGGCGCCGCCCCGGACCAGCGTCCGGCGCGTAATTGCGGAAGATGGCATACGCCCGATTCTATTCCATTGGGTACGACAATGGAGGCAGTGGCGAACAGCGTAACGGTGATTGGTGGCGGACTCGCGGGCTGCGAGGCTGCGTGGCAACTGGCCTCGGCTGGAGTTCCGGTAACGCTGTTTGAGATGCGTCCGGTGCGAAGTACGGCGGCGCACAAGACGGACCGTTTTGCGGAGCTGGTGTGTTCGAATTCGCTGAAGAGTGAGTCGCCCAACACCGCTCCTTGGCTGCTGAAGGAAGAGCTGCGGCGGTTGGATTCCGTCAGTCTTCAGGTGGCGGCTGAGGCTCGCGTGCCCGCCGGACACGCGCTGACAGTCGATCGCGACGTCTTTGCCGCCGGACTTACCGCGAAGATCGCCGGCCATCCGCTGATCCGCGTTTGCCGGGAAGAGGTGGACGACGTGCCCGCATCGGGCGTCGTCATCGTCGCATCGGGCCCTTTGACCAGCGATGCACTGGCGGCCAGCCTTGGGCGCCTTACCGGATCGGCGCGCCTGTTTTTCTATGATGCGATCAGCCCAATCGTCGACGCCGACACGGTGGACACGTCGATCGCTTTCGCCGCCTCGCGCTACGGCAAATCGCTGGATGGCACCGACGATTACTTGAACTGTCCGTTCAACAAGGAAGAGTACGACCGCTTTGTGGACGCCTTGCTTGCTGGTGAAAGCGTACCGGCGCACATTCCGGACGACAGCCCCGCGTGCCCGTTCTTTGAGGCGTGCCTGCCCATTGAGGAACTGGCCCGCCGTGGCCGCGAAACGCTGCGCTTCGGCCCGATGAAGCCGATGGGTCTATCCGATCCGCGCACCGGGCGAAGGCCGTGGGCCGTCGTACAGCTTCGCAAGGAGAATGTCCGCGCCGGCAGCTTCAATCTGGTCGGCTTTCAGAACCACTTGCGCTTTGGTGAGCAGCAGCGGATCATGCGTCTGATCCCGGGCCTGGAACAGGCGGAGTTTCTTCGTTACGGCCAGATCCACCGGAACACTTACATTAATAGTCCGGCGCTGCTGGACGCGTCGCTGGCGCTGCGAAACGATCCGCGGCTGTATATCGCGGGGCAGTTGTGCGGCATCGAAGGCTACGTGGAATCTATCGCCACGGGCCTTGCCGCCGCCCGGCATATCCTCCATCAAAGGGTTTTTCCGCGCGAGACGGCCATCGGCTCACTCTGCCATTACGTTTCCCACGCCGATCCGGAGCACTTCCAACCGGCAAACATCACTTTCGATCTGTTGCCGAAAGTGACCGAGTTTTCCCGTGACAAGCGCGCGCGGCACGCCGAAGTCTGCCGCATCGCGACGGAGGCGCTGGATGAGTTCCTGGCTGTCCCGGTCGGCTAACGATTTTCTGGAGGACTTGCGGCGGGAGAACGTATCGCCGCATACGCTCCGCAATTACGCGCTTGACCTGGAGCAGTTTGCGGAATTTCTAAACCGTGGGGAACCTCTCGATCCCGCGGCAATCGACCTTCTGGTGTTGCGCGAATGGCTGGGCGATCTGCATGAGCGTGGACTGGCCGTTGTGTCGATTCGCCGCAAGGTTTCCGCCGTGCGCAGCTTCTTCCAGTTTCTGCTTCGTCGCGGCGCCGTGGCCCGCAACCCCGCGAAGCTGCTGCGGACGCCGAAGCCGCCGAAGCGTCTGCCGGAGGTTCCATCGGAAGAGCAGACCAACCGGCTGGTGGACGGCGTGGCGTCCGATAGCCTGGGCCGCTGGTTTCCGGAACGCGACGCGCTGATCTTTGAGCTTCTCTACGGCGCGGGTCTGCGTGTAAGCGAACTTGTCGGGCTGAATCTAGAGGATGTCGACCGGGCGGAGCGCTGGCTTCGAGTACGCGGCAAGGGTCGAAAGGAACGGCGCGTTCCCTATGGTGCGAAGGCGGCCGCCGCGATGGAGGCGTACGTCAACACCCGGCAGACCTCCGGTGAGCGGGCGCTGTTTCTGAATCACCGCGGAAAGCGTCTGACGGACCGTGGCGCGCGCGGAATCGTAGCCTTGTACGCGCGAATTCTCGAAGGCGACAGCTCGCTTCATCCGCACACCTTCCGGCACGCATTCGCGACGCATCTGCTGTCGGCGGGTGCGGACTTGCGCACGATTCAGGAACTGCTGGGGCATGCGCAGCTATCGACGACGCAGAAGTACACGCAGGTTTCGCTTCGCGATCTGATCGCGGTTTACGACAAGTCCCACCCGAAGGCGTAGGTTTGATCGTCAACCCATTCCCAGCACGAGAGTGAGGCTTGCGGCCTCAGCAAATCCCCGGAAGTCACGATCGCGTGTGATCAGCGGGCAGCCGCTATCGATGCAGCTCTGCGCGATCAGGGCGTCGCCCAAGCGGGCTTTTCTGCGCTTCGCCAGCACCTTTGCGCGAAGTGCGCCAGCCCGCTCCCAATAGCCGGAGTGAATGTCGATGAGTGGCAGCTGCTTCAAGGCCTCGGACGCTTCCAAAGAAAGCATCGGGTCGCTTAGCAACTCTGTCAGCACAGCCGGAATCATCAGAACCTGGCGGTCGAGAAGGGCCCGGTCCAGCAGCCCGGTATCGTCGCCGGGGCTGCCCTTCAGGAAGGCGATCCAGGTGCTGGTGTCGGCGGCAATCACCGGTCGGAGCGTAGCTGCGCGAGGGACCGTCCGAAACGAACCTTACCCCGAAGTTGGCGGAGCTTCGCATAAGCTTCCGACGCGGCAACCAATTGCAGCCCGGTGCGTACGGTTTGGGTAACGCCGGTGCCGCTGGCCTTCTGCGCCCGGTCCAAAAGTTCCGGCGGCACCTCGATCGTTATCTTTCGCGCGGTGCTCATGCTTCGGACAATACCATAGTCGATACCAGCACTTAGCATGGGGCCACTCGCTGAAAATAATCTTCCAGCACGCGAATCGTGCGGTCGATCTCGAAGTTTTCCCGGCACCTTGCGATTGCCTTCGCACCCATCGACGCCCTAAGAGCGTCATCCTCCAGAAGACGAATCACGGGCGCGGCGAAGGCTTCCGGCGTGCGGTCCGCAACCAGATACCCGGTTTCGCCCTCGACGATGGCTTCCGCATTGCCGCCGACATCCGTCGCGACGACGGGCAGGCCCAGCGACATATATTCCAGAATCGCGTTCGAAAAGCCCTCGCTTTGCGACGTCAGGCACGCCACGGAGAACCGCGCCAGATAGTCGATCACGCGCCCCTCGCCCTTCGTGAAGAAAACGCGGCTTCGGATGCCAAGGCTCGACGCCAAGGTCTCGAGTTCGGGAAGCAGCGCGCCCTTGCCCGCAATCACGAAGACCGCGTCAGAAATGCGCGCCGCCACCACCGCCGCCGCGCGGAGGAATAGCGGAATATCCTTTACGGGCCGCAGATTCGCCACGATTCCGACGACCCTTGCCGATGGCGGAATCCCCAGCGCCTCCGCGACCAGTGGATCGGCACGATCACGCGAATAGACGTCCATGTCCACGCCCTGGTAGATTACGTCCACCTTCTCCGGCGGAAGACCTTCGGCCTTTACCGCGATACTCTTCGCCCCTTCGGAGTTCGCCACGACACGATCCGTAAACCGGTTCAGAAAACGCATTATGCGCAGCAGCCCCGGCGTATACCAATAACCGGTGTTCAGGCGGCTGGTGATCATCGTGCCGCTCCATCCCGGAGCCATCGCCAGCACGCCGAAAATCGACGTCTTCAGCATGAACGCCTGCACAATCTGGATGCGATGCTTCAGCACGTATTGCCGGAAGGCCCAGAACCCGCGCAGACCTTGCAGAGAGTGCAGCGCGTCCAGCGGAAATACCCGCCCTTCGCACAGCCTGGAGAGTTCCTGAAACCTGGGGCTGTCTTCCAGGCAGCACAGATGCACTTCGAACCGAGTAGGGTCCATCCGGCGGATCGTCTCCGCCACCTGCCGCTCCGTTCCGGCATCGTGCGTCACCTGATCCACCAGGAGAAGCACCCGAAGACGGTCTGGCGTCATCTTTTCAGGCTCGGCGCGTAGGTGGCGACGAACAGGCCATGCTCCGTCAGGATGCGGCCACCCTCGGGGGACGTCAGAAACTCCATGAATTTGCGGCCCAGCCTCCGCTGCTTCGAACGGCGGATCTCGGCGCCAACCTGGCGGATCGGGGCGTGCAGTTCGCTGGGGACCAGGATGGCGTCGCGATCATGAACCAGCGACCAGGCCGTAATCGTAACATCCGCATTGCCGCTTTCGGCAAATTGTACCGTCTGCCGGACATTTTCGGCGTAGACAATACTACCCTCATAACGGTTCCACAGGCCTGTTTTCTCCAGCGACTGCTTGGCGGCGATTCCGTAAGGCGCATGCTGCGGATTGGCGATCGCGATGCTGAGCTTTTCGAATTTTTTGAAGTCGTCGTAAGACTGGAACGCGCCGCTTTTCGACCACAGTCCCAGGCGTCCGGTTGCATACACCAGAACATCTTCTTTGACGATCAAGCCCTTTGAAACCAGGCCCATCACATACGCTTCGTTAGCGGACAGGAACACGTCGAAGGGCGCGCCGGCTTCGATTTGCCGCGCCAGCATTCCGCTGGAGCCAAAGCTGAAAACCAACTCGGCTTCGGGGAACGCTTTCCGCAGCGGGTCGGCGAGCAGCGACAGGTCCGACGCGGCGGCAACCGTGAGAGTCGGCTTGGCCTTCTGAGCGTGGATGGCTGTAGCCGTCAGGAGCGAAAACGCGGCGAAGAGTGCGGCGGCTGTCCTGACCCGTTGAGATTCGGCCATCGTCTTGCAGGCACAAATGACAATCCGGTGAATTCCGGCAACCATCACAAGTGCGGCTCCATTCCAGGGTCGCTACATCTAGGAGGCAAAGTCAACGTGAAGAAAAAGATGCTGTCAATTTTCGGCGCCGCCCTACTCTCGGCGGTAGCTTTTGCAGAGACGCGTCCGCTGGAGTCCGGTCAAACGGCGGTTACCCTGAGTTCCGGGTTCTTGGATGCGATGAACTCGCTGGGAGTGACGGTCACGCCGGTGTTGCCCGGTCAATCCTTCGCTCAGGGGGTCTCGTTCCCCGTCAGTGGAGGGACGCTGGATCTGGCGACCGCGCGCGGTGAAATTTCGCATGGCGGCGGCTTGGAGTTCACCGCCGGCTCGACGAAAGTGCAGATGTTGAATTTCGTGATCGACACGACGGAGACCCCTAAGTTGACGGGCGCGGTGATCTCGAACGGAACCCTGATCGGGCGCGGCACGCTGTTCGATCTGACGCTACCGGCCTTGAACGTGCCGTTGATGGCGATGAACGATGTCCTGATCATGGTGCCGGAGACGAAGCTGATGTTGAGCGCGGCGGCGGCGGAAGGGTTGAATACGCTGTTCGGCGTGACGGCGTTTACGCCGGGGTTTGAGATCGGGACGGCGAAGGTCAGCCTTTTCCTGGGCCGGCGCGTGTTCTAGTTGCGGTTGGGTTTGGGCGGTCCGTGAGGGCCGCCCTGCCCGTTAACTAGGCGCGCAGCACGAAACTTGCATAACAAAAACGTCGTCTAAACTTCCGCCCAGCTGCAAAAGGCAGAACAACAGCCTTCATCCTGAAAACCGTGACAGTCCCGGCTGGTTGCTTTAGGCTGGAAAGAGAGGGATCCGAGCCATGGAAGTGCATTTCACGCCCGAGCTTGAGAAGAAACTGAATGACCTGGCCGCGCTGAGCGGACGGCCCGCCAACGAGCTGGTGCAGGATGCCGTCGCCGGTCTGGTTGACGAGCTGGCTGACACGCGCGAAATGTTGGACCGCCGCTATGACGATCTCAAAAGCGGCAAGGTGAGGATGATCCCCGGCGACGAAGCCTTTGCACGGTTACACGAGCGGATTGAAGCGCGGCGCGACGGCCCCGCATGACCGGATACGATCTTCACCCGGAAGCGTTCAACGACATCGACGAAATAGCGATCTACATCGGCCAAGACAGCCCCGAGGCCGCGCACGGTGTTGGTTGACGAGCTTTACAAGGCGATCACCGCCGGGGTTCCGTTTCCGCAAACAGGACACCGGAAAACAGACCTCACCGACCGCCCGTTGCGTTTTATCCGTGTGAGAGATTACCTAATTGCCTACGCGCCCGATAAAAAGCCGCTGTGGGTGATTGCCGTGATGCACGGCCACCGCGACCCCCGCGTCATGGCGGCGCTCCTGCGAGGCCGGGAGCAGGAGCCGGGGTTTCACAGGAGCTGAGACTTGCCACGCCGCTCGTGATTACGAACAGAAACATTATCAGGCTGTTTCGGTGAGCACCCGCAAAGCCAATGGGTGAACGTGTGCCCCTGAGGCCCGGGCGGTAGAATCGGCATAGGCCCTTCTCTCATCTGTCCGCATGACCCCTATTCTTAGCTGCCGCGATATCTCCATCACTTTTGGCGCCCGGCCCTTGTTTTCGAACCTTTCGATGGTCGTCAACGAAGGCGACCGGATCGGGATCATCGGACCCAATGGCGCCGGGAAAAGTACGCTCTTGAAGGTGTTGGCTGGGATGATCCCGCCGGATTCCGGGGAGCGCAGCGCCCGTAAGCTCGCGACCGCCGGCTATGTCGCACAG
>JBGTFZ010000092.1:0-6507 GCA_041746955.1 Bryobacteraceae bacterium
CGCCGCCGGCGATTCCCACTTTCCCACCGCCCCGACGACGACTCGCCCTCTCTCTCCCAAAAAGGCGAAGAGGGCTGCCTGAAACCAAACCGGACAACTAGCGTGTCAATAAAACCGGACAACTCCAAAAGCTACGGACAGAGGAATTCAGCGAACGGCCATTCTGCAAGGCTTATCGACGGCGGCGGGCAATTCTGCGGTAGCTTTTAGAGGTGTCGCACCAACATTTGCAGATCACTGACACCGTGGTCGAATACATCCGGGCAGTCTCTCCGCCGGAGCCGGAGTTGCTCCGGAAGCTGCGGGACGAAACCGCCGCCCAGCCGATGGCGCGAATGCAGATCACGCCGGAACAGGGCCACCTGCTTGCAATTTTTGTGAAACTTTTGCGCGCCGGACGCATCCTCGAAATTGGAGTGTTCACGGGCTACAGCTCCACCGCGATGGCGCTGGCATTGCCGCCGGAAGGGCTTCTCGTCGCGTGCGATATCAGCGAAGAGTTCACCTGGATCGCGCAACGGTATTGGGAAGAGGCCGGTGTGGCAGAGAAAATCCGGTTGCATCTTGCGCCCGCGATGGAGACCCTGACTCAACGGATCAACACCGGAGAATCCAGCACCTTCGACATGGCGTTTATCGACGCCGACAAGGGAAGCTATGTGGACTACTTTGAAGCGTGTATGAAATTGGTCCGCCCGGGCGGCTTGATCGCGATCGACAATACGCTTTGGCATGGCGACGTGGCAGACGCGTCGAATCAGGAGCCCGACACGGTTGCGATCCGGCGGTTCAACGAAGCCGTTCGCGAGGACAGCCGCGTGTGGCACTGCCTGCTTCCCGTGGGCGACGGACTTACGCTGGCCGTGAAGAAGTAGCGGGATCGTTCCAGAAAAGTTCGGCGTCGCTGCGGCGCACGTAATTCGCGTCTAGGCTTGCGGGATCGCGCCTCTCGCCTGCGAGGAAACGACGCAACGCGCATCGCCCGACAGCTGCAGCCAGCGGCACGCCGTCGCACGGAATCAACTCTGCGCCAGCGGGTAGCGATGCTGTCCACTCGTCCAGCTTCCCCACCGACTCGGGTCGCAGTAAATCGAGATTATCCGAATACACCGCGCCGTACACTTCGCCGCGACGCGCGTCCAGCCACGGAGCCCGCAAGGGTGCCGAACCCAGCGACGCACCGGCTTCCAGGTTGGAGACTCCGAATGCGGGGCGACCCATCGCCTCGGCCAGTCCCTTCACCGTAGTCAATGAAACCCTCACACCGGTGAACGAACCCGGACCCGCCGCCGATGCAAACCCATCCACCGATTGCAGCGGCCAGTTGTGGCGCGCCAGCAGGGCCTCAATCTCACCGAAGATGACGGGCGAGAAGCCTTCAGGCGCGACGATCACGCGCTGCTCAATTAGCGCGCCGTCGTCCAGCAGCGCAATGCTTCCCGCCGCCGACGTTGTATCAATGGCCAGGATTCTCAAGGAACCAACTGGTACACGCGGTCCAGCGCGTACGCTTTCCCGTTCGCGTTGATCGCCGATAGCCGGACATTCAGCACACCGGGAAACTTGGTCGCGAGATCGCGCGGGAGGTTCGCGGCGCCCGAACGGTCGAGGCTGAACACCCGGTACCCTTGCCCGTCGGCCACCACTTCGCCCGACCAGACGAACATCATGTCCCGCGTAGCGCGCGTTTCACGCGTGATCTTGGCTTCGTACTTAACTTGTGCGCCCAACGACAACTTTGCCGCCGACGGCTCGACGATCTGAAAAGGAACCTTCGCGGGATCGTACTCGATCTCTTGCGTGTAGTTCTGCCGGGACTCGAATTTGTAGCTTTTCAGCAGGCCTTCCTTGCGTCCGTCGCGGGACAAATGCAGCAGCCAGTCATGCGATTTGTCCGGCGCCTCGCTGACAAACTTCTCACCCTTGTAGTCCTTCGCCTTTGTCGATACGCCGGTAGCGGGGTCGATCCAATAGACCTGGTAGCTATGCTTCTCCGTCGACACTTCGATCGGACCCGAGGGCTTCTCGATATACGCCAGATACTCGACATCGTTCACCGCTAGCGCGCGCCCGCCATCGACGTCGAACCACGGTTCCAGTTCCCAGAATCTCGTGCGGCCCAGCAGTTCGGTCGAAAGCTTCAATTGATCCGGCGGCGTTCCGTCCATGCCGGCATACTGCCCGCTGAAGACGAGATTCCAGAATCGCTTCCGCTTCTCGTCGGCGCTGCCTTTCAACGTTGCCTGCGAAACGAAAGGGCGGGTGAAGAACTGATGCTCCACCGATGGCAGCGCATCGAGTGAGCTTCCGATGTTGATGTAGTCCATCCAGCCATCGGCCGACAACGACGCGGAAGTCATGCGGGCGCCTGTCGACCGCGGGTGATCGTAAGGGTCGTGCTTCTTCAGAAGCGTTCCGATTTCCCGCGCCATCGCGCGGCCATCCTTGCCATCCTCCCAGTCGTTGAAGATCAACCAGGTGATGTCGAACGGGGCGAAGCGGTTCACCACATACCCGGCGAATCGTTCGCGTTCCTGCCACGATGGATACGCGGCGGAGAAGGTTTGCGGCGTGTCCGCCAGAATCAGGTCCGTTGTGACGCGCTTCTCCGATAGGAAGCGCAGCCGGCCGTCGATCTCGCGATTCGCCGCCGACGAATCAAACGCGCTCAATCCCAATCGCACCCGAAGATGATTCGCGCCGGAGGCAGTCAACTCCTCCACCTGTTTCTCGAAGGCGGAACGCTCCATGGTGAAGCAATCCAGGCACGCGGCGGCTGTCCAGAGATGCGGCCTCAAAGTGTCGGGGTGAATCCAATGGTGGAGGTTGGCGGGCCTGATGTAGCCGGGGTGCTCGGCGGCCAGGGCCTGCGCGGAGCCGGTCTTGCCATTGAATCGCTCGACATTGCTGGTTACGCGGAATTGATACTCGCCGGCGTCGGTCGGCGAGAAACGAATCACCCAGCGGTTCGGTTTTTCCTCGAAAGCGCCGATCATCGCGGTCTTGAATTTGGGGCTCTTGATCTCGGCGCGGATTTCGACCGGCGAAGGGTCGCCGCTATTGACGTCGAAAACCAGCTCGCACGGCGTGTAGACCGGCGTCGGCTCACACACCTGCTGCGCGTGCGCGGCGGCGGCCAGCATCAGTCCCGCGACGGTAAGCCTCATCTACCGTCTAGGTTAGTTGAACTGCGGATTGTGAAGCGCCATGAACGCGTAAACCGCCGACATCCACGGACCCCGGTAGTCGTCGGCCTCCATGAACAGCTCGTGCCACGCGCCGTCCGACTTGGATAGCGTGCAGTTCGGCATCTGCGAACAGGCGTTGATGTGGACGTCAGAGCGCGTGATGGGATCTTCCGTTGCGGTGCCCAGCAGCACCGGCGTGCGAATCGCGCCCAGATTGCGACCGTCCGCCAGCACGTCGTGGGACCGGATGTATTCCCGCACCCACCGGTTTGTAACGCCTCCCACCCGCAACGCAGGATTTGCCCGGAACCAATTCCGCTGCACCTCGCTGCGCTCCGGGTCATGGGACAGACCCTTCTCCGCCTTGTCAGCCCAGGGTCCACTGCCTTTCGCCCACGAGTCGCAGAGCCCGAACAAACAGGAGCCCCAGATGACGCCCCGCACAACCCAATCTGGAAGTGCCTGCGCCGAGCCCGCGCCCATCGAAAGAAACGGCGACCCGATCACTGCGAAAGCAAACGTGTCCGGATGGTCGTACAGGTACCGCAGGGAGATGTTGCCGCCCATCGAGTGCGCAACGAGAAAAACCGACCCGCTGGAGGGCTTTACAACCTCTGTGGCGAACTGATGCAGATCGCCAATGTCATGCGCGATTCCGAGAGAACTGGCACGCTCGCGCTCTTCAGAATAGTGGTCCGATCCGCCGTACCCGCGCCAGTCCATCTGCCAGATTTCGATCCCGCGGGAGTGCAATTCACGCATCAGTTCGAAGTACTTTTCGCCGAACTCTGTGTGGCCCGTCACTACAAGCGCGGTCGCTTTCGCCCCTCCGGCGACAGGCACGTGCGAGTACCGGATATTGGCGCCATCCGCGTTGCGAAAACGGCTCCAAACGATCGCTTCTGGCGGGAGAAAGCGTTCCTGGCCATTGAATTCCGGCGGGACCGCGATTGCAGACGCCGCGAATTCTTTCTTTTGGCTGGCGCAACCGCTCAGCAGGAACACGCACAGACCTAGGGCGCCGAGGGAACGTGGCATTGTTGCTACTTTATCGTGCCGTTCTCACAAAATGGGAGCATGTCCGACTGATCGGGGGACTCTGGAGCTTTCTTCGCACCGGGCGGAAAAAAACATTGTTGCAAGTAATTGATACGGATGGGCTCCGGGCACCACTATCCGATGGCGGCCCAACTGCACCGGAAGATGGTAGCCAGCTAAGGTGTCTCACCATATTGAGGCATAATCTGTAACCAAAGGGGCGGTAGCTTGTCCAAAAATGGACGAATCCACCAGCCGCCTTATCAACCCCAACCTCCAATGTCCGTCCCTTCGTACGTCCTTATTACGCCTGCGCGCAATGAGGCCAAGTATATTGATTCGACGCTACGGGCGATGGCTGCGCAAACTCTGCCTCCCGCCCGTTGGGTAATCGTTAGCGATGGATCGACCGACGGGACCGACGACATCGTGCGCCGGTATCAGGCGGAGCGGGATTGGATTGAACTGGTGCGCATGCCGGAGCGATCTGAGCGCAACTTTGCCGGCAAGGTGCACGCCTTCAACGCGGGAAGAGCGCGCCTAGACGGAATCCCATATGACGTGATCGGCAATCTGGACGCGGACGTTTCCTTTGAGCCCGATCACTTCGAAGTGCTGATGAGCAAGTTCGCCGCAGATCCGGAACTGGGCGTCGGTGGCGCGCCGTTTCGCGAAGGTGAGTTTCAATACGACTACCGGTTCACGAACATTCAGAACGTGTGGGGCGGCTGCCAGCTTTTCCGGCGCGCGTGCTTCGATGCCATTGGAGGCTACCGGGCGCTGGAGGGAGGCTGTATCGATCATGTGGCCGTGCTGTCGGCACGAATGCATGGCTGGAAGACACGAACGTTCACCGATCGCGTGTGTATTCACCACCGGGTAATGGGTACGGCGGTACGGGGCGGGTTGGCCGCCAAATTCAAGCACGGCATGAAGGACTACTCCGTTGGAAACCATCCCGTCTGGGAACTTTCCCGCGCGGTGTACCAGATGGGGAACCGGCCCTATGTTGTAGGCGGTCTCGCCATCGGGTTGGGCTTCGCATGGTCCGCGCTCCGGCGCAGGCCTGTGCTAGTCCCGCCGGAGATGAGAGCTTTCAGCCGCGCGGAACAGATGAACCGGCTCCGGCGGACACTGCACCTTGAGCCGGCGCCGTGATCCGCGTCCATATCACCGTTTGCGTCTGCACGTTCAAAAGGCCTGCGATGCTGGCCCGGCTGCTGGACGCAGTGGCCCGTCAGGAAGCCCATGACCGGTTCACGTTTTCCTTGGTGGTGGTGGACAATGATGCGCAGGAGTCGGCAAGGCCGGCGTTGCAAGCGGCAGAGCCCTGCGAACTTGACTATCAGGTGGAGCCGAAGCAGAACATCGCCCGGGCCCGGAATCGGGCCGTTGCCGCCTCCCGTGGTGAATATGCCGCATTCATCGACGACGACGAATTTCCTGGGCCGGATTGGCTGCGGACGCTGCTGAGTACCGCCGAGACCACCGGCGCGGACGGAGTCCTGGGTCCGGTGCGGCCTTACTTTCCGGTCGAGGCTCCCGAATGGGTCCGCCAAGGTGGGTTCTACGACCGTCCCGAGCATGAGACCGGTGCGGCTCTGGTATGGAAACAATGCCGGACGGGAAACGTGCTGCTGAACCGCGCGATCTTCGAGGGCGGCGCGCCGCCGTTCCGCGAGGAGTTTCTGTCGGGAGAAGATCAGGATTTCTTCCGCCGTACGACCGAAGCAGGCCGGAGATTCGTTTGGTGCAACGAGGCGGCGGTCCATGAAGAAGTTCCTCCGGTGCGTTGGACGCGGAAGTTCCTGCTGAGGCGTGCCCTGATGCGCGGCGTGTTCTCGCGGCGCAACCGTCCAGGGGATCATGCGGCGCTGGCGAAAGCCGCCGTCGCGGTGCCCTGTTATCTGCTGATGCTTCCGGTGGGGCTGGCCTCCGGGCAGGCCCGCTTCATGAAATATTCCTTCAACCTGTGTTACTTCGCGGGGCACCTGCTTGCCGCGGCGGGGATCAATCCCATCCGGCAGCCCTACGTCACTGAGTAAGTTCGAATGATAAACATACTCGGCACGGATGTTTCGATTCAAGGAAGGTTTTGCCGGACGGCACGCCTGGCGGCGGAGCGGTTTGATTTCCTGGCCGATCCGCAAGCCGCCCTCGTAGAGATCCAGCGTTTGAAAGAACGCGTGGACTTGTTTACGTTTCTCCAGGGACTCCCGGAGGCTCCGCCCCGCTTCGACTACCCGCTGGAGTGGGACAATCTGGCCGTTCTTGAGCTCTC
>JBGTFZ010000093.1:0-3572 GCA_041746955.1 Bryobacteraceae bacterium
TACTTTACGGCCAAGCTGGAGGCCGGGAAGACGCCCTACGACGCCGTTCGCTGGGAGAAGCGCAACGCCACTATCGGCAACGACAAAGGCGCCGTCCTGTTCGAGCAGCGCGACATCGAAGTGCCCGCCGACTGGTCTCAGACCGCCACCAACATCGTCGCCAGCAAATATTTCCATGGAAAGATGGGCACGCCCGACCGTGAAACCTCGGTTGCACAACTGGTGCACCGGGTGGTGGACACCATCAGCGAATGGGGCATCGACGGGCGCTATTTCCGCACGGCGGAGGATGCCGAGAACTTCCGGAACGAACTCGCCCACCTGATGCTTACCCAGAAGGCGTGCTTCAACTCGCCGGTGTGGTTCAACGTGGGGGTCCAGAGCGAGAAGCGGGGCTACGGCTGGTACTACGACGAATCGTCGGATTCGATTCAGAAGCTGGACCCGGCCAACCCGAGGCCGCAATGCTCGGCATGCTTCATCAACAGCGCCGGCGATTCGCTGGAGTCGATTCTCGATCTGGCCAAGACCGAAGGAATGCTCTTCAAATGGGGCTCAGGTACGGGGACCAACCTGTCCTATGTCCGGGAAGAAAACGCGATCCTCTCCGGCGGCGGACGCGCATCCGGTCCATTGAGCTTCATGAAAGGCTTCGACGCGTTCGCCGGAGTCATCAAGTCCGGGGGTAAGACCCGGCGCGCGGCGAAGATGGTGGTGCTGAACGCCGATCATCCCGATATCGAGGCGTTCGTCTGGTGCAAGGCGAAGGAAGAAAAGAAAGCGCACATGCTGATCGACGCGGGGTACGATTCCTCGCTGGACGGCGAAGCGTATTCGTCGATCTTCTTCCAGAACGCGAACAACTCCGTCCGGGCCACCGACGACTTCATGGCCGCCGCGGCCGCGAATGAGGATTGGTGGACGAAGTCGCGCGTGAACGGGCAGCCGGTGAAGCGGCACAACGCGCGCGAGCTGCTGCGCGAGATCTCCGAAGCGACATGGCAGTGCGGCGATCCCGGCATGCAGTTCGACACGACGATCAACACCTGGCATACGTGCAAGACGACGGACCGGATCAACGCGTCCAACCCTTGCAGCGAGTACATGTTCCTGGACGACTCGGCCTGCAACCTGTCGAGCCTAAACCTGATGAAGTTCCGGAGCCCGGCGGGCGATTTCGACGTCGAAGCGTTCCGGCACGCCGTCGACACGATGATTCTTGCCCAGGAAATTCTTGTCGACGGCGCCAGCTATCCGACGGAGAAGATCGGGCGGAACTCGCACGATTTCCGGCCGCTTGGTCTCGGCTATGCAAACCTCGGCGCGCTGTTGATGTCGATGGGACGCGCTTACGATTCGCCGGAAGGCCGCGACATGGCGGCGGCGATCACGGCGGTGATGTGCGGCCAAGCGTATCTCACCAGCGCGCGGGTTTCCGATGCCGTCGGCCCGTTCCCCGGCTACGCGGTCAATGAGGAAAGCTTCCTCGACGTGATCCGCATGCATCGCGATGCGACGTCGCGCATCGATTCCAAGCACGTAGCGCCGGACCTTCATGGCGCCGCGCGGCAATGCTGGGTGGAGGCGTATGAGCTCGGACGCTCCACCGGGTACCGCAACGCGCAGGTTACGGTCATCGCGCCTACGGGCACGATCGGCTTCATGATGGATTGCGACACCACCGGAGTCGAACCCGACTTGTCGTTGGTGAAGTTCAAGAAGCTTGTCGGCGGCGGCGTCATCAAGATCGTCAACAACACGGTTCCCGAGGCGCTGATCAAGCTGGGATATTCGCCCGAAGCTACGGAAAAAATCGTCGCGCACATCGACTCGACCGGCACCATCGAGGGCGCTCCCGGCGTCAAAGACGAGCATCTGTCGATCTTCGATTGCAGCTTCAAGCCCGCCAACGGCTCGCGTTTCATCCACCACATGGGCCACATCAAGATGATGTCCGCCGTGCAGCCCTTCATCTCGGGCGCGATCTCGAAGACCGTGAACATGCCGGAAGAGTCGACGGTCGAAGACATCATGGAGACTTACTCGGAGTCCTGGCGGTTGGGGATCAAGGCCGTCGCGATCTACCGGGACAATTCGAAGCGCGTACAGCCGCTTAGCTCCGGCTCGGCGAAGGGCGCCAAGGCGTCGAGCGGTGCGGTCGCGGTCGAGAAGGTGGTGGAGAAGATCGTCTACCGCCCGACGCGGCGCAGGCTGCCGGACGAGCGTGCGTCGATCACGCATAAGTTCTCGATTGCCGGCCACGAGGGTTACATCACCGTTGGCCAGTACGAAGACGGCCAGCCGGGCGAGATCTTCATCCGGATGTCAAAGGAAGGCTCGACGATCGCTGGACTGATGGACAGCTTCGCCACTTCGGTCAGCTTCGGACTACAGTACGGGGTGCCTTTGAAGTTCTTTGTCGACAAGTTCAGCCATGTAAGGTTTGAGCCGTCGGGATGGACGGGCAACCAGCAAATTCCCTATGCGAAGTCGATCATGGATTACATCTTCCGCTGGATGGGCGCGAAGTTCCTGGGTCCGGACTACGCTTTGCCGGTTGAAGCCGGGGAGTCAAACAAGCTGCAGAAAACCGAGGAGGAGCCCCAGCGGAATCTTCCATTCGCGCTGGCCTCCGCCGATGCCCCTGCGTGCTCGGAGTGCGGCGGGCTGATGACCCGCAACGGGTCCTGCTATAAGTGCGAGAACTGCGGCGGGACTTCGGGCTGTAGCTAAGTCTTCTTAGAAGTTGTGTGTGGGAGAATTACCTTTCCGGCCGGGCAAGTCCCAGCCGATTTTCTGCGCCTGCACGGGCCCATTGACATCGTTCACGGGGCCGGAGGTACACTTTAGATAATTTCCGGCAGTATGTTTCTGTCGGTAGGAATTGACAAGCGGCTAGCAGGTTGGAACGCAATGCTCCTTTCGATCATGGTCGCGATTGGCTTTGTCGTCCTTGCGCAGGTTGAGCACGCCCAGACTGCCGCGACGGACTTTATCCCGTTTCTTTCGAATTCGGTGACCAATCGATTTGACCGCAGCGGAGTACAGAAGAGCGTGAGCCATGTCATGATTGCTCGTCGCAGGGATGGTTCCAAGGTGCGGCTATACGACTCCGAGTCGCCCGCCGGCGAGATGGCCCAAGCAGGCAACATTTGGGACCTGCGCACACGGAGAGAAGTAACGCTCGAACCGTTTACGAAGTCGTCGATGACGTTCTACCTGAGCGACAAACGGGTCGAGTTCTACAGAAAACGGGAATCGCTGGAATGCGTCGACTTAGCGGGAACGGCGGAAGGTTCCACCAAGCGGATGATGGGCGTGGATGTGATTCGCATCGTGGATAATTCAGCTGGCTTTAAGATAGACAGTTGGGTGGCGCCTAGCCTCGGGTGTCTGATTCTTCAGGAAACGGCGATCCATCCTTCGGGGAGCCGCAACGAGACCGTGGTCACACAACTCAACCTCGTCCATCCTCCGGATGCTCTGTTCGACACGCCGCTTGACTTCACTGAGCGTCCTCCGCAAGAGATGGAAAACCTCTATCGCCAGGAGTTCGGGGGAAAGAAGCTGTA
>JBGTFZ010000094.1:0-17906 GCA_041746955.1 Bryobacteraceae bacterium
TATAGGGGAAATAATTCGGCCGTAAACGAATTTCTGATTCCGGCCCCAGAACCCCCTTCATCATGGTTTCGAGCGTTCCCTTCAGGTCGGCCAGGCTAATCCCCCGATCCACGACTAACCCTTCGATCTGATAAAAGCTCCAGGAGTGACGAGCGTCCTCATCTTCATTGCGATAAACCTTTCCCGGAGCGATAATTCGCGCCGGTAGGTCGTCTTTGTGCGCTTCTAAGTAGCGAATTTGCACCCCTGAGGTATGCGTACGCGGCAAGTTTCCGCCCTCAAGATAAAACGTATCCTGCATGTCGCGCGCCGGATGCGTGGGCGGGATGTTCAGCGCGTCGAAGTTATTCCACTCGGTTTCCACCTCCGGCCCATCCAGCACCGCGAAGCCCATGGAGACGAATAAGTCTTCGATCTCCGTCTGGATTTGCGTGATGGGATGAAGGTGTCCAGGCGCCACGCCCCTTGCGGGCGTCGAAAGGTCCAGCCATTCCGCTTCCAGCTTTCGCGACAGCGCTTCGGATGCGAACCCGGCCTTGCGAGCCTCGTAGATTGCCTCCAGCTTCTGCTTGGCGGCGTTGAGAAGCTTGCCAGCCGCCGCGCGATCCTCCGCCGGCAGCTTCGCCATCACTTTGCCCGCGTCCGCCAGAATGCCTTTTCGGCCCAGCAGTTCGACGCGCAATTCCTCCAGCGCCGCCAGACCGGCGGCACTCTCCATGCGGGCGGCGCCGCCCTCCAATGCCTGGACGATGGAATTCATTAGCTACGCGGCCGGAACGAAAACCGCTTCCGGCTTTTCAAGATCGACGGCCAGATGGTTGACGTAGAACCGCAAGACGGCGTCCGGAAACTGCCCCTTGAACTTGTCGTAGACGCGCTGCTGCCAGCCGCCGGTTAGGTATTTCGACGCGTCGAGATCCTTGGAGAAGAACCCCTCTTCATGCGCGATGCCGAGTTCGTCCAGAACGGCGATAACCAGATCCATGTTCGAAATCAGCACCGCCTGCGCGATCTCCTGCGCCAGCCCTTCGTCGCCTTCTTCCAGGCGCGGCCACACGCGGGACGGGGAACGGCGCAGTGTCTCGGAATTCAGTTTGTTGAGATGCAGGCGCAGTTTCAACTGCTCGAAGACCTTGTAAGTCCTCAACTTACCGAGAGAAACGGAGGACAGCAGCTCGCTTAACCCGTCCGGACCCATACTGACGAAAACCTGGGGCAACTGCATAAAAATCTGAGGTTAGCACAAGGTCAAAAATACCCCTTGCGCTAGAATACGGTGGGTTAAGCAAACATTTCATGAGCAATTTGATTGTCCTCGGCGCGCAGTGGGGCGACGAAGGAAAGGGGAAGATTGTCGATCTCTTCAGCGAACATTTCGACATCGTGGCGCGGTACCAGGGCGGGCACAACGCCGGGCACACGGTCTACATTGGCGAGAAAAAGTATGTCCTGAAGTTGATCCCCAGCGGCATTCTGCGGTCAGGCGTCCGCGCCGTGATCGGCAACGGCGTCGTTATCGATCCGGCGGCGCTGCTGGACGAGATCGGGATGCTCGAAAAGGCCGGGATCGACGTGAGGAGTCAACTTTCGATCTCCAACCGCGCCCACGTGATCTTTCCGTTCCACCGGATGATCGAAAAGCTTTCGGAGGGGCGCATCAACCGGGTGGCAATCGGAACCACGTCGCGCGGCATTGGCCCCTGCTACGAAGACAAGACGGGCCGCCGCGGCATCCGCATGGCCGACCTTGTGAACGATAATTTCGAAGCCGCCTATACGGACCTCAGCGCCGATAAGACCACGCTGGCCGAAGCGTTCCACGTTGCCGAAGCCATCGACTTTACGAAGATTCTCGAGGAGTACCGCGGATACGCAAATCTACTGAAGCCGTACGTCTGCGACACCGCGCACTATCTGAACACCGCCATCCGCGACGGTAAGCGCGTGATGTTTGAAGGGGCGCAGGGCACGATGCTGGACGTGGATCACGGCACCTATCCGTTCGTGACGTCGTCCAGCGCCACAGCGGGCGGCGCGTGCATTGGCACCGGCGTTCCGCCGACGAAGATCGACGGGGTGGTGGGCGTTTCGAAGGCTTACATTACCCGGGTTGGTTCCGGCCCATTTCCGACCGAGCTCGACAATGAGTTTGGCGAGCATATCCGGAAACGCGGCAACGAGTTCGGCTCCGTTACGGGACGTCCGCGCCGCTGCGGCTGGTTCGATGTGCCGCTGCTTCGCTACACGCTGGCCATCAACGGTTTCGACAGCATCGTCGTAACGAAACTGGACGTACTGGACGAGTTGGACGAGATCCAGGTATGCGTCGCCTACCGTGTGAATGGAACCGTCGTTGAGGACATGCCGGCCACGTCGCACGACATGATGTCGATTGAGCCCGTGTATGAAAGCCTGCCGGGCTGGAAGGCGGTTACACGCAGCCTGACCGACGCCCGCGAGCTTCCTGCCAAGGCACAGGACTATCTTCGGTTCCTCGAAGAGCGGACCGGCGTCGAGATCGGCTGTATCTCCACGGGCCCGGAACGCAACGAGACGATCATCCAGCCGGGATCCCGGCTTTCAGAACTGATTTAGCGCCGGATGACGGTGACGTTCCGCCAGACGGTGTTGCCGCTGGGATCGGATGCGCGAATCGTGACGACGTTAAAGCCGCGGATCAGCGGTACCTGCATCAACCAGTTTGAGGTTCCACCGGCCACGCCGGTTTGTCCCGCGGAGGTGGTAAAAGTCACCTGCGCCACTCTAACGTTGTCGACCGCGAGTCCCCGGAACGTAAGCGAAGGCGAAGAGGTGGAGACCACCGGCACCGCAGGCCACAGAATCGTCAGCGAAGGAGCCACCCTGTCCGACGGCGCTGGCGCCGGAGCGGGAACTGGTGCGGGCGTGGGCGTAGGAACGGGTACTGGCTGCGGAACCGTTGGCTGAGGAGTGGGCGCTGGAGTAACCGGCGGCGCGGGCGCGGTGGGCGGCGCAACGGGAGTCGGCGATGGCGAGGGCGCATTGGGCGTACCGTCCAGTCGCGTCATGTACACTTCGCGGATTGAAGCGACGTCGTCCACCCCAAGGCCCTGCGCGCGGCGGTAGTACGGATACATCACCGCGCCCGGCGTATCGGTGTGGCCAAGGCCAAGCGCGTGGCCCAGTTCGTGCAGCACCACCGAGTAGACATCGATATCCGCTCCGACGCGCCAATCCTCGTCATCGTCGAAGTAGAGGTCGCCGGCGATCGGTTCCGGGTTGGGCGGCGACGGGAAATAGGTGTAGGCGAGCGTCCGGCCAGGACCGTCGAACGGTTCCGGTCCGCCAGTTGGGCCGCGGCCCCAGCGGAAAGCCAGCGTCCGCGGGCCGGCCAGATTCTCCGTCGGCGCAAACGAAACCTGGACATACTTGGCCCATTCGGCCAACGCGCGGTCGATCTCCGCCCGCAGCGTTCCAGGGTCGATCTTACCCGTCACCGGTCCAAATCCATATTGAAGCTGCACCGGACCTTGGCGTCCCGGCGTCCAGGCTCCCACCTTGTCGGCCAGTTGGGCCACGGGGCCGGAAGTGGTCTGCGCGCCCGCGCAGAAATGGAATGGCGTTCCTTGCGCGAGGCCCGGGTCGGCGGGGAAAACGTACTCCACTTCGTCCCACGCCGACAGCGCCGAGACTTCGGCCGGCGAACCCGCGATCAGGAATTCATGCTGCCCCAGTTGCGGATTCTCAATGCGCGTGACACCGGTACGGTTCAGGATCTCCAGCGACTCCGCTTCCGGAACGTCGCGATGGAACCGCACCAGAACTTCGGCATTTTCCGCACGGTCCAACTGCGGGCTCAGTTTATCCAGCGAGCTGAAATGCTCCAGCCGGACAATGTTCAGCCCCGACAGATCCAGGTTGTCGCTGGCCGCGACGATGAACGCATAGTCCGGCACATAGCTGACGATGCGGCCTCCGCGGTCCTTCAACGCTTGGATCTCGGCAATGCCCGGAGCCGCTTCAAACTGCACCAGCCAGTGCAGGCGGGCGGGGTTCAGGCGCTCCATCGGCCGGAACGGAAAGCGTTCCCGCGACGGATTGCGGTCTGCGCGCTGGTCTGCATCCGGCAGATTGCGCGTCTTAATTCGTAGTTCAGGCTGCGCCGACGCGGAAAGCGCCAACAAGACCATTGCGGCGGCACGCCGCGGGTGAAACCTCATTGAGTTGTCCTTTGGAGGGCTTATCGTGCCACCCAGTGACAACTTCTTGCCGGATCGCGCCCTAGAACGGCGCGGAATAAGCCTTAGAAGGTTGAAGGAAACGCTTAGCTAGGCGAATACATGTTGCGACGCCGACGAGCAGCGCTTCCCAATCAGTCTGCCCGGTGGGTCCGAGTTGTTGGGCTTCCTGAGGGACAAGCCGCGGCCACGTACAGGGCGTACTCGTCCTCAACAGCACGATTCCGGGACGCATCCCATCCCCGGCGTTGTGCAGGTGGTTCCGTGCCGATCGCCGCAAAGATCAGATCATCACTCAATTGGCGAGCCGTTTGAACCACGACGCCCTCCGGGTCAACGATCCCGGATGATCCGTAAGAAACCAAATCGGCGGTGCGGCCAGCGACGTCGGCACGGATAACCCACATGCTATTCTCGACGGCCCTGGCGATGTCACACCTTCTCGCCGCACCAATAAGTTCCGCCCCTGCCCTTGCCGGAGGCATACCGTTGTTTGTCGGAACGAACAGCGCGGTTGCACCGTGAGCGGCCATCAGTCTCGCCGGCTCGAAGTAGTTTGAGTCGTTGCAAATGACGATGCCGAACGTCAGATCTCCAACCCGAAAGACTGGAATCTTGCAGCCAGCGTCATAGACTGACCGGTTGATGGCTGGATAAAGCTTACGGTACAAGCCCGTGACCGACCCTCGTTGAAAGATCACCGCGGAGCTGTAGAGCCTGTCCCCATCCGCTATCTCGGTGAATCCAAGAATCGTTGTGACGGTCTCGCTGGCGAGAGGTGCAAGTGTCTCCTCAAGCCGATCAGCACTGATCGCGAACTCCGTGGGATGTTCCGCGTAGTCCGCCAGACCCCCGAGGATAGCCTCCGGGCAACAGAGAACCGCGACACCCTCTGCCTCGCAACGCTCAACTCGGGTCCGTATCAGGCCGATCGCGTCCATGGATCCAGCCGGAAGCAGCGGAGCCTGATAGGCGGCGACCTTCACAAGTTCCCTCTTACGCCATAAACAATCCGCCATTTACCTCGATCGTCTGGCCGTAGATGAAGCGCGCCGCGCCGGAACAGAGGAAAACGATCGTATCGGCGATCTCCTCGTTCGTGCCCAACGTGCCCGCGGGCGTCTGGCTCTTCATCGACTCCAGCATCTGCGCCGTCGAAAACAACTCGTGGAAATGATTGTCCACGGTTCCCGGGCTTACCGCGTTCACGCGAACGCCGTGCGGGGCCAATTCCTTTGCCATGCCCCGCGTGAAGCAAGAGACGGCGGCTTTGGCGGACGAGTACAGCGCCGCGCCCGGACCCCCGCCATGACGCGCGGCAACGGAAGAAAGATTGACGATCACTCCGGTTTTGCGCTCAATCATGCGCCCGGCGACCGCCTTTGAGACGAACCACGCGCTCTTCACGTTCAGGGTGTAGATTTCATCGAACAGCTCCGGCGTCGATTCCATCAGCTTGGCGCGCTTCACCAGCGATCCCGCATTGTTGATCAGGATGTCTACCGGCGTTTCCAGGCGCGTCAGCTTCAGGCAGAACTTCTCGATTCCGGCCTCAGTGGAGAGGTCGCCCTGGATCAGCGTCACTTCCGCTCCAGCGGCTTCAACGGCGGCGGCGGCTTCCTCCGCGCCCGGCTTGTGAGTGTTGTAGTGGAGGGTCATGTGCTCCACCCCCGACTTCGCCAATGCCAGCGCGGTGGCGTGCCCGATGCCCCGGGAGGCTCCTGTAACCACTGCGGATTTCCCCGCGAATTCGCTCATGCGCCTGTTTTTCTCCTTTTCGGCCTGACGGCCATCTTCGCATCGGCGGCGCCCCATCGGCCCAACCGGAAAGTCTCGTGATAGCCCGACGTCTGGTTCCGGAGGTCAACCTCCACGGTTCCATTCGCGTCGCAGGACCACGCCTCGGCAATCTCCTGATCCTGGGCCGCGTCGCTGATCTCGATCGCGACGCCTTTCAGCGGTTTGCCGGCCAGCGCGGGATCGAACGGAAACAGAATCTCGTCCCACAGCGTAATGTCTCCAGCGGGCCGGGCCTCGGCGTCAATGGCAGAACACTCCAGATACCGGAAGTGGCCGATGTTGTGGGCCGGCGTGTAGGTGCGTTCCTGGCGAAGCGGCGGCTGGCCCGGCGCGGGAAGCGGCGTGCCTTTTTCGAAAATCGGATCGAACACGATCTCGCTGCCGCCATGGGCCTCGCGCCAGACGCCGAAGTATCTGGTGAAGCGCTCGCGCAGGGAGAAGCCGGCCCGGCCATCGGCGTGAATCGCAAGCCCGATGGCGGTGGCCGCGCGAGTGTACGCGCTTCGGCGCACGCGCTTCCCGAACCGTTCGCGCAGCATGCGTCCCACCAGCGGCAGTTCGCTCCCTCCGCCGGTGACATACAGGCTGTCCGGGCTGCGGTCTCCCGCCGCTGCCACCAAGTCTTCGACTGCCGCCAACGTCTCTTCCACCAATGGACGGCATGCGTCGTAGTAGTCGGCCACCGGAATCGTGATTGCGCCCAGTCCCGCGCGCACCATCTCCAGATCCAGCGTGATGCGGCGGCTGTTCGGGTGAAGCGTTTCCTTCGCCTCCCGGCAATGTTCCAGTAACCGGAAGCTTTCGGCTTGGGACAGCGTCGCCTCAATGTCGCTGGAAACGGCCATCCCGGCCAGGATTTCGTCGAAGTCGTCGCCGCCCAGGGTTGAGATTCCCTCAAACGCCTGCACGTCATGATCGCCGCCGGAAACGCGGACAAGCGACGCGTCGAAGGTGCCGCCGCCCAGATCGTAGATCAACAGCAGATCGTCGGTGGGCCGCTTCGCAAGGCCGTGTCCGTATTCCACTCCCGCCGCCGAAGGCTCATTCAACAGCCCCAGCACGCGAACTCCAGCCAGACGGAACGCCTCCGCCGTAAGGTAGCGCTGATTGGAGTTTGAGTTTGCGGGGACGCCGATCATCACCTCCAGTTCGCCGTCCGGCGCGATCGCGTGGCGCACGGACGCCGCAAGGCCAGTTAACACGTCCAGCAGCGGCGCCTGTTGCGGCCCAAGATCGATCCGCGTCGCCGGGCCCGCCGTATCCAGCAGGCGTTTGACACTTCGCGTCACGATCCATCCCGGCTCACCCGCCTTTGCCCAGGCGTCCCATCCGTAGCGGATTTCGGACTCACTGGCCGCGATCAGCGCGGGGATGTGATCGCGCGTTCCGCCCTCGGTGTCTTCAAAGGACACAACCGGGAAGTTGCCCCGGTCGGCGCGGGCAACCGCGATGCGCGTGGTTCCAAAATCGATTCCGGCTTTCACTCGATCTTTCAGCTTAGCGTCCGGCCCCCAGCAAGTGCAGAAGGCCATAAAAAGCGCCCGCAACCAGTGCGGACATCGGCAGCGTAAGCACCCACGCCCAGGCGATATTTGTGGCCAGTTTCCACCGGACGGCTTTGGGCCGTTGTATCGCTCCGACGCCAGCGATAGCGCCGGTGATGACGTGTGTGGTGGAAACCGGAATGCCAAGGTAGGTTGGAAACAGAATTGCCGCTGCGCCCGCGGTTTCGGCGCAGAAGCCTCCCCGGGGCTTCAGCCTTGTCAACCGGCTGCCCAGCGTGTGCACGATGCGCCATCCGCCCGTCATCGTGCCCAATGCGATCGCCAGATGTGCCGAAAGAATCACCCACGGCTGCACGCGGAACTCGTTCAGGTACCCCGCCGCCACCAGAACGCTGGTCATGATGCCCATCGTTTTCTGCGCATCGTTGGCCCCATGGGAATAGCTGAACAGCGCCGCCGAAACCAGTTGCAACCGCCGGAACCACACGTCCATATGCCGGGGTGTCGAGTGCCGGAACAGCCAGTACACTCCGATCATCAACAGATACGCCAGCGCCATGCCCAGAAGCGGTGCGATCACGATGAAAGCCAGCGTCTTCGCCCAACCGGAAAGAATCACGGCGTCCAGTATTGAGCCCGGGCCTTCGACGATCGCCACCTTCGCCATCGCCGCGCCTGCGAATCCGCCGATCAACGCATGGCTGCTTGACGTTGGAAGGCCCAGCCGCCACGTGATCAAATCCCATGCGATCGCGCCCAGAAGCCCAGCCAGCACGACGTATTCCGTAACGAACTGCTGGTTCACCATTCCGGTGCCCACCGTTCGCGCCACTTGCAGGCCGCTTTCGCCGATCAGCGCGGGAATCGCCGCCACAAAATTCCAGAACGCCGCCCACAGCACCGCTTGGAATGGCGTCAGTACGCGGGTTGCGACGATGGTGGCGACGGAATTCGCCGCGTCGTGAAAGCCGTTGATGTAGTCGAAGATCAGCGCCACCGCGATGATGACGATAACCAGCAGCAGTGTCGTCGAAACCATGCCGAGCTAACTGTTTTTCACAACGACATTTTGCAAACGGTCGGCGACATCTTCGCAGGCGTCCGTGGCCCTTTCGAGCGTTTCGTAAATCTCCTTGTACTTCAACAGGCGTATCGGATCTTTCTCGTTGCGGAACAACGCGGAGACCGCGCGCCGCTCCAACTGATCCGCTTCCGATTCCAGACGGTTGATCTCAATGCAGTGCTGGATCAAAGGGCGCTTTTGTTCCAACGCATCGATCGCCTGATCCATTGCCGCGCCGCAATCGGCAAGCACGCGGACCAATTCCTGAAGCTCCGGCGTGATCTCCGGGATCTCGAATGCCGCGATACGGAAGCCCGCATCCTCGATATAGTCCAGAACTTCGTCCAGCAGCGACGCCAGCGCTTGAATGTCTTCCGGATCGATGGGCGTGATAAACGTCTGATTCAGCTTGTCGAAGACATCGTGGAGCACGGTGTCGCCCTTGTGTTCCAGTTCGGCTAGCTTCTCCGCCACCGCGCCGAAATCCGGCGATGGCTGATGGAAGGCTGTCTGCAAGGCGGAGACGGCTTCGCGAATCACGGCAACCTGCTGCCGGAAGTAGTGGAAGAATTTTTCCTCGCGAGGAAGGAATCTCATAGAGGAGAAATGGTTTCGACCGGATTACGCCGGAAGCCAATCATCTCATCGCCCGATGGGCCGGTCAAACGGCGGGCGGTCAGAATTCCGACAGGACGGGAAGGATCTCAGCCTCGGCCGGTGCGGAGGGAATCGCGCCGTCGAGATAGCGTGTGTCCAGCAGCCGTTCCGGATTCAGGTTGCCCATCGAAGCCAGCAGCGTTTCCTTCAAACGTGGATGCTCTTTCTCCAAATCCGCGAAGATGTCCCGGATCGAACGGCGCACCGTTCCGGTCTTCTGAGAGCAGCCGCACGGAATCACCGGCGCGCCCACGGACCGCGCAAACTCCGTCGTCATGTCTTCGGTGACGAAGACCAGCGGACGGATGATCCGAAAGTCGTTTTGCCGCGACACGGCAACGGGCGGAAGCGCGCTCAGCCGGCCGGTAAACATCGCGTTGCGCAGAAACGCCTCGCAGAAGTCGTCCGCCGTATGCCCCAGCGCGATCACGTTCACGCCCAGTTCTTTCCCCACTTGGTAGACCGCGCGCCTTCGGAACCGGCTGCAGAGGTCGCAGCCATGATCCGGCTTCTCCTCAATCAGTCGCAGCGAAGGCGAATCGGTAAAGTACCGCCAGGGAATGCCGCGCTGTTTCAGATATTCGCCAAAGGGCTGTATCGGCGCGAGGAATTTCCCCTGCTCGATCGTGAACGCCTCCACCGTAAATTGCACTGGCGCGCGGCGCGAAAGCTCCACCAGGCATTCGAGAAGCGTTACGGAATCCTTGCCGCCGGAAAGTCCGACGGCAATCCGGTCGCCGTCGCGAATCATCTTATACCGCGCAACCGCCTCACCGACTTTGCGCAGCAGCTTAGGGGGGAACTCCAAGATCTTATTATAGTTGGGAGCCTTGACCGAAGCCGCCTATTCGAAGGATGAACAGCGCGCCTGGTACTTTTACGACTGGGCGAACTCCGCCTTCGCGGCAATCGTACTTACCACTTTTCTCGGACCCTACCTGACGTCGCTGGCGAAAGCCGGCGCCGATGCTGCGGGCCGCGTCTACCTTGCAGGCATTCCGCTGGAGCCGCGGTCGGTGTGGGGCTACACAGTGTCGCTATCCGTCGCGTGCCAGGTTCTGGTGCTGCCCGCGCTAGGCGCGTATGCCGACTATGGCAACCGCAAGCGCGAGCTATTGGGAGTGTTCGCATACTGTGGCGCGGCGGCAACGATGATGATGTTCTTCCTCACCGGCTCCGCTTGGAAATTCGGCGCGGCTTTGTTTGTGACGGCGAACTTGTCCTTCGGCGCGGCAAACGTCATCTACAACTCGTTCCTGCCGGACATCGCCCCGGTTCAGGAGCGCGACGACGTGTCCAGCCGCGGCTGGGGACTTGGTTATCTTGGCGGCGGAATTGCGCTCGCGTTGAATCTGGCGCTGTACCTGAATGCAGAATCGTTCGGGATCTCGCCGGGATTCGCCGTGCGCATTAGTCTCGCGTCGGCCGGAGCGTGGTGGGCGCTATTCAGTCTGATTCCGCTGGCCCGCCTGCGCAACCGGAAGCCGTTGCAAAAGCTTCCGCCAGGCCAATCTTTCTTGAGCGTCAGCTTTCGCCAATTGCGGCAGACGCTGCGTGAGATCCGCCGCTATCCGGAGACGCTGAAGTTTCTTCTTGCGTATCTCCTCTACAACGACGCCATTCAGGCCGTGATCGCGCTTTCCTCGCAGTTTGGCAGCGACGAATTGAAGATGCCGATGTCCAGCCTGACTTCGGCGATTCTGATGGTGCAGTTTGTGGCGTTCGCCGGCGCCATGGTATTCAACCTCGCCGCCCGCAGCTTCGGCGCACATCGTACGAT
Source organism: Bryobacteraceae bacterium (assembly GCA_041746955.1). Taxonomy (GTDB): domain Bacteria; phylum Acidobacteriota; class Terriglobia; order Bryobacterales; family Bryobacteraceae; genus JAPKYZ01. Next base: position 11,023 of record JBGTFZ010000094.1, read on the forward strand.
CATGGCGATGCTGGTGGTGTGGTCGGCAGTTCTGGTTTACATTTACGCGGGCGTGCGAAATGGACGCGACTTCTTCATCGCCGCCGCAATCGTGGCGCTGGTGATGGGCGGAAGCCAGGCGCTTAGCCGGAGCCTGTTTTCGCAAATGATTCCCAAGGACAAGGCCGCTGAATACTTCAGCCTCTACGAGGTGTCGGACAAAGGAACCAGTTGGATGGCTCCGCTGGTGTTCGGCCTGACGCTTCAGTTCACCGGCAGCTACCGCATCGCCATCCTGTCGCTGATCGTCTTCTTCGTCCTGGGGCTTGTATTGTTGTCGCGGGTGCATGTGCAGCGGGCGATTGAGGACGCCAGCCTGAAGGCCGCATGATCGTCGCAATGGACGGCACGCCGCTGATCGTCCCCACGGGAGGCGTGCGCCGCTACGTCGAGGAATTGTCGCGCGCGCTGGCGGTCGAGTTTCCACGCGACCGCTTCGACCTGATATCCGACCAATTGCGTCGTCCAACGCGGTGGCTGTCGCGCCGCTGGTGGCTGTGGGGCGTCCATCAGGAAATGCGCCAACGACGGGTTCAGCTTTTTCACGGAACGGATTTCGCGGTGCCCTATTTCCCGCTGCTGCCGTCAGTTCTGACGCTGCACGATCTCACGCCGTGGCGGACGGGCGGGTCGGCACGCGTGCGGCGGCGAACGCCCTTGCTGCTGCGGTTCGGCGTGGCGACGATGGTGATCACGCCTACCGAGGCGGTGCGCCGGGAGGCGATTGCGGAATTTGGGCTGGCGCTGGAAAGAGTGGTGGCAATTCCCTTGGCCGCGCCTGGATTTATGGAGCCGCTGCCGGTGACCCCGGCGGCCTCGCGCCCGTACTTCCTCTGCGTTTCGACGATTGAGCCGAGGAAGAACATCAACGTTCTATTGGAAGCCTGGCGTGAAGTGCGGCGCAATCACGAAGTGGATCTGGTGCTGGCAGGACGGTTGAAGGACGGCGAGAAGCCACCGCCGGTGGAGCCCGGCCTGCGCTTTCTGGGGGCGGTCTGCGACCGTGAGTTGCCGGCGCTCTATTCGGGCGCGGTCGCCTGTTTCTATCCATCGCTCTACGAGGGCTTCGGCCTGCCGGTGCTGGAGGCGATGCAATGCGGCGCGGCTGTGGTGACGTCCAAGGATCCGGCGGTGGTGGAGACGGGCGGCGATGCCGCCATCACGGTTGACGGTCCCGACGTGCGCGGCTGGGCCGAGGCGATGCGGGCCTTGTTGAACAATCCTGATATGCTTGGCGGCCGGCGGCAAGCGTCTCTCGCAAGGGCGGCGCAATTCTCGTGGGCGCGAACGGCGCGCGAAACATACAAAGTTTACGAGCTGGCGATTGAGCATTTCGAAGGCCCGTAGGGCGCTGGTGATCTGCCCGGAGCGCCCGTATCCAATCCGGGGCGGCGGCGCGCTGCGCACGGCTTCGCTGATCGAGTATCTGCGCCGGGATCACGACGTTGAGCTGATCGTGTTCTACGACGGAGACGCGGCAGAGCCTTCCACACCCGGCAATACTCTTACTCTTTCGCTGCCCCACCATTCCCGCAGCGCGTGGGCGAGAGTGCGGCGAAATGCCGGAAGGCTGGCCCGTGGTGTGGTTCCGCTGATCGACCGCTTTTCCGGTTTCCACCGGCAGATGGAAGAGTGGATGGCTGACCGGCGTTACGATGTCGCCGTCCTGGAACATCTGTGGCTGGCGCCCTACGCGGACCTGCTTCGAACGCGCGCTACGCGGCTGATCCTGAACCTGCATAACGTCGAGTCCGCTCTTATGGGCCAGCTTGCGCCTCCTTTCGTCTACGCCGCGCGGAATGCGGAAGCCCGTTGGTTGCCCGTTTTCGACCGCGTGCTGGTGGCGTCGCCGGAGGATCAGGGGCGCATCAACGTTCGCAGCATCGTCTATCCAAATGCGGTGCCTGATCGTCCAATGCCACCTCGGTCCGAAGGACTTTCCGCAGCACTCTCAGTGGCAATGAGCGCCAACTTCGAGTACGCGCCGAACCGGCAGGGCCGCGAGTGGTTCGAGAAACGGGTATGGCCTGCGCTGTCGCGCGAGTTCCAGGGTTTGGAGTGGCGGCTGATCGGCAAAGGCGCTCGAGTTGTCGAAGACGCTGTGGCGGAGCTTGCCGGGTCGCAGGTGGCGGTTGTCCCGATCTTCGCCGGCTCTGGCACCCGCCTGAAGATTTTGGAGGCGTGGTCGGCGGGAACTCCCGTGGTATCGACGACACTGGGCGCGGAGGGTCTTGGGGGCGTCGACGGGCAGCATTTTCTGCTTGCGGACACCCCGGCTACATTCCGGTTGCGGGTCGCGCAGTTGCTAAGCGAGCCCGCGCTTCGCGAGAACCTGCGGCGTTCGGCCAGAAAACTGCTGGAGATGTCGTTTACCTGGAGCCGTGCCTGGGAGCGGCTGGACCGGCAGGGTGGTTTATACTGACGGAGAAGACGCATGCGGATCGCGCTTGACGCCCACGCGGTTGGGCGGAAGCAAACCGGTAACGAAACTTACATCCGGAACTTACTGCGGGAGTTCGGCGGCTTGGATACGCGGCATCACTATGTGGCGTATATCTCGGCTCCGTCCGCAGGCTCCGATATTCCCGCGCGTTTCGAAGTCCGGCAAGTGTCCCAGAATCCATGGAAGCGCTTGGGCGCGGACCTTCCCGCAGCGATCGTTCGAGACCGTCCCGACGTACTTCATGTTCAGTACACCGCCCCGCTGAGGTCCGGCATCCCGGTGGTCGCAACAGTCCATGACGTAAGCTTCCTCGAACATCCGGAATTTTTTTCGCTTTTCCGTCGAACCCAGTTAAAACTTACCGTCGCCCGGACCATGCGAACCGCGGCGCGGATCATCGCACCTAGTGATTTCTCCCGCCAGCGAATCGCCAACGCATACCCTTCGGCGGCTGGCCGGATTTCAGTAATCCACAACGGCGTCGACGCTACCTTTCGGCCGATGGGCGAGGAAATTACCCGGCGCTGGGTGAAGGACAACTACGGTCTTTCGGCGCCCTACATTCTTACTGTCGGCGATTTACAGCTCCGCAAGAATCAGATCGGGTTGATTCAGGCCTTCGCCGCGATGCTGCGCGAAAGGCCGGAACTGCCGCATCACCTGGTGCTGGCGGGAAAGGAAACCTTCCATGGCTGCGACGTCATGGAGGCTGCGCGCCAGTCGGGCTTTGCAGACCGGATTCTTTTCCCCGGCTTTGTCGCCGAAGACGACTTGCGCCACTTGTACTGCGGCTGCGACTTCTTCGTGTTCCCATCTTTTTACGAGGGCTTCGGACTGCCGATTCTGGAAGCGATGGCCTGCGGACGCGCGGTGGCGTGCTCAGACAATTCGGCGACGGCGGAAGTGGCGGACGGTGCGGCGATTCTCTTCAACCCGCGCGATGTGCCGCAGATTACCCGCGCACTGTTGGATCTTGCGATGCACCCGGAACTCCGCCGCAGCCGTGGCGCGTTGGGCATCCGCCGGGCAAAGGAATTCAGTTGGAGAAAGGCAGCGACGGAGACGCTGGCCGTGTATCAGGCCGTCTTGTCACAGCGTGCCCAGCGAGTGGGCGTCGGCGTATGAAGTGGACGCCAACGGCGTTCGTCCTGGCATCGTGCGCCGCGTGTTTCGGCGAAGAGACGCTCCGCTACTCGATCAACTGGCCTAGCGGACTGAGTTTGGGCGAGGCGGAGATGACCGCACGACCGAAGACCGCGGGCAAGGACGCGCCTTCGGCCGTCGAGTACCGGTTTCGTTTGGACGCTTCCCTTCCCGGCTTTGCGGTGATCGACAACTACCGCTCGCTGGCGACGCTGGACTTCTGCTCCCTTGAGTTTGAAAAGCGGTTCCACCATGGTGGACGCAAAGGTGCTGAGACGATCACGTTTCCGCCGGGCGAGGATAAGGCCATTCGACGGACGGAGAACGGCGGCAAGTCTGAAGTGGCGGCGCCGAAGTGCGCCAAGGATGCGCTGGCGTACCTTTACTGGCTGCGCGCGGAACTTCAGCAGGGGCGGCTGCCCTCGCAGCAGACGATCCTGTTCGGCGCGGCGTATCAGCTAAGCCTGAAGTTCGCCGGAACACAGAACGTTGTGGTGAACGAGAAGCCATACCAGTCCGACCACATCGAAGCCTACCTGAAGGGTCCGGCTTCGGAAACGCGTTTCGATCTTTTTCTGGGTCGCGACCCGTCGCGCAAGCTGCTGATGGTGCGCGTCCCGTTTGCCGTCGGGAGCTTCTCGATGGAGCTGCTCGATTAGGTGCGGGTCGCGTTTTTCTCTCCACTGCCGCCGGCAAAAAGCGGCATTGCAGACTACTCAGCCGCGCTGCTGGATTCGCTGAAGGGCCGCGCGGACGTCGACGTCTTCTCCGCTGCGCCAATGGAGTTCGACCCCTCAAGGTACGATGCGCTTCTCTACCAGATCGGGAATAATTCGGATCACGCGTTCGTCTACGACGCCGCGATCCAGCACCCGGGCATCGTCGTTTTTCATGAAGCGAATCTCCACCACCTGATCGCGGACGTCACGATCCGGCGGAACGACTGGGATGCTTACCTCCGCGAAGTAGAGTTCGATGGTGGCGAAGCGGCGATGCCGCATGCGCGCCGCGTCCGGGCCCTGGAGATTGGTCCGGACTACGACGGGTTGCCGATGTTGTCGCGCCTTTTATCGCGGTCGAAGGGCGCGATCGCGCACAGCCAGTATGTCGCGAGTAAGATTCGCGACGCGAAGTTCGACGGCGCGGTAAGCGTGATTCCGCACGGAGCGTGGATTCCGGATCTGGACCCGGCACCCTACCGGAAGAAACTGGGGCTGGGCGCGGAACCTCTCATCGGAATATTCGGACACCTGAAGCCTTACAAGCGAATCGCGCAATCGCTACGAGCGTTCCGGCGTCTTGTGAAGGCGAACCCAAGCGCCCGGCTGATTCTTGTTGGCGAGCCGAGTCCCGGTTTCGGCGTTGAGGAACTGATCGCTTCGCTTGATCTGGAAGCGGAAACCCGGGTGATCGGCCACGCTCCAATCGACGATTTTACGGGGTTCCTCGCGGCCTGCGATGTGGTGCTGAATTTGCGGTATCCCACGGTTGGCGAAACTTCCGGGACGCTGCTGCGCGCGCTGGGCATGGGCCGGGCAGTTGTCGTCAGCGATGTAGGCGCGTTCTCGGAATTTCCCGACAGCACCTGCCTGAAAGTTCCGCCCGGACCGGGTGAAGAGGATCTGATCTTCGAGTATCTTCAGCTTCTAGTTTCGCGTCCCGAGCTTGCCGCCGCGATGGGCGCGAGTGCTCGCGAGTGGGTTGCGCGTGAATGCAGTTGGGATTCGGTTGCGGAGCGCTACATCCGCTGCCTGTCCGGGCGTGAAGAGGCGGTGGCCGCGCCCGTAAAGGTGGAGTCCTCCGCCATCACCGCTTGGACCAATCCGCAGGCCGGGGGCCGCGACTACGTCGAAGCCCACCTCGCACGATTCGAACGCACGCTGGAGATTACGCCTTCCGGCACTGCCGCCGATCGGATTCTCGAGATGGGGGCGTACCTGCAAATCACGCCCGCTTTGAAGTTCACCCTCGGCTACGGCGAGGTTCGGGGATGTTACTTCGGTGCGGCGGGACGAACCGATACCAAACGGGTTATCAGCGAGGATGGCCGGGAGTTCACTTGCGAAGTAGATCTGTTCGACGCGGAGAAGGACAGGTTTCCCTATGAAGACGAATCCTTCGCTACGGTGCTGTGCTGCGAACTGATTGAACATCTTCCGTCCGACCCTATGCACACGATGTCGGAGATTCACAGGATTCTAAAGCCGGGCGGCCATGTCGTGATGACGACGCCCAACATCGCCAGCCTCCGCGCAATTGCAGCGATCATTGATGGCTACCATCCAGGATTCTTCCCCGCCTATTTGAAGCCGGAATCGCTGGCGCAGGGCGACTCCCGCCATAATCGCGAGTACACGCCGCGCGAGATACATCTTCTTCTGCACTACGCGGGCTTCGATATCACGCTGCTGGACACCGGCCCTTTCCGCGACGCGCCGAGACCGGATCTGTTGTGGGTGGAGAGCATGCTGGACCAATTCTCGTTCGAAACCGCTTTGCGCGGTGAAGGAATCTATGCTGTCGGCAGAAAGTCTTCTCCCGTCCGGGAACGTTATCCGGCATGGTTGTACAGCGGGTGATGGACCTCTTTCCTCACGGCAGTCTGACGGTTTCCCTCGCCCGGCGCGACATACAGGCAAGGTACCGGGGGAGCTTCGGCGGTGGACTTTGGACGCTTCTAAATCCGCTGCTACTGATGCTGACTTACTATTTCGTCTTCGGCGTCGTACTTCAGTCGCGGTTCCCGGGCGACCCCACGCGCGAAGGCTTCGTGCTCTACTTTCTCGCCGGCATGCTGCCCTGGCTTGCAATCTCGGAAGCGCTGGGCCGTTCACCCGGAATCGTGCTGGAGCATGGGAATCTGATCAAGAAAATGATCTTCCCGTCCGAAGTGCTTCCGGCAGTGCGAACTTTGGCGGCCCTGGTGTCGGAAGCCTTCGCGATCCTGGTTTTCTTCGCGATGCTCCTGATTCTCCGGGGGACCCTGCCACTTAGCGCACTGTGGCTGCCTGTGCTGATCGTGCCCCAAGTTCTACTTACTCTCGGCCTCAGCTACGCTCTTGCCGCTACCGGGGCGTTCCTGCGCGATTTGGCGCAGATCATCGGATTCCTTCTTACTCTATGGTTCTTCCTGACGCCAATCTGTTACCCCGAAGCCGCGCTTCCCGCGTCTCTTGACGGTTTTCTTTCGTTGAATCCTCTCTACGTACTGGTGCGCGCGTACCGCGTCGTGCTGCTGGAAGGCCGCGCACCGGACTGG
>JBGTFZ010000095.1:0-28855 GCA_041746955.1 Bryobacteraceae bacterium
TGTCGGTTGGACCGCTATCGGGTGGACGTCACAAGATCGGTCTCCGCGAGAGGTTCGCGGCGTTCGATACGTTGGAGGCGGCATTCGCCAGCTACGGTCGGCTCCTGACCGCAGGCCGGAATTTCCGCCACCGGCTGAAGCGCTACCAGCAGCACCGCCAACTATCGCGGCTCCTGGCCGATCTCATGGGTGCCGATGGGCAGCCACCGTACGCAACAGATCCGGCGTACGACACGAAGCTTTTGCAGTTGATCGGGCAGGCAAATGTGAAGGCGGCGTTGGCGATGGCGAGGCAACGGAAGGCGGCTTAGCCCGCCATCACTTCCATCAGTTTCTCGCGATAGCTGCGGCTAAGCGTCAGTTGCGTGCCGTCGTTCAGGACGATCAGGTACTCGCCGTGGAACCACGGCTGAAGTTCTTTGATGCGTTCGATGTTGACGATGCGAGACCGGTGAACGCGTAAAAACTTTCCGGGATCGAGACGAGTCTGGATCGAGTTCATCGTTTCGCGCAGAATGTGGGTTTCGTTCCGCAAGTGGAGTACGACGTAGTTGTCGGCAGCCTCCACCCAGTCGATCTCTTCCATCTTGACGAAGAACACTTTGCCACTTGAGCGCACGGCAAGACGGTTCGGCCTCTGACGCGCAGCCGCGCCGGGCTGGCGCATCAATTCCATCTGCCCGCGGACGCGCTGCAGGCATTTTTCCAGGCGGTCCTGATCGAACGGTTTCAGAAGATAGTCGGTCGCGTTCACTTCGAACGCGCGGACGGCATGAAGATCGTGGGCCGTCACGAAGACAACCAAAAGCTGCTTCTGCCGTACGTGCGATTCCAGCAGTGTGAACCCATCCATCTCCGGCATCTGAATATCGAGGAAAACGACATCGGCGGGCTGGCGCTCAAGAAACTCGGCGGCCTCCTGACCGCTGGCGCATTCGCCGATCACAGCGATATCCGGTTGAGTTTCCAGCAGCCGGCGCAGCCTCTGGCGGGCGATGCGTTCGTCGTCGACAATAAGAACTTCAATTGGCATCGTACAGCTTCAAGGATTTAGACGAAGCGGCATGTCAATCGTCACCTCGAACCCTCCACCCGGAGCGTTGGCCATTCCGAAAAGGTGGTCCGCCCCATAGACTTGGCTCAGCCGGCGTCGCGTGTTTGCAATGCCGATTCCTTCCCGGATCTTCACCGTGCCGTTCTGCGGCACGCCAGGGCCGTTATCGGTAACCTTCAGGAACAACCGGCCAGCCGCGGCGTGGGCCTGAATCTTCAGAAGTCCTTGTCCGGAGACCTGGGACAGGCCGTGCTTCAACGCGTTCTCCACAATCGGCTGCAGGATCAGGTTCGGCACCCGTCCGTGCAGGGCGGCGGCATCGACGTTGAAATCGACGCTCAGCCGGTCCTCGAACCGCATTTGCTCGATCTCCAGGTATCGCTTCAGAAAATCGAGCTCCACCATCAACGGCACTTCCGGAATCCCCATATGGTCCAGCGTCAGACGTAGAAAATCGCTCAGCCGGATCACCATGCGCTCGGCGGTTTGCGGGTCGTGATGGACCAATTCGCTGATCGCGTTCAGCGTGTTGAACAGAAAATGCGGATGAAGCTGCATCTTCAGGGCCTGCAGTTGCGCGCGGGCGAGTTCGGCCTCCAACTGCGACGCGCGCAGACGTTCCTTCTCCGAACGGCGGAAGTAGCTGCGCGCCAATTGCGATAGCAGAACGATGCCGTACTGCAGCACGCCATAGTCGAGCGATAGCAAGGCCATCTGAATCGCCTGCGCCAGCGACGCAACGGCCGGGCGGTCCGGATTTACCAGCGGGTAGATGGTCGCGTCCCAGGAAGCCTTGGTAACGATCCCGAGAACGACCGCGCTGCCGATATGCAGAATGATGTTGCCCCACCAGTGGGATTTCCCGATCGGAAACCGCTCCGCCATCCACAGCACTAGTGGCGTGACGGCGGCCCAGATCCAGGCGAAGCTGACCTCGGCGAGAAGCGCCTGCCCCCAGGAGAAAGGCCGGTCGATGACGGCGTACCGGTAATGCGTCTGGACCGCTGTCAGCAGGCCGAACAGCGTCCACAGCGCCCAAATCTTCAGCCAGCGTGGTGTTGTGGAAGACATGCTGGCGCGAGTTTCATCCTGTTGAAGACCGACGACGGTGGGTCGTCGCAAGTTCCCTATTTTCTATATCGTGATGTGGCGCGGAAGGGAAGACTTGTGGGGCGGATTGAGTAAAATGCGGGGCGAGGTCCGGGGTGGCCCCCCAGCAAGGTTATAAATGGAAAAGGAGATTCTAATTTGGCCCAAACCGCCACCATCGCCGCGATCGAATATTTCCTGCCGCCTGGCGTTACAACGACGGAACAGTTGGCCGCCGAGTTTCCAGAGTGGTCCGTTGCGAAGATCGCCTCGAAGACGGGAATCCAGCGGCGCCACGTCGCCGACGGGGACGTGTGTTCTTCCGACCTTGCGGTGTCGGCCGCGGAGAAGCTGTTCGCCAGCGGCGCGTGCTCGCCAGAGGAGGTCGATTTCGTTTTATTCTGCACGCAGAGCCCGGACTATTTCCTGCCCACCACCGCCTGCCTGTTGCAGGACAGGCTGGGCATACCCACGACGGCGGGCGCGTTGGACTACAACCTGGGCTGTTCCGGATTCATCTACGGCCTGGGGTTGGCCCAGGGTTTGATCGAGACCGGGCAGGCGCGGACGGTTCTGTTGATCACGGCCGAGACCTACAGCAAGTTCCTGCATCCGAAAGACCGAAGCGTGCGTACGATCTTTGGCGACGCGGCGGCTGTAACCGTGCTGCGCGCGGCGGCGGACGGCGTGAGTTTCGGACCCTACGTTTACGGCACGGATGGGAAGGGTGGGCCGAATCTGATTGTGCGCACCGGCGCGGCACGCGAAGAGCGCACCGAACACAGCGCCGTGCCTGCGACCGACGCCAGCGGCAACATTCGCACCCGCGACAGCCTGTTCATGGACGGTCCGGAGATCTTTACATTTACCCTGGAAGCCGTTCCGAAGGTGGTGGCGGCGCTTACGGAAAAAGCCGGAATCCGTCTCGATGAAATCGACCTCTTCGTTTTTCACCAGGCCAACGCGTACATGCTGGAGCACCTCCGCAAAAAGATAAAAATTCCGGTAGAGAAATTTTTGGTCTCCATGGCGCAATGCGGCAACACAGTGTCCAGCACGATCCCCATCGCCCTGAAGGATGCGGCTTCCGATGGCCGCCTGCTGCCCGGCGCGCTGGTGATGCTGGTGGGGTTCGGCGTGGGATATTCCTGGGGCGCGACGCTGGTCCGATGGACGGGAATCGCCGCCAGTTAGCGGAAGCTTCGAAGCGTCTTCACGTCCACTGTGTGCCGATTCTCAGGAATCGCGCCCGCTATGGCGCTGGCCTGCGCCAGGATTTGATCCGATCGTTTGCTATCGCCTGTGCGCTCCAGTAGATTTGCGTAGACCTGTAGTGGCGCGATCAGCGACGGATGAGTCGCGCCGTAGTAGTGCTGGCGGATGGCAAGCGACCGTTCCACCAGCTTCCTCGCTTCGGCGTACCGTCCGCCTTCACCACAGACAATCGCCAGGTTCTGAAGCGTCTCCGCGTTGTTTACGTGCATCGGTCCGAAGTGTTTCTCCCGGATTGCCAGGGCGCGGCGAAAGAAATGCTCCGCGCCTTGGCGGTCGCCGGATTCGAACAGGATCGTCCCATAGGTATTCAGAAACCCCGCGAGGTTGGGGCTGTCGGTTCCGTGCGCGGTTTGCGCTCCGGCCACGGCCTTCCCGGCCTGCGCCAGCGCCAGCGGAAACTGCCCCGCCGCGCGATGCTGGTTTGCGATCGCCAACAGAATACCGGCATGGTCCGGATGCTTCTCGCCAAGCGTCTTGGCGCTGATGACGAGGGCCTCGGTCAGCATCGCCACCGCCTCTGGATACCGGTTGCGCGCGCCAAGCAGCTCACCCAGATCCGCCAGGACGGGGATTAGTCTCGGATGATTCTTTCCCAACGTGGCCTGGAAGATGGAACGAGTCTCGCGCACGTCCGATTCCGCGGCGTTCAGATCGCCTTCCGCCCTCAACGCGCGGGACCGAAGGAACAGCGCAAAACCGAACTGAGTGGAACCCTTTCCTTTGGCCGCCGCCCATATTTCCGCAGCTTCATTCGCGGCTTTGCGAGCCTCCGCATGATTCCCGATGGCAAGCTCAGTTTGCGCCAGAGAGCCGAGGCTCGCGGCGCGAAATCCGATATCAACCGCCGGACTGTCTGACACCGCCTCCCGGAGCAGAGCCGAAGCTTCCTTCAACCTTCCGGACGATCGAAGCATGTTTCCATAGACCAGCTTTGTGCGTCCGAACGGCAACCCGTCGGTTTTCTGTATCGCCAGCGCCTCTTCGACCAACGGCAGGCCTTCGGCCAAGCGGGCTTGAGCCAGCCTTAGCTCCGCAAAATTGCCGAGTGCGGACGCCAAGTCCTTCCGGTTGCCGGTGGAGCGCCAGATCGCGAGTGCGGTCTGGTAGTCCGCCGCCGCGTCGTCGTAACGGCCCATGCGGTGCCGCAAAGCCGCCAGATTGTTCAGCGTCAGGGCGGTGACGTGCGAATCAGAGCCGAACTTGACGGCGAGCTTCAGGGCCGACAGATACTGTTGTTCCGCTTCCTGAAACGACTCCTGGGCCTGGAGGTTGTTCGCCGCCAGCAGCACGCCGTCAAACTGTTGAAACGCGGCCAATAAGATGAGCGCGAGTCCGGGCATGGTTCATCATCGGCCCAACCGCCTGCAAGCAGGTTGATTATGGGGCGTAACGGCGCTGCCGCTGGGTGGAGTGGAATTTTGAGGGGCTAGTATACTGAAGGAAATGATGTCGTGGCGCAATTTCGTTCGATTTTCGGCCCACCTTCAGCTTCTTCCCGTGCTGGAAAGCGGCGAGGAAACCCTTGTCGGCGGGCAGGCCGTGATGGAGGGCGTGATGATGCGCGCTCCGCACAGCTATTCCATCGCCGTGCGGAAGCCGGATGGTTCCATCGTGGCGGATACCCAACCCATTCAGAAGGTGGCGGAGAAGTATCCAATATTTCGATTCCCCTTTCTGCGCGGTATAGGAACGCTGGGGCAGGCGATGTGGCTGGGCGTGAAATCTCTGAAATACTCGGCGAACATTGCGCTGGAGGCGGAAGGCAAGGAGGATAAGAAAGAGGCGGTCTCCGACTGGGCCATGTGGTTGAATCTGGCTTTCAGCTTCGGCTTCTTCATCGTTCTCTACAAGCTTGTGCCGCTGGTGCTGACACGCTGGCTTGGCCAAGTGTTCCCCGCCGTGCAGGGCCAGATCCTATTCAATCTAGTTGACGGGCTGATCCGCATCAGTCTCTTCTTGGCGTTCCTGTTCCTGATTTCGCGCTGGAAGGACATTCATCGCGTGTTTCAGTACCACGGTGCGGAGCACAAGGTGGTTTTCAACTTCGAATCGGGACGCGCGGTAAACGTGAACAACGCCCAGGCGTTTCCGACGTGGCATCCCCGCTGCGGCACCAGCTTCCTGATTGTGGTGATGATCCTGTCGATGCTGGTCTACATGATGTTGCCGTTTGAGAGCTTCGCTGCCAAGTTCGCGTCGCGAATTGTCCTGCTGCCTGTCATCGCGGGAGTCAGCTACGAGATCATTCGCTTCGCCGCGAAACATCCCGGCAGCCTGATGACGATGCTGACCGCGCCGGGACTGTGGTTGCAGCGCATCACGACGCAGCCTCCGGCCGACGACCAGGCGGAAGTTGCGATTCACGCGTTGCAGAACGCCATGGACCTGGAGAAGGCCCAGGGCGGCGATCTGGTAATCGCGTAAGAAGGTTTCCGCAATGCAATACGTGCAGCAATTAGACGAACTGGAGGCGAAGTACGACGCGCTAACCCAGGAGATGGCCGACCCCGAAGTGATCAGCGACGGCGACCGCTACCGGCGCACCACCAAGACTGTCGCCGAACTGGAGGACGTGGTCGAAGAGTATCGCGCCTTCCGCACGACCACCGCGAATCTGGAGGAGGCACGCGCCTTACTGCAGGAGTCCGACGCGGAGCTTCGGCGAATGGCCAGCGACGAAATCGCGCTTCTTGAGCCTCAGTTGGCCGCAATCGAAGACCGGTTGAAGGGGCACCTTCTGCCCAAGGATCCCCACGATGCGAAAGACATCGTGATTGAGATCCGCGCCGGCGCCGGTGGCGATGAGGCCAGCCTTTTCGCGGCGGAAATTTTTCGCATGTACTCGCGCTTCGCGGAAACGCAGGGCTGGCGCGTGGAACTGACGTCGGGCAGCGATTCGGGCGCGGGCGGATTTAAGGAAGTGCAGGCGCTGATATCGGGCAAGCGCGTCTTTTCGAAGTTGAAGTATGAAAGCGGAGTTCATCGCGTACAGCGCGTGCCCGAAACGGAGACTCAGGGCCGCATACACACGTCCACCATCACCGTCGCCGTCATGCCGGAAGCGGATGAAGTGGAGGTGAAGATTGAGGCGAAGGATCTGCGGATCGACACGTTCTGTTCCTCCGGACCGGGCGGGCAAAGCGTGAACACCACCTACTCCGCCGTGCGCATCACGCACCTGCCGACCGGCGTGGTCGTCAGTTGCCAGGACGAAAAGTCGCAGATCAAAAATCGGGAGAAGGGCATGCGCGTCCTTCGCAGCCGCCTCTACGACATGGAGATTGAACGGCAGATGGCCGAGCAGGGCGCGCAGCGTAAATCCATGGTTGGCACCGGTGACCGCAGCGAAAAGATCCGTACGTACAACTTCAAGGAAAACCGTGTCACCGATCACCGCATCGGCCTTACTCTGTATCAGCTGGAACAGATCATGGAAGGCCGGCTGGACCCACTTGTCGATGCGGCCACGCAGTATTTCAACGCCGAAAAAATGAAACAGTAAGGACCGATGCCGTGCAGCCTGACCTGAACCTTCGGCAGGCGTTGACGCAGGCGGTGGCGATCCTGAACAAGGGCGGCGTCGACTCTCCCTCCCTGACGGCGGAGGTGCTCCTGGCCCATGCAATCGGCCAGCCCAGAATCTACCTCTTCGCCCATCCCGAGGAACGGCTGACGGAGGTTGCCTGGATTCACTATGGGCGATGGCTTCACGAACGAGTGCAGGGGAAGCCAACGCAGTACATCACGCGCCGCCAGGAATTCTGGGGACGCGAATTCGAAGTTGGCCCAAGTGTTCTGATTCCGCGTCCGGAGACGGAGCATGTGATTGAGCGGGCGCTGGAGGCTGGATCGCCGCACGGCCCGGTAATCGACGTTGGCACGGGCAGCGGTTGCATCGCGATCACATTGGCGCTGGAGTGGGGGCGCACGGTGTTCGCGGTTGACATCGGACCGCTCGACACCGCGAAACGGAATGCGGCGAAGCACGCAGCGCCGGTTGAATTCTTCAAAGGCGACTTGCTGACCGCGGTGCGCGGCGTGGCGATGGTGGTCGCTAATCCGCCCTACATTCCCGAAGGCGATTCGCTGCCGAGGGAGGTTGGCGATTGGGAGCCTGCCCGCGCCCTATTCGCAGGCGCCGATGGACTGGAAATCTGGCGTCGGCTGATCGACCAGGTTCCACCGGGCTGCCACCTGATTGGTGAGATCGATTCACGCGCGGACATGCGCAGCTTGTTCGGGTCCGATTGGGACGATGTGGAGATTCGGGAAGATCTGGCGGGCAGGCCTCGAGTGGTCTCCGCCCGGCGGCGATGAAGAGCATTTTCCATCTCGACATGGACGCGTTCTTCGTCAGCGTGGAGGAGCTGTTCGATCCGTCGCTGAGAGGCAAGCCGGTGGTGGTGGGTGGAAAACGGGACCAGCGGGGAGTTGTCTCGGCCGCGTCCTATGCCGCCCGCAAATACGGGATTCATTCCGCCATGCCGCTGCGGCAGGCCGCAAAGCTCTGTTCGACGGCCATCTTTCTCGATGGAAACCCGGACCGGTACCGGGACTACAGCCGAAAGGTCCGCGCCGTGCTGGACCGCTTCTCGCCGCTGGTGGACATGGCGTCGATTGACGAAGCGTACCTCGACATGACGGGCACGGAGCGTCTGCACGGTCCACCGCTGCGGGCGGCCCACCGTCTGCACGAAGCTGTGCGCGAGGAAACCGGGCTTCGGTGTTCCATCGGCGCGTCCCGCACCCGGCTGGTTTCAAAGATCGCGTCCGATCAGGCGAAGCCGAACGGCGTGCTGTGGATTCTTCCCGAACAGGAAGCGCAGTTTCTGGCGCCGCTGACTGCATCGAAGATTCCCGGTGTCGGCGCTGCCACCAACGCAAGTTTGAAGGAACTCGGCATCGTGCGGATCGGCGATCTTGCGGCGGTGGATTCCGAGTGGCTGACGAAGCGTTTTGGAAAGTGGGGCACTGCGTTGGCCGGCAAAGCACGTGGTGAGGATGCGGGCGGCTGGTTTCACACAGCCGTCGGCGAGTCCACTGGCGCCAAGTCCATTTCGCACGAGCATACGTTCGGCGAGGACACGGCAGACGCCGGAAAGTTGGAGGGCACGCTCGACCGTCTTTCGGAGATGGTGGCCGAACGGATGCGCGCCGCAGGCGTCTTTGGAAGAACCGTTCACCTGAAACTTCGCTACCAGGATTTCTCCACCTATACGCGGGCGCGCACACTGCCGGAGCCGTCTTCCGCAGACCGTGTGATTGGCGACACCATCCGGCTACTCTTTCGTGAGACGTGGAACCACGGCTCCAACGTGCGCTTGTTGGGCGTCGGCGTCTCCGCTTTGGAGCCGTCCGCAGGGCAGGGGAATTTGTTTGACGACGGACGCTGGAACACCGCGCTGCAAGCAGTGGATGCGCTTCGCCGCCGTTTCGGATCGGAGAAGATTTCGCTTGCGCGGGGCATGAAGCAGAAGTTTCGTGAGCGCACGCATGAGGCGCTGCCACAGCGCGACGAGAAGGACGGGGGGAAGAATCGAAGCTAGCCGGGCAGGAGGCCGATCAGATGGTCGGCGATTGCAAGCGATGCCGTGGCGCCTGGGCTGGGCGCGTTGATCAGGTGGAGCGCATTCGCACGCTGCACAATCTCGAAATCTTGCAGCAGCGTTCCGTCCGCCGCCATGGCCTGTGCCCGGATTCCCGCACCGCCGGGGCGCAGATGTTTTTCCTCCACGGCCGGCACCAGGCGTTGAAGTGAGCGGCAGAATTCCGCGCGGCTAAGCGACCGCTTCACCTCGTACGTCCACATCGACGGGTACCTTCGAAGGAAGCGCCAGAAGCCCGGAAAACCGAACACGTCGGCGACATCCGCCGCGTTGAAGTCGCTCTTCCGGTAACCCTCGCGGGCGGTGGCCAGCACCGCATTAGGTCCGCACTCGACGCCTCCGCGGATCATGCGCGTGAAGTGAACGCCGAGGAAAGGAAACCGGGGATCGGGAACCGGGTAGATCAGATGCTTCACGAGCGACGCGCCGTCGCCATCCATCAGGAAGTACTCGCCACGAAAGGGAATGATGCGGGTGGAGCGGGTCTCGCCGGACATCTCAAGAATTCGGTCGCAGTAGAGCCCGGCGCAGTTGATCAAAAGGTCCGCTTGGACCTCATGCACGCGCCAGCCCGCGCCATCGCGGTCGATCCGCTTGACGGGCGTTCCGGTTTTCACGTCGCCGCCCAGGCGTCGTATCTCCGCCGCTAATGCACGGCAAACGGCCGGGTAGTCGGCAATTCCTTCTTCGGGAACGTGAAGCGCGCGCACACCCGCTACGTTCGGCTCAATCTCCCGCATCTCTTCCGGCGACAGCCAGCGAAGCCCGGTGAGGCCGTTCGCCTGGCCGCGTTCAAATAGCGACTGTAGACGTGGAATCTCGTCGCTGGAAATCGCGACCACGATCTTTCCACATACCTCGTGCGGAACTTCGTGCGCCGCGCAGAACTCCTTCATCTGGCGGATGCCGTTCACCGCCATGCGCGCCTTTAACGAACCGGGCTGATAGTAGAGGCCGGAGTGCAGGACGCCCGAATTGTGGCCGCTCTGGTGCCGGCCAACCTCGGATTCCTTCTCGAAGAGAGTGAGGCGGCATCCCGGAAACCGCGTGAGAACGCGATAACCGGCGGCCAAGCCGATGATTCCTCCTCCAATCACCACCACAGAACGCGCGGACACTTCTTGTAGACTAGAGCAAGCCGGATGCTTCTCGCTCGTGAAATTGTTGAATACCTCTCCCGCCAGCTCGTCAATCGACTCAGCCAGCAGTTAATGGACACGCCGAATCCCGTCGCGACCGCCGAGGTGATCGCCACCGTGATCGACGAAGACCTCGCCGTTGAAGATCAACTGAACGAAGAGGTCCGGGATCTGCTGGACCAATACTCGGATTACATGCGGAACGAGGGCGTCAGCTATCAGGAAATGTTCCGCCGCATTAAGAATCAATTGATCCAACAGCGGAAGGTAATTCGGGCGTCTGGACGCGATTCCGGCGATGGAATGAAGCTGTCGCGCGACAAGGTTATCGACCTGTCGCACAAGATCGTTTCGGTTCTTCGGAAACAGCGCGATGTCCGTGTGAAGAAGGAGCAGAACGAGGCGCGGTTGGAGGTGGTGCGTGTGATCACCGAGGTCCTTCAGACGGAGGACAAGGTGGACCGCGAGGCCAAGAAAAAGATTCGCACGATCAAGCGGGAGATCCCCGAGGGTGGCGACGAATGGGACGTTTTGCACAAACGCTTCTATGCCGAAGAGCTGAAGCGCTTGGGTATCGATCTGGGAGCGCGGTAAGCAAATCCAGGCAGCCGCTGGGAATCGTATACTGGACGACGTATTGAGAACCAGAAATCAGGAGGCCTCATGAAACCGTTTCGCTTTACCCTTATCGCCGCGACCGCCGTGGCGGTTACCGCGCACTTCGCGTGGCTGGAAACAACGCCGGTTCTGAAAGTAGGCGAGAAAACCGCCGTTAAGATCGGCTTCGGCCATGAAGTGGCCAGCAGCGAATCGGCAATTGCGACGGAGGGCCTGGAGGTCTGGGCCGTCGACCCGGCGGGGAGCCGGACCGCCCTTCGCGCTGCGGCGGTCGACAAGTGGATTGTCGCGGACTTTACGCCAAAGTCGAAAGGCGTTTACCGTTTCGTGATGCAGCAGGATCGCGGCGTGTTGAGCCAGACGACGAAGGGCTACAAGCCCGGCGGCCGCGATGTTCATCCCGACGCGAAAAAGTCGATGAAGATGTGGCGCGCCGCGACGACCTACGCATGGACTGAGGGATCTTCCTTCGCAGGCGGCCAACCGCAAGGACTGCCACTTGAAATTCTGCTTGACCGTCGTGGCAACGAGTTGGAGTTGACCGTGCTTCGCAACGGCAAGCCAGCCGCCGACGTGGAGATCGGCATGAACGTTCCTGGCCAGGAAGAGGCTGCACCCATCGGGAAGACCGGCGCGCACGGCAAGCTGACGTATAGCAAGCCCGCAAACGCGAAGGGCCCGGCGCTATTCGTCGCCAGCATTGCGGACCCCGCGCCGAAGACCGCCAACTACGACACCAACAATCTGTCGAGCGTGCTGGTCGTCAACTGGTGAGCGATGCATATTTCCGACGGCATCTTCCCGGCCGGAGCTAGCTTGGTGGCGCAAGCCGTCGCGCTAGGCGGCGTGGGATGGATGGGCCGAAAGATCGCGGCGGAAGAAGTCGTCCGGATGGGAATGGTGTCCTCGGCCGTCTTCGTCGTGTCGATGGTTCACTTTCCCGTCGGCGGCACCTCGATTCACCTTGGGCTGCTGGGTCTTGCCGGAATCCTTTTGGGACGCCGCAGTTTTCCCGTGATCTACGCGACGCTGTTGTTTCAGGCTTTGCTCGCGCAGCATGGCGGACTGCTGGCACTTGGCATCAACGCTCTCAACATGGGCGCGGGTACTTTGCTTGCCGCCGCTATCTGGCGCATGTCGCGCATTCCTGAAAGCGCACGCAGCTTTGCCTGCGGCTTCTTCGCCACGATGCTTCCCGCCTCCTTGATGGCAATCGAATTTTGGGCCGCCGGATACGGCAAGGGTTTCGGTGTGATCGCGATTGCCTATTCGGCAGTGGGACTGATCGAAGGTGCGCTAACCACCTTTATCGTGGGTTATCTGCGCCGTGTGAAGCCGGCCGTGCTGGCACGGATACCGCAACCGGCAGTTGCCGTCCGCGCCGCCGCATGAGGCTTCTTCTATTCTGCATTGCAGGTGCGCAACTCCACGCGCACGATCTTGAGGTGTCGTGGCGGCAGCTGGGTCCGGTGGTGGTGGTGGAGTGCCGGTATGGCGGCACTGATCCCGCAGCGTACGCCGCTGTCGAAATCTTCTCTCCCACCGATGCGAAGAGCGATTTTCAGAACGGACGCACGGATGCGCAAGGCCGCTTTAGCTTCTATCCCGACGCGGAGGGAGATTGGAAGTTTGTCGTCGATGATGAACTCGGCCACCGTGTCGAAGCGGAGATCGCGATTCAACCGGGAACGGCGGCGGAGTCGTCCGCTGCGCCATCTCGCTGGTTGACGCTTCTCGCCGGCCTTGGAATCATCGTCGGACTTACAGGTGGACTCTATGGCTGGAAAGCTCGACGCACGCGCTAAGCTGCTTACCGTTTTCATCGCGGTGGTGGTGCTCTCGACGACGCCCCCGGAAGCGTGGAGGGTCGCGGCGGCGCATCTAGCGCTGGCTGTGATCGTCGTAGTCTTCAGCGGAGCCACCGGTCGCGCGATTCTTGGACGCATCACGCTGGGGTTGCCGTTTGTCCTGATGGCGGCTCTTCTGATGTGGCTGGGCAGCGGGTGGGAGCGCGGCGCAACGATCGCGCTAAAGGGTACAAGCGCACTGCTTCTGCTTGCCGCCCTGGTGGCGACGACAGGCGTTTCGCCGCTGGTATGGGCGATTCGCAAACTCGGCGCGCCAAAATCGATCAACCTGATTGCGGCGATGATGCTGCGCTACATCGAAATGCTGTCCGACGAGTTCTCCCGCATGAGCCGCGCCCGCGCCGCCCGATGTGGAGCGCCGCTTTCCGGAGTGGCGCTTTTTGAAGTCCACGGCAATCAGGCGGGGTTACTGCTGGTCCGCAGTTGGGAACGGGCGGAGCGGATACACAGCGCGATGCTTTCCCGCGGATTCTCAGGAGAGATGCCGGAGACAACAAGCTCACGCTTCGGCCCCGCCGACTTCTCCGTGGTGATTGTGGGAACGGCGGTCTTTGCCGCCGTCCGGCTATTGCTTGATTAGCGGAACCAGCGTTTCGGTATCGGCCTGAATCGTCACGTCGCGCTCCATATCGAACGACGAGTTCCGAATCGAAAGCTTGTAGGTTCCAACCGGAAGAAGCAAACCGCCGTTGGGGTTGTTTAGCTCGTCCACGTAACCGTAAAACTTGTTGTTCAGATAGACCGCACCCGTGTCGCCGGCCGCAACTGACATAAAGCTAGCTGTGCCATCGCCGCCAAGACGCAGGGTGCCGAACGGACCCTGCGGTTCCGGAAGCTTAGTCAACGAATATCTGATAGTCGTCTTCTTCTTCGGCGCGATCGTTATCTTGGTGGTGAACTCCTCGTATCGCGGATCGCGCAGGACAACCTCGTATTCACCCGGCTCCAGCATGTACTTTTCGGGAACGGTGAAACGCGACGCGGGTCCAAGATACTTTCCGTTGGCGAACAGGCCTGCGTCGCCCGGATTGCCGCGCGCGACGATTGAGCCCTCCTGCGCGGACACCGCCGCGACCGAGACCAGCAGTAGAAGTAGGTTCCGTTTCATGAATATAGAGCATAACAGGGAAATGTGGTCCCGTGTGATACAGTGGCGTTAGGCTATGCGGGAAGGCCCTGGGCTATCCACTGAACTCCCCGCCGCGCCGCTGTCGCGGGTTACGGGTCTTGAGGCTGCCGTTGGCAGCATCATCCGCGGCAAGAGTTCCGTCGTGCGTTTGGCAGTGGGCTGCCTTCTGGCGCGCGGACACCTTCTGATTGAGGACGTTCCCGGCGTCGGAAAAACAACGCTTGCGCATGCACTCGCCCGCGCGGTGTCATCTGAATTTCACAGGCTTCAATTCACGACGGACATGCTGCCCAGCGACATACTGGGCGTCACCATCTACAACGCACACTCCGGCGAGTTCGAGTTCAAGCAAGGGCCCGTCTTCACGAATTTTCTGCTGGCGGATGAGATCAACCGCGCCGCCCCGAAGACGCAGTCGGCACTGCTGGAGGCGATGAACGAGGGACAGGTGACGGTGGACGGGCGAAGCTGGATCCTGGATCAGCCCTTTATGGTGATCGCCACGCAGAACCCGGCGGAGCATCACGGAACGTATCCACTGCCCGAGAGTCAACTGGACCGTTTTCTGATGCGAATTCGCATCGGCTACCCCGACGTGGAGAGTGAGAAACTGATTTTGCGGTCCTCCGAGTTCGCCACCGCCGACAGTCTGTCGCCAGTCGTCAGCCAGGACGAAATTCTTCAGCTTCAAAGTATGACGGCGCGCGTTCCGTTGGACGAATCGCTGGTCGACTACATCATGGCCTTCGTCGAAAAAACGCGAACTCATCCGGGTTTGTCGCTTGGCGTCAGCCCCCGCGGCGCGCAGATGATCTACCGCGCCGCACAGGCCATGGCGGTTGTGGAAGGGCGGGACTACGCCATTCCCGACGACGTCAAGAGCGTAATTCTTCCGGTGTGCGCCCACCGCGTTTCGCTCGACCGCCGCACGTCGCTAACTCCCCGGTCTATCGACGTGGTGGAGAGGCTGCTGACTGAAATTCTCACCGGGATAGACATTCCCCTGTAAGGACCGAATTCGAAAATGAAAACTGCAATCGTCGGCTTGCCGATGACCGGAAAGACCTCTCTGTTCACGATTCTGACGGGCGTCCACGAGGCCGCGCGAATGGGTCAAATGGAAGCGCGCATCGGAATCGCAAAGGTGCCTGATCTGCGGCTGGACGCGTTGGCGAAGATCTTTCAGCCGCCGAAGGTGACCTACGCGACGGTTGAGTATCTGGACTTTCCTTCGATCTCGAAGGAGTCTCTCCAGAACGCCAGCTATCTCGGCGGGCTTCGGACCGCCGACTCCCTCGCGCACGTTCTGCGCGTCTTCGACAGCACCGTCGTTCCGCACGAGAAAGGCTCAGTCGATCCGATGCGGGACGCCGGCGACGTGGACACGGAGTTGATCCTTAGCGATCTCGTCGTCGTCGAAAAGCGTTTGGAGCGTCTGGACAAAGACCGCAAGAAGCTCCGCAATCCGGAGCTTGACCGGGAGTACGATCTGCTGATCGCAGCGAAGGCCTTGCTTGAAGAGAATGTGCCCTTACGCGAGATGGATCTGGACTCGGACGCGGAAAAGCGCCTGCGTGGGTTTCAGTTCCTGTCGCAGAAGTCGATGCTGTACGTCCTGAACCTGGGCGAGGAGGATGCCGCGCGCCTGCACACAGTGGAGCAGCAGTTT
Source organism: Bryobacteraceae bacterium (assembly GCA_041746955.1). Classification (GTDB taxonomy): domain Bacteria; phylum Acidobacteriota; class Terriglobia; order Bryobacterales; family Bryobacteraceae; genus JAPKYZ01. The sequence continues at coordinate 15,448 of JBGTFZ010000095.1, forward strand.
CTCGCCGGTCCGCTGGGGCAGAAGAAGAACGCTTCGGTGACGGCCGTCTGTGGCAAGATCGAGGCGGAACTGGCGGAGATGGGCCGCGAAGAGGCGCTGGAACTTTTGGACAGTTATGGCTTAAAGGAACCGGGCCTCGACCGCCTGATCGAAGCGACGTACCGCCTTCAGGGATTGATGTCGTTCCTCACCGCGGGCGACACCGAAGTAAGGGCGTGGACGATTCCCGCTGGATCAAAAGCTCCGCAGGCGGCGGGCGCGATCCACACGGATTTCGAGAAGAAGTTTATCCGCGCGGAGTGCGTGAACTGGAAGCTGCTGGTGGAACACAACGGCTACGGCGGTCTGAAGGAAAAAGGTCTGCTGCGGCTGGAAGGCAAGGAGTATGTCGTGCAGGACGGCGACGTGCTGGTTATCCGGCATGGCTGAAATACCACGCCGATAGCGCGAGCCCGAACGCCAGGCAGGTCCATGCAAAGATGTCGCCGTGGCGGGTGTAGAACGTTTCATTCGCCACTGGTGAGAAGGGCAGTCGTCCGGCGGTTTCGCGAAACTCCGGCAGCGTTTCCCGGACGCGTCCGGCGGGGTCGATGGAAGCCGTGATGCCGTTGTTCGTCACGCGCAACAGCCAGCGCCGGTTTTCGGCAGCGCGCATTCTGGCCAGCAGCAAGTGCTGCTCCCGCGCGGCGGTGCGGAAGAACCATCCATCGTTCGACAAGTTCACCAGAACGCTTGCGCCCAGGGCGGGGAAGCGCCGGACCAAGTGCGGGAAGGCCGCCTCGTAGCAAATGAACGTGCCTAGCTTCAGATCGCGTAACGCCAGAACGTGGGGTCCATCGCCCGCAACGAAGTCGCTTGATTCGGTGGAGATCTTGTCGATCCATCCGAACAGCGGTGGAACAAACTCACCGAACGGAACCAGGAACGTCTTTGAGTACCGGCCTGCCTCCTCACCGTTTGGGTTGAGAAGGATCGCTGAATTTAGAGGCCGCTCCTCTGGCGACTGCGTTACCCCGGCGAACAGAACCGGAGCGGAAGCCGAGCGCGCAAGAGCCTGAATCGTGCGTCTGAACACCGGGTCGCGATCCCAATAGAATCCGCTGGGAACCTCGGGCCACGCGATCAGCGCCGCGCCGTTGACGGCTTCCACTTCCGTTCGATTCACCAGTTCAGCCAATCGCGCCGGCGCGCCTTCCACAAGGTCTGGCTGAAGAACAACGGCTTCCGAGACCGGCGGTTCCACGTCCGGCATTTCCGGCAGCAGGAATAGCGCGGGCAAGAACAGCAGGGGCATCAATTGGCGTCGCGGCCTCCGCAGGATCAGCAAGGCCAGCCCCACGCTGAGGGCCGCGAACGCAAACGACAAGCCATACACGCCCAGCCACGGCGCCAGACGAAGCGGAAGGCTCATGTCGGAGCCCGCGTTGCCGAGCGTAAGCCACGCAAAGCCAAAGGTGCCGTGCGTGCGCTCCAGCCCTGTCCACAGCGCCGCGGTTCCGGCGATCGCCCAACGGCTCCGAACCATGAATCCCGCAAGGTAAGAGAAGACCGCTAAATGGATGCCCTTCGCCAGCGCGAAAAGCGTCATCGCCAGCCAGCTCAAAGCGATGTTCAGTCCACCGTATTCGGCCAGCACCGGCCGAATCCAATAGCAGACGCCCATCCAGAAAATGAACCCGCACAGCTCGCCAAGAAGTACGCGGTTTCTGGCGGAACGCTCCCGCGCGATGGCCAGCACCAGTGGCGTAAGCGCGAATGGTGCAAGCAGCGTAATGCCGAAATGCGGAAAAAGCAGCACCAGCAGACCGCCCGATGCGCCTGCCAGCAGCCAGTTCATTCTTGGGTCTGTTCGTGAACCAGATCCGCCATGTAACTGCTGCGAACGAAAGGACCCGCGAATACGTTGCGGAAGCCCAGTTGAAGGCCGTCGGCGCGCCAACGCTCATAATCTTCGACGGGCACATAGCGGCACACGGCCCGGTTCCTGCGCGTGGGCTGTAGATACTGGCCGATGGTTGCGATGTCGACCGACGATGCGCGAAGGTCACGCATTAACTCGCCAACTTCGTCGTGTGTCTCGCCCAGCCCAACCATGAAGCCCGACTTGGTTAACGCGCCAGGACGGTACTTTGCGGCGAAGCGCAGCACTTCGAGAGACTGGGCATAGTCCGCCTGCGGACGCAAACTTCGGTAGAGGCGCTTTACCGTCTCCATGTTGTGATTGAACACGTGCGGACCGGAATCCAGTACACGCGCGACGGCGTCGAAATTGCCGTCGAAGTCCGGCGTCAACACTTCCACCCGCGCATCGGGCAAAGCCTCTCGAACCGAGGTCACCACTTCGGCAAAGTGGGCGGACCCGCCGTCGGGAAGGTCGTCACGGTTCACACTGGTGATCACGACATAACGCAGCTTCATTGAAGCCGCCATTCGCGCGACATTCTGCGGCTCTTCGGGATCCAGTGGCGATTCCGTTCTCGCCGGATTGAACTTCGGAACACTGCAGAACGTGCAGCCGCGCGTGCAGAGATTGCCGAGGATCATGAACGTTGCCGCGCCACGGTGGAAGCACTCGTGAATGTTGGGACACCGCGCCGATTCGCAAACGGTGTGCAGATTGCGCTGGCGAAGATCGCGCTTCAGCAGCGTCAGCGATTCAAAGTGCGTGTTGCCCTTCCGCAGAAATTCCGGAAGGCGTGGGCGCGCTTCTTCCAACTGAACCAGGTCGCTCAAGATGGCTTACTTGATCTCCTTCCGGAAAGTCTTGCGGTATCCGAGTTCGTCCAGGCTGGCCTTGGCCTTCGCCAAATCGGCGCGGTCTTCGAAGGGGCCCACCATGACGCTGAAAAGGTCCGCACTGGTTTCATTCGGCGCTACCCACATCGGGAACCCCTTCGCCGCAAGGCCCGACGCCTGCATCTCGGCGTCCTTCTGCGATACAGCGGCAACCTGCAGGAACGTGGAGCCTGACGGCGGGTTCCCGGTCTGATAGGCCAACTTGCCGGCTCGCTTCTCGTGCGGCTTCTCTTCGGGCGACGCTGACGGCTTCGTACTCGCTTCGCTCGCAACCGGCGCCGGGGTTGGAACTGGAGGAGGCTCCTCCGTCGCGCGTAGCGCTGGCGGCAAATCCAGCGGCAGTTCCGCCTTCTCTTCCACCTTCTGGAGGGCACTGGTCGATGGCACGCCTGTTTCCCTCCCCATGATGTAGCCGAGCGTGAATCCGGCCCCTAGCAGGACCACCACTACAAAAAAAATACTCAGTAACTGGCGGTTGCCCAGTATGAGTTCGTACTCGCCATCTTCGTTCTTCGCCATATCCCTCTTATCAAATGTATCGCTGGTGTCACTCGTAGCGCAGGGCTTCCACCGGATCAAGCCGGGCGGCTTTGGTGGCCGGCCACACGCCGAAGAAGACTCCTACCGCTACCGAAACCGAAAAGCCCGCAACCACAGCCCACATCGGCGTCTCCGACGGAAGGGCGGGGAACAGGCGGCTGACTAAAAGCGTCACCAGGATTGAAAATACGATTCCCAGCGCACCTCCGGCGCACGTCAAAGCCACCGCCTCCATCAGGAACTGAAAGATGATGTCGGGCTTTCTCGCACCGATCGCTTTTCGAATTCCGATCTCCTTCGTTCGCTCCGTCACGGACACCAGCATTATGTTCATCACGCCGATGCCTCCCACCAGAAGCCCGAGTCCGGAGATCGCGATCGATACCAGGATGATCAGGTTGTTGATCCGGTCGAACTGTTTGATGATCTGATCGGGCGTCGTCAGGTTGAAGTCGTCGTCGGCGCCCCTTGGCACATGCCGGATGCGGCGGAGCGTGGCGCGTATTTCTTCGATTGCAGATTCCCGCAGGCCTTCGCGCGACTTCGCCGTGATGAAGAATTGATCCAGTTGCGGGTACCGCAACCGTGCCGTCGCAAGCGGAATGCTTACCTGCCTGTCAATGCCGTTCTCTCCGAAGAAGCCGCCCTTCGCCTTCTCCGTGACGCCGATGATGATGTATTCCGCGCCGTCGACGAACATCGCTTGCCCCACGGCTCCGCCGCTAGGGAACAGCGCGTCGCCGACGGACGGACCGATCACGGCGACCCGCATCGCGCGAGCCGCCTCGTCCGGAGTAAAGTAGCGGCCCTCGAGGAAATTCTTCGGCTGGATATCGATCACATTGGCGGTCTGGCCAACGAGGTTGATGTTGTCGGACTCGAACCCCGGTACCTTCGCGCTAAGGGGTCTTCCGCCGATGATGCCCGGCACGAAAAGCTGCACCGCCACATCGCTGACCGACGGCGCCAGCCGGCGAATTGAGTCGGCATAGTCGAACCGAAGCGGCCGCCGCTTCTGCTCCTTCGGCGTTCCGTTGCTGGAAGGGTCGCCGCTGAAGCGGCTGACGAATACATTGTCCGGGCCGAATTCCTCGAAGAAAACGACGATGCCCTTGCGCAGTCCCGTCAGCAAACTGGAGACCGTGACGACAGTCGTGATGCCAATGACGATGCCGAGGATGGTCAGCAGCGAGCGGAAACGGTGGCTCCAAATGGCGTCGGCAGCGATGCGCAGATTTGCTATCGGAGTGATGTTCACTATTCAGCCCTCAACGCTTCCACCGGATCAAGCTTGGCCGCCTTTGCCGCCGGATACCATCCGGAGAGAATGCCGACGGCGCTGGACACGAAGATCGCCAGAAGCACGTACGGCATCGTAATCTTCAGGTCGGCGTCCAAAAGGCGAATCAGCAGTTGGCAGAATCCCGCAGCCAGCAGCAGCCCCACCAGCCCGCCAGCGACCGATACAACGAACGACTCAAGAAGAAACTGCAACATGATGTCGCCGCTGCGCGCGCCGATGGATTTCCGGATGCCGATCTCGCGCGTCCTCTCCGTCACGGAAACCAGCATGATGTTCATGATGACAATGCCGCCAACGATCAGGGAGATCATTGTCACCGGCACTACGACAATAGAGATCAGGTTCAGAATATTGTCGACGAAGCCGCGAATCGAATCCGGCGTAAGAAATTCGAACGGATCTTCGGCGCCGGGCCGGGCTCGGTAACGCGATCGCAGCGCGGATCGCGTGATGTCCAAACCTTCGTCGAGCGAGAGGCCGGATGACGGCCGGGGCCGCGCAAATACGGAAGTGGAGCGCGGGTTGCCATACATGCGGGCAAAGACCGTTGCCGGGATGTAGATGGAGTTGTCCTGCGACCGGCCGAAGCTGGAGCCAAGCCGCTCCTGAATTCCAATCACGGTGAACTCAAACCCCCGAACCTTGATCTGACGTCCCAGGGCCGTCGCGCCTTCAAAGAAGGCCAGGCGAATATCGTCGCCGATGATGCAAACCTGTTGTTTCGTCCGTTCTTCCTGGTCGGTGAAAAAGCGGCCATCCAGAAGCGCCACGTCACGGATCTCCGGAAGCGTGGAGGAAACGCCGATCACTATCGCTCCTTCGAAAGTCCGGTCGCCGTCTCGCGCGTCCTCCGGCCGCTGCTGATATGGGCTGTACAGAATCTGATCGCCGGTTACCAGGCGCAGGTATTCAACATCTTCCTTCCGGATCTGTTTGTTCTTCCGGAGCTTTTCAAAAACCTCGCGGCGAGTCAGCCGCCCAGGCGAAGCGAGTTGCGCGATCAAATAGGTTTCGGTTCCGAACGCCCTCGAGACGGTCTCTTCCGCAGTGACGCCCAGCCCTTCGATTGCGGCCCCAACGATGACGACGCTGGCGACGCCGATCACCACGCCCAGCAGCGTCAGGAACGTGCGCAGCTTGTGCTGCCGCATCGAATGGACAGCAAGCCGCAGACCGCTGAAGAAGCGAAAGCGAAGACTCGGACCGGAATCGGGCAACTAATCACTATTATGCGATGGGGCGGTCACGGTAAGCTTTCGGGTAGTGAGCGGCCCTTTAACCGTCGACGAGCTAACCGTCAATTGGGATGGCGCCGCTATGGAAGCTCTGCGCGCACACATCATGACCCGGTTTCTATCTTCGACCACAATCGGCGAAGAAGTCACCGGGATACTTTTCGGGACGCGCGATTCGGCTTCGATCTATATTCATGGCTGGAGTGCGATCCATCGCGAGCGGCCCGAGTTGCCTGCGGTGCCGCTTGCTGCCGGTGATGAAGAGGCGTTCCGAAAAATGCGGAGCGAACCTCCAGCGCAGATGGCTGCCTTCGAAACGGTTGGATGGTTCCGCTCGAGAACGCGCGGCATGGCGGCGCTGTCGCCGGAAGACCGCGTTGCATGCCAGAACATATTCCCGGAGGCGCGTTGTTTGGCGATCATCTTTCGACCCAGCACGCAGCGTCCGGTTACCGCGGCGTTCTTCACTGTAGGACAGGGCGCTGGAGAAGAGTCTTCCCAACGGGGCGTCCGCGTCGCCATGGCGCCCGGCGCTGTTCCGGCGCGGGAGCGCGGAGCGGAATCAACTGCACCCTCTGAGATCCCGCAAAAGACGCTGGATTCGCCAGGCCGTACCCACCGGTGGCTGCGTCCCACGCTGGCCTTCGCCGCAGGCTTAATTCTCTCGACGATCGCCTGCTACTTCCTGCTGGATCGTCAACCCAGACTCGACGTGCATGTGGCGGGTAAGCGTGTCCTGGTGGAGTGGAACCGTACCGTTGGTTTCCTCACCCGCGCGACCGGCGCCGAACTGCGGATCGCTCGCCAGCAGTTTCGCCTTACGCAGTCACAGTTGCGCAGGGGAAGCTGGATCGCCGATGCCCCAACTGGCGATTTCACCGTGACGTTTGTGGTGGCTGGAGGACTGATGGGACCTCAGCGGGCAGGCCTGGTTTTTTTGTATCCAGTGACCAAGTCCACAAATTAATCGATCAACCCGGCGGTGGGCGCATCCAGTAATGCGTAGGCAGAACACTGCCCCATAGGAGGTTTGATGAAACGTATTCTAACTGCTGCCGCTACGGTTGTGCTGATGTCTGGCATGTCCTTTGCGGCGGATATCGTTGATACTGCGGTTGCCGCTGGCAACTTCACGACTCTCGTGAAGTTGGTCAAGGCCGCCGGATTGGTCGACACGCTGAAAGGTCCGGGTCCGTTTACGGTTTTCGCCCCGACGGACGCGGCTTTCGCGAAAGTCCCGGCGGAGACTATGGATGCTCTCGGCAAAGATCCGGAGAAGCTGAAGAAGGTGCTTACCTATCACGTTGTTTCCGGCAAGGTGATGGCTGCGGATGTGAAGAGCGGCATGGTGCCCACGGTTGCCGGTTCTTCGGCGAAGCTGACGGCGGCGGGCGGTAAGGTGATGATTGATGGCGCGACGGTCGTGAAGGCCGATATCGAAGCTTCGAATGGCGTGATCCACGTTATCGACTCGGTAATCATGCCGAAGATGTAGTTGGTGTGAGGCTGGGGCTGGTTGAAAAGCCGGCCCCTCTACTGCTTCTTCTTCCCCTGTGCGGCAACGGCCGCCATCGCGGCTTTTACCTTGTCCGGATCGCCGATGTAGAACGACCGGATTGGCTTCAAATCCTTGTCCAGCTCGTACACTAGTGGCATTCCCGTTGGAATATTCAACTCGACGATGTCGTCTTCGCTGACTCCGTCCAGATACTTCACCAATGCGCGAATGGAGTTTCCATGCGCCGCGATCAACACCTGTTCGCCGCTTTGAATCGCGGGTGCGATGGTGTCCTCCCAGAAAGGCAGGAACCTCGCGACGGTATCCTTCAGGCACTCCGACAGCGGAAGCGCCGATGGGGCAAGCTTCGCGTACCGAGAGTCTTTGCCGGGAAACCGCTCATCCGACGCTTCGAGGGAAGGAGGTCGAACATCGTAGCTTCGCCGCCAGATCTTCACCTGATCCTCGCCGAACTTGTCCGCTGTCTCCGCCTTGTTGAGACCTTGCAGCGCTCCGTAGTGTCGTTCGTTTAGACGCCACGACCGAACCACGGGCAGCCAGCTCTGGTCTAGCTCATCCAGCACCATATTCGCGGTTCGGGTCGCGCGCTTCAGCAGACTCGTGTAGACAATGCTGAAGCGATAGCCTCCGTCGCGCAGAGCCTTGCCCGCTTGCTGAGCCTCTTCCACGCCCTTGGCAGAAAGGTCAACATCGGTCCACCCTGTGAAGCGATTCTCCTTGTTCCAGGTAGATTCGCCGTGACGGATCAGGACTAGCTTGTACATTCTGGTTCCTATTGGCGGATGGCTGCTCGCCCGGGATACTTGGCTGAGGCGCCAAGCTCTTCTTCGATTCGAAGAAGCTGGTTGTACTTCGCGATGCGGTCCGTTCGCGATGCGGAGCCAGTTTTGATCTGCCCGGCGTTTGTCGCAACCGCAAGATCGGCAATGAACGCATCTTCTGTCTCGCCGGAGCGGTGGGAGATCACCGATGTGTAGTTGGCGCTGGATGCAAGCGAAATCGCTTCCAGCGTTTCCGTCAACGTGCCGATCTGATTCACCTTGATGAGAATGGAGTTGGCGATCTGCTTATCGATGCCGGTCTTCAGCCGCTGTGTGTTGGTGACGAAAAGATCGTCGCCAACCAGTTGAACCTTGTCGCCCAGGCTGTCGGAAAGAGTTTTCCAGCCCGTCCAATCGTCCTCGGCCATGCCATCCTCGATCGACAGAATCGGGTACCGCTTCGCCCATGAGGCCCACAACTCCGCCATCTGTTCGCTGGAGTACTCGCTCTTGTCGGACTTCTTAAACACGTACTTCGACTTTTCCTTGTCGTAGAACTCACTGGCCGCGCAGTCAAGCGCCAGCCCGATTTCGGCGCCCGCCTTGAAGCCGGCCTTCTCGATCGCTTCGAGGATCACTTCAACAGCCTCTTCGTTCGATTTCAGATTCGGGGCGAAGCCGCCTTCGTCACCTACCGACGTCGAATAGCCCTGCTTCTTCAAAACACCCTTCAGTGTGTGGAACACCTCAACGCCCATGCGCAGCGCTTCACTAAACGACTTTGCGCCGACCGGCACAATCATAAATTCCTGCGGATCAACCGAGTTGTCAGCATGCGCGCCGCCATTGAGAATGTTCATCATCGGCACGGGCAAGACGCACGCGCTAACCCCGCCCAGATAGCGGTACAGCGGCAATCCAAGAGATTCGGCAGCGGCGCGCGCTGTGGCCAGAGAGACCGCCAGCATTGCATTTGCGCCAAGTCCGCTCTTGTTCGGCGTGCCGTCGAGACTGATCATCCGCTTGTCGATCGCGATCTGCTCCGTCGCGTCCATCCCGTTCAACGCGCCCGCTATGTCGTTGTTGATGTGCTTCACCGCGGACAGCGTGCCTTTGCCCAGATAGCGGCCTTTGTCGTCGTCGCGGAGTTCCACGGCTTCATGCTCGCCAGTTGACGCTCCAGAAGGCACGGCCGCCCGCCCGACGGTTCCGTCGATCAGGATTACGTCGGCCTCGACAGTAGGGTTGCCGCGCGAGTCAAGGATCTCGCGGCCGCTTATGTGGACAATTTCGCTCATGGTGTCTCCGGGAAAAAGTGGGGATGATTGCGCGACGCAATCCTCCTTATTGTGACATGTTGGCTTGACTGACTACGACAATGCCGGATGAAGAAAATGTGAATCCCCGGCGCTCGTCGTCTTCGCGATTGAATCCGATTTCCGTTCGTTCGGGGACGATAACTCCCTGATCGAGAATCGCGCGCCGCACCCGGCTGTTGCGGCCCACCCACACGTTGCTCATCAGGATGGAATCCTCAACTTCACAGAAGCTGTTCACGCGCACACCCGTCGAAAGAATGCTGCGGACCACGCGTCCCCCAGACACGATGCATCCATGCGACACGATGGAATCGATCGCCACGCCCATGCGGCGGCCCTCTTCGGCGAACACAAACTTGGCCGGCGGCGCCTGAATCATCTGCGTCCGCATTGGCCACGCGCGATCGTAGAGATTGAACTCCGGGCTGACGGACACAAGATCCATGTTGGCCTGGAAGTAGGAATCCAGCGTGCCGACGTCGCGCCAGTAACGCGCGGCGCCTGCATTTAAATCGTGAAAGTCGTACGCCACCACCCGTGCCGAGGCCGCAAGCTTGGGAAGGATGTCCTTGCCGAAATCGTGTGAGGAGTCCGGGTCGCCCGCGTCCTCCAACAGAGCCTGCAACAGCACCGGCGTGGAGAAGATATAGATCCCCATGGAGGCCGATATCATCTCCGGATTGAAGACCGACGGAGTGGGGCTGGTGTGCTTCGGTTTCTCTTCGAAGCCGGTCACTCGAAAGTCACAGGTGAGGCGAAGGACGCCGAATCGCGAGGCTTCGGACGGTGGAATCTGAATGGTGGCAAGTGTGACGTCGGCATTGTGCTCGCGGTGCCACGCCATCATCTCCCGGTAGTCCATTTTGTAAATGTGATCGCCGGATAGGATCAGTGTTTGCTCGGGTGCTTCGGCAATGATGGATTCGATGTTTTGATAGACGGCGTCGGCTGTGCCCAGATACCAGTCGTGATGAATCCGCTTCATCGGCGGCAGCACTTCCAGGAACTCGCTCAGTTCGGGAGCGAAAAAGCTCCATCCATCACGGATGTGCCGGCTAAGCTCAAGCGACTTGTACTGCGTCAGGACGAAGATGCGGCGGACATCGGAGTTCAAGCAATTCGACAGCGTGAAATCGATGATTCGGTACACGCCGCCGAATAACACCGCCGGTTTCGCCGTATTGCGGGTTAGCGGGTGCAGCCGTTCACCCGCGCCTCCGGCAAGCAGGATCGCCAGAACATTCTCCATTCCTGCTATTGTCCCTTGAAGGCGCGCCGGAGTTGGCATATACTCGGATTTCGTGCAAAGCTTCGCCGCCAACTCGTTTCGATTTTGGTGGTACCGGTCCGGTATCCCGCGAGTGGCTTAGCGCGCATTGAGTTGAAGTTTCGCGGCCCACTCGAAAGAGTGGGCTTTTTCATTTTTGGGAGGCTGTATGGTGATCTCGCTAAGGAAGGGCGCAACCGCTCAGGAGGTGGACGAAGTATCGGATCGAATCCGGTCGTTCGGCTACCGGATTCATTCGAGCGAAGGCGCTGAACGTGTGGTGATCGGTGCGGTGGGCGTTGGCGACGTGACGGCGTGCCTGGAGGCGCTTCGAGCCTTGCCACAGGTGGAGGCGGCGCTGAGAATCTCCGCCCCGTACAAGTTCGTCAGCCGTGAGTATCGTCCGTGGCCCACGATTGTTCGAGTTCCCGTTCCGCATCGCGCGGACGTCGAAATCGGCGGCCCCGATCTTGTTGTGATGGCCGGGCCATGCTCCGTCGAGACCGAAGCGCAGATTCTGGAGACGGCGGTGGCGGTGGCGCAGGCGGGCGGACGCGTGCTGCGCGGCGGCGCTTTCAAGCCTCGAACATCTCCCTACGATTTCCAGGGCCTTGAAGAGGAGGGCCTTCGATTGCTGTCGAAGGCGCGCGCGGAAACCGGGTTGGCCATCGTGACGGAGGTGATGTCGGACCGCCATGTCGGGCTTGTCGCTGAGTTCGCCGACATCCTCCAAATCGGCGCGCGAAATATGCAGAACTTCGCTCTGCTGAAAGAGTTGGGACGCTGTGGAAGACCGATTCTCCTGAAGCGGGGAATGAGTTCGACCATCAAGGAACTCCTGATGTCGGCCGAGTACATCACGGCCCACGGCAACCCGAACGTCATCCTCTGCGAACGCGGCATTCGAACCTTTGAGACCGTGACGCGCAACACGTGCGATATCGTCGCGGTTCCTGTATTGAAAGAACTCACGCATCTTCCGGTCGTGCTCGATCCCAGCCACGCAACCGGCAAGCGCAGCCTGGTTGCGCCACTCAGCCGCGCGGCGGTGGCCATTGGCGCGGATGCGCTGATCGTCGAAACTCATCCTCATCCAGAGAATGCCTGGTCCGATGGCGCGCAGTCGCTGGACCTGGGTGAGTTCGCTGCATTGATGAAGAGCCTGGAGCCCTTCGTCCAGATGAGGCGCGACGCGGCGCTTTCGACGGTTGCGGAGTTGGTCCGGGCTTGACCGCGCGAAGAGCCGCCGTCCTTGCCGCGGTCGTCCTCGGCATAGCGGCGGGTGCGTTTTGGTGGTTTCGCCAACCGCCGCGAACGACGGCGATTCCATTGGCGTTCGCACCGGACACGGCTTCGGTGCTGATCGGGGTCGATGTAGCGGCGCTTCGCCATGCGGGACTGCTGGACCGGCTTGCGGGCTCGAAGGAATTGGAGTCGTCCGACTACCGCGAGTTCGTGCGCGCGGTCCGGTTCGACTACCGCGAGGATCTTGACTACGTGCTGTTGGGGATGGCCGACAGCGTGAACTATTTTCTCCTTCGCGGGCGGTTCGACTGGGTGGCCATCACCGCCTACTCAAAGTCTCAAGGAGGGAACTGCGAGACCGGACTCTGTTCTCTTGCGGCCGACACCGGAAAAAACATTTCCTACTTCGCGAAGGACCGCGACCTGGTCGCCATCGCCGTTGGCGGCGATGCCCGAGGCGCGACGAAACTTCAGGCTGACGCTGATCGGCCGGTGGCGGAACCCGCGCCGGACTTTGCGGTTTGGGCGCGGGTTCGGAAGTCCATTCTGGATAATCCGTCGGCGGCTGGAGACCTCGCTGGCATCGTTACGCTATTTCAGGGTGCGAATCAGGTGGATGTCGATTTTGCAGCGGAGGGTCCGGGCGTCGTGGGACGCTTAACCGTCAGCTGCCCTTCCCAAGCCATCGCGCAAAAGATTCTCGCAGTCCTCGACCCGGCTCGCGCGCAAACGTCATTGATGGCAGGAGCGAAGCTGCGCGTAGATGGTTCAAAGGTCCGTGGCGAGTGGTCGCCGGGACCGGAGTTGTTTCGAGGTCCATGATCCGTCCGGGAGTTCTTGTCGCGGGCAACATCGTTGCCGATACGCTGGTGCGCCACGGGGATCAGCCGGTTTGGGGCGGCACCCAATGGGTGGAGTCGATCGTCACGCAGGTGGGAGGAAACGGCGCCAGCACGGCCTGTGCGTTGGCCTCGCTTGGCGTGTTCACGCGGTTGTTGGGTGAAATGGGCGACGATGCGGCAGGACAGTTTGTCCATGCGCGTCTCCAGGCGGTCGGGGTTGATGCGTCGCGTATCGTGATCCGGGACATGCCGACAGCGGTGACGGTGGGCCTAATCGCGTTGGATGCGCAGCGCGCACTGTTTCATTGTCCGGGCGTCAGTACTGGGGCCTTCGAAGGAGAGGTTGAGTTCGACGAAGGGCACCTGCGCGACGTTCGGCACTTTCATCTCGCGAATCCTTACGGTCTGACTCACATGAGGCGGCGGGCGCCGGATTGGTTGCGAAAAGCGAGACAGGCGGGCTTGTCCACATCGCTCGATACGGCGTGGGACTCTCAAGGCGAATGGAGCAGCGTGCTCGCTCCATGTCTGCCACACCTCGACATCCTGTTCGTCAATCAGACGGAAGCCGCAATGTTTGC
>JBGTFZ010000096.1:0-8430 GCA_041746955.1 Bryobacteraceae bacterium
TCGCATCCGGTGCGCGCCATCCGGGCCGGTAAAGCGAGCGGGCGGCTGACCGGCGGCAACCTGACGCTGATCTCGTCCCTGATGGGAACGCCTTATGAGCCGGACACGCGTGGCGCGATCTTGTTTCTGGAGGATGTGGGCGAGGAGCCGTACCGCATCGACCGCATGCTGACCCAGCTTCGGCTGGCCGGCAAGTTCGACGACGCCGCCGGGTTGGTGTTCGGCGAATGTGTCGATTGCAACCCGAAGGAATTTCGGCCTGGCTTTGAATCGACATTCTCCCTGAACGAGGTTCTGGACGATATTCTGGGTGGGCTGAAGATTCCCGTGATGTCCGGCCTTCTGATCGGACACACCGACGATCAGGCCACGCTGCCTATGGGAGTAGAAGCTGTAATGGATACGGATCAGGGTTCATTAACACTAATAGACAGTGGCGTTCGCTGAAATTTCCGGCGCCGGCAACCGGATAGCCCCTCGAATCGTCTTAAAATAGAGAGAAGACCGCAGAACTAACTCCCCTTGAAGCCTACCAACCTTATTGTTTTCTCAGCCCTCTCCTGCGCGAGCCTTGTCGCGGAAAGCCCTCCGGACGATACTCCGCCGGTGGTAGAGCGCTTTATCGAGGCGCAAGAGGGCCAGAAAGAGAAGATGCGCGGCGTCCAGATGCATGTCCGGATCGTGGGATCGATTCCGAATCTGGCGAAAACAGGTTCGCTGGAGGCGCTGCGGGCCATCTCGAAAGTGGGGAAGGTCACCTATGACGCCCTGAAGTTCGATGGCGACAGCGCGGTAAAGAACCATGTCATCGTTCGATACCTTGCGGCGGAGGCGGAAAACTACGATACGCCGAATCCGAAGCTGTCGATCAACGAAGAGAACTACAAGTTCAAGAACAAGGGTCTTCAGATGAAGGAAGACAGGCAGGTTTACGTGGTGGAGTTAAATCCCCGCCGCAAAGAAGTCGGCCTGTTCAAAGGTGAGCTATGGCTGGACCCGGAGACGATGCTGGCTGTCCGGGAGTCCGGCCGGTTTGTGAAGTCACCGTCCGTGCTGATTAAGAAGGTCGAGTTCGTGCGCAACTACGAGATTCAGGAAGGCGTGGCCGTGCCGGTGAGCATGAAGAGTTTCGCCGACACGCGTATCGTCGGGCGGACGGAGCTGAATATCGACTACGGGGATTTCTCCCGTCAAGCGGATGCCACGGAGTGGGTTGAACCTACCGGTTTGTGCCCTATGGAAAGTCTCGGCCTGGAGCCGTAGTTCGCGGACGGGATCAGGCAAGCGCGGCGATAACCGCGTCTGTAAATTCATTCGTGCCGGCCTTGCCGCCGACATCGCCCGTTAGAGTCTTGCCTTCGGCATAAACCTTCTCCACCGCAGCCTGCAGCCGCAGGGAGGCATCCACCTCTCCCAGATGCCGAAGCATCATCACGCTGCATTCAATCAACGCCGTGGGATTCGCCACGCCCTTCCCGGCGATGTCCGGGGCCGACCCGTGAACCGCTTCGAACACGGCAATTGTCTCGCCCATGTTCGCCCCGGGCACGATGCCCAAGCCTCCCACCAGCCCAGCCGCCAGATCGCTGACGATGTCGCCATAGAGATTCGGCAGCAGCAGCACGTCGAACGTCTCAGGGCGCATCACCAATTGCATGGAGGCGTTGTCGACAATCAGTTCCTGGTACTCAATGTCCGGATGCAGCGCGGCAATCTCCCGGCAGCAGCGTAGAAACAGTCCGTCCGACAGCTTCATGATGTTGGCCTTGTGCACGGCAGTAACTTTGCGACGGCCATTCTTCTTCGTGTAGTCGAAGGCGTAGTTGGCTATGCGGATGGACGCGAACCGGGTGATGATCTTCAGGCTCTGCGCCACGTCCTTTACCACCTCGTGCTCCAGGCCCGAATAGAGATCTTCCGTGTTCTCGCGGAAAATCACCATGTCGATCGCCAAGTCGGAGTAGCGCGACTTTACTCCGGGCAGCAGGCGGACCGGGCGGACATTGGCGAACAGATCCAGCTGTTTTCGAAGGCTGACGTTGACGCTCTTGAACCCGCCCGCCACCGGCGTTGTCACGGGACCCTTCAGCGCCACTTTCGTTCGCCGGACTGAGTCAAGAACGTAGGCCGGCAGTTCGGTTCCGGCCTTCTCCATCACCGCCGCGGATAGTTCAACGACGTCCCAATTCACCGCTACGCCGGTGGCCTCAACCGCCCTTTGCGCCGCCTGCGCGACCTCCGGACCAATGCCGTCCCCTGGAATCAGCGTGATTTCGTAGGCCACACAACTATCGTGTCACACTGATAGTTCCGCCCTTCCAATGCCCAAAATTCAGCGTGTTCTGTTGAGCGTTACGGACAAATCCGGCATCTCAGTATTCGCCCGGGGCTTGGCGAAACTTGGCTGCGAACTGATCTCCACCGGCGGCACCGCGCGTCTTCTGCGCGAAGAGAATCTGGCCGTCCGCGACGTGTCGGAAGTGACAGGTTTTCCGGAGATGCTGGACGGGCGCGTGAAAACCATCCATCCCAAGATCGCCGGCGGCGTCCTCGCCATGCGGTCGAAACGCGATCACATGGCCGCCTTGGCCGAGCATGGGATTCCGCAGATCGACATGGTGGTGGTCAACCTGTACGACTTCGAGAAAGTGGCGGCCGACCCCGACGCCACGTTGGAAGAGATCATCGAGAACATCGACATCGGTGGTCCAACGATGATTCGCGCCGCCGCCAAAAATTACGCCGATGTGGCGGTGGTAACTTCGCCGCTGGAGTACCGCAGCGTGTACGAGGAAATGCTGCGCAACGAAGGCGTTCTGTCGGCGGACACACACTGGCGGCTGGCCCGCAAGGCGTTCGCGCTCACTGCTTCCTACGACCGCGCAATCGTCAATAAGTTGAATACGCTCGATCCGCCGGAGCCTCCGGTGCTGGACCTGCGCGTACCGCTGAAACAGCCGCTGCGGCACGGCGAGAATCCGCATCAGAGCGCGGCCCTGTACTCGACGGGCGAGTCGGGTGTGGCGGGAGGATTCCAGCTTCAGGGCAAGGAACTCAGCTACAACAATTTTGCGGATCTGGACGCGGCGTGGCAGTTGATTCTGGAGTTCAACGATCCGGCGGCGGCGATCATCAAGCACACCAACCCCTGCGGCTGCGCCACCGGCGACACGCTGCAACACGCATATTTACGGGCCTATGAGGCCGATCCAGTATCTGCGTTCGGCGGCGTGCTGGCCTTCAACCGAATCGTGGACGGCGTGACTGCGGAGGAGGTGGTGAAGCTGTTTGTCGAAGCGATCGCGGCTCCGGCATTCTCCGACGAGGCGATGCTGCTGTTCGCGCAGAAGAAGAATCTGCGGCTGCTGCGCGTGGTGAAGACGCTTCGGGATGAGCAGGTTGTGAAATCCATTTCCGGCGGATATCTGGTGCAGAGCGCAGACCACCTTCCGTTCCTTCGCGGCGAGTGCAAAGTGGCAACCCAGCGTCAACCCACCGAGGACGAATGGGCGGATCTGCTCTTCGGCTGGCGCGTGGTGAAACACGTAAAGTCGAACGCGATTGCCTACGTGCGCAACAGCCAGCTTCTGGCGGCTGGCGCCGGCCAGATGTCGCGCGTGGACAGCGTGAAGTTTGGCGCGGCGAAATCGATTCTTCCATTGGCGGGCTGCGCGCTTGCCTCCGACGCGTTCTTTCCATTCCCCGATGGCGTGGAAGAAGCGGCGAGTCACGGCGTCCGATCCGTGATTCAGCCCGGAGGATCGGTTCGCGATTCGGAAGTGATCGAGGCAGCGGACAAGCTGGGCTTAGCGATGGTGTTCACTGGCGTCCGCCACTTCCGCCACTAAGCGGTACGCGCGGCGGTCCAGTCCTCGGGAACCTGCCCCTCGGGCAGAAGCTCGCCCTTCTCCAGATGGCGGATACGCGAGGCGAAGCGGGCGGCATGCGGATCATGGGTCACCATCACGATCGTCTTGTTGTGATCGCGATGCAACGCCGCCAGCAGATTCAAAACTTCCGTTGCCGAGGTTGCGTCCAGGTTGCCCGTAGGTTCGTCGGCAAGGATCAGGTCCGGATCGGTAACCAGGGCACGGGCGATGGCGACGCGCTGCTCCTGCCCGCCCGAAAGCTGCTTCGGCAGGTGAGTCAAGCGGTCTCCCAGCCCCACTAGTCCCAGCGCCGTCTCCGCGTGGCTGCGACGCTCCTTCGCGTTCAGGCTGGTCAGCAGCAATGGCAGCTCAACATTCTCCACCGCCGTCAGCACCGGAATCAAGTTGAAGCTTTGGAAGACGAATCCGATGTGTGCGTTTCGCCACTGCGCCACTTGCTTGTCACCCAGCGCGCGAAGGTCCTGCCCCAGCACTTCAATGGTCCCGGCCGTTGGGCGGTCCATGGCGGCGATCAGATAAAGTAGTGTCGATTTGCCCGATCCGGAGGGACCCATCAGCGCGACGAAATCGCCTTTCTGCGCGCTGAACGAAGCGTCCTTCAAGGCCGTCACTTCAAACTGGTCGCGCTTATAGATCCGGCTAAGTCCGTTGGTAACGATGACCGATTCACTCACGATGCTGCTCCCTTTATCCTGACCTTGTCGCCGTCCTTTAGTTCCGTGGGCGGCCCCAGGATCAAGTCCTCGCCGCCAATTAAACCGTCTTCGACGCGCAGCATGTCGCGCACACTGCCGCCTACGCGAACTGCGCGCTTGATGGCGCGCTCGCCCAGCACGATGAACACGCTTCCATCGCGGACTGCCGCCGCCGGCACCATGACCACGGGCTTTGCCGGTGTCGCGGCCGCATCGGTCTTCGGCGCGTCGCTAAGGAACGCAACGCTGGCATTCATGTCGGGCCGCAGATACTCGTCCGGTTTCGCGATCTTCACCTTTATCTGCACCGTCGCTTTCTGACGGTTGGCTTCCGGAGAAATTTCTTCGATAAAGCCTTCGTACTTGCGGTCGGGGTAGGCGTCGGTGGTTACCTCCGCGCGCTGACGGCGGTCCAGTCGCGAGAAGTCGTTCTGATTGATGTCCAACTCCACTTGCAGGTCGTCCAGGTCGGCAAGCGAAACAACGTAGCCCTTGGCGCCTTTGTCGCCCACGAAACCGGTGGTGACGAACTCGCCCTTCTCGACGTTCCGTTCAAGAACCGTGCCTGCAACGGGCGCGCGAATGACTGTGTTGGACAACTGAAGCTCGTAGAACGAGACTCTGCCCTGCGCCTCCGCCACCTGGCCACGAAAGGAGTTCTTCACCTCAATGCGGGGTCCGGCGTTGACGAGATCCAGCGTACGCTCCAGCGCGACCACGCGTGCAGCCTGCGAGTTCCGTCGCGCAACGGCGTCATCAAGCGCCTGCTTGGCAAGCACCCCTTCACCCACCAGTTGATTCGTCCTCTTCAGCGTGATCTCTTCGTTCGACAGGTCCGCCTTCGCCGCCGCGAGATTCGCCTCCGACGTGGCAATCTCCTCGGGACGCGCTCCATTCTCGGCCTCCCGAAGCCGGGCCTCCAGCGCCATCAACTGCCCCTTGGCCTGTTGAAGCTGCGCGCGATACTCGTCCGCTTCTAGACGCACGATGACCTGGCCTTCTTTCACGCGATCGCCCTTCTCGACACCGATCCATTCCACGCGCCCGACCACCTTTGAAGCCACTGCGATCTTATGGTGGGCGACGATATAGCCGGTCGCGTTCAGGATCGTGGTGCCGGCGGCGGAAGGGCCTCCGGATGAGGCGGGCTTTACGCGATGCACGTCAACTTCAACCGCTTCGTTCAGCCGCGCGTATACGAAACGGCCGACGCCCGCAAGCAGGAACAGCGCGATTCCGCCGAGAATGATCCGGCGCGCCCATGGCGATGGCTCCGTTGAAGTCTTGCGGCTGCGATCAATTCGCAGATTCTTGATGTCGGCTTCCATCGTGCGGCTTTAAGCTTCCCGAAGTGCAGTGAGGATTTCCTTGCGGGCGGCGTTCCGCGCCGGAAACAATCCGCCCAGCGCCCCCAGGAACAGCGCGAAACCCACACCCATCGCCATGATGACCGGCGTCACGGAAAAATTGAACGAGATCTCGCTGAACGTAACGAAGTTGCCAATTCCGGTGGTGATGTTGTTCAGCGGAAGCACCAGCAGGCATCCCAAAAGACCGCCGAGCAGCGACAGCAGCAGCGACTCAAAAAAGAAGCTGGTAAGAATGCTTTGACGCGAGAAGCCCAGAACGCGAAGCGTGCCGATTTCCTTGGCCCGCCGCGAAACGGCGGCGTACATCGTGTTCATCGCGGCAAAGCAACTGCCCACCGCCATGATGATGGACACGAAAATTCCAAGGAACTGAACGGGCGCGGCGGAAACGGTCTGCGCGTCGAAGTAGGACTGTTCGGACTTCGCAACCGCGTTGAGCTTGGGATCGGCGCTTAAGTCGTTGATCAGCGCTTGCATGGCCACGGGGTCTTCGGCCCGAACAATCGCCGCGCTCAACACCTCAGACCGGTTGTAGTCGGAGCTCATCTGGTTCAAGTCTCCCCAGATTTCACTGTTCACGGCGGACCGTCCGCCGTCCATCACGCCCACCACTTCCCAGTCGCCACGCGCGAACCTCAACTTGCGTCCAAGCTGCGCATCGGGAAACCGCTCCGCAATCGACTTGCCGACCACCACCTCCCGCTTACCCGGTTCAAACCACCGGCCCGCGGACATCGACAGCGTAGGCCGGATTTCAGTTCCCACCAGGGGCAATCCGCGGATGGTGACGTTCGCGCCTTCGGGCGCATCGACGCGCGGAAGATTGATCACCTGCACCATTTCCAGCGACGCCATCGGCTCGCCGGCGGAGCTTCGCGCAATGCCCGGCTTCAACTTGATGTCCTGGAACATGGCGCGTGTGAAGTTGCTGTTCAACTCCGCCGTCGACCCCTTGCGCATGACCAGAATATTCAGCGGATGGGCGGAGGTCTGAAACGCCGTTCGCAATCCTTCCACCAGCGCCAGCACGCTAAGCAGCACAGCTACGGTGAGGGCAATGCCCAGGGCCGTCATCAGCGTCGTCGTGCGGCGGACGATCAGGTTGCGGACGTTGTAGCTGAGTGGAATCGCCATTGCGTTTTATCCGGCGTAGCGCAGCGAGTCGAGGATCGGCGTGCGGGCGGCGCCCCATGCGGGAACGACGGCGGCGACGAACCCGACCACCGCGCCGAGCGCGAGGCAGATCATCAATGCTTCCGGCGTCAGCGTCATCGTGCGCAGTTGATACGAGAAGGCTCCTGCGATTTCGGCAAGCCCCCGCACCAGCACCGCCGCCAAGGCGCACCCAAGCGCGGCCCCGGCAATGGAGATCACCACCGCTTCGCTGAGGATGATTCCCACCACGCTTCCGGGCGAGAATCCCAGCGTCTTCATCACGCCCACTTCCTTCACACGCTCCCGAACCGACATGGCCATCGTGTTGGCGCTAACCAGAAGAATGGTGAACGTCACCGCGCCGCAGATCGCGAAGAGGAACATCTTCACATTGCCGAGAAACGAAGTGAAGCTGAGAAGGAAGGCCTGCTCCGTTTCCGTACGCGTCTGCACGGTGGCGTTCGCAAACATGGCGTCCACTTCCCGCGCCACGCGGGTGGCGTCGTCCTTCGAGGCAAGCAGAATGCCGATGGTGCCGGCAAAGTCGCGGCGGGATGCGGGCATCGATTGATACAGATACTCCAACTGGAAGTAGAGCGTCTCGGCGTCTTCACTGGAATCGTAGATGCCGCGCACGGTCATGTCGTAGTTCCCGGGAAAAATGTCGCCCACCAGCGTAATCCGGTCGCCAATCTTGAAGCCCAGCTTGTCAGCGAGTTTCCGCCCGACAATGCACGCCGAACGCTCGCGAATGAATGCCTGCTTCTGGTCCTCCGGGATTTGCACGTCCACCTGAACCTTGAAGAAGTCCTCCGGCTCCACTGCGAAGCGCGCGAACATGTTGTTGCGGTTGGCCTGTTCATCCTTGTACTGGCCGCCAAACCACATCGTAATCACCGCCGCCTCAATCCCCGGCACCGTCTGGATCTTCTGCTTGTAGAAAGCCGGCATCACCTGCGTTAGTGAAACGCGGTTCCGCGTAATCAGCCGGCGCGCCTGGCCGGGCGTCGGGTCGGCAAGGAACAGCGCCTGATACATTGCGAAAAGCACGCCGAGGAGGCAGAACGAAGCCGCAATGCTGCATATGGTCAGCAAACTGCGGCGGCGATTCCGAAGCGTGTTTTTGAAGACCAGCGGAAGGTATCGCAACATCTTCTCTATTCTACGAAAGGCTAGCGGCACGAGTTCTGCTACTGGACGAACGGTTGGAATCGATGGATGAACGGTTTCTACGGGAGGCGTTGCGGCTGGCGCGGGAGGCGGCGGCGGCGGGCGAGGTGCCGGTTGGCGCGGTGGTGGTAGCCGGCGGCGAGATCGTCG
>JBGTFZ010000097.1:0-2980 GCA_041746955.1 Bryobacteraceae bacterium
TGGTCTAACCGAAGTCTACTGCTTTAGACGACCCGGCGCGATGCCTTTGGTACACTGAAGTTTCTGGCTAGGTAGCTCAGTTGGTAGAGCAGCGGACTGAAAATCCGCGTGTCGGCGGTTCAAGTCCGTCCCTGGCCACCAGAAAATCTACCACTTAGACTGGCTTTGAACCGCCGAAGCCGAGTTTACTCCGAGAACTGCGTAATCCTCACGGTGCGACCGTCCGGAAATACGGCCCGAATCTCCAAGTGAGCGCCAACAGCCTCCAGGTAACCGGCAAGCGTGCTGACATACATGTCGGTGCGGCGCTCCAATTTGGACACGTCGCCCTGCCCAATCTGCAGCTCATGCGCCAGTTTTGTCTGGGTTAACTCGCGCGCGCGCCGGAGCTCATGAAGCGTCATCTCTTCCTGACTTAAACGCTTCGACTCCGCCTCGCTAGCCGCCCGCGCTCCCGGGGATAGTTTGGCGCGCAATTCTTTGAAGTTCTTCGCCATGATCACTCGTCTCCTTCGATGCTCCGCAAATGCCGCTCGAACAGTCGATCGGCAAGCGGCACGTTGATTTCGTACCAGCGATCGTCACCCCTCTTGTCGCCCGCGACGAGCAGAATCGCGGTTCGGCGGGGATCGAACGCGTAGAGAATCCGCAGTGGATCGCCACTCGCCTGCGTTCGAAGTTCCCGCATTTCCGGAAAGCGGGAACTCTTGACCTGCGAGCTAAAGGGAAATCCGAGATTCGGACCGCGTTCCATGAGGAGGCCAACCCTCGCGTCCACTCTTCCTTGCTCTGACCCGGAAAGCTCGTTCCACCAAGCCTCGAACTCTTCGGTGTACTCAACTTCCCACGGCACGCGACCAATATAGCATAGAAGCAATATTGATGCGAAGCCATGAGAACGCGCCTGCCGAAGGACGCCTAGCGTTGCGCAAAGTGACATGGAAGCCGGTCAGGCGCGCCTTCAACGACAACGTTGCGACTGATCGTGACTGGTCCTATTCTAGAATTGCGGCCCTATGTTGCTCGCCTCCGCCCTCTTTACCCTCGCTCTCGCCGACTGTGACGACATCGCCTCCGCGCCTTCGGGCGACCTTTTCCTCGCGTGCCACTCCCCGTCGGACAAGTTCACCGTCCCGGTCATCGGACAGAAGATGGGGATCGACGAAATGGACGGCTACGTCATCCGGCTAAGGAAACACACCCACGAAATCGTCTACGTGACGCGGCTGGGCGGCAGCTCGTACGATTCCGCCTCGCGCGTCGCCATCGACTCTCGGGGCAATGCGTGGGTCGCGGGTTTCACTAAGTCGGCTGACTTCGCCGTGACCGCCGACGCCTGGCAGAAGGCTTACGGCGGCGACGGTGACGCGTTCCTCGTGAAGCTCTCCCCCAGCGGCCGGGTGCTGTTCTCGACCTTTATCGGCGGCCCGAAGTCCGACTTCGGCAACGCGATCGTCGTTGTTGACGATCAACCCGTTATCGGCGGAACGAGCGGCGGCGACGGTTTCGTCCAGCGCGGGCCATCGAGCCGTACGCGCTTCGGCGGCAGCGGCGAGGAAAAGTTAACCGGCCTCGCCCACTACCGGGGAACACTGTATGCAACCGGCTACACGAAATCGAAGGATTGGAAGACCTTACAGGGAGCGACGGACGCATTCCTCGTCCAGCTGAACGCGCAAACCCTCGCGAACGAACATGCCGAGTACTTCGGCGGCAGCGGCGAAGACTCGGCGTGGGGCGTTGCGGTGGACAAACGCGGCCGGGTGTTCCTCGCGGGCCAAACCGACTCGCCCGATCTCGCCCGCGCGAATCGCGGCTATCAGAAAACCAAGCGCGGAGGGGTCGACGCCTTCATCGCCCAAATCGGCGGTCCGGCCACTTACTTTGGCGGTTCGGAAAAGGATGAAGCCGGTTACGACGGCCAGAACATTGCCATCGACGATCAGGGCGACGTCTGGATTGCGGGCATTACCTACTCGCCGGACCTCCCCGCGGAAGGCACGTACGGCGGAGGAGACGGCGACGGGTTCATCGCAAAGTTCGCGCCGTCGTTGAAAAAAGTCCTCTTTGCGTCATACTCCGGCAGCCCAGCAAGGGACTTAGGCGAAGGCGTCGCAATTATCCCCGGCGGCGCCGCGATGACGATGGTGCGCCTTGGCGGCAAGGAGGGCGTTTCCGTCGGGTCCTTTTTCGCGCAATCTGTAATTACGGTTTGGCGGCGGTGAAGCATACGCCGTATCAATTTCATGCAAGGCGATACCGACTGCGCACGGTTCCCTATTCGTTGTTCGATCTCGCGCTTCCAGTCGAACGGCGAAGCGTGGGCCGCCTTTCCCTTGACCTGCGTTGCTCAAGCCGCTTGCTTCTTTCGTGGATCCAAGATCAGCCCGTCCGTAGGCACGGCCAAAGATGTGTAATGCTGTGCAAGTCCGTCCCTGGCCACCACTTTGAAAATCCAGCGAAAGGCTGCGGACGCTCAGATGACTAGGCGGGAGCTTGGACGGCTCGGCGCAGCCTCCTTATACCCGGCAGCGGCTTCCGCTTCCCGCCAGGTTTCCAAGCGTCCGAATGTCGTCATCATTCTCGCCGACGATCAGGGCTATGGCGATCTTTCATCCCATGGGCATCCGGAGATCAAGACGCCGCAACTCGACCGGCTTCGCGGCGAGTCCGTCCGGTTCACTGACTTTCATTCCAGCCCGATGTGCACGCCCACGCGGGCGCAACTGCTGACAGGACGCGACGCGCTGGCCACCGGCGCAATCAACGTCAGCAGCGGACGCACACTGTTGCGGCGGGATCTGCCCGTTTTGCCGGAGACCTTTCGCGACAACGGTTATCGCACCGGGATTTTCGGCAAGTGGCATCTCGGCGACACCTATCCGTATCGTCCAGAGGACCGTGGCTTCGACGAGACCGTGTGGTATCCGTCGTCGCACATTGGCTCCGTTCCAGACGCCTGGAACAACGACTACTTCAA
>JBGTFZ010000098.1:0-56081 GCA_041746955.1 Bryobacteraceae bacterium
CGATCCGCAAGCCGCCCTCGTAGAGATCCAGCGTTTGAAAGAACGCGTGGACTTGTTTACGTTTCTCCAGGGACTCCCGGAGGCTCCGCCCCGCTTCGACTACCCGCTGGAGTGGGACAATCTGGCCGTTCTTGAGCTCTCGACCTACGAAGCCTGGTGGACCAAACAAGTCGACAATAAGACGCGGAACATGGTGCGCCGCGCGGAAAAGAAAAAAGTCGAGATCCGCGAATCGGAATTCGACGAGAATTTGGTTCGCGGGATCTGGCAGATCTACAATGAAACCCCGGTACGTCAAGGCAAACCCTTTCCGCATTTTGGCAAGGACATCGAGACGGTGCGCCGGGAGGCGGCAACTTACCTCGAACGGAGCCGTTTCATCTGCGCCTATCTCGGCGAGGAGTTGATCGGCTTCATCAAACTTACCGATGACGCCGCGCGAATTCAGTCGAGCATCATGAATATCGTCAGCGTCGTAAAAGAGCGGGACCGCGCCCCTACGAATGCCCTGGTTGCACAGTGCGTGAAGGTGTGCGCGGATCGCGGCATCGGCTATCTGATCTACGCCAAGTTCGCTTATGGGAAGAAGGAGCGGGACAGCCTCGCCGATTTCAAGCACAACAACGGCTTCCGGCGCGTGGACATTCCGAGATACTATGTTCCGCTGACCCACCGGGGGCGCGCCGCATTGAAGATGGGACTTCACCGCAGCCTGACGGACCGGATACCTGAGAGTGTGCTGGAGAAGCTTCGGCAGGTCCGCGGCGCTTGGTACAGCCGCAAGGCGGGCACTCCGGCAGGGAAGCCGTAAGCCATGCCCGGACTTGTTGGAATCGTGACGCGCAAGCCTCGCGCCGGAGCGGAGTTGGAAGTGAAGCGGATGCTTGGCAGCCTTCTTCACGAGCCGTCCTACGTCTCGGGAACATGGCAGGACGAGGGCACGGGCGTCTACGCGGGCTGGGTGGCGCGGGCGGGTTCGTTCGCGTCGTCGATGCCATGGCAGTGCGCCGGAGACAGCCGGACACTTCTCTTTTCGGGAGAGGAGTATACACAGTCGAGCGAATCGAAGAGTTCGCACTTACTAAGTCTCAGCAGGTCCGATCCACAGTACCCGTTGAGCCTGAATGGAAGGTTCCACGGATTGCTGGTCGACCGGGCGGCGTCGCGGGCATCCCTGTTTAACGACCGCTTTGGAATCCACCGGCTATATGTGCATCAAGCGGCGGACGCCCTTTACTTCGCCGCCGAAGCCAAGGCGATTCTGGCGGTGCGGCCGGAACTCCGGCGGATCGATCCCCAGGGAATGGGCGATTTCATTTCCTGCGGCTGCGTGCTTGAGAACCGGACGCTCTTTCATGGAATCGAAGTGCTTCCGCCGGCCAGCCGCTGGACGATTGAACGGGGCTCCGTAGCCCGGCGTGAGCGGTACTTCAACCCGGAAGAGTGGGAGAGCCAGCCCGAACAAGGCGTCGAGGACTATTACGCCAGTCTCCGGGAGACGTTCGCGGAAATCCTGCCCCGGTATTTTGAAGGGCCCGAGAGTGTGGCGATGTCGCTGACCGGGGGCCTGGATTCGCGGATGATCATGGCGTGGCGTCTGGGTGGCGGGGATTCAATGCCCTGTTACTCATTCGGCGGCATGTTCCGGGATTGCCATGACGTCCGGACGGCCCGGCGGGTCGCAAAGACCTGTGGGCTTCCGCATTCGGTGATTCCGCTAGACGGCGAGTATCTTTCCCGGTTCGCGCATTACGCCGAGCGCACGGTGTTTCTCAGCGACGGTTGCGTCGATACCAAACATTCGGCGGACCTCTATGTGAACGAGCGGGCGGCCGGGATCGCACCGGCCCGGATGACGGGAAACTACGGCGGCGAGGTGCTGCGGCAGGTGCGGGCCTTTAAACCGATGCCGCTGGACCGGGAGGTCTTCACCGAAGACTTGCGTCCGCATATCGACCAGGCCCGGCAAACGTACCAGCGCGTGAGCCAGTGCCATCCGCTCTCGTTCGCCGTTTTCCGGCAGGCTCCATGGCACCACTACGGCCTGCTTTCGCTCGAACAGACCCAGGTGTCGCTTCGTTCGCCCTACCTCGACAACGAGTTTGTCCGCGCCGTCTACCGGTCCCCGGCGGCTGCGCGAACAAGCGACGAACTCTCGCTCCGCCTGATCGGAGACGGCAACCCGGCCTTGCTGAAGATCGCCACCGACCGGGGACTGGGGGGAAGCCTTCCGGGTCCGCTGGCCGCCGCCAACCATGCCTTGTCCGAGTTCTCTTTCAAGGCGGAATACGCCTACGACTACGGCATGCCGCAATTCGCCGCCAGGATCGATCATGCACTTTCCGGTCTGCATCTGGAACGCCTGTTTCTGGGACGGCACAAGTTCTACCACTTCCGCACCTGGTACAAGAACCAGCTTGCCGGCTATGTCCGGGAGATTCTGCTCGACCCGCGGACACTCAGCCGGCCTTATCTGCGGGCGGAGCGGGTCCGGCAGATTGTCGAACGGCATCTTGACGGGGGGCGCAACCACACCCTGGACATTCACAAACTGCTGACGGTTGAGCTTCAGCACCGGCTGTTCATCGATGCCAACTGAAAGCGTTGTGCCAGCGGAGCAGGCGCCGGAGGGCAAGGCGGCAGCCAACTCCTACGGCGACATCCTCAGATCCTCAGCGTTGATCGGGGGATCGCAGGTTCTTAGCATCGCCGTCAGCATTGTCCGGACGAAGGCCATGGCGCTTTTACTGGGCCCGGCCGGCGTTGGACTTTTCGGGTTGTATGGTTCGATTCTCGATCTCGCCCAGGCGGTTGCGGGAATGGGGGTCAACAACAGCGGCGTCCGCCAGATTGCGGAGGCGGCGGGCACGGGCGATGCCCGACGGGTCGCGCGGACGGTGGCGGTGTTGCGGCGGACTTCGATCATCCTGGGATTGCTGGCTTTCTCGTTGATGATCGTTCTGGCGCGGCCCATCTCCTGGTTCACGTTCGATTCGGCGGCCTACACCTCCGGAATCTCTCTGCTTTCGCTCGCCGCCCTGTTCCGGCTGGTCTCCGCCGGACAGGGGGCGCTGCTGCAGGGCATGCGGAGAATCGGCGATCTGGCGCGTATGAATTTTCTCGGCGCGCTGTCCGGAACGGTGATTAGCATTCCGCTGGTTTACTTTCTCCGCGAAGACGGCGTCGTTCCCTCCCTCATTGCGATTGCGGGTATGACGATTCTGACGTCCTGGTGGTACAGCCGGAAGGTGGACCTGCCGCCGGTGAAAGTGTCGCTCGACGACGTGTACATGGAATCGCAGGCTCTGCTGAAGCTGGGCGCCGCTTTCATGGCCAGCGGGCTGATGCTGATGGGCAGTTCCTACGCGGTCAGGGCGATGGTCGCCAAAGAACTTGGGTTGGTCTCCGCCGGGCTTTACCAGTCCGCCTGGGCGATCGGTGGCCTGTATGTCGGGATTATCCTGCAGGCGATGGGCTCGGACTTTTATCCGCGCCTGACCGCGGCCGCCGGAAGCGATGACGACATGAACCGCTTGGTGAACGAACAGACCCGGGTGGGCCTGCTGCTGGGTACTCCGGGAATCCTTGCAACACTGATTTTCACGCCGCTGGTGCTGTCGGTGTTCTATAGTTCGCGATTTGGGCCCGCGGTCGATGTGCTGCGCTGGATCTGTCTGGGACTTACCCTGCGCGTGCTGAACTGGCCCATGGGATACATCATTCTGGCGCGCGCCCGGCAAAACCTGTTCTTCTGGAGCGAGCTGTTCTGGACAGGTGTCTATCTGGCCCTGGCAAAAACCTGCATTGGGGCATTCGGGCTCAGCGGAGCGGGAATGGCGTTCGCCGGCGCCTATTGTCTTCATGGCATTCTCGTCTACGCACTGGTCCGGAAGGAGACTGGCTATAGCTGGTCCCCCGCCAACCGCCGTTCCGCACCGCTTCTGCTGGCGTCCATCCTCGGAGTGTTCCTGGGCTTTCAGATCCTGCCGTTTGCGGCCTCGGTGGCGGTGGGCGCTATCGTGCTGATCGCGGTGTCGGTCTATTCGCTGCGGCAGCTTCTGGCGCTGTTTCCCGAAGATGCGTCCGGGGACGGCGCGGACGGCCAGCAGCCTTTGCGCAAACTGTTGAAGCGCGCGAGGGGATTGATGCGAAACCCCACGCCGGGCCCACGATGAGAATTCTGATGTATGCGGATCAGCTGGTGGTGGGCGGCAGCCAGACGAACGCGATTGAACTGGCGGCGGCGCTTCGCGATTGGCATGGTTTCGACGTCGCGCTGATTGCGACGCCCGGTCCGATGGTCGAACTGGTCCGGGAGAAGGGACTCCGGTATTTGCCGGCCCCGGTCCCTTCGTTTCTGCCTTCCCCGGCCCGCATGCGCAGCCTGAACGATGCGATCGAAAGCGAGAAGCCGGATCTGGTCCATGCGTGGGACTGG
Organism: Bryobacteraceae bacterium; assembly: GCA_041746955.1. GTDB lineage: Bacteria > Acidobacteriota > Terriglobia > Bryobacterales > Bryobacteraceae > JAPKYZ01. The sequence continues at coordinate 4,439 of JBGTFZ010000098.1, forward strand.
TGGGAGTGCCTGGACGCCTACTACCTTACCCACCTGGTAAAGCGCATTCCGATGATCGTCAGCGATATGACGATGAACGTCACCCGGATTCTGCCGCGCCGTCTGCCAACGACTTTTGGCACGCCCGAACTGGTCGATCAGGCGAGGGCGCTGGGCCGCCGGTGCGTCGAGCTTCTGGTGCCGCCGGTGGATGTGCATTCAAACTCACCAAGAGCGGTGGACGCGGGCGAATTCCGCCAGCGGTTCGCGGTAAGCGAACGCGAGATTACACTGGTGACCGTATCCAGGCTGGTGGAGCAGCTGAAAGGCGAAAGCCTCTTCCGGACTGTCGCCGCTGTCAAGGAATTGGGGCGCGATCTGCCGCTGAGGTTTCTTATCGCCGGGGAGGGAAGCGCGAAACCGAAACTGGAGCATGCAGCGGCGGACGCCAACGCGCACCTGGGCCGTGAGGCGGTGACGCTGACGGGACGGCTGCTCGATCCCCGGCCGGCGTACGCGGCGGCGGATGCGGTGGTTGGCATGGGCGGGTCCGCGCTGCGGGGCATGGCGTTCGCGAAACCAGTGGTGGTGGTTGGGGAACAGGGTTTCGCGATGCCTTTCAACGAAGAAACGGCGGAGCGGTTCTACTACACAGGCTTCTACGGACGGGGAGACGCGCAGCCGGGCAACGAGCATCTGGTTCGCGCGATTCAGGGGCTTGCCGGGCCGGAAAATAGGTTCCCGGAGATTGGTGCGTTTTCGCGCGACTTCGTCACGAGCCGGTTTTCTCTCCAAGCCGTCGCCGCAAAGTTCGCCGATTTCTGCCGCCGGGCGGTCACCGAAAAAGAGTCGCTCCTTATGGGGACGCTCGATGGACTTCGTACGGCGGCTGTGTACGTTCGCGAGAGGAGATACCGTTGGACGTGGTAGGCGCGCGAGCGCCGGTGGTGTCCGTCGTGATGAGCGTCTTCAATGGCGGGAAATACCTGCGGGAAGCGGTTGAAAGCGTTTTGAGCCAGACCTTCGGCGACCTGGAGTTGATCGTCATCGACGACGGGTCAACCGACGCTTCGCGGGCGGTTCTCGATTCGCTGGCGCTCGGCGACGCCCGCCTGAAGATCTATTCGCAGAGCAACCGCGGGCTGGTTGGCTCACTCAACCGGGGCTGTGGCGCAGCCCGGGGGAAGTACATTGCCCGGATGGACGCCGACGACGTCTCCCTGCCGGGCCGCTTGGAGTTGCAGGTGGGGTTTCTCGAACGGAACCCGGAGATCGCGTTGCTGGGCGGAGCGGTCGAGTTCATTGACGGAGATGGCCGCGCCCTGATGACGCAGACGAATCCGGAGGACGATGCCGGAATCCGAAAGGCATTCTCTCGCGGTTCGCCGTTCTGGCATCCGACCGTCATCATGAGAAAAGAGGCCCTGGAGTCGGTAAACGGCTATCGGGCGGTGGTGGTCGATGCGGAGGATCTCGATCTCTGGCTGCGGCTGGCCGAGAGCTGCCGGATGGCGAATCTGAAAGACGTGGTTCTCCAGTACCGTCTGCACCCGCACCAGTTGACTGCGAACAAATGCCGGCAAATGGCGATGAGCAGCCTGGCCGCCCGGGCCGCCGCGGCGGAGCGTCGCGCCGGGAGGCCCGATCCGCTGGAATCCACGCTCGCCGTGACGGCGGAACTGCTGGCCGCGCTCGGGTTGAGCGAGCGAGCGTGCGAGACGGCGGTCGCCGAACGGTACTTGTGGGCCGCAAAGAATCTTTGCCGCTCCCGCGAGTTTGCCGGCGCAGCAAAGCTGCTGGAGACTGCCCGCCGAACCCTCGAATGGCGGAATGTCGAGCGCAAGGTCAGCGCAGATATTTTCGCGTTGGCCGCCTCCGTTTATTGGAAAAGTGGAAGCTGGAAGGCGAGTCTTTCCTGCACCGTGAAAGCCATCGCCGCGCGGCCCTTGGTTCTCGGGCGGCCCGTACGCGGGCTTTGGAACCGCATCCGGGGCCTTGCGAACGCGGGAATGGCGGCGCTCTGAGTGGCTCCGCTCGCCTTGGCGTGCAGTCTCCTGCTTTCGGCATTGATATTGTTTCTCGACAGCCGGAACCGCCGGGAGGTGAGCGCCGCCGCGTGGCTGCCCACCCTTCTAGTCCTGATGCTCGGCTCGCGCCCGGTCTCCCTCTGGCTTAGCGGTGGGGTCTACGAGGAGGGCGGGCCGAGTCCGGCCGATCAGATTTTCTATTTCACAATCCTGCTGGGGTCCCTGGCCATTCTCGGTTCGAGGCCGGTCCGGTGGGGCGGACTGCTGGCGGAGAATCTGCCGCTTGCCGCGATGTACGCCTTCTTCGTCGTCAGCATCCTTTGGTCGGGCGATCCGGAAGGCTCGCTCAAGCGGGTTGGCAAAGACATGGGGATGGCCGTGGTTGCGGGAGTTCTGCTGACGGAGCCGCAGCCGCTTCAGGCCATCGGGTCGGTGTTCGTAAGGTGCGCGGCGATCTTGTTCCCGCTCTCGATCGTGCTGATCAAGTATTTTCCCGATCTGGGACGCGCCTATTCGATGACCGGCGAACTGATGCTGACCGGCGTAACCACGCAAAAGAACACGCTGGGGGAGATGGCGATGATCTGCTGCCTCTTTCTGATCTGGGACTACATTGAGCATCGTCCGCCGGGACAACGCTGGCGGTTGAGCCGGCTGCCATGGGACCGGCTGGCGCTGCTTGCGATGGGATTGTGGCTGCTCAGCCTATCGCAAAGCAAAACGTCGCTCGTGTGTCTGGCGCTCGGCGTGCTGCTGGCCGTGCGGTCCGGGTGGCTTGCCTCCCGCCCGGTGGGCACGCTGGCGCTTGCGGGTGCTTTGGCCGCACCCTTTCTTCTCTTCTCGGCTCAGAGGTTCAAGTCGTTCATTGAGCCGCTGGTTCAGTCGCTTGGCCGCGACATGACGTTCACGGGCCGGACTGAAATCTGGGATCTGATCAGCCTCAACACGGTGAACCCAATGGTTGGAGCGGGGTTCTGGAATTTCTGGGGTGGTCCAGGTGGCGCGGCGATCAGCTTGCAACTGGGGATGACCGGGCGGGTTCCGAACGCGCACTGCGGCTTTCTGGATATTTACCTCGACGGCGGATTTGTGGGAATCTTCCTTGTGTTCGTGCTTCTGGCCATTTACGGCAGGCGCCTGACGGGCACGAACTCGGCTTCATCGAATTTCGACAGGCTCCGGTTCGCGATCCTGGTGGTGATGATTCTGTACAACCTGTCGGAGTCCACATTGTTCCGCCCATCGATGAGCTGGTTTATGACTCTTTTAGCGGTGCTCAGCTTCCCCGTGAGATTGCCCGCCAGAGGGCCGGTTCGCCAGCCGGTCGCGGCAGCGTCCGCCCAGGTGGAGATGTGGGGCTCTCCGGCCGTCTCTCAACCCTAAATCTCCAAGATGAGCTTTCGACGGTGGACAAGCTATTGGATTGGGGTGGGCGTTCTCCTACTCCTCGTTCTGTACGTGCTGATACCCGCGCTCAGTTCGCGGCTGCGGACGTTCTACAACCAGGACGTCTACGCCGACGGTTACGACGAGATCGCGATGAACCTCGCTCTCGGAAACGGGTACCGCTTCTACCCCGATACGGCCGAGACGATGATGCGGGAGCCGGGATATCCGCTGGTTTTGGCGGGATTGTTTAGAACCGCCGGAACGGATTTTTCGATGGTGAAGGCGCTGAACCTTTCGCTCGCGCTGGGCGCGGCGGCGCTGGTGGTGCTAATAGCCCGCAGGCTGGGCGGCGGGCCGGTAGTGCAGGTGCTTGCGCCGTCGCTGTTTCTTTTTCATCCGGCTGTTCTGGTAGCGCAAAGCCGGGGCGGTCCGGAGATGCTGTTTACGCTGGGGCTGTCAGCATTCGTGCTGCTGTTTCTGAAGGCCCGGGAAGCCGGAGGCCTGCGGGCCTATCTTCTGGCCGGCGCCGTCCTCGGAATTACCGTGCTCGTCAAGAGCACTCCGATGCTGCTGCCGGTGGCCCTCGCAGGGCTGCTGGTGGGAGGTCACCCTGTCCGAAGGACCCGGTCCGCGGCGGGCCTGGCCGTGATGGCGGTGGCGATGGCTGCCTTCATGATGCCGTGGGTGATCCGGAACTACCGGCTGACGGGTAAAGTGGTGCCGGCGGCGAGCGTGCTTGGAATCTCCGCCCACGCGGGCTGGTACATAAATTCCCATCTCTCGCTCGACCGCCAGTGGGCGGCGGTAGACCGGCAGGCGGCAGCCGAGCGCAAGGCACTTGCAATCGTGTGGGGATATGAGTTCAAAGACGTGAAGGACGCCTATTACCAGATGTTTTACGACAGCGGAGACGAGCTCCGGTTTTCGAGCAAACTGTTGGGGCTGGTGGTAAGCGGTTACCGGCGGGAGCCGGCGAAGTTCGTCAGAACGGTGGCCGCCAATAGCCTCAATTTGTGGATCGCAGGCAAGACGTGGAGGTCCACCGCAATGAATGCGTTGATACAGGCGCCATTCCTCATCCTGGCGGGCCTGGGCGCGGCGGGGCTTTGGAGGGCGGGCAACCCGCATATCGCCCCGGTTCTACTGATCCTCGCCTACATGATCGCCGTATGCCTGCCGATTCTTGCTCAGGCGCGGTATAGCATACCCTTGCTGCCATTGGTTGCCATTCTGGCGGCGTTCGGATTAGCCGGCCTGCGCGCGAGGTGGCTTGAAAGAAAGGCTGAACCATGAATATTCGTGGACATCTCAAGAAAATCACGCCCGGCCAGTGCAAGGACGCGGGAATGGCGCTGGTGCTGCTGCTGCTGATCGCGATGGCCATGCGGGGCGCGTCCAGCCGACTGCTGTATGCCGCGATCGCGGCCCAGGTGCTTTGCATGACCGTTCCCGCCGTTTTCCGGCTGTTCGCCGCGGTCTGGTTCGGGTTTTCCCATGTGATGGGCCTGGTGATGTCGAAAGTGATCCTTCTGATCCTGTTCTTCGGAATTCTTACACCGGTGGCGCTGATCCGGCGCCTGCTTCGACGCGACTCGATGAAGTTGAGAGCGTTTAAAGCGGGAAGCGGCTCAGTGATGATCCAGCGGCACCACCGGTTCACTGCCGCGGATATGTCGGAACCTTACTAAGAAAAGCCCGTTGCCGTTTGTCCACGCCAGGAGGCGTTTTTCCATGCAGTTCTTTACCGATCTTTGGAACTTCTTCAAGACCCGCAAGAAATTCTGGATGCTCCCGATCATCGTGGCGCTGTTGCTGTTCGGCGGCCTCATCGTGCTGGCGGGCGGGACAGCGATTGCGCCGTTCATCTACACCCTGTTTTAGGCCGTTTGAACTCCCGATCCCATGACGCACCCCACGACGACCCCGCCCACCATGCCCCCTAAAAAGACGCGCAGCGCCATTCTCGGCATCTCCGCCTATTATCACGACAGCGCCGCGGCGCTGCTGGTGGACGGGGAACTGGCCGCTGCCGCGCAGGAGGAGCGGTTCACCAGGAAGAAGCACGATCCGTCGTTCCCGCTTAACGCCTGCCGGTACGTGCTCGAAGAAGCGGGGCTGAAGTTCGAAGATGTTTCCTCTGTTGTCTTCTACGACAAGCCCCTACTGAAATTTGAGCGGCTGATCGAGACCTACGACGCCTTCGCGCCAGGTGGATGGAGAAGTTTCGTCACCGCGATTCCGGTGTGGATCAAGGAGAAGCTCTTCATGAAGCGGCTGCTTCACGAGCACCTGTCGCAACTGGGCTATGCGAGTCCCCGGATCTATTTCCCCGAGCATCACTTGTCGCATGCGGCTAGCGCGTTTTACCCTTCGCCTTTCGACGAAGCGGCCATTGTGACCGTGGACGGCGTCGGAGAATGGGCCACCACCACGATCGGGCGCGGACGGGGCAAGGATATCGAAATTCTGCGTGAGGAGCACTTCCCGCACTCAATCGGGCTTTTGTACTCGGCGTTCACCTACTATCTCGGCTTCATGGTGAACAGCGGCGAGTACAAGCTGATGGGCCTTGCGCCGTACGGCAATCCGGAGTCGAAACAGACGGAGGATTTCAAGGCGAAGATCCTCGACGAAATCGTGGACGTTCGAAGCGACGGCTCGATTGTGCTGAACATGAAGTATTTCGCGTTCGCCACGGGGCTCGAAATGGTGCACCGGGACAAGTGGGCGCGGCTTTTCGGAATTCCACTCCGGGACCGGGAATCGGAAATCTCGCAGACGCATATGGATCTGGCGCTGGCCATCCAGCAGGTGACGGAGGAAATCGTCCTGAAGCTCGCCGCCTCTGCGCGGGAGGAGACAGGTTCCAAGAACCTAGTGCTGGCAGGCGGGGTGGCGTTGAACTGCGTCGCCAATGGCAAGATCCTCCGCTCGGGAATCTTCGACGGGATCTGGATTCAGCCGGCGGCCGGCGACGCGGGCGGAGCGCTGGGGGCGGCTTACGCAGCTTGGCACATCCTTGAAGGGAATGAGCGCCGAACGCCGCCCGCGGGCCGCGATGCAATGCGGGGATCGTACCTTGGCCCTGAATTCTCCGCGCGGGAAGTTGAGCGCATGATCGCCCGGCGCGGAGCGAAGGCAACCCACTATGACGACTTTCCGGAACTCTCCGCGGTGGTGGCGCAAAGGCTGTCGGAGGGCAATGTGGTCGGGTGGTTCCAGGGCCGGATGGAGTTTGGTCCCCGGGCGCTGGGCAACCGCAGCATTCTCGGCGATGCGCGCAATCCCGAGATGCAGAAGAAGATGAATTTGAAGATCAAGTACCGCGAGGGATTTCGCCCGTTTGCGCCGTCGGTTCTGAATGAGGATATCGGCGAGTACTTCGAGATCGACCGGCCTTCTCCTTACATGCTGCTAGTGGCGCCACTGCGGCAGGAGCGGCAGATTCCGCTCCCGGCCAGCTATCACGACGGGTCGCTCTACGACCGGCTGTATTTCCTTCGCTCCGACCTGCCATCGATCACTCACGTCGACTACTCCGCGCGGATTCAGAGCGTCGATCCAACAACAAACGGCCGGTACACCGAACTGATCCGGCAGTTCAAGGCGCTCACCGGCTACGGCGTGATCGTCAATACAAGTTTCAACGTCCGGGGAGAGCCGATTGTCTGCACGCCCGAGGACGCTTACCGGTGCTTCATGCGGACGGAGATGGACTTTCTCGTGGTCGGCGATTATGTGTTCGACAAACGTGAGCAGGAAGCGCAACCGCAGGACGTGGACTGGCGTACTGAGTTCAAGCTGGACTGAGCGGCGGGCATGCCCAAACTGAAAACTCTTCTCCTTAACGGACTGGTGCTTGCAGCCGCCAGCGTAGCGGGCGTCCTGCTATGCGAGGCGGGTCTGCGCCTTTTTCTGAATCCGGCGGACTTTCTGTCGGTCGAGATGGTGAAGGACCCCATCCTCGGAGCTGTGCCGGCGCACGCGGTGGGGTCGGGCGGGTTCGACGCCTGGGGGTTTCGAAACAAGAAAGTACCCGAGACCGCGGAGATCGTCGCCATCGGCGATTCGCACACCTTTGGAAACACCGCGACGCTTGAAGACGCCTGGCCGGCGGTCGTCGAACGCCAGACGGGACGGACGGTCTACGACGCCGCGCTTGGCGGCTATGGACCGAATCAGTATCTCCATATTCTGAAAACGCGCGCGCTTTCGCTGCATCCGAAGGCCGTCGTCGCCGGATTGTACATGGGAGACGATTTCGAGAACGCGTTCCTCATGACGTATGGCTTCGAGCATTGGGCCTACCTGCGCCAACTTCCACCCGAGAAGGTGAACTTCGACATCTGGCAGGCGCCGCCCGCGCCGACGCCAATCAAGAAACTGAGGGTCTGGCTTTCCCGCCACAGCCTTACGTATCAGCTTCTGTTCCACGGGCCGCTGCTCGGAGCCGCACAGGGGATGTACCAGGTCCGGAACGCGCACGATCTCAATCCGGAAGCTACGTCGCTGCTGCTGCCGGACCGGGGAATCGAGGAGGCCTTTCTGCCGCAGCAGATCCTTCGGCGTTTGAACCAGCAGAACGCTTCAGTGCGGGAGGGGATGCGGATCACCTTCCACTTGCTGGCCGAAATGAACCGGCTCTGCAAGGACCATGGAAGCGAGTTTGCCGTCGTCATTATTCCCACCAAGGAGACGGTGTTTGCCAGCCTGATCGAGGGCCGCGAAGAGATGCCCCACTACCGGGTGATCATGGATCTGGTCCGCAACGAAGAGGCCGCGAGGAATGAGACAGCCGCCTTTCTTGAATCGAACGGCATCCCCTTTGTCGACTCGCTGCCGGCCTTGAAAAGCGCGGTGGGGGGCCATCTCTACGCCCGCACCGCTACGGACATGCACCCCGGAAAGAATGGCTACCGGGTGATTGGGGAGGCGGTTGCGCGTTTTCTCAAAGAACGGTGGCCGGCGCCATGACGCCGCGGCCCGGTCCATGGACCCGGGGCAAGGCCTACTACGCCCGGAACGCTTCGCGGATGCTGTTTCGCGAGAAGATTGCGATTGCGCCCAACCGCCCGCTGGTGTCGTTCACTTTTGACGACTTTCCGCGCGCAGCGCTTCTCGAAGGCGGAAGGATTCTTCGCTCTCATGGAAAGCAGGGCACGTTCTACGTGAGCCTTGGCCTTCTCGGAAAGGAGTCGCCATCGGGCGAAATCTGCAATCGCGAGGACCTTATCGAAGCTCTCAACGACGGCCATGAGCTGGGCTGCCATACCTTCGACCACTTGCATTCCTGGAATACGGCGGCGGTTGAGTACGAGCAATCGATCCTCCGCAACCGCGAGGCGCTGCGGGAGCTGTTGCCTACGTGCGACTTTGAGAGTTTCTCGTACCCGATCGCCGCCCCGCGTCCGTCCGCCAAGGCGAAGGCCGCCCGGTACTTTGTGTCCAGCCGGGGCGGCGGGCAATGCGCGAATACCGGCGAAGCCGACCTGAATCAGCTATCGGCTTATTTTCTGGAGCAGAGCGGCGGGGATCTTGCGGCGGTGGCTGCGCTCATCGAAGAGAACGCGCGGCGGAAGGGTTGGCTGATCTTCGCAACGCACGATATCGCTGGGAACCCCAGCCGGTATGGCTGTACGCCGGGGTTTTTTGAGGCCGTCGTGAGGGCGGCGCTCAGTTCGGACTCGACCGTTCTACCGGTTCGCGATGCCGTGGCCGTACTACGCAGCGGAGCGGCCTGAAACCGGCAACTGCCATGCCCATACCCCGGAGGATCGTTCAGACGGGCCGCGAGGCGAAACAGCCGCTCCGGAGCCGCGCGGCGATGGCCAGCGCCAAAGCCCTTAATCCCGGCTTCGAACATCTGTTCTTCGACGACGGGGCTGTCCGGCACTTCGTCCAAACGGAGTTTCCGCAGTACGCCGGAGTCTTCGACGGCTTTCCCTACAACATTCAGCGGATCGACTTTTTCCGGTACTTGGCCATCTACCGGCTCGGTGGGTTCTACCTGGATCTGGATGTCTTCCTGGCGGAACCGTTGGAAGGTCTGGCGGACCTTGAATGTGTCTTTCCGTTCGAGGGCCTGACGCTGAGCGGCTACCTTCGGCGCGAGCTTCAGATGGACTGGGAGATTGGTAATTTCGCCTTCGGAGCCGCCGCCGGCCATCCGTTTCTCGGGGCAGTGATCGAAAATTGCGTCCGCGCGCAGAGGGACGCCGAGTGGGCTAAGCCGATGCTGCGTGATTCTCCACCGTTTTTTTCGGGCGAGTTCAGCGTGCTCACTACGACCGGTCCAGGGCTGATTTCAAGGACACTGGCTGAATCGGGCGCGACCGCCGGCACGGTAACGGTTCTATTTCCGGACGACGTCTGCGACAGCCGGTGCTGGAACCGGTTTGGAGACTTCGGGATCCACCTGATGGAGGGCTCGTGGCGGACGAAGGGCGGCCTGCTGCAGAGAAAGCTCGCCCTGCGCTGGGAGGCCCGGCGCCTGAAAGCCTTGGCCGCCGAGAGCGCAAGGCTTGGCAAAACACGGACCCATGGGCCCCCGTTTATTGCACCGACGTCTGCAGCTTCGTAGGAGCGGCCGGCGGGGCTGGCGGTGGCGTACCGGACCCGCCTCCTCCGCCCGACGCGTAGCACGAAGAAGCCCTAAAGCTCTTGAACGCATTGGAACCGTCGTTAGAGAGCCCCTCGAAGCACAGATGCGAAGGGATCTTATTGGCGTGTCCGGCGACGTTCGATATATCGCCGCCGGTTACGTCGGGTCCATGAGGCGGCCATGCGGCGCCGGCAGTCCACCATCCGGGACGGCCTGGGAGATACAACGACGGAGGCAAGGTTTGGCTGGACGGCACCGTGTTCGGGTATTTCGCGGCTCCGGTGGGCACCTCGCCGGCAACGAAGCGGTTGGCATTGCTCACCGTGTCATAGTTGCCCCACCGAAGGAGGGAGGTCTCGACCTTCAGGTCGGGCTGCGGGCAGCCGACATAGCCGGAGCAGTCCTGCGTGGTCCAGTTTCCACAGTTCCCGCCCCAGCCCAGCGTGTAGATCGAGCGGTCGCACTGGGCCGTGCTGGAGTCGCCCGCCTTGCTCGTATAGGCCACATGGTAGGTGGAATCCCCGAGCACGTTGCCGACAACGTTGGTGTAGCGCTGAAACGACTGATTGATAATCGGCGCGGTGCGGCTGGTCTTGCCCGCCTGACGTCCCACGAACCAGTTGCGGTAGGCGGTAACGAAATGGGCCGGGCCGTGAAAGTTTTCGAGGTTCAACCCGTCGTAGGCGTTGCCTTCCCAAAGAAAAAAGGCATTGCCGCCGGCGTGGGTATAGGCCGAATGGAGCGAAATGCCATTGTCCTTGTTGCTGCCGTTGTTGTAGAAGTTGTCGATCGAAAAGTTATAGGCGTAGACGTCGCCCATGCTGGTCTCGTTCATGTTGGGAACGGTGATGTGTTCAAAGATGTTGTTCTCGACCAGGTTGTCGGACGCGAGATAGGTGTCGGTACCGTAGCTCTGGGACTGGCTGACCTGATTGCCGTAAAAGTAGCTGTCCTTGACGGTGTTACGGGCCGACTGCCAGAACTTGACATGCGAATCCCGGGCAAAAAGCGAGCGAATACCTTTCATCCAGCACCCGGAGGCGTTGTAGAAAGTGACGATGCCGCCGCCACTCGAGACGCTGCGGCTGTCGAGCGACAGATCTTCAACCCCGGAGCCGCTGATGGCCGAATCGCCGGACCACCATGCGCCGGGACTGCGGTCCGCGCGCCAATTCGGCATGTAGAGCCCGGGCGAGATCGTGACGGTGTTGCCGCTAATTGCCGTCACGGTTACGATTTGGGTTTGGCCGCGCCCGCTGCGGCTGGCGTTGTTGCAGTTCAGGCAATTCTTGGAGCTGGGGTTGTTGGCCTGGAACACAGATCCATCGTCGCTCGAATCCTGCATCTGGTCGAGATTGAGAAGCGTGCCGACACGCAAATTCGCAGTCTGGCTCAGGGTGATCTGGGTCGAGCCTTTCGAATACCCGGAGGTCCAGCTGGCCGTATTGCCGGGACCGCCGCGCCAGTTCAAGTCACCGTTCTGGAAGCAGATGTTGCCCCCCACGCCGCCGCAGCTGGCGTTTCCGGTGAAGACCAGCTTGGTGCTGTCAGCCCCGGCGCCCCGCAGCGTAACGCCGCGTTTGTTGTTAAAGACGATCCCGCTCGAAAGATTGTACGTTCCGGTGTTCAGGTAGACCACCTGGCCGGAAGGGCAAGCCGCTATTGCGGCGTTGATTTGGGTCGCGGATGCGCCCGGATTGAGAGTGGCGCAGACGGTGGACCGGCTCGGAATGCCGCCCGGAGCTCCGGCGTACCGCCAATCTATCGCGCGCGAAGGACTGATGACGCCGGCCCAAGGCTGGGCGCCGCCCGTAACGGAAAAAAAGGCCACACCGAAAAAGAAGGTGGCCAACTGCTTCAACATAGTTGGAGATCCTTTCAAACCAAAACATCGTTGATCTGTCTGTTTTACTAGTGCGGTGGAGCATCTATCCGTCTCTAGCGGACGGCTTTTTCCCCGCTGACGGGCGTTCAGCGAAGTTCCCCAACACACCCCGCGTCGCCTGAAACGGCGTGGCGGGTTTTCCGGACTGTAAGTTTACTACTGTAACGAACATAACAGCGAGTGATTTCCGAATCAAGAGCGGCGGTGAGCCGCCAACCGATGCCAAAACAACAATCCAACGATAAGTCCCTGATCTACGAGTCGATTACACGCTTGGTGGCGTGGCTTGAACGGAAAGAATATCGGGGGTACGATACCTTCGACGGTCTGAGTTCGAAGCTCCTGCGTCCGTTAACCTTCGAGAATCCGCTGCTCCGCACCGTACTTCAGCAGGGAGTGCGACGGTTCCCGCTGAATCTGCGTCCGCTGATCGGCATTGGCCGCCACCATTCGACGAAAGCGATGGGTTTCTTCGCCCGCGGATTCCTCCGGCTGGAAGAGTCAACCGGGGACGCTTCCTGGCGCGCGAAGGCCGAGAACGCGCTCTTTTGGCTCGGGGAGCACCGTTCGCCGGGCTACAGCGGGGCGTGCTGGGGCAACCATTTCGACTACCAGTCGCGGACATTCTATCTTCCGGCGGGCGTTCCCACGATCGTCTGGACCTCATTGATCGGCCATGCGTTTCTCGACGCCTACGACCGGGTGGGGGCCGCCAAGTATCTCGAAACCGCGGTTAGCGCGTGCCAGCACATTCTTCAGGACCTGGCGACGTTTCCCGACCGCGACGCGCTGTGCATCAGCTACATCCCCACTCAAAACAAGCAGGTACACAATGCCAACACGCTTGGCGGCGGTCTGCTCGCGCGAACGTACGGACATACGCGGAACGAGGCGTACCGGGCGCTGGCGGAAAAAGCGATGCTCTACACGGCCCAGAATCAGCGCCCCGACGCCTCGTGGTACTACGGTGAAGCGCCAAACCTGAGGTGGGTGGACAACTTCCATACGGCGTACGTGCTGGACTGTTTCAAGCACTATGCCGAAGGCTCGGGCGACCGCCAGTTCGAGCCGCAGCTGTCCCGAGGCTACGAGTACTGGAAGCGGACGTTCTTTCTGGCCGATGGGACGCCCCGCTACTATGACAGCAAGACTCTTCCGCTCGACATACAGTGCTGTTCGCAGGCGATCGACACGCTGGTGTTCTTCGCCGGCCGGGACCCGGAGGCCCTGCCGCTGGCGCTGCGAGTCGCGAAATGGACGATCAACAACATGCAGGACTCGTCCGGATACTTCTACTACCGCCGCTATTCGCGCCTCGTGGTGAACAAGACGCCGACTCTGCACTGGGGCCAAGCGACGATGCTCTGCGCGCTGGCCGGGCTGCATCGAGCGATGGCGGAGACGGAGTAAAAGCCGGTGCCTGGAAGAATACTGATCATTGTCGAGAACCTGCCCGTCCCCTTCGATACCCGGGTGTGGAAGGAGGCGGTGTCGTTAACCCGTGCGGGATACGACGTCACCGTCCTGTGCCCGCGCGGCAAGGGTTCAAGCAAGGGCTACGAAGTATTGGAAGGCGTCCGGATCTACCGGCACCCGGCCCCTCCGGAGGGCAACAGCCCACTGACGTACCTATGGGAGTACGGGTGTGCGCTGGCGTGGGAAACCCTATATGCGTGGTGGATCTACCTGCGTCATGGATTCGACGTAATCCAGGGGTGCAATCCCCCCGACAACATCGTCTTCGTTGCGCTGCCGTTTAAGGTTTTCGGGGTTCAGTACATCTTCGACCACCACGACGCCAATCCGGAGCTGTTTCTGTCGAAATACGGAAAAACCGGGTTCCTCTATAAGACTCAGGTCTGGCTGGAAAAGCTGACCTACCGGTTTAGCGACGTCGTGATGGCGACAAATGAAAGCTACCGGGCGCTTGCAATCCGCCGGGGCGGGATCGCGCCCGAAGACGTCTTCGTTGTCCGTAATGGACCCGATCTGGCCACCTTCCGGCCCGTGCCGCCCAAAGCGGAATTGAAGTACGGCAAAGCGTACCTGGTGGGGTACGTCGGGACGATGAGCATTCAGGAGGGGCTGGACCTTCTACTGGAGGTTGCGCTCCATTTGAAGAAACGCGGCCGCACCGACATTCACTTTACTTGTGTGGGCGGAGGACCCGGTCTGGCCGGCCTGCGGGCGATGGCCACGGAGATGGATTTGGATGGCATGGTGAATTTTACCGGCCGCGTTCCCGATGCCGGGCTGCTGGACGTGCTTTCGACGGCAGACGTTTGTGTGAACCCGGATAAACCGTGTGAGATGAATGACATTTCCACAATGATCAAGATCATGGAGTATATGGCGCTGGCCAAGCCGATCGTGCAATTCGACCTTCGGGAAGGGAAATTCAGCGCCCAGGAAGCGTCGCTTTACGCGGATAATGACAACCAGGTTCCCGATTTCGCGGCAAAGATCGAGTGGCTGCTGGACAACCCGGATGAACGCGCCCGGATGGGTGCGGCGGGCAAGCGGAGGGTTGAAGACGCACTCGCCTGGGAGTATTCGTCGGCCCATCTGCTGGACGCCTACCGCAGGGTCTTTGCGAAGAAGGGTCCGGCCGGGGAGAAGGCGGCGGGCACGGAAGAACGGTCCCTGCGCTAACGGGTCCGGGAGGAAGAATTGAACGGCCAGGATTTTAACGCTAGAGAACCCAGTCTCTCCGAGGGCATCCACCGGATGCTGGACGTCGTCGCCCGGCGCAGGTGGTGGGTGTTGACCGCCGCCGCAGTGATTCCCGTAGCGGCGATTGCGTTTCTGCTGAGGATGCCCAGCGCCTACACATCGGAGGCGACGCTGGTCGTCGTTCAGCAGCGAATCCCCGACCGTTTTGTCGCCCCCCTTAGCGTCCGCAACGTGTCGGACGAAATCAGGGCCATTGAGATGGAGGTTCTGTCGCGGAGGCGGGTGCTTGAAATCGTTGAGGAGCTGGATCTGTATCCCGGGCTGCGTGACAGTCTCGCCCCGGACGATGTCGTCGAACTCATGAGAGGCGACGTGGGTATCGAACCCATCTGGGGATCAGTGCGCAATGACGTAAACGCATTCAAGGTCACCTACACTTCAAACGATCCGGAGCTGGCGCAATCGGTGGTGGTCAAGCTGACGTCCTTGTTTATTGAGGAGAACCGGCGCACTCAGGGATCTCAGCGCGCGGTAACGACAAAGTTCGTCACGGATCAGTTGGAGGTAGCCAAGCAGCGGCTGACGGAGCAAGAGCAGCGGCTAACCAACTACAAGATGCGAAATCTGGGAGCTCTGCCGGAGCAGCAGCAAACCAATACGGCCCTTCTGGCCGACCTCAGGATTCGCATGCAGGACGTATCGGCGAATCTAAGCCGCACCCGGCAGCAGCGTGTGTACTGGGAGTCGCTGGTGAGCGGCAAGCTGGGACGCCTTCAGGCGGAACGCAACGCGATGCTGCTGCGCCTGACGCCGAAGCATCAGGACGTCGTCAAGAAGGATGGGGAGATTGCCGCTACCGAGGAACTGGCCACGGCCCTTCGAAGCGGCAGAATTCCGCCCGGCGGCCTGTCCACTGCGCATCCCGTTGACGATCCCCTGGTGCTCCAGTTGCAGGGGCAGCTTGAGTCGAACTTCAGCGAGACGGAGGAGTTGCAGCGAACGGAGCGGTCCCTTCGGGCACAGATGGCGCAATCCCAGGGCCGCCTGAACTCGGCGCCGCTAAAGGAGCAGGAGCTTTCGGCGATCCAGCGCGACTACGAGACTTACAAGAAGGAGTATCAGGACCTGCTGGCCAACCAGTTGAACTCCCGGATGAGCGCCAGTTTGGATGAGCAGCAGGAAGGCCAGCACTACCGCTTGGTCGATCCTCCGACGCTGCCATCGACTCCATCCCGCCCGAAGCGCAAGCGTCTAAGCTGGGCCGCGATTGCCGGCGGACTGCTTGCCGGTCTTGTCCTGGCGATGGTACGCGACCGGTTCGACCGTTCCTTCCACAGTGAGCGGGAATTGCGGGAGAGTTTCCAGGTGCCTCTGGTGGTCGGCCTGCCGCTGTTGACCACTCCCGCCGAAGAGAGAAGAAAGAAGACCGGCCGCGTGTTCGAATGGATCGCCGCGACCGCGCTGGTGATGGTGGTGGTGGCGGCTGAGTTCCTCATAATTCGCAACGGCTAATCACAACAAAGGAAATAATGCCGTTTGGTAATGTAGAAGACGAGATCGTGGTGGGACCGGATTCGATTAGCCAACTGCCGGCGCCGACGGACCCGTCAGGTCCGCTGGATCACGTACCCGTCACGCAGGTGGAAGTGGAGCCGGAATCGCGGCTGGTGACGATTACCGACCCGCGAAGCCCCGGGGCCGACCGCCTTCGATTCCTTCGGATGCGCCTGCGTGAACTGAGGTCCCGGGCGAAGCTTCAGACGGTCGCCATCACCAGCGCCCTGCCCGAGGACGGGAAGTCCACAGTGTCGCTGTCCCTTGCTGTCGCGCTGGCGGACAGCGGGCAAGGCCGCGTACTTCTAATTGAGGCCGACCTTCACAAACCGACGATCGCAGATACGCTGGGCGTGACCGCGCGGAAGGGATTGGCGGAGTGTCTGGAAGGCAGCCTTGAACCCGTGCGGGCGCTTCAGAAGCTGGACCCCATCGGCCTTTATCTGATGCAAGCGGGATACGTTTCCGCCAACCCTACGGAACTTCTTCAGTCGCCCGCCTTCGGCCGTACCCTGGACACTCTCAAGCCGCTCTTCGATTGGATTTTGATCGATACGCCGCCCGTCGCTCCGCTATCCGACGCGCTGGCAATCGCCAATCAGGTGGACGGAACGCTGCTGGTGGTCCGTGCGGACCGCACCCCCCGTGAAGTCGTCGAGGAAACGATTTTCAAGCTGGGTAACAAACGGATTACGGCAATCGTTTTCAACGGCGCCGAAGGGCTGAACAATCTCTACAACAAATACTCCAGCTACTACGGCAAGAAGTAGGTTGATGCCGCGCGCGCAGTTTCCGCTGGCGCTTAAACATTCTTACTTCTGGTGGGCGCTGTCGCTGCTGTGGTCGGTGAAGATCTTCTGGTTTTCAACCGGGACGTTCCGCGGGGCCGCGACGGGCCGCGTGCTGCGAAGCGTGCTTGCGGCGCTGAATATCGTTCTCTCGGAGGGGACTTTCCGGCTAGTTCATCAGGCTCTCCGGAAGGGCGCGCATGTCGCCGAGTATGCGGTTCTGTTTCTGCTGTTGTACCGGTCAATCGGGGGGAGCGGCTTTCTGCGCTGGAAGCCGAAGACCGCGGCTTTGGCGGCTGCGGTCTGCGTGGCCTATTCGCTGACGGACGAACTGCACCAGGTTTTCGTGCGCGGACGCGGACCGTCATTGGCGGACTGCGCTCTGGACGCGGCGGGCGGGCTGGCGGCGCTCGTCATCCTTCGCACAATTTCGAAACATCGAGGACGGACCATTGAGAGTTAGCATTTTCGGATTAGGCTATGTCGGCACGGTTTCGGCGGGTTGTCTTGCCAACGATGGCCATGAAGTGGTGGGCGTTGACTCCATCCAGACCAAAGTCGACCTGATCAACCAGGGGCACTCGCCGATCATCGAAGAGAAGATCGACGGGATCATCGCCACGACCGTGGCCCAAGGGACCCTGCGGGCAACCACCGACCAAGTGGCCGCGCTAGAGAACACGGAACTATCCTTCGTGTGCGTCGGCACGCCGAGCGAGGCCAATGGCAGCCTCGACCTGAAATATATCCGCCGTGTCTGCGAACAGATTGGCGCCGCCCTGCGGACAAAGAAGGCGCGGCATACCGTAGTGATCCGCAGCACCATCCTGCCCGGAACGATGGAGAACGTCGTGATCCCGGCCATCGAACAGGCGTCCGGCAAGACGGCCGGGTCCGGTTTCGGAGTCTGCCACAATCCCGAGTTCCTGCGGGAAGGGTCCGCAGTAAAAGATTTCTACGGCCCGCCAAAAACCGTAATCGGCGAATTGGACGCGCAAAGCGGCGACCTGCTGGCCACGCTCTACGGATCTCTGGACGCGCCCCTAATCCGCACCGCTCTTCGAACGGCGGAGATGGTGAAGTACGTCGACAACTGCTGGCACGCGCTGAAGATCGGTTTCGCGAACGAAATCGGCAACGTGTGCAAGTCTGTCGGATTGGACGCGCACGAAGTGATGCAGATTTTCTGCCAGGACCGGAAGCTGAACATTTCAACCGCCTACCTTCAGCCCGGATTCGCGTTCGGCGGATCGTGCCTGCCCAAAGATCTGCGGGCGCTGGCGCACACTGCGCGGGTGCATGATCTTCAACTGCCGATCTTAAGCGCCGTGCTTCCCAGCAACGACCTGCAGGTAACCCGGGGTCTTCAGTTGATCACCCGCCACGACAAGAAACGGGTCGGCATACTGGGATTCAGCTTCAAGGCGGGAACCGATGACCTTCGCGAGAGCCCGATGATCGAAGTGATCGAGCGGCTGATCGGGAAGGGGTACGACCTTCGGATCTACGACTCCAACGTGAGGCTGGCGTCGCTGATCGGCGCCAACCGCGACTTCATCCTCAATCGCATACCGCACATCTCCCGCTTGATGGTGGATGGAATCGACGCCGTTCTGAATCACGCGGAAACGGTGGTGATCGGCAACAAAGACCCGGAGTTCGACGGCATCCTCGAACGGCTGCATAACGGCCAGGTGCTAGTGGACTTCGTCCGGATCAGCCCGCGCCGCAGCGAAGCCGGCGCCTACGAAGGCATCTGCTGGTAGGTGCCGCGATCCACTACCAGGCTGCGACGCTGCCGTCGCCGTGGAACACGCGCGCCATCGGCTTCGTCCCCTGAAACGCGTACTTCGTAACCGCGCCCTCATCCAGATCGAAGCCCAATCCCGGCTTCTCGGGAAGCGGAAACTTTCCGTCCACCATCCGCATGGCCGGGAAGCCGAACCAGTCGGCCCAGATCTTCTCCTTCTCACCCGCCTCCACGCCGGAACAGATCTCCTGCACCAGAAAGTTCGGCATCGCCGCGTCGACATGCAACGTCGCCGTCGCGCCGATGGGACCTTCACAAGCGTGTGGAGCGATCTTCACTCCCGACGGCTCAGCCATTGCCGCCACTTTCCACAGCGCGGTGATTCCCCCCACGTGATTGATGTCGGTCTGGATGATGTCCACCACTCCCATCTCAATCAGTTCCCGGCAGGAGTAGCTGGCCACCAGCCTCTCTCCAGTCGCTAACGGAGTAGTGGACCGCGCCGAAATCTTGCGCATCGCGGCGACGTTCTCGGGTGGACACGGCTCCTCGACGAACATCAGGTTCAACGGTTCCACCGCTTTCACCAGGATCGACGCGACGGCCGGCGACGTCTTCGCGTGAAAGTCGATTCCAATATCGATGTCGGGACCAAGATTCTCGCGGAGAGTCTCCATCTGCCGGATCGCGCGCCGGATAGACTCGCGCGTTTCGATCCACTCGTAGTAGCCCGGTATCCCGCTCTTCATCGCGGTGATGCCCAGTTCCTTCGCCTTGGCGCGAACCTCCCGCATCTCGGCCGGGTTCGAAGCCCGCACGTGATAGTAGCCCCGCACGCCCTTCGGGTCGAAGGGCCCTCCCAGAAGTTTGTACACGGGCATGCCCAGCAGCTTGCCGCGAATGTCCCATAGGGCCTGATCGATTCCCGCGATCGCGGAGCCCATCACCGGCCCGGCGCGATAAAAGCTGTGGACATACATCGACTGCCAGTGATGCTCCACCAGCATCGGGTCCGCGCCGATCAGGAATTCGCGGAAGTCGTTTACGCAGGCCATCACTGCGGCGGCCTTGCCCTCCAGCGTTCCCTCGCCCCATCCAACGACACCCTGATCCGTCTCGATCTTCACGAAGACGTAGGGCCGGTCGAACTGCTCCTTGATTGGCAGCGTGACGCCAAAAACCTTCACGTTCGTGATGCGGCACTTTGAGCCCACATCGCGCATTGCAGCCGCGCCCAGCGGACCCTCTGCCGCCTGAGGCATCATGGCGCAACCGCAGCCTGCGACTCCTAAAAAGTCTCTACGGTTCATGCCGCGTACCTCCGAAGCGCACTCTCGTTAATTTGAATACCCAGCCCGTTGCCGCTGGGAATCGATAGGAAGCCATCCTTCGGTTTCTCCAGTTCAGCTCCAATCAGTTCCGAGCGGATCTTCGCCTCGTCGCCTTGCGTCCAGGGAATCTGCTGAATAAAGAAGTTCGGCAGACTGGCCGCCAGATGGAGCGCGGCCGCGGTGGCCACCGGGCCTCCCGCGTGATAGGGCGCGACGGCCACATAGTAAGTCTCGGCAAGCGCGGCAGCTTTGCGAATGGATGAGATTCCGTGCCGCGAAATGTCGAGCCGGATCACGTCGATCATCTGTTCCCGCAGCAGATTCTGAATGCCGGCGAGGCTGTCGATGTGCCGTCCCCAACCCAGTGGTGTCACGCTTTCGTCCGCGATCTTGCGCGCTGCGCCGAGGTTGACCATCGCGCAGGGCTCATCCAGCCATAGCGGAAGAGATTCCTCCAGCCGCGCGGCCAGCGATGCCGCCTCGCCCGGCGATAGCTTCCCGTTCGCGTCGACGACGAAGTCGTAAGGCTCCGGCATTGCAGCGCCGGGGGGCGCGGAGAATGCCCGGTATCCCGCCGCCACCGCGCCATCGGACCAAGCCGTGAACGCGCGAATCTTGGATCGCGTCGGACCGCCCAGCACTTGGCACACTGGAGCTTTCGCCGTGTGTCCCACTATGTCCAGCAGCGCCATGTTGACCGCGGCCCCCGCTGGACCCGGCAACTGCGCGCGGATGGGTTCATAACGGCTGGCGTCCTGGCCGACGATCGCAGTGCGGGCGTGCTCAACCGCGGTCGAACCAAGTGCGGAGCATTCTCCCCATCCGGTGACTCCCGAATCCGTGAACAGCTTCAACAGCGTTGCGCCCTTCCACGGAAACGCCTCCAGGCTTCGAATTTTCATGTTGTGCAGTTCTCCTAGTAAACCAAACGAAGTGCGAACTGGATCTGCCGGTTCGCGCGCTGTGTGGAGCTGATGGTGCCCGCCGTTGCGACGCCGATCTGTCCCGCGGGCAGGCCAAACTGCGGATGGTTCATCGAGTTAAAGAATTCACTTCGAAACTCCAGGCGAACCTGCTCCGTGAACTGAAAACGCTTTGCTGCGCTGAGATCGACGTTGTAGATGGCGGGCCCACGCAGCGTGTTGCGGCCGAGCGTGCCCCAAGTGAACGCAGGCGGCGTAGAGAAAGCGGCGGGATTAAACCACCGGCTTAGCGACTGCGATTCGGGGATGGGGTCGATGCCGGCCACCGGATTCGCACGGCTGCCGGAGCCGGTGTTCGCCGGGCTGCCCGGCACGGTAACCGTAAACGGAAGTCCACTCTGCAGCACCATGATGCCGCCCACCTGCCAGCCCCCAGCGATAAACCGCCACGGCGAAGATATCGACGGCCCGGGAATGTCGTAGTTGGCAGCCAGGTTCACCCGGTGCCGCATGTCGGAGTTCGAACTCGCCCAGTCCGCGCGGCGGTTCCGAGGGTCCTGGGGCAGCGGTCCGTTCGCGCCGCCGTCTCCACCCACGTTGTCAAGGCCATGCGACCACGTCCAATTGCCGAGGAGGTAGAGGCCCTTTGAGTATCGCTTCTCGATGCTGGTCTGCATCGACGAGTAGAACGAATTGGCGGCGCTCTCCAGGTATGCGATTCCCGTCACCCCGGGTAGCACGGAGTTGTACGGCCGCCGCGGATCGATAGCTCCCGGTCCTGGATCGGGCTGGTTGATGTTGCGGCCCCACGACAACAATGCGCCGGCTGAACTCACGAAGCCCACGGTTGCAACTGTGTCCTTCGACAGCTCCTGCTGCGCACTGAAGTTGAACTGTTGTACCTGTCCGTTGCGGTAGTTCAGAGCAACGGCCCGAAGTGCGTAAAAGGCCGGTCCGCGAGTCAGATCGGGAACCGCGGTGCCGATCGGGAATCCCTGCGAAGTATTGCGGGTTGGAATGTCGTTTCCGCTGTTCGGAATGTTGACGACGAACCCGAATGGCGGCTGGCGGAACTGCCGGATGTTGGTGGCGAAGTTTCCCTGCGGCTCGTAGAAAAGTCCATAGCCTGTGCGGATGACGGTCTTCCGGGTGGCCTGCCAAGCAATACTTACACGCGGGCCCCACGACGAGTAGTCGGTGGCGATGTTGGTCGTCCGCGAAATGCCGGGAGTTCCCGCTATCATCTGCTGCGCGATGACAGGGTCGAAATTTACCCACTGATTGTCGTTCTCGCGGAACGGAGTATTGATTTCGTAGTGGAGTCCGATATTCAAGGTCAATCGGTTGTTGATTCGCCACTCGTCGCGCGCGTAGAAGTTATATTCTTCCGTTCGCAGCGTCGCCGTGCCCGCCGCAAAAACGTCGCGTCGAATAGCGATCGGGAAGCCCAGCAGCATTGTCGCCACCGTGTCTCCCGTTCCACCCGGCGACGCCGGATTACGCGAATACGCGGGGTCGAAGTTCCAACGGCCGAACGCGCTTTCGCCGGGAGGCGATGCCGTCTCGCCGGTGGTGCGGAATCGGAAATCGATGCCGTACTTGATGTTGTGCTTGCCCTTCAACGACGACACATTGGCGATCGCTTCGTGCATCGTCTGGTTGCGTATCAGCGGCGTAGACCGCGCGTTGCCGAGACCCGCGTAGCCGGTAGTGCCGATGATCGGCGCGGACGGTTGGAAGGGATCGTTGTTGTCGCGGCCGGGAATCGTGCTCCAGATCGGGTTGGTCAGGTTCGTCGGAATCAGGGACATGTCGTACGACGTGTACCCGTAGCGGAAGTCGCCTACCGTAGTCGGCGTGATGCTTCGCGTCCAGGACACAACTCCGTTCTTGCCATCGACTTCGTCGTTTCCGGCGAAGCTGGCTTCGTTGCCCCCGATGTCCGTATTGAACGTATCGGGGATGATCAGCAGCCCCTTATCGATAGAGAACCGCGCGAACAGCGTGTCTCTCGACGTCAGCTGATGATCGAGGCGGCCATCGGCGCGATGTAGGCTGGATCGCTTGACGGGATTCGCTACAAAGTTATTGGCCAGCCCTCCGCTCTGCGGGTTTGGCCAAAGGCGCGCCAGGCCCGCGCCGATCGGATCGAACCGCGACGACGGAATTACATCGCCGGGAAAGCGGTCGCGGAGCGCCGCGCCCCCGGCGGGATTCGCTCTTGTCGTTAAGGGGTCATAGATGCCGTTGGCCGTCACTCCGGCGAAATTTCCGGTCTTCATCGCGGCGGTAGGTACCGTCACCAGTTGCGAGTCGCCGAACACCTCGCGGTAGCCCTCGTAGTTTGCAAAGAAGAATGTCCGGTTCCGCACGATGGGGCCGCCCAAAGCCGCGCCGTACTGATTCAACTTGAACGGTGGTTGCGGCGCGTCCGGTCGTGCGAAGAAGTTCCGCGCGTCCAACTTCTCATTCCGTAGGAACTCGAACAACGAACCGTGAAACTCGTTGCCGCCGGACTTCGTCGTGATCACGACCACAGACCCTGCGCTGCGCCCGTATTCCGCCCCCGCGTTGTTCGTCAGCACCTTGAACTCCTGTATGCCTTCGACTGCGGGGCGAACGATAAAAGTCTGCGAGATCATCTCGCTGTTGTCGATGCCGTCGATCAGTACCTGATTGGACGTGCTGCGGGCGCCGTTGGCCGCGATGGCCGTTCCGCCGGGACGAAGCTCGTCCGGCCGCCGGCCGCTATTGATCGTGTTCGGCTGCGCATAGTCCAGTCCGGTGACGCCGGGGGCCAGGATCGCCAACTGGACGAAGTTGCGGCCATTCAACGGCAGAGCCTCCACCGCTTCCTTCGAGATCACCTGTCCCACCGCCGCATTCTCCGTCTGCAGCAACGGCAGCGCGCCGGTTACCTCGACCGCCTGTTCCACCGTTCCGACATCCATCGAAATGTCCAGGCGCGCAGCCTGGCTGACTTGCAGAACGAAGTTGCGGTAGACCACATTCCTGAAACCGGCGCGGCTGGCGGTGAGTGAATAGCTTCCGGGAATCAAATTCACCACGCTATAGGTGCCGGATTCGTCGGTGTTAATCCGGACGCTGGTGTTGGTCGCCTCGTTCACCACCGTCACCTCCACACCAGCCATCGCGGCTCCGGACTTATCGGTGATTGTGCCGACGACGGACGCCCGCTCCACCTGAGCTTGGCCGGCCAGGGCGGCGCACATCAGGACAAAAGTTATGCGCATCATGGCAATAATGCGTATCACGAATCGGCGCGGCGTGCTGAAGAGTTTTCTGGCCGCCGGCGCAACCCTATCCGGTCTGTCGGCCAAGGCGAAGACCAACCTCAGCATCAACGGCGCGGAGTTCCTTATCAACGAGCAGCCGACTTACAAAGGCCGCACATGGCGTGGACACAAGATTGAAGGCCTGTTGATGAACACGCGAATGGTGCAGGGGATTTACGACGACGAGAACAAGGCCACCGTCAGCCGCTGGGCCTATAAGGACACCGGCAAGTGGGACGCCGAACGAAACACGCGCGAGTTTATCGCCGCCATGCCGCAGTGGCATGCGCATGGAGTGCTGTCCTTCGATATCTGCCTTCAGGGGGGCAGCCCGGAAGGATATTCAAAGGCGCAGCCTTGGCGAAACAGCGCAATCGCGCCGGACGGGTCGCTGAAGCCCGCCTACATGGCGCGCCTGAAGCTCATTCTCGACCGGGCGGATCAACTGGGCATGGTTCCCATGGTCTGTATTTACTACTTCGGCCAGGACGAGCACCTGAAGGACGATGAGGCCGTCCGCCGCGGCGTCCGAGAAACCGTGAAGTGGCTTGCCGCTCAAGGGTACCGGAATATCCTTCTGGAGATCGCCAACGAAAGCGACAACCGCTCTTACCAGCAGCCGCTGCTGAAGCCGGACCGCATCGTCGATCTATTTGATGAGGCCCGCAAGGTGGCGTCGTTCCCGGTGAGTTGCAGCTTTAACGGAGGCACGGTTCCGCCCGACAATGTCGTCGCCGCGTCCAGCTATATACTGATGCACGGCAACGGCGTGAAGGACCCGAAGCGGATCGGGGAAATGGTGGACGAGGTCCGGGCGAGAAAAAGCTACCGCGGGCAGCCGGTGATGATCAACGAGGACGACCACTTCGATTTCGATCAGCCGATGAACAACATGGTCGCGGCCATCTCGAAGCACTGTTCATGGGGTTACTTCGATCCGGAAGGCTACCAGTCGCCGCCAGTCCATTGGGGCATGGACACCCAGCGTAAGAAAGCGTTCTTCAACCTGCTGAAGGAAGTAACGGGCGCTTAACGGCTGAAAACGCGCTGGGCCGTGTCCCATAGGATCGCGGGCTGGCGCAGCGCGACGATCTTGCCGATCTCGATGGCGATGCTCTCGGGCAAATCGGACCCAATCATCAGGCGCTCCGGCGCTACATGGGCCAGCACTTCCGTGATGTGGTGCGGCATCAGGCAGGACAGCTCCAGATAAATATTCGGGCAGGTTTTCGCGGCGACGATCGCCTCAAGGTAATACGACGATCCGCCGGAGTGCGCCAGCACGATTCGCGCTTCTGGAAATCGCCGCGCCACGTCGATGTACAGCGACGGCAGCGCGAACGGCGCTCCGGATCCGGTGTGCACAACCAGCGCGAGACGGTTCTCAACCGCCGCCTCCCAGAAGAAGTCGTTCCTCTTCGAGAGCGGATTCAGCGCGTTGTACTGCGGCTGAAGCTTCAACGCGACCAAGCCCAGCGTCTCGGCGCAACGGCGGATCTCGTCCCGAAACGCCGGATCGTAGTGCGGCATGCACGCCGCGCCACAGAAGCGGTCGGGCCATTGGCGTACCGCTGCAGCAATCTCATCGTGCTCCGCCCGGAAGTCGGCCACGACGGGGTAGGGAATTAGCAGCGCCCGGTCAACGCCTTCGTCGTCCATCTTCGCCAGCAGAGTCTCCGCCGTCACCCTACGCCGGGAGTGCAGCGCCGAGCCGATATGCGCGTGCGCGTCGAAGATGCGTTGGCCGCCGATCATAGGGCCGCGACGATCTTTGCTGTCACCTCGGCGGTGGTCAACTTGCCGCCGAGATCCGCCGTGGCGTTTGCCGGATCGCAGATCACTGTCTTCACCGCCGCTTGCACCGCCGCCGCTTCCGCCGGCAGCTTCAGGTACTCCAGCATCAACGCGGCGGACAGAATCGTTGCCACCGGATTCGCAATGCCCTTGCCGGCGATCGAAGGCGCCGTCCCGTGGCTGGGCTGGAAGACCGCATGCTTGTCGCCGATGTCGGCGCTGGGCGCCATGCCCATGCCACCGACCAGCCCGGCGGCAAGATCGGAAAGAATGTCGCCGAACATGTTCTCCGTTACCAGCACGTCGTAGTGCTTCGGCTGCTGAAGCAGGAACAACGACACGGCGTCCACATACACGCGCTCCGTCCGTGCAATTCCGAACTCGGTGCGGTGGATCTCGTCGAAGATCGAGCGGAAGTAGGCCATCGACGGAAGGACGTTCGCCTTGTCCACCAGCGTGACGAAGTTCCGCCGCTTTGCCGCGTGCCGGAAGGCCGCGCGAACGATGCGCTCCGCGCCGCGCCGCGTGATTCGCAGAGTGTCTTCCACCTTGCTGGCATTCGGCGGAAAGCTGTTCTTTCGGGTGACGAACAGCCCTTCGCAGTTTTCGCGGTAGATCACAAAGTCAATCTGGCCGGACTCGATCCCTTTCAACGGGCAGTGCGACGTGTGAAACAGGTAAATCGGGCGAATTCCGGCATACAGGTCCAGCAATTCGCGTAAATCGATTTGTGGAACCATCTCCGTTCCATCGGGCCATCGCACGTCGGGCAGGCCCATCGCGCCCAATAGAATCGCATCTGCCTTGCGGCAGGCGTCAACGGTGGACTGTGGAAGGGGGTCGCCGTTTCGAAGATACTCGCCCGCTCCGCACGGCGCTTCCTCGATTTTTAATGAAAAGGATTTCATTTTTGCCTCGGCCGCTCGAAGAACTTCGAGGCTTGCGGCCACCACTTCTGGGCCGATGCCGTCGCCGGGCAAAGAAATTACCTTGTATTTTTCCACGAGTTGTGATTATAACCACTGCTGAATAGTTGTCTCGGTTCTCCAGGAGGTCTTCGAATGTTTAGGATTGCCACCCTTGCGGCGCTCTGCGCGCCACTGCTGATGGGTCAGATCGGAACGTCTACTTTGACGGGCCGGGTTACCGACATCTCGGGGTCAGTCGTACCCAACGCCACCGTCAATGTCGTTCAGAAATCCACCAACTTCACGTTCAACGCGAAAACGAATGAGGAGGGACTCTACCGCATCCTCTCGCTGCAGCCGGGCGAGTATCGCGTCACTGTCGAGGCGGGCGGATTTAAGAGGTCGATCTTTGACGACGTGAGCGTGCGCACCGGCGACACGGTCCCCGTTGACGTCGTGCTTCAACTGGGGCAACTGACAGAGACCGTCGAAGTAAGCGGGATGACGCAGTTACTGGAAACCGAGACCTCCGCCACGGGCACTGTGGTAGCCGGCGACACGCTGTACGAGATGCCGCTCTACCAGCGCTATATCAACTCCACGCTGAATCTGGTGCCGGGCATGCAGTCCGGTGGATACGCCTACGGCGGAAGCTTGGGCTCCTACCACTTGGCCGGCCAGCGCGCGGGCGCAATCGGAATTTTTGAAGACGGAGTGAACGGCAACGATCAGGCCAGCGGAACCGAAACGGTAAAGCCGCTGCAGAACTCCGTTGCGGAAGTGAAGGTGTTGACCACCGTGCCGCCAGCCGAGTACGGTCACTCTGCGGGCGGCGTGATCAGCGTCGTGAAGAAATCGGGCACCAACGAGTTTCACGGCCTCGCGTCCTGGTACGGACGCACGCGGCGCATGCAGCACCGCCTGTTCTTTGATCGCGACCGCACCAGCACTCCGACGCCGACGAATCCCAACGGCTTAATGACGTTCTTCATGCAGCCGGACGCCAATATCGGCGGGCCGATCGTGAAGAACAAGACGTTCTTCTTCTTCGGGTATCAGCGGCTGCACGAAAAAAAGATCGCGCAGGTGGACGCGACGACGCCGAGTCCGGAAATGCGGCAGGGCAACTTCAATTTTCCTGGTGTGAACGCGAATCCAATCTTCGATCCTTCGACGACGCGCCGCCTCGCGAATGGAAACTGGGCGCGCGATCCTTTCCCCGGCAACATCGTTCCGGGCGGACGCTTTGACCCGGTGGCCGTGAAGATGCTTCAGTTCGATCCGTGGGTGCAACCGAACCGCGCGGGTACCTTCAATTCGCTCGGCCCCAGCGGGAACCTTCTCGCCAACGAACTGGCGCTGGTTTTCTTCGACGACTACAACCTTCGGATGGATCACCAATTCAATACGGCGTGGAAGCTTTATGGCAGCTACACGGAGAATCGGCAGAGTGGCTTTGGCCGTCCGATCAACATCCGGACCGACCGCCAGGAGTTCGATCATTCTCAGGGCCGCCTGGCGCCGTTCCACAATCGGAACATTTCGTCGGGCGCGACGTGGATCGTCAACCCCTCGTTGGTAACGGACTTCCGCGGCGGATATTACCGTCGAGTGAACCAGACGACGCCATTTTCGCAAGGCGGCAACTGGGCACAGCAGTTGGGGATTCCGAACGTAACATCCGATCTGATGCCGGGCTTCGGCACCAGTGGCCAGCGCTACACGGCCGACGGTCTATATGGCATCTACGGAATCAACGCGGACAAACAGGTGAATGAGACGCTGTCATTCCGCTCGGATACAACGTACATCCGCGGTCGACACGCGATCAAGTTCGGCTACGAGGTTCTGAGATTTCGGCTCAACAACGCGATCACGGCACGACCCGTGAACTACTTCTTCGACGGTGTTACGGCGGGTCTTCAGGCCAATGGCGTCGCGGTGCCGAACACAGGCAACACGTTTGCGGGCTTCCTTACCGGCTACGTCCGCCAGGCGGAAATTCGAACCGACCTGGCCAGTTGGTTGCCGCGTTCTTACGTGCACAGCTTCTACGTCCAGGACGATTGGAAAGTCACGCCGACTTTGACGGTAAACGTCGGGATGCGTTACTCGAACGAGAGTCCTTTCAACACCAAGTACGGCCAGATGAGCAATTTCGATCCCTTGGGAACCGATCCGGTTACGGGCCGGATAGGCGCCATTACGCACCCATCGAACGGATTGAACGCGCGCGACAGCAACAACTTTAATCCACGGTTGGGTGTTGCGTGGCATCCGGCGGAAAAATGGGTGTTCCGCGGCGGCATCGGCTTCTACACCGTGGACGTGAAGTTCCCTCAGACTCGCGGTCAGTTCGACGAGTACACGGCCCAAACCAATATTGAGCCATTGCCGGGCAATCCGACGCCGGTTTTCCAGATCAGCAATAACCCGGCGGCCCCTGCGTTCAACGTTCGCCCCGATGGCACCAGCGGCTTCATCGGCAGCAATTTCGGCGCACGGTCTGTCACGTGGTGGGACCCGTCGCTGCGCAATCCCTACGTGATGAATTTCAACATGGGCATCCAGCACGAGTTCCTTCGGAACTGGGTGTTGGACACCAGCTACCAGGGTTCCAGCGGCGTGGGCCTGATCGAGAACTGGCAGACCAACACGTTCCCGATCGACTTCGGCGCGGGCAACCCGGCGTTCCAGAATCAGGTCCTGGCGGCGGCGCAGAATTTCCGCCCCTACAACGCCTTCGGCGATGTCAGGTTGAGATCGAACTTTGGCCACTCCACATTCCACTCGGGAACCGTGAAGCTTGAAAAGCGCATGGCCGCCGACGGGCTTCTGCTCAGCACTTTCTACACGTTTTCGAAGGCGATCAACAGCCAGGACACGGACAACTCCGGCGACGGCGTCGCGCCGATTCAACTGCGCAGCCTGGAAAAAGCCCGCGCCGGATACGACCGCAATCACCGCTGGCTGGCGACCGTCAACTACGAACTGCCGTTCGGCAACGGGAAGAAGTTTTTGAACTACAGCGGCTGGAAGAATATGATCTTCGGCGGCTGGGAAATTTCGTGGATTCAGACGGTGGAGAGCGGCAACCCGTTGAACTTCAGCTTCGCCAACAGCCCCTACAACTACTACCCGACGTTCGCCGGGTCGCGCCGGCCCGATGTTGTCGGAACACCCGTCTACGACTTCAGCCAGTGGGACAACGGCGGTCCGGACCGCTTCACGCAGCAGAACCGGCCCGCAGTGGTTGATCTTTCGGCCTTCGCGTGGCCCGGTGGGTGCGGCCAGGTAACGGCTGTTCCGGCCGGCAGCAACCGCGCCGCCTGCGACTTCCAGATCGGCAATGCGGGCCGCAATATCCTTACCGGTCCGCGCCTGGTGTGGGCCCAAGTCTCCGCGCAGAAGAACTTCATCTTCAACGAGCGGTTCCGCGCTCAACTTCGGTGGGATTTCCAGAACGCTCTGAAGACCTACAACTTCACCTTCAACAATCCGTCGCCGAACGTGGATTTCCGCAATCCCCGCAACTTCGGCAAGCTGACGGACGATCCGCGCACAGCCTCGCTGGGCGGACAGCCGCTAATGAACCTGACGCTGGCGATCTTCTTCTAGGCCAAAAATATAGGCGCCGCTCCGGTCAAGAGAGCGGCGCCTGGAATGAGGGCGGACGTCTAGAAGCTAAATCTCAACTGAAAGTCGATTCTGCGGTTAGCCGTCGCGGTGGAGAAGAATCCACCGGCAAGCTGGTTCGATTCGCCGAACAGGGGCGAAGTTAGTGTGCCGATCGGCTGGCCGGGATTGACGTTGTTCAGAATGTTGCGGGCCGACGTGGAGAACGTAAGGTTGTACTTCTTGCCGCTGCCTCCGCCACCGAACATCCCGCCGGGTCCGCCGCCCCCCGGGCCACGTCCGCCGCCTCCGTCACCACCACCACGGGGAGACGGTGGCCCACCGCCGCGGCCGCCCATCATCGGCCCGCCCATCATGCCGTCCGGACCGGCTGCCGTGGCGCGCTCACCCCATCCCCAGGTCTTCGACACCCGCAGATTCAAGAGAAGCTGTCCGGGGCCTTGGGCGTAGTTGCGCGCGATCAACTGATCGGTGGATGACGGAACCGTGTTGAACGTTCCGAACTGGGTCGCGACGATGCCGGGACCCGTGGCGCCGGGTGCGGCCAGCGCCGGGCGATCCGTGAACACAGAATCGTTGTTCAGATCGCGTCCCAGCGTGATGTTGAACGGCCCTCCGGTCGAGGTGATCAGGAAGGGGCTGAGGGAAATGCCGCGCCACGTTGTGATCGAACTTCCAACAAGAAAGCGGTGGCGGACATCGAAGCGCGCGCGGCCCCACTCGGAGGAAAGGTCGTATTGATCGGCGGGGAAACTGTTCACGCCGTCGGTGTTCGAGTTCGCAAAGTTCAGCATGTAGAAGCCGAACATATTGATCCTTCGGCTAAGTGGAGCCCGGAAATTGGTGATCAGTTGATTCTGTTTGAACATTCCCGAGGCCTCGTAGAGGTAGAGATTGCCCAGGTCCGCGCCGTAAGGCCGGGCGCCCTGCGGATTTTCGACCGTGATCGATCCAGGCATAGGGGCGTTGATATTGCGCGTGCGCAGTTGATGCACGCCCCGGGAGTTCGTGTAGTTCACGGCGACGGTGATGTTCTTTGGCAGTTGCCGCTCAAAGCCCAGCGCCAGCTGCATGATGTAGGGCGACTGCAAGTTAGAGTCGACGACATTCACAGCCTGATTGCGACGGAAGGGCTGAAGCTGGTCGAGCGTCGGCACCGTGGGATAGAAGTTCGGCAGGGGGACCAGATACTGCTGCTGATTGATTCCGTTCAGGCGGTTGGCCTGAAGCGTCAGCTCTTCGCCGAAACGGTCGTAGAAGATTCCCCATCCGCCGCGAATCACCGTCTGGGGGGTGCGGAACTGTCCGCCCGGCTTGCCCACGCCCCAGGCGAATCCAACGCGCGGAGCGAAGTTCGCAACACTGGAGATGTTGTTCTGCGTCTCATAGCGCAGGCCAGACGACAGCGTGAAGTTCGGCTTTACGCGCCAGTCGTCCTGTACGAAGACGCCGATGTCGTATTGCGTAACTCCCGCAAGCGGGTTGCCTCCAGTGACGGAAAACTGCGTTGGACCGCCGCCCAGAAGACGGATCTGTTCATTGGTCAGCCCAGCCTCGATGCCGTCCAATTGAACCTGATAGGCGCGTAGCGTCGAGAACGTGTAAGTGCCGTTGTAGTTACTGGTGGACTGATCGTCCTGAGTAATTCCCCGCACGCGGCCGCCAAACTTGGTGTAGTGCGTGCCGTGCGTGATGGACGAGATATTGGTCAGCTCCCACCGCCGCTCGTTCGTGAAATTCTGCGCCAGCGGAGAGCCCCCGCCGATGAACGAATCCAGAACGTTGATGCCCGGCGTGGTGCTGTCGCCATTCTGATTCTGGCTGTTCCAGATGTACTGGAACCGAGTCTCATTGATCATCTTTGGGTTGACCACTGCCGTCTCTGTCAGCTGAACGGTGTTGTTGCGTCCCGTCGCATCGAAGGCCCGCGAGGGAAGCGAAAGGCTGCTGAGGCCTTCGTTCTGCGCTTCCGAGTTGTTGAAGCTGTAGCGCGCCGCGAGGGTGTTGTTGGTGTTGATCTGATAGTCCACCCGCGTATTGAAGTTGTTGCGAAGCGTTGGGTTCAGTACGGCGGTTGAGAAGTTGACGGGCTGATTGGCGGCGTCGAGAGTAACCGCATTTATTGCGGAAGCCTCATCCTGATTCCGCCGCTCAAAGTCGAGGAAGAAGGAAGCCTTCTTGCCGAGAGGTCCACTGACATTGCCTCCATAGAACTTCTGCTGGTAGGGGGGCCGGATGGTGGAGTAGGGATTTCGCGAATTGAATACCGCGTCCGTAAAGTTGAAGAACGCTTGGCCGCGGAACTTATCGGTGCCCGGTTTCGTGAAGATCTCGATGCGTCCGAACCCAGGGCGGTCGTACTCCGACGAGAAGGGATTGGAGTTGATGCGCACCTCGCGGATCGATTCCTTGGGCGGAATGCGCCCTCCCGAAAAGCCGTCGATGAAGATCTGGCCGCCGTTAGGTCCTGCCGAGGGGCCTGCAAGAGCCTGCAAGTCGCTGGCGAGATCTTCCGGGTTGTCGGAGAGCATCTGCAAGTCCTCCGCCTTCAGGACCAATGCGCCAACGTTGCGCGTCGGATCCGACGGATCCAGCGTGATTTCCGAAGTGTCGGCGACAGTGATCTGCTGGGTCTCCACCGCCAGCTTCAAGGCGATGTCGAACGTGATGGGCCGTTCTCCCACAAGTTCCACGCGGCGCTCGAAAGCAGCGAAGCCGGCCGATTCGACTTTCAACACATACCTGCCAGCGCTGAGATTCGGCAAGGCATAGCGGCCCTGCTCATCCGTCCCCGTCGTACGCGAGAACCCGTTGGGTCCGCTAAGCGTCGCGGTGGCGCCCGGAATGGCGGCCTTCGATGGGTCGGTTACCTGGCCCCGCAGTTGCAGCAGCGCCTGGGCGGAGGCTGGCAGGGAAGCGAGGAGAGTAAGTATGAGCGCAATAAGTTTGTTCATGGGACTGTCTTTCTTGTCTTCGTCGCGAGGTGTCCGGGAGAGGCTACTGCATTCCCATTCCCATGCTGGGGTTCATGTCGAGATTCCAGCCGCCCATCATCATTTGGCGGTTCTTCGACGGCACGGTCAGGATCGGCTCGACGCCGGCCAGCACCGTGATGGCGGTGACCTGATCGCCGGATCGTCCTTCAGTGGAAGCGATGATCAACGCGTCCCCGGGCTTCAGGTCGGCGAGAGTGGCCGCGGGCATCCGTTCCAGCATCTGCGCGGGATTCGGCGCGCCACCGCCCATACCGGGCCCACCCATTCCTGGGCCGCCTTGAGGCCTTCCAGCCATCGCCTGAGCGCCGGGCGTCCCTGAGGCGGCTGGCGCAGCGCCTCGCGCCCCCGGAACTGCTGCACCGCCTTCACCAGCATTCAGGCGCATGGCCATGAACTGGGCCATCATCTGCGGCATCTTTCGAATGGAGGAATCGGCGCTCAGCTTCACAGTCAGCGGCTTCTTTGCGTCCAGGTCTGTCACCGTCATCGATTTCGCTTCCGCATCGATCGTCAGAATCGTCGCGGCAATGTTCCGGAACGATCCAGCCACCACCTCGTCCGCTGTCACGGTGAGTCCGTCGGCGGACTTCTGGCCGCGCGCACGCACTTGATCTCCCGCGCGAATATCACTCAGCGCCGCAGGAACCGCGTCTGCGAATTTCACGGAATCGGGCGCATACCGTCGCACCACGGTATTGCCGGAAAGAGTGACCTGCGCCAGTTTTGGCTCCGCGCCGGGCATTCCCGAACGCAGTTCCAGCTCAATCCGATTGCCCGGCTTATCCACGGACTTGACGGTGCCGAAGACGCCCTTCGCCCACGCCGCCTGCTCAGCCGAGCGGCGCGACGCCAGTTCACCCTGCGTCATCACGATGATTTGCGCCGCCGGGATCGACTTCCGGTCCTCCGCGATTGTTCCGCGCACCAGAATCCGGTCGCCCGTAGAAAGATCACTCACCGCCAGAGGCGTCGCGTTCTTCAGATCGCGTTCGCCGGGTTTGATCTTCACCACCGTCGTCGCCTCCGTCACCTGAACATCTAAAGGGGCGCCGGAATCGGTCTTTAGAACGATCTTGCCGCCGGGCAGGTCGATCTTCTCAATCACGCCGACCGGGCGTACGTCCTGTGCGGAAACGCAGGCAACTGTTGCGGCGAATAGAATCCACTTCATGGCTAGTTGTATAGATGCCAAAACGATCCCGTCGTTACGCCCCCGCGGTCCGCTTAACCGTAAAGAAGTGTTAAGGTTCGGTCTGCCGGGCCGAGAATAGAGATAGCTATGGGTAGCGACGCGATGATCCTTTTGGTTGAGGACGATTCCGAACTGGCGGAACTGATGCGCGAGTATTTTCAGCAGCACGGCATGGAATTGGAGATTGCCGCCGACGGGCGGCGCGGACTGGCGCGAGCCCTCGATGGAAATCACCAACTGGTGATTCTCGACGTCATGCTCCCGGGCATCGACGGCTTTGAGGTGTTACGGCTGCTGCGGCGCAAGCGCGACATCCCAGTGATCATGCTGACTGCGCGAACCGCGCCGGCGGACCGCATCGCCGGCCTCGACGGTGGCGCGGACGACTATCTGGCGAAGCCATTCGCGCCTGATGAACTGCTGGCCAGGGTGCGGGCGGTGCTGCGCCGCGCGGGCCAGGCGCCGTCGATACGCTCGGAAGTGGTGGAGATTGGGCCGGTAAGAGTCAGCGCCGGAACACGCGAAGCATGGGTAGACGGCAAGCCGGTGGAGTTCACCGGGATTGAGTTCGACATTCTCGATTTTCTGGTGCGCCAGGCGGGCCAGCTGGTTTCGCGCGATCAGCTGATGACGGTTCTATACCAGCGGGAAGCGAATCCGTTTGAGCGGTCGCTGGACGTGCATATCAGCCATCTGCGCAAGAAGTTGGAAGCGCAGCGCGACCTTATCCGGACCGTGCGCGGCTCCGGCTATATGTTCTGCGTCCCGCAAGAGGTGGAAACGTGAGATCTTCGTTTGGCCGGATTCTGCTCTGGATGGCCGGCACCGCCGTCGTCTGCGTGGCGATGATGATTGCTACGTCCTGGGTGTTGTCCCAGACGATCCGGCGCGACGACCCCTTTTCGAGGATTCTCCGAATGGAGATGACGTCCTTGCGCAAAGCCTTTGAGGCCGGAGGCGTGGAGGCGCTGCAAAAAGAAACCGACCGGTTCGGCGAGTTTCTGCCGTCGCCGAGATTCCTGATCGACGAAAAGAATCGCGACGTGCTGACCGGCGAGGATCGCAGCCAGCTTGCACGCCGCGCGCATACGCCGGGAACGGTGCCACGATTTCTGGCCTTCGGCGATCCGTTGATCTACCGCTCCGACGATGGCAAATACGCGTATCTGGTAATGCCGCGCCTCCGTCCGTCGCCATGGGGAATCGTGCCGTATGCCCTTTGCGTGCTGTTCACGATCGCTTTTCTGTCTTGGATATTTGCCCGGTCGATCGCCGGCCCGCTGCAGCAGGTGCGCTCGATGCTAAGCCGGTTTGGACGCGGCGACTTGTCGGCGCGCACGCGCTCCGTCCGTCAGGATGAGTTCGGCGAGGTCTCCCGCGCGTTCGACGATATGGCGGACCGGATTGAGACGCTGCTGATGGCGGAAAGGCGGCTTCTTCAGGACGTCTCGCATGAGTTGCGGACGCCGCTGTCGCGCCTGGGATTCGCGATCGAACTTGCAAGAACGGCTCCGGACCGCGACGCCGCGCTGGACCGCATCCGCAAGGAAGTGGACCGCCTGAACTCGCTTGTCGGACAGCTTCTTCAAGTCACGCGCGCCGAGGGTGATCCGGCAAGCCGTGAGATGGCCGACGTACCCCTGGATGAACTGCTGCGGGAAGTGGCCGAAGATACAGCGTGGGAAGCGGAACTGCGTCACGTTCGCCTTGTATCCCGCATCGGTGAGAACGCAACCATACGCGGCGACCGGGAATTGCTTCGGCGCGCGATTGAGAACGTCGTCCGCAACGCTTTGCGCTACGCCCCGGAAAACTCCAGCGTCGAAATCGGCCTCGACGCGTCGAAGGACGCCGTCAGGATTCGTGTGCGCGATCAGGGGCCCGGCGTATCGGAGGAAAATCTTGAACAGATCTTCCGGCCGTTCTTCCGTGAAGATTCCGCGCGAAACTCGTCCACCGGCGGCCTGGGTCTTGGACTCGCGATCGCATTCCGCGCAATCCACCTTCACCACGGCCACGTTCGGGCGTCGAATGCGTCGCCGGGCCTACTAGTGGAGATCGACCTTCCCGTAGCGGCTTAGATCTTCTGCTGCTTTAGGATTCGTTCCGACGTTCGGAACGCCAGCGCCTGAATGGTCAGCGAAGGGTTAAACCCGCCATTCGTAACGTGCACGCTGCCGTCTGCGATGTACACGTTGTCAACATCATGAATGCGGCAGCTGGCGTCGACAACTCCGGTCTTCTTCTCGGCTGACATCCGGCAAGTGCCCGCCTGATGCTGTCCGCCGGAGACTCCGCGTCCCGTCACCGACGCCCATACTTGAACGGCTCCCGCCGCACGCAGCCATTCGGCGGCGCGATCCGCGATGAACTGCCCGGCGCGAACATCGCGCTGATGCTTTTGGCCGGAAATGCGCAGCACCGGAATGCCCCAGTGATCGCGGGCCGAAGCGTCTACTTCAACCCGGCTGGTCCACATCGGCATCTCCTGCACTGGACCTTTGATGCCGGTGGTGCGGCGGTAAAGCTCCCGTTGGATCTTCTTATGCTCGCGTCCCCAGCGCGGTGTGCCGGGCGGATGCTGCGACCGGGCGAAGAGATACGGCAGCCGGATAAACTCGTTGGCCAGCATCGCGCCTCCCACGATTCCGTCGTTGCCATGGCTAAAATCGCAGCACGCGATCCGCGCGGCGGGTCCAAGGCCGTCCCACGTTTCCGTCTCAAACACGCCCGTCGCGCCGCTATACGCGTGGCCCTGCAGATTTCGGCCCACCCAATCCGAGTTGTTCCCCAGCCCGTTCGGATGCAGCTTATGTTTGGAATTCAGAAGCAGCCGCGCGGTCTCCGTGGCGGACGCGGCCAGCACGACGATCTTCGCCGGCTGTTCCACCAGTTCGCCGTTTTGGAAGTACGCGACGCCTGTGGCGCGGCCCGTGGCGTCCAGCAGCACTTCCTTCACCACGCATTCGGTGCGCAAATCGCAATTCCCGGTTGCCACCGCCTTGGGGATTACCGTCACCGCCGTCGAATTCTTCGCGTCCACCTCGCAGGCGAACCCGACGCAGTGCGGACATCCAATGCAGCCGGAGCGTCCGTCGCGCTCCACCGAATTGATTGCCATTGGAATCGGGAACGGATGCCATCCCAGCTTTCGGGCGGCGGGGGCCAGCATCGACGCTTCGGTGTTCAAGGGCAGCGGAGGCATCGGATAGTTCTTCCGCCGCGTTCCTTCGAACGGATTCGAGCCGCCCTTGCCCGAGACGCCAATCGTCCACTCCGCCTTCTCGTAGTAGGGCTCAAGATCGTCGTAGGAAACCGGCCAGTCGTCCAGCGTCGATCCTTCCACCGCGCCGTACGTGGAGCGCATGCGGAAATCCTGCGGTAGAAAGCGCCACGCCATCGCGCCGTAGCTGAGCGTGCCACCCCCGACACAGGCCGCCACGTTGCCGTAGGGCCCTTCGCTTGGCAGCACTCGCCGCCACGATTCGCCGTCCTGCGCGCGGACTAATCGGAAGTGGCGCTCGTCGTCCGGACCGAAGGCGTTGCCCAGTACCGTTGTTCGCTGGCTCCGCAGTTCATCGTGTCCGGTCTCTCCGAACTTTTGGCGCCTGCCGCGCTCCAGCAACGCAACCCGCCATCCCGCAACCGCCAGTTCATGGGCGACAACGCCACCGCCGCCACCAGCGCCGACAATCACCGCATCTACTTCACTCAGCTTCATGACGGTGTCCCTTCCAGGGTCCGTGATCCATGAACTTGTCTACCTTCAGCATTCGCCAGCTAACGCGGTCGCGATTGCCGCCGTGCATCGGATCGCCATAGTAGCCCTGCATCGTGTGGTCGGCCACCATCTGGAAGAAGGGCGTGCTCTCGATCGTTTTCAGATATGCGGTCTGCTGATCGAACGAAAGAGTAAGAAAACCGGGAGTTGCTTTCTTCATCTCATCGAGACCCTTGCTGTAAGCTCCGCGGAACCGCTTCAGAGGTCCGGCCAACTGACGCTGGATGTACGTCACCACACCGGCTTCGCGGGCCCCGGGGAACTCGTCTGTGGGGACGATCTGCTCGACGATGGCGCCCAGCCACTCGGTATCGGAGGCGGAGAACATACCCGATTGGGCGATCGCGGCGGCGGCCACTGACGGGGCTGCAATTAAAGTGCGTCTGGAAATCCCCATTGCCGCATCATACCTTCTGCGGTGTGGCAAATGATGTTACAGTGAACGCCGGCAAAGGAGGAGACATTTGAGTCTCGGGAAGAAATTGACCGCTGAGGCGGTCGGAACATTCTGGCTGGTTTTTGGAGGTTGCGGAAGCGCGGTGCTGGCCGCCGGCGTCCCGAACGTCGGGATCGGTTGGCTGGGAGTATCGTTCGCTTTCGGACTTACCGTACTAACAATGGCGTATGCCATCGGACACGTTTCAGGCTGTCACCTGAATCCGGCTGTGTCGATTGGCCTGGTCGTGGGGGGACGCTTTTCGTCAAAGGAATTGATTCCGTACATTGCTGCCCAATGCGCCGGGGCGATCGTCGCGGCGTTCGCGCTGTACTCGATCGCATCGGGAACGGCAGGTTTTGAGTTGGGTGGCTTCGCCTCTAATGGCTTTGCGGAGCACTCGCCCGGCGGCTACTCCATGGGTGCGGCGATGATGGCGGAGATTATTCTGACGGCGATCTTCCTGTTCGTCATCATGGGCGCGACAGACAAGCGCGCGCCGGGCGGAATGGCTCCGGTGGCGATTGGATTGTGCCTGACGCTGATTCACCTTGTTGGCATCCCGGTGACGAACCTATCGGTGAATCCGGCCCGAAGCCTGGGCCCGGCAATCATCGTCGGCGGTTGGGCTCTGCAGCAGTTGTGGCTGTTCTGGGTGGCTCCAATTATCGGCGCCGCTATCGGCGCGTTCCTCTACAAGGCTGGCTGTTCCGAATAGGCTGGCGCCTTTGTGAACCTCGTTCAGATCGCAGACGAGGCATTTCAGCGGGCCCGAACTCTCGCGGGCCCGTTGATCACCTGTCACGCCGGATGCGACGAATGCTGCCGCCGTCCCTTTGCAATCACGGAGGAAGATGCGGCGCGGCTGCGTGAGGGATTGGCGAACGTACCTTCGAGGGTGGCGTCGGCAATTGAAGCTCGTGCGGAATTCGCCTGGTCCGTCATGGCTGCCGACTTTCCCGGCGAATCGTCACGCGGCGCACTAACCCGCAGCGAAGAGTGGCGCGAATGGTTCTTCGCGCGGCATAGCGGCTTGACGTGCCCCGCGCTGGACGCGGAATCGGGAAGTTGCTTGCTGTATCACCACCGCCCGATTTGCTGCCGCATCTACGGCCCACTCATCGAAATCAGCGGCCAAACGTCCGATCCGTGCCGGTTGTGTTTCCCCGGTGCATCGCCGGAAACGATCGAATCGACGCGCGTGGTCGTGAACCTTCCGAGTGAGGCGCCGCACACAGTCGAAACATTGATCGCGTTCGCGCTCAGCCCTTCTTCCATGCGGCGTCCACAATCCGGCCCGACGGCTCCGCAGTCAGTGTGACCGTCAGCACGCGCTTTTTCTCAATCACCTTCCAGATATAGAGCCGTCTTCCCGAAAGTCCCTCAACCACCTCGTGAGGAAAGCCAAGTTCTCCGCGCGCGTCCGCAAATCCGCGCCCGCGAAGGCGTTCCAGCGTTCCGTCCAGAGTCTTCGCCTGACGCCGGTCACGCCGCTGCCGGATATACTCCCGCACGAACGAGCCCACGCTGAGCGCCAGAATGCCCAGGATCAGAATCGTGGTCTCGATGACGAACATGCAAGCTCATGCGGCCGTGACGACGACCTTTCCGAAATGCGCGCCGCTTTCCATATGTAGAAGCGCTTGGCGAACCTCGTCGAAGCCGAAGACTTGATCGACAACAGGTGTCAGATGCGTCTCCGCGATAGAACGGTTCATCGCTTCGAATGTAGCGCGGGAACCGACGAATATTCCTTGAACGGTGAGAAACCGGTGAAGGATGGAGGCGACATTGATCTCCGTTGTTAGACCGCTAAGGTTGCCGATCACCGAGACGCGGCCGCCGCCGCGAACCGACGCAAGTGACCGCTTCAGTGTGTCCGCGCCGCCTACCTCCACCACATGGTCAACGCCAACGCCGTTGGTCACTTCGCGGACTTTCTTTTCCCAGTCCGGCGTCTCGCGGTAGTTAATTACCTCCGCCGCGCCCAGATCTCGCAGCCGTTGTTCCTTATCCTTCGAACCGGTAGTTGCGATCACGCGCGCGCCCATCGACTTTGCGAACTGCAACGCGAATAGCGACACGCCTCCCGTTCCCAGCACCAGGATGGTGTTGCCGGCCTGCAACGAACCCTGTTCGACGAGAGCGTCCCACGCGGTTACGGCAGCGCAAGGAAGAGCCGCCGCCTGCTCATACGTCAGGTGCTCCGGCAGCTTCACGATTCCCGTGGCGTTCAGTACAACCTTGTCCGCCAGCACACCGGGAATCGCGCCGCCCAGCGCGGTTCGGCCATAGGCGTCGGTGTAAGGGCCCGACAGCCATCCCTGCATGAAAATTCCGGCTACGCGCTCGCCCACTTTCACCGAATCGACGCCTTCTCCAACCGCCGCCACCACACCCGCGCCATCCGAAAAGGGAACGAACGGAAACTTCAGCTTTGGGTTGTAGAGACCCTGGATCACCAGCAGGTCGCGGTAGTTTAGCGACCATGCTTTCATGTCGATCAGCACCTGCCCGGGTCCTGGAGTTGGCTCCGGTTGATCCGCTAGGGCGAGATTCTCAACACCGAAAGAGGAGATTTCGTACGCTCTCATGTTCCTCCGTAGAATAGGTCATCATGCAGGACTATGAAAAGCTCGGCGTGTTCTATCTGGGCCGCCGCACGGATAACCAGCAGACCCTTCTCTACGACTCCAAAGATCTGGTAACGCATGCGGTTTGCGTGGGCATGACGGGCAGTGGAAAGACGGGCCTGTGCATCGGATTGCTGGAAGAAGCCGCGATCGACGGCATCCCGGCGCTGGTGATCGATCCGAAGGGCGATCTGGCGAACCTGCTGCTGACGTTTCCCGATCTTCGCCCTGGGGATTTTGAGCCTTGGGTGAATGCCGACGAAGCCAGGAACAAGGGTGTATCCGTGCCCGAGTTTGCGGCCCAACAAGCGGAGCTGTGGTCGAAAGGACTGGCGAATTGGGATCAGGATGGCGCGAGAATTGCGCGCCTGAAAGCCGCCGCTGATTTCGCGGTCTACACGCCCGGCAGCGATGCGGGAATCCCGTTATCTGTGATGAGCTCCTTCGACGTTCCGCCGCCTGCGGTTCTGGAAGACAGGGAAGCGATGCGCGATCACGTCGCGGCGACGGTGGCCAGCATTCTCGGTTTGGCCGGAATCGACGGCGACCCGGTACAGTCGCGCGAGCACATCCTGCTTTCCGCAATCCTCAGCCACGCGTGGACCAATGGCCAAAGCCTTCGCTTGGCCGACCTGATTGCCCTGGTGCAAGCGCCGCCGATGACGAAAGTTGGAGTGTTGGATCTAGACACGTTCTATCCGGCCAAGGACCGCTTCGGCCTGGCGAT
Organism: Bryobacteraceae bacterium; assembly: GCA_041746955.1. Classification (GTDB taxonomy): domain Bacteria; phylum Acidobacteriota; class Terriglobia; order Bryobacterales; family Bryobacteraceae; genus JAPKYZ01. Next base: position 46,738 of record JBGTFZ010000098.1, read on the forward strand.
GGCGCTGAACAACATGCTGGCGTCGCCAGGATTTGCGGCGTGGATGACCGGTGAGCGGATGGACATCGATCGGCTTCTGTATCGCGGCGACGGCAAACCCCGGATTTCGATCCTGTCGATCTCGCATCTTTCCGATGCGGAGCGGATGTTCTTCGTGACGCTGCTGTTGAATCAGACTCTCGCGTGGATGCGGAAGCAGCAGGGCACCACCAGCCTTCGCGCCATTCTTTATATGGACGAGATCTTCGGCTACTTTCCGCCGGTGGCAAATCCACCGTCGAAGAAGCCTCTGCTAACCATGCTGAAGCAGGGCCGCGCGTTCGGCTTGGGGTGCGTGCTGGCAACGCAGAACCCGGTGGACCTGGACTACAAGGGACTCGCGAACACGGGGACCTGGTTCATCGGCCGGCTGCAAACAGAGCGCGACAAGGCTCGCGTGCTTGAAGGGCTGGAAGGCGCGACGGCCACCACCGGAGGAAAGTTCGACAAGGCGGCGATGGAGCGGACGCTGGCCGGCCTCGGCAACCGGGTGTTCCTGATGAACAATGTGCACGACGACCAGCCGGTCCTGTTCGAAACGCGCTGGTGCATGTCTTACCTTCGCGGGCCATTGTCGCGGGCGCAAATCCGTCAGTTGATGCCCGGACGCGAATCGGCTGCGGTTGCGTCCGCCACCACGCCGGAGGCAACCGGCGCTGTGCCCGCTCCCAAAACCACGAGGCCTGTCCTGCCGCCGCAAATTCCGCAGATGTTTCTGCCTTATCGCGGAGCGGCGAAGCCTGCCTATCATCCGGTGATCCTGGGAGCGGCCGAGATTTACTTCTCCGATCCAAAGCTGGACGTCGTCGAAACGCGCCGTGTGATGGTGATGACGCCGGTGCGAGACGGTGCGGCGGCGCTCAATTGGGAGGAGTGCGTCGAATGCGACGCGGAACTGGACGAGCTTGAGAAAACGCCGGAAGACCGTGCTGAGTTCGTAGAGCCTGCGCCCACCGCCGCCAATCCCAAAAGCTATCCCGTGTGGGAGAAGGAACTCGCCTCATGGCTGTTCCGGTGGCAGTCGGTCGAGCTGTTTCGTGCACCGGCCTTGAAGCTGACCTCGAAGCCCGGCGAAAGTGAGCGGGACTTCCGAATCCGGCTATCGCAGGGGTCGAGAGAGCAGCGGGACGCACTGGCGGAGAAGCTTCGTGCGAAGTATGCGCCGAAGATCGCGATGCTTGAAGAGCGGAAGCGAAAAGCGTTGCAGACGCTACAGCGGGAGACGCAACAAGCGTCGGCGCAGAAACTGCAAAGTGTGATCGACGTGGGGACGGGCTTGCTGGGTGCGTTTCTCGGACGGCGAGGCTCGGCCTACGGCAAGGTGTCTGGCGCGGCGCGCTCCATCGGACGCGCCACCAAGGAGTCCAGCGACACACAGCGGGCACAGGAAACGGTAGAAGCCGTCGAGGCGAAGCTCGCGGACCTAAACCGGCAATTCGAGGCCGACGCCTCTGCTGTTGCGGCCGCCCCAGAGGAAGAAATCGAAAGCGTCTCGGTGCGTCCGAAGAAGACCAACATCACCGTCAAGCTGGTGGCGTTAGGATGGAAACCACAATGAACCGCCGCGACTTCTTGAACACCGCTTTAACCGGCGCCGTCGCCTCCCGCGCCGCTCAGCCGGGCCGGCGTCCCAACATTGTCCTGTTCCTGTACGACGATCTTGGCTACGGCGGCTTGGGCTGCTACGGCCAACAGAAGATCCGCACTCCGCACTCCGACCGTCTGGCAGTCGAAGGCGCGCGATGGACCGACTGCTATGCCGGCGCCCCGGTATGCGCGCCCTCTCGCAGCGTCCTGATGTCGGGCCAGCACGGCGGGCACGCTCCGGTGCGCGCGAACGCGCAGACCATCCCGCTTCTGCCGTCGGATCGAACGGTGGCCGCGATGCTACAACAGGCGGGCTACAAGACGGGTGCGTTCGGCAAATGGGGTCTCGGCGATGCGGATACAACAGGGTCGCCGGTGCGGAAGGGATTCGACGAGTTCTTCGGCTACACGCACCAGACGCACGCACACAACTATTGGCCGGAGTATCTGCGCGACGGCGACAAGAAGGTTCCTTTGCCCGGAAATGCGGGCGGCCGCAAAGGCGCGTACGCGTCGGACCTCATCGCCGACAGCATGGTCTCTTTTGTCGACCGGCATCACCAGCAGCCGTTCTTCCTATTCGCTTCCATCACGCTGCCGCACGCGTTGTTTCATCCGCCCAGCGACAAGCCGTATTCATCCCAACCTTGGACGCAGGCGCAGAAAGACTACGCCGCGATGGTGACGGATGCCGATGGTCAACTGGGCCGTATCCTGGAACGGTTGGAGCATCACAAGCTGTCGGGCGACACGATGGTGGTGTGCAGTTCCGACAACGGCGGATCGACGCTGCCAAATGGCGATCATGAGTTCTTCGAGACCAATGGCCCGCTTCGCGACTATAAGGGAACGGTGTACGAAGGCGGCATTCGAGCTCCGATGATCGTCCGGTGGCCCGGGCATACGCAGCCCGGCCGAGTCAGCTCGACACCTTGGTACTTTGCCGACTTCCTTCCCACCGTGGCCAGCTTTGCGGGTTTCGCCGCACCTTCTGGCATCGACGGAATCTCCATGCGCGATGAAATCGAGGGTAAACCGTCACCGGCTCGCGATGCGCGATTCATGTATTGGGAGCAGAACGGATGGAGTGCGAAGACTCGCGAGTTGGTTCCGGAGTCGTTGCAGCAGGGCGTCCGGCATGGAGATTGGAAGGCGGTCCGGAAGACGCCTGGAACTCCGCTGGAACTCTACGACCTGAAAAAAGACGCCGGTGAATCGAACAATATCGCCGCCGGAAGTCCGCAGACAATCCGGATGATCGAAGACTACTTGAAGACCGCGCGAACGCAGCCGCGCACACACAGCAATGGCAATCCGGAGTGGGTAGGCCGGAAGGACCTGCCGAAGACCTAGTTCTTCTTTCCGCTTACTTTTTTGCCGAGGTCGGTAATGCCCTTGCCCGTGGCTTCCAGGGCCTTTCCGGTGCCGTCCACAGTGGCGTCCGCACCCTTCTTCACTGTGTCTCCGGTGGCTTTAGCGGCCTTCTCGCCACCTTCAAGAGTGGCCTCTGTGCCCTTCTTTACGGCATTGCCTGTGGCTTTGGCAGCCTTCTCGCCACCATCAAGAGTGGCTTCCGTGCCCTTCACCACGCCTGACTTTGTCGCTTTGCCAGCCTTCTCCGCGCCATCAACCGTCGCGTTGGCGCCTTTCTTTACGGCGTTCCCCGTCGATTTTGCGGCCTTCTCCGTGCCGTCGGCTGTTGTCTTTGCCACTTTCTCCGTCTGCTCCGCGGCCCCGACCAACGGACCCTTCTTGTCCGCAGCCGATGCGAACACGCCGAACAGCACAAGCGCCGCGAGCGAGGATGTTATTTTGACCATGGCTTCAATCTAACGAATTCTGCCGCTTGGCGCTACTTCTTCTTGCGGCCTCCCAGGAAGCCGCCAAGGACATTTCCGATCGCACTGGTCGCCGCGCTCTTGGCCAAGCCGCTAACGTTGGGCCGGACCTGCGGACTGCTTACGGTTCCCGCGATGTCCACCGGAATCGTCACATCGCTGACGAATCCGCCGGTCTTCGCCTTCAACAGCTCCCCGGCCGCACCACTCAACTTCGATTGAAGTTTGAACGACAGCGACTCATTGAAGCCGATGGTCCCCTGGCCCGCAATCTCGATGCCCGGCCCGCTGACGTCGATTCCGGACAGCGTCATCGCCTGGTTCTTGATCGCGAAGTTCGTCGCAAACTTTGCGAACTCGCCCGACGAGTTCGGCGTTCCACCCAGCGCACGCTCAATCGACGCCAGCACGCTAAGCCCCTTGAAACGGCCATTGCTGACGACAATCGATCCGTTGCCGTTTAGCGACCTTTGCAAGGACGCGGCATTGCTGCCCTGGAAGCCGACCTGAAAGCGAGGAATGGTGGCAGTGCCGTAGAGCACGTCGGGCGACCCGGCGAAACTGGTCAGCATCTGGTTGATATCGACGCTGCGAATTGCGCCATCAACGCTTCCCGACAGCGTCTCCTGCTTCTTCAGCACGTCCAGATCGCCTGTCCACTCGCCACTGCCCAGCTTCAGCGACGCCTTGTCAGACTTCAGTTCCAGCTCTCCACCGGACAACGCGTTCACCGCGCGCAGCGCCAGCGGAGCCTTGCCGCTGACAGCCAAACGGTTCGCCTTTTCCGGTCCGATCATGAACTTCGTAAAGTCGACCGCTCCATCTCCAGCCAGAGTTTGGTGCAGGTCGCCTTTCATTGCCAGATCCAAGTTGATTCGCGAATCCGGACCGGGGGATGACGCCAACTCGCCCAGAAAGCGCTTCATTACTTCCGCCGGAAATTCGGCCAGCGCGAGTTTCGTAGAGATTGTTCCGTCTAGTGGGAGGCTCTTGTCGCCGGGCGGCCCGACGACGCCTTTCACGTTGAATGTGGAATTCGCGCTTTCAAAGAAGCTGGCCGACAAATCGATCGCCGCCGGCGTTCCGGGACGAATGCCGGTCAACTGCAACTGGACGTTCTTCAATGTGTCGCGAGGTTGCGGATCCTGCGGTGTCGCCAATGCGACCACTCCGTTCTCCAGAATCACTGAGCCCACGCCTATGGTGAGGTCGCTGCCATCGTCCGGCTGGGCCGTCGCCGCCGCCGGCGCTGCATCCGTTTTCGACAACGAGTCGATCAGAGCCTCCAGATTCGTAGGACCGTCCGCCGGGGCTTCGATCAGCACTCTCGGCTGGCGCACGACCAGCGAGCGCACCTCGATTTTCTTCGACAGCGCCGACTTCAAGTCGAGATTCAGCGCGACTTCGTTCGCCTCCAGCATGTTGCGCTCGGGGAAGCCTGGGGGATTGGCGATCTTGAGTCCGCTAACCGATACGGCCGGCTGGAGCCGGAGCAGGGAACCGAAGTCCAGCCCATAGGAATCGAAAGTCACCTTCGTACCCAACTTTTCGCTGGCCACGGCAATTAAGCGGTCTTTCTGGGAGCCGGAAACGACCGAATTGACCACATAGGCGATTGCCCCGATGCCGATCACCAGTATGACCGCAACCGCGATCATAAGAAATTTCAACGCTTTCATGAATGCCCTCCGACCGGCAATCACAACAATAACTGAAATGTAGGATTACCGGGCCAACGCGAAAGGTTCAAAACGGCTCTTGGTCTCCTGCAGCTTGCGCTCTACCGTCGAGGTGATCACTGCGCCGGCGAAGGAGCGGCGAAGCCCGGAGAACGGTCCCGCGAAGAATGGCGAGCGGCTTCGATTCACGTAGGCCACCCACGTTCCGCGAGGCGTCTCGAATAACGCGGTGACTCCCAGTGACGCTTGGTAGTAGCGGTCGGCGTAGATTTGGCGCGTCAGGATGAAGGCCCGGCTGCCGGACGGATCGCGATAGATGGAAACTTCCGTTGCCGTGAAGACGAGCGTCCGAAACACGCGTTCGCGCGACCAATAGATAAACTGCTCAAGACCCGCTGGCGCCGGACGGCCTTGCAGCACTTCCATCAAAGGCGGCGCGTACTCCTGAAGATACGTGGCGGTCTCCGCGATTTCCCGCACTGCCGAACCGATTTGGAATCGGTGCGCATCGGCCATTAGGCGCTGGCGCTGCCGGACTGGCAGGTCCTCCAGCAATCCGATGGACACAACTTCGGCGGATTGCTTGAACGCCCGGATGTCTCGAAACCGGGCGAGGAAATCGGACACGCTCGCGGGGATGCGCACCACGCCCACCACCGCCACTTCGGAACTGGACGTGGCTGGCAGCATGTGCGCTGTGGCGGGTCCACGGGTTAGGGACTCGACTTGCTTAGACCCCAGGCCGGGTTGCAGTTTCAGAAACGTGACAGGCTCAGCGCTCCAGCAGAGCGCGGCATGCAGCACGGCGGCTGAAAGGACGGTCGTAGGTCGCATGCACCCCCATTGTGCGGTGCCGGTGGTTACAGGCAAAAAACAAATTCGAGAAGAAATGTTTTTCTACAGGCCGGGCTTGGGCGGCATCACCGGCTTCCAGGGCCACACACCCCGCCGGATCGCCGGACGCCGGAAGACGCGGTCGCCCGCCGTCACATACAGCGTGTTGAGATCCGGACCGCCGAAAACAACGTTCGAAAGAGAGCCGGAGTGCGGCTTCGAGATCACCGCGACGACGCGTCCCGGCTGATCGCACACTTGCAGACCCAGGCGGCTGGCGACATACAGATAGCCTTCGCTATCGGTGGTCATGCCGTCCGCGCCGGACTGTGAGTTCTCGTCCCACACTTCCATGCGGTAAAACGGCTCGCCATTCGCCACCGAACCGTCGGCCTGAATCTGATACGACCAGATCCACTTGTTGCGCATGTCGGCCACCAGCAGCAATCCGTAGTCTGGCGACGTGACGACACCGTTTGGAAACTCCAGACCCTGTGTGACCACCGCTTTGCGATTGCCCTGCGGGTCGATGTGCCAAACCTTCTTTTCCGGAGGGTCGGTAAAGTACACGTCGCCCTTTGCAGTCAGACACAGATCGTTCGACGTCACGTTCTCGGCCAGCACCTTCTCGCTGCCGTCCATTCCGAAACTGACGATCCGCTTCGCGCCGCCTTGGCACGCGTACAGGCGGCCGTCCGCTCCAAACATCAGCCCGTTGGCGCGGCCCGTGTTGTCGCGAAACAGGGAGGCTTTCCCCGTCGCATGGTCGATCTTCCAGATCTTTTCTCCCGGCACGTCGGTAAAGAAGACATTGCCGTCCGGCGCAACCGCGGGGCCTTCGGTGAATTTGTGATTCCCGGACACCTCTTCCCAGTCGGACTTGATATCGACAATCTGATTCACGAAAAAACGGTCGCCCTTGCCGGTGGGTTTTGGAATCGGTTGTCCATAGCCGCGCCACACCCAGCGAATCGCGTCCGGTAGAATCGGGCCGCCGTGCTTCATGTTGTGCGATTCGGTTCCCGTGACGAACTTCGTGTCGTAGCCGCAGAAGTCCAGTGCCGCGTGAACATCCTGGTTCCCGATCCACCAGCTTCCGGCGTAGATGTTGTTGTCGTTCGATCCGTCCTGTAGAAACACCCGCAGGGGTTTCGGTTCGGACTTTCGGACGATTGACGCGATGTTGTGTCCGCCGCGCAGATTGGTGTAGCTTCCGATAAAGCTGACGACGCGGCGAAAGTGCTCCGGATAGTGCCACGCGGTGACGAACGCGCAGATGCCGCCCGAGCTTTGGCCGCACAGCGCCCAGTCGTTCGGATCGCCTGAAAGGTTCCACTGCTTCTTCACTTCGGGAATCAACTCGCGAAGTAGGAACTGCCCATACTGGTTTCCGAGATTGTCGTACTCATAACTGCGGTTGTAGCGGGTCTGCTGCTGCGGGTTCAATGGCGGCATGACACCCGGGCTTACGAAAATGCCGATGGTGGGCGGCATGTCGCCCTTGTGGATCAGGTTGTCCAGCACCAGGGGTCCGCGAAGATTTCCATCGTCCGCGATATACCCCTGGCCGTCCTGGAAGACCATCACGCACGCGGCCTTGTCCGGCTTGTACTGCGCCGGGACATAGACCCAATAGTCGCGAACGGTGCCGGGGAAAATCTCCTTGGCCCGGTACTCGAATTTGGTGACTTCTCCCTGCGGTACGCCGGACTGGCGCATGGAGTCCGCGCCGTGTTTGTAGACTTCCTGTGCCGCAAGGGCGGCGGGTGCGAGCGAGATGAGGTTCCTGCGGGTCATAAGATGAAGGTTCGACGATGCGTTGGATTGTTGGACTCCTGGCGGCTCCTGCCTTGTTGGCGGCAGGCTTCAACCGCGATGTCCGCCCTATTCTGTCAGATCGCTGTTTTTCCTGCCACGGACCGGATAGCGCCGCGCGGAAGGCGAACTTCCGGCTGGACCGCGATCCGGGTTCTGAGGCGCTGAATAAGGCGCTGGTGCGGATCGTTTCGACCAACAAGGCTCTTCGCATGCCTCCCGCTTATCTGGGACATGAGCCGCTGAAACCAACTGAGGTGACGACGATTCGGGAGTGGATTGAGGACGGCGGAAAGTACGAACCGCACTGGAGCTTCATTCCACCCGCCAAGGCAGCCGCGCCTGAAGGAATGCATCCCATCGATTTCTTTGTTCGCGAAAAGTTGAAGCAGGAAGGATTGAAGCCCTCTCCCCTTGCCAGCCGCGAAACGCTGATCCGCCGTGTGGCGCTGGATCTGACGGGTCTGCCGCCCACACCCGATGAAGTGGACCGCTTTGCAGCCGACACTTCTCCCGATGCCTACGCGAAGCTGGTCGACCGGCTGCTTTCCACAAAGCGCTATGCCGAGCGCATGACAATCCGGTGGCTGGAGGCGGCGCGCTACGCCGACACAAACGGATACCAGACCGACGGCGTTCGATCAATGTGGCGCTGGCGGGATTGGGTGTTGGCGGCCTTCGACCGCAACATGCCGTTCGATCAATTCACGATTTCGCAGTTGGCGGGCGACCTGCTGCCCGGCGCCACTCGCGATCAGATCATCGCCACCGGCTTTCATCGCAACCACCGGACGACAGCCGAGGGCGGCATAATCGACGAGGAGTTTCGTGTCGAGTACGTTGCCGACCGCGCCGAAACGACGGCGGCGGTATGGATGGGCCTGACGGCGGGCTGCGCGCGCTGCCACGACCATAAGTACGATCCGATCACGCAGAAGAATTTTTACGAATTATTTGCGTTCTTCAATCAGGTTCCCGAGAAGGGCTTCGTCTACAACTTTGGCAACGAGGAACCGTATGTTGCCGCGCCAACTCCGCAGATGGAAGCGGAGGAGCGGCGTCTGCGATCTCGCCTCGATGCGCTAGCCCATGAGGTAGAGCGGTCCAACCGCAAGGATGCGTCCAGCTTCGTGATTCCGGCGGGTTGGATCCCCACCGAGGATCTGGTCTTCCGCCATGTGGGGGGCATTTTCCTCGGTGGCGGCGAAGTAACCGCCGGTTTCGAGAAGACGAAACTCGACCACACGGACCCGTTCACATTTCTCGCCACGGTGAAAGCGGACACGCCGGACGGGGCGATCCTCAGCAAGTCGGACGACTACTGGGAGGGGACCGGCCACGGGCTGTACCTTGTCGACGGACGGCTGCGCCTGCATATCGTCTTCCGCTGGACCGACCTTGGAATGCGCGTCGAGACTCGCGATGCGCTACCGCCGGGCGAGTACCGCGTGATGGCCAGCTATGACGGAAAGCGCAAACCATCGGGTGTCCACATCTATGTCGATGGAGTGGAACAGCCGCTGAAGATCTTGTTCAACGAACTCAGTTGGCC
>JBGTFZ010000099.1:0-26659 GCA_041746955.1 Bryobacteraceae bacterium
CGGCGCGCTTCCGGCTGCGCAATCAGTTCCCGCGATGCGTCGTAATCCACTCGCAGCTTCGACCGCAGAGAGATGTTGCCCAAATGGCAGGTCGACGTGGACTTGTGGCAGACCTCAATGTCTGAGATCGGCCTCTCTCGCGTGCGGACACAATCGATGAAATTAGCCCAGTGGCGCGCGTTGCCGGAGTCTTCCGACTTAACCTCTTCGGCCTCCAGAGTGGAGTTCTTCTCCGGGATCACGGCATAGCGCGACCGGTCAAGAAACATCGTCCCCTTGCTTCCCTGGAACAGAATTCCGTTGCCCGCACCGTGAATCACCTGGCCATGTCCCGTGCGGTTCTCATAGGTGGCGAGAAAGCCGGGATACTCATACGTCACCTGAATGGTGTCCGGCGTTTCGCGGTTGTCCTTCAGACGGAACTTGCCGCCGGCGGCCATACACGCGGAGGGCATCGCCTCTCCAAAAGCCATCTGCACGATGTCCAGCCAGTGAATTCCCCAGTCCGTCATCATGCCGCCCGCATAGTCCCAGAACCAGCGGAAATGAGAGAACGCCTTCGGATCGACGCCAAACCGGTTCGCGTTGAACGCGTGTTTCGGCGCAGGGCCCAGCCACATGTCCCAATCCAAGTCCTTCGGCGGTTGTGAATCCGCCGGACTGCCAATGCCCTCGGCCGGCGTCAGCCCGGCATTCCACGTCCGCACGAACGTGATGTCGCCCAGCACGCCGCTCTTCACTACGTCGACGGCCTTCTGGAAATGCACCGCGGAGCGCTGCATCGTTCCGGCCTGCACGACGCGCCCATACTTTCGCGCGGCGGCCACCATCTTCTGCCCCTCGTCGATCGTCACGCTAATAGGCTTTTCGACGTACACATCCTTGCCTGCCTTGCACGCCTCGATAGTCTGGTACGCGTGCCAGTGGTCCGGCGTCGAGATGCAGACCACGTCGATCGACTTGTCGGCCAGAATCTCGCGGAAGTCGCGAACTTTCTTTACTCCTTCACCGGCCGCAACCGCGCCCTTGTCGAGGTTCGGCTCGTACACATCGCAGACCGCCGATACGACCAGGTTCTCCTGCTTCTTCGCATTGTTCAGATTGGTGAGGCCCATCCGGCCTGTACCAATAAACCCAGCCGAAATGCGGTCGTTCGCGCCGCGAAGATTGCCAGTGAAAAGGTTGGTGGTGAAAGCGGCGGTGGCCGCGCCGATGAACTTACGACGGGGAGTGTCGATCATGCATTCGGATTGTAACAGCGAGTGCCGCAATCGACACCGCGATTCCAGCAACGCAATCGGCGGCGTAATGATAGCGGCCATACACCGTCGCCACTGCCACGAGGATTGCATAGACCAGCGCCGTCCAGGCCGTCCAGTGCTGCAAGCCGAACACTCGCCACAAGGCAAAGAACGCAGCGAACGCGCCGGACACATGCGCACTGGGAAAGACGCTGGTGTGGATGCCGTACCCGCCGACGATCGCCTGATTGAACCTGCGGAAGACTGTTGTCACCGTGGGCTCCCATTCGCCGGGGAATATGACGCGCGGCGGCTCCGACGGAAAATACGGAAGTACGGCGTAAGCGCCGAGAAGGCCGATCGCATAGAGCGTCACCACGGCATCCACGTGCGCACGGCGTCGGTAGACATACAGCAACACGACGCAGTAAACGGGAACGGCGTAGACCAGCAGATACGACAGCTCAAGAGTCCCCGGCAGAAGGATGCCCGTAGCTTCCACCGCTTCGCGCAGATGCATATCTTGAAATAGGAAGCGATCCCATACGTTCAGGGCCTGCTCCAGGCGGGTGCCGCGCTTGTCCATGGCGAACCAGCCCATCTCGCGATACGCGAGAACGAATAGCGCCATTGGCAGCCAGTCCCGTAGAAACTCCCGAACGGCAGCGGCTGGAATGCTCAGCAGCGCCACATAGAGCGCCGCCGCGATCACATTCGCCAGCAGTACTCGCGACCGGACGCCGGGCTGCACGGGCAGCGTAACCGCAAGGATGCTGGTGTAGAGAAAGTAGACCGCGAAAACTCTATCGGTCCATCGCAGCATGGGGTTTGTTCGTCAGCTCTTGACGACGAAGTTCACCAGCTTGTCAGGCACGACGACTACCTTCACAACCTGTTTGCCATCCAGATGCGGGCGGATCTTTTCGTCGGCGCGCGCCGCCTGCTCCAGCGTATCTTTCGGCAAGCCAATCGAGACCGCGATGCGGCCCCGCAATTTTCCGTTCACCTGCACCGGCACTTGGATCTCGTCCTGCGCGGCCAACGCCTCGTCGAACTGCGGCCAAGGCTGGCGGAATACGGCTCCTTCGCCTCCGGCTGCCACCCACAGTTCCTGCGCCGTGTATGGCGCGAAAGGCGCGAGAAGTTTGATGAAGTTTTCGAGAATCTCCGGTAGGAGTTCGCCGGGGATTCCGGCCTCCAGCGCGGTCAGTTCATTCGACAATTCCATCATCGCGGCGATGGAGGTGTTGAAGTGCCAGCGGTTGTCGAAGTCTGCCGTGATCTTCTGGATGGTCTGGTGAAGCTTGCGCTGCGCTTGCCGCCCGTTCTCCTCGACGCCCTCCCGCTGGGCTCCGATATTCCGCGTGACGAAGCGGAACGCGCGACCTAGAAATCGATGCTGGCCTTCGACGCTGGATTCGTTCCACTCCATGTCTTTGTCGGGTGGCGCGGCAAACAGGGTGAACAACCGGCAGGTGTCGGCGCCATAACGGTCGATCATCTCGTCCGGATCGATGACGTTTCCCTTCGACTTCGACATCGCCGTGCCGTCGGTGCCCAGCACCATTCCCTGCGTGAACAGGTTAGCGGCGGGCTCATCGTGATCCACCAGCCCCATATCGCGCATGAACTTCGTCCAGAAGCGCGAATACAGAAGATGCAGAATCGCGTGCGTGATGCCGCCGATGTACTGGTTCATCGGAAACCAGTGGCGTACGATCGCCGGATCGAACGGAGCGCCGCTGTTGCGCGGATCGGCGTAGCGGTAGAAGTACCACGACGAATCGACGAACGTGTCCATCGTGTCGGACTCCCGCCGTGCGTCCGCGCCGCACTTGGGACACTTCACGTTCATGAACTCCGCGACGTTTTCAAGTGGAGATCGCCCGGTTCCGGTAATGGCGACACGGTTGGGAAGAAGCACCGGCAGATCCGAATCCGGCACGGGCACTACGCCGCACACGACGCAATGCACCATGGGGATGGGCGTGCCCCAATACCGCTGCCTCGACACGCCCCAATCGCGCAAGCGGTAAGTGATCTTGGCTTTACCGAATCCCATGAACTCGGCGTACTTCGCCATTTTCTCGCGGGCCACTTGAGACGTAAGTCCGGTGAACGATCCGGAGTGCTCGAGGACGCCGTAGTCTGTGAAGACGTCAACGACTGGGTCGGGAGTGGTTCCCTCAACAGGCCGGACAACGGCGCGAATGGGAAGCCCGTACTTCGTGCAGAACTCAAAGTCACGCTCGTCATGCGCGGGAACAGCCATGATCGCGCCCGTGCCGTAGGTGGCCAGTACGAAGTTGGCAATCCATACAGGCACCTTCCCGCCGCTATACGGATTTACCGCGAAGTGGCCGGTATCGAAGCCATCTTTCTCAATCTCGCCAGGAGCCTTTCGCGCCTGGTCGTCCACCATCGCCTTCAAACGCGGGCCGTCTTCGGATCGAATCATGCCGGCGGCCAACGGATGCTCCGGCGCGAGAATGACACAAGAGGCGCCGAAGATCGTATCCACGCGAGTGGTGAACACGCGGATCGGTTCGCCCGTCTCGTCGTGCTTGAATTCCACCTCCGCGCCATCGCTGCGCCCAATCCAGTTCGCCTGCATGGCGCGAACGCGTTCCGGCCATCCAGTATCCAAACGGTCAAGACCGTCCACCAGTTCGTCGGCAAACTCAGTGATCTTGAAGAACCACTGTTCAATCTCGCGCTGTACAACCGGCGTCGTTTCGTGCCGCCAGCAGCAGCCATTCACTACTTGTTCGTTTGCGAGAACGGTTGCGCATTCCGGGCACCAGTTGACGCGCGACTGCCGGCGGTAGGCCAAACCCTTCTCGTAGAGACGCAGAAAAAACCACTGGTTCCAGCGGTAGTATTCAGGCTCGCAACTGGAGATCTCGCGGGACCAGTCGTAACTGAAACCAAGACGCTTCAGTTGGCCCTTCATGGTCGCGATGTTCGAAACGGTCCAATCGCGCGGGTCGCGCCCGCTCTTCAGCGCGGCATTCTCGGCGGGCAAGCCGAACGCGTCCCAACCCATGGGATGAAGCACGTTGAAGCCGCGCATCCACATGTAGCGCGCAAGCGTGTCGCCAATCGAGTAGTTCCGCACGTGCCCCATGTGCAGCTTGCCCGAAGGGTAGGGCAGCATTTCCACGACATAGTATTTCGGCCGCGCGTCGTCGTTTGGAGCGTGATAGAGACCGGGGTCTCCATCCCACAACGATTGCCACTTCGGCTCGATGGCGCGATGGTCGTACGGCTGTTCAGGCATGCGAGAGTAATTCTCTTAGTGTACGAGCCGGACTATTTGCGGCGGTAGGTGTAGGTGTCGAAGTCGAAGTCGAACTGCTTGCGGTCCGGTACCGGAGGCGCGCTGCGGGCGGGAATCGACTGCGCCAGCCTGCGCTTTACCGGGGCAAGGCTGGGGTCGGCGGCGCGGTTCTTGAAGTCGTCCGGATCGGTCTGCTCGTCATAGAGTTCTTCGCCACCGTCGCTGTAGCGGACATAGCGGTAGCGTTCGTCCCGCACGGCGAAGTTGCCGGGAAGATAAGCAACCAGCGCAGGTTTCCTCTTCGCCGACGCGTTGGCCAGCAGCGGCTGAAGGGACTCCCCATCCAACTGGCGGCGTTTTTCGAGACCACACAGATCGGCGATTGTCGGATAGAGGTCGATCAAGCTGACCGCCTGCTTCCGCGCGACGCCCGTCTGCCGCAGTCCCGGACCGGCAAAGATCAAAGGCACGTGAGTGGAGCGCTGCCACAGCGTGGACTTGTGGAAGTGCTGCTTTTCGCCAAGATGCCAGCCATTGTCCGACCAAAAGATAACCATGGTGTTCGACGCTTGGGGGCTACTCTCGATTGCGGTTAGCAGGCGGCCAACCATCGCGTCGGCGAATGAAATCGCAGCCAGGTACGCGCGTACCGAATCGCGCCACTTGCCCTCCTTGACGATGCGGTTGTACTCGTCTCTGCGGAACGCGGCGAACTGCTTTCCCGTCTCGGGCACGTCGTCGAGGTCGTTCTCCGGCACTTCCGGCATGCGAACGTCCCCGGGAGGATAAAGATCGAAATACTTCTGCGGGGAGTACATCGGGATGTGCGGATGCCACAGGCCAACCGCGAGGAAGAACGGTTTCGAGTGGCCGCGTTTTAGAAACTTTTCGCCGAACTCGATCGCTTTGATGTCGCCATACTCAGACTCGGCCGCCGGAGGAACGCCCCAGTCAAACTCGCCCGGAAAGTTCTGAAGTCCATTGAAGGGATGTCCGGCGGGCGCTGGGACTTTCTTGTTCCAGGGATACCATTCATCGCGCCGGTACCATGGGTCGTCGAAAGCCTGCAATTGAAATTCGTCCCACTGGTCCGGCGGATTCATTCCCGATGTGTGATGAAAAATCTTGCCGGCGCCCGCGACCGTGTAGCCGCCCTTGCGCAGGAAAACCGGAAGCGTTTCGGCATCGGGCAGATTCGGCTTCCAGAATTGATCGTTGTCGTAGATGCCCGTCGAGTGCGGCGCCTGCCCCGTCAACAGGGCCGTGCGGGAAGGATTGCACAACGGCGACGCGCAGTGGGCGTTCGAGAACAGGACGCCCCGCTTTGCCAGCGCATCGACGTGGGGCGTATGAACGCCGCGATAACCCAGGCACCCCACCCAGTCGTTCATGTCGTCCACGGAGATTGAGATGATGTTGGGAGGCGTCTTGGCCCCGAACGAGGGGGTGGAGGCGGCCAGCGACGACAAAAATGAACGGCGGTTCATTTCAATATTAGACAACAGGAGTTCCTATGTTCATGCGGGCCTTGTCCGTTTCGACGCTGTTTGCGCTGATGGCTTGGAGCCAATCCGGCAAGTATGTTTTTGAACCTGCGTCGGGCGACCGGTTCGAACTCCGCGTCTACAAAAGCGGTCTGCTGTCCGGCAAGAACCATGTTTTTCTGTTCGACAAGTTTCAAGGAACGGCCGACGAAACGAAAGTGGAGTTCACGATTCAATCGGCCAGCCTCTCCGTTCACGACGACTGGACTCCGGCAAAAAGCAAGCTGGACGAGATCAAGGAAGTCGCGCTGAACGAAATGCTGGAGGTGAAGAAGCATCCTGAGTTGAAGTTCGTCTCCACCTCTGTCAAGAAGAAATCGGACAACGCATACGACGTCGCCGGGACGCTGACAATCAAGTCGCAGTCCAAGCCCGTTACGGTCTCGGTGGAGCGGAAGTCCGACGGCTTCTGGGAGGGCAAAGCGCAGATCAAGCATTCCGATTACGGCTTGAAGCAACAATCGGCGGCGCTCGGAACAATTGGGACGAAGGACGAAATGGACGTGATCTTCCGCTTGAAGGGAGCGAAGCCGTGACAGGCCACGGCCTGATCTATACTCTCTTCAGTCGGATTTCATGGCGCAGGATAATTACCGGACGACCATACTGGTTGCAGTCATCGGACTGATCGGAACGCTGGGCGCGGCATTGATCGCCAACTGGGAAAAGATCGCGGGGCCAGCGGAAACCAAGTCGACGAAGGTTGTCGAAGACCCGCCTGCCAAAGAGTTCGTCGATAGACCGGAAAAACCGCAGCGCAGTGAGACGAAGGTGGTTAGCCTCGCGGGCCGGTGGCGCGACATCAACCTTCCCATGAACACTTCGCAGATCACCCAGGATGGCGACATGTTCGACTTCACCGGCGGCGGCGCCGCCGCCGGCATCAGGTTTCAGACCAGTGGGTCAGGGACGATTGAAGAACGCGCCGTCAGCATAGACTATTCGACCATGTACCAGAATGGTGTGAACACGCGCGGAGCCTGTACAGGCAACGTGTCTGCAGACGGAAACCGCCTCACTTTGACTTGCACTGATCCGGTTTCGGGAACCTACGTCTTCTCGTCGATGCGCTATTGAAGCGCCAGCGGCTAATCGTAGAAGTTCTTCTTCCAAGCGTGTTTCTTTAGGCGCGCTAGGACCGCGTCCGGCAGCGGACCTGCTTCGGGAACAGCGCAGTTTTTCTCCACGTTCCGCACCGTCCGCATTCCGGGAATTACCGTTGAGACAGCTGGGTGGCTGAGGCAGAAGCGGAGTGCGGTTTGGGCGAGCGGCCCGGCAACATCCGGGAAGGCTTCCTGAAGCGCCGCCACACGCTCCACCACTTGGCGTTTGCGATCGTCACGGAAGTAGCCTGCCCGGAACTCCTCCGGATCGAATACGGTGTCTTCATGGATCGTTCCAGTGAGCGCGCCTTCGTCTAGCGGGACGCGAGCCAGAACACCAATTTCGTGTTTCAAACACAACGGGAACAGATTGTCTTCCGGACTCTGGTCGAAGATGTTGTAGATCACCTGAACGGCGTCGATCAATCCCGATTCGATTACCTCCAGCGCGGAATCCGGCTGGTGATCGTTGATGGAGATTCCGAAGAAGCCGATCTTGCCTGCGGCCTTAAGATCCTCGACGGCTCGCCGCCACTCTTCCCCGTGCACCCACTCCGGATTCCAAACGTGCAACTGCAAGAGGTCGATTCGGTCTGTTGCGAGATTCTTGAGGCTAGTCTCCGCCGACTCCACGATGTATTCGTACGGGAATACCTCGTCAATACCTATTCCCGGCCGCGCGGGCCACAACCGGTTCTTTGGCGGAACTTTCGTCGCGATCCAAACCCGCTGCGAAGCCTTGCGGACCGCCTTCGCGATCAACCGCTCACTATGGCCCTCGTTATAGGCGAGCGCGGTATCGATGAAATTGACACCCAGTTCGATCGCACGCTCCAGCGCTTTCATCGATTCGTCGTCGCCGCTGCCACGCCATTGGTTTCCGCCAATGCCCCACGCGCCGTATCCAATCTCGCTGACTTCGATTCCCGTTCTTCCCAGACGCCGGTAGTTCACGCAACTAGAATCGCAGACCGGCTTACACTGAGGGCAGATGCGTACGCTTCTGCTGAGCCTGATCGCAGTGGCATCGTTCGGCGCGACGTTCCGGCTCTATCTAAATGACGGCGGCCATCACCTGATCCGCGAGTACCGCGTCGAAGAGGACCGCGTGCACTACTACTCGACGGAGCGGTCCGATTGGGAGGAGATTCCCGTCAGCCTCGTAGACCTGAAAAAAACCGAGGCGGAACGCGAAGAGCGGGACGCCACGCGCGCGAAAAACGAAGCCGACCAGGAAGCCGAGGACAAGGCGGAGCGTGCGCTTCGCCGCGAGATCCGCACCATTCCCGAAGACGCGGGCGTATATCAGATTGTCGACGGCGCCGCCCGGGCCTTGACGCAGGCGGAGGTGAAGATCGTCACCGACAAGAAGCGCTCCATCCTGAAAACCGTCACTCCTCTTCCGATCGTTACCGGCAAGGCGACGGTGGAGATCGACGGTGAGCACGCGGCGATGGTGATCAAAGCGGCGCGGCCCGAGTTCTATATCCGGCAGTCCGCCGAGGAGCGAATGGCGATCATTCGCGTCACTCCGCGCAAGGGTATTCGTGTCGTAGAAAAGGTAACGATGGTTCCTGTCACGAATGAAGCGATCGAAGAACAGGACCCGGTGGAAACGTTCCGACGCCAGTTTGGCGAGGGGCTATTCCGAATCTGGCCAACGAACGAAATGCCGCCGGGCGAGTATGCCGTCGTTCAATACACGGAAGGCAAGCTAAGCGTTCAGGTGTGGGACTTTCGAATCGAGTAGAGCCTACATAAAGTAGTCTTTTACGCGGTCGAAAATTCCCCTTTCCTGCGCCTTGCCATCGGCGGGCAGCGTCTCGCGCAGCTGCTCCAGCAGACGGCGCTGTTCCTTGCTGAGTTTCTCAGGAACGCCCACTTCAATGTGAACGTACAGGTCGCCGCGGCCGCTGGAATTCACGCGCGGCACACCGCGGCCGCGGATCCGAAGCTGCTGCCCCGGCTGCGCGCCTTCGGCGATCTTGATCGTCTCGACGCCGTCGAAAGTCTCCAACTCCACTTCCGTGCCCAGCGCCGCCTGTGCCATGTTGATCGCAACGGTGCAATGGAGATCGTTCTCCTGCCGCTCGAAGATTGCGTGATCCGCAACCCGCAAGACAACGTAAAGGTCGCCGGGGGGGCCGCCGTTGATGGAGGGCTGCCCTTCGGCCGAAAGACGCATTTGCGTGCCGGTATCGACGCCCGCGGGAATGTTCACCTTCAGCCGCCGGTCGGACCGCGTGCGCCCTTGCCCCTTGCACTCTTTGCACGCGCGGCGAATCATCTTTCCGCGCCCGCCGCAGGTGGTGCAGGTTTGCCTTACGGAAATAAAGCCCTGGCTGAAAAGCACCTCGCCCTTGCCGCGGCACGTCGGGCAAGTTGTGAAGCCATCCACTTTTTCGGCTCCGGTGCCTTCGCACGTCTTGCAGACATCCAGGCGCGGAACCGCGATGTCCACGGCGGTGCCGTGCATCGCATCTTCGAAGTTGATCTCCAGGTCGTAGCGAACGTCTTCGCCGCGACGGACGCGGTTGCGTCCGCGACCGCCGTTGCTTCCGAAAAAGCCTTCGAACAGGTCGCCGAATACATCCTGAAAATCGCCAAACGCGGAGGGGTCGAAGCCCGCTCCGCCGCCGGCAGCGCCTTGCAGACCAGCGTGGCCGTACCGGTCGTACGCCGCACGCTTCTGAGGATCGCTAAGGACGCTGTAGGCTTCCGCCGCTTCCTTGAACCGCTCTTCGGCCGTTGCGTCGCCAGGATTGCGGTCCGGGTGGTACTGCATGGCGAGCTTGCGGTAGGCCGTCTTCAGGACGCCGTCGTCAGCCGTGCGCTCGACGCCCAGCACCGAGTAGTACTCCGCCCTCACCACTCCGTCAGCCATTCACCGCTACCTTCACCATCGCGGGACGCACCAGGCGCCCGCGCAGCTTGAAGCCCCGTTGGTACTCCGCCAGAATCGTCTGATCTTCGGCATCGGTGGTTTCAACCATCTCGATTGCGTGATGCAGGTTGGGATCAAACTTGCTGTCGGAGGGCACCGCCTCCAGACCCAGCTTCTTTAGCTGGTCGAAGACGCGCTGATAAATCATCTCAACGCCGCGCGCGAAATCCTTGTCCGCCGTCTCCACTTTCAGCGCACGCTCAAAATCGTCGAGGATTGGAAGAAGCGCCTTCACCGCTTCCATCGACGCATACTCTGCCAGTTCCAACCGGTCGCGGTCGGTGCGCTTGCGAAAATTCTCGAACTCCGCCGCGCGCCGGAGAAGCTGGTTTTGAAGCTCCGCGTTCTCGATGGCCAAGCGCTCGCGCTCCGCGGTCAACGCCGCGACATCCGCGGTCTCGCCGCCCAGTTCCGGGTCTGCATTGGGATCGGCCATCGAATCGTTCAAAGTTTCGTTGTTCTGCATATTTCGGTTTCGTAAGTAAGCCGCCTGCGGGGCGCGTTACTCGGGCAGCGTTTGCAGTGCGTGCTGCATCTGCGCGACGGCGGAAAGGGCGCGCGAGTAGTCCATGCGAACGGGCCCCAGCACCGCGACGCGGGTGGCCCCACCCCCGGGCTGCTGCACGGTGACGCCCACCAGCGAGAGATTCGCCATCGCAGGATGGATATCCGCCAACCCAACATGAACGCCCGGGGCATCGGAATGATCTTCCAGAAAACGGTCTAGCAGCGAAAGAAGCCGCCGCTTTTTCTCAAGCGTGCGGAACAGATCGCGAAGCGCCTCTCTCGTAAGATGCAGATCGATCGCCAGCAGGTTCGACGTGCCGCCCAGGTGTACTTCAGCCTGCAGCGCGAGATCCATCAAGCCCCGAATATGCAGTTCCTGCAATCCCCGCATGACGGAATCGTAGGTGGCCGATTCCTGCCTCAGCCGCCGCTCAATCTCTCCGCGAATATCGGCCAGCCGCCAGCCCTGGAACTCAAGGTTCAAGTAGTTGCGGATCGAGGTCAACTCCGACGGAGTCAGCGGCTTCTCAATATCCACCACCCGGTTCCAAACGTTGCCGTCCGCCGCAACCACCACCATCAGAAGCTTGTTCGCGGGAAGCGCAACGAATTCGACGTTGCTTAGAACGCGGGAATCCGTCGGGAATTCGGCGACGATTCCCACGTTGTGCGTCAGGTTCGTCAGGATTTCGGAAGAACGCTCCACCCGCTCGCCCGCCGTGCGCGACCGCCCCAGTTCCCAGCGCATCTGGGCAAGCTCCGCACTGACCACCCGGACGGCCAGCGAGCCGACGTAGCGCTGAATCGCCTGCGGCGTCGGGATGCGGCCGGCGGAAGTGTGGGGCTGCGCCAGCAGACCCTGATCCGCAAGATCCGACATGACGCTTCGAATGGTGGCGGCGCTTAGGCTCATGCCGCGCAGGCGCGCCAAGGCAAGCGATGCAACCGGCTCACCCGTTTCGAGATAAGCCTGAACGATCGCATTCAGAATGCTGGATTCGCGCGTCGAGAGCGGTGCTTCCGGGTTCATTTTCTTGGTGGCTGCTAAACCCTTACTTCTTTAGTCTACTATCGGTCGCCGCAGCGTTGTTACAATAGCGGCTTCGCAGATGAGATTTGTTCACGTTCTGCTACGCACGTACGCGTACCTCTACCATTTCCTGCTGGCGGGTTTTCTTCTGGGTCTGTCGGTGGTGGCCTACTTGTCGGGAACGCACAGTCTGGATGCGGGCGGCATGATGTCCCTGACGGGGCAGGATCTTACGAACTGCCTGCTGGGTATCGGACTGCTGGGCGTGACAATTGTGCTCCTCGTGATATTCAACAAGCTGCGGTGGCTGTTCCCCATCTACGCTCTTGGCGCCGTTTTCACGCTGTTTCGCTGGTTCTTCTCCTCCAGCTACGTGTTTGAAGACCAAAAGGCGTTTGAAGGCGCCGCATGGTTGTTCGTGGGCGCCATTGGCGCGTTTCTTTGCAGCCTGCTGGAGTTGAAGCGCGGACGCCCCGCCGTTCATCGAAAGAAGTAGAGTGCACCGCCGACATTTCCTATCCCTCCCGCTTGCGCCAGTGTTGATGGCGGCCGGCGCAGCGAAGTCGCTACGCGGCCAGCTCCGTCAGACCGAGGGTGGCGCCGCGGCCCTGGAGTTGCAAGACAAGCGCAGTATCGCGCTGGCCGGCGACGAACCGACAATCGGCGTTCTGAACGACCCCCGGTTGAAGGATGCGGACTTTGAGGTGATGGGGCATTTCGACGGCGCGGCAAGGTTTGCGATCGACAAAATCCACACCCGCAGCCTGTTCGCGCACCAGGACGGCAAGCGGCTGATGGTCACCTACTGGTGTGAGATTTGCTACATCCGCACCTACACGCCCGGCGACTGCTGGTGCTGCCAGGAGTGGACCACACTTGACCTGCGCGAGCCCGGAACGCCGGAACGGGTGCCCTGATATGCTTTCGGCGTGCGAAGAACCCTTCTCAAGATCCTAAGCTTAGCCATCGCCATGCCCGTACTTGCGGATTACTCTGTCGAGAAGCGCACAGTCGATGGAGTGGATGTCGTCGTCCTACTGGATTCAACCTCGCAGACGGAAGTAACCGTCGTTCCGTCTTTGGGCAACATCGCCGTCTCGATGAAGGTGAAGGGCAACGAAATCTTCTGGAAGCCAGCGGAATCGCTCGCCACGCTGAAGGCGAAGCCCGCACAACTCGGCAACCCCCTGCTGGCCCCGTGGGCGAACCGCAACGAAGGCATGGCGTACTGGGTAAACGGCAAGCAGCACCGCTTCGCGCCCGGGGAATCCACGCTTCGCCCTGATGGCAACGGCAACCCGGTCCATGGGCTTGTCATGTTTACCGACCGCTGGCAGATCGTCGAAACCGGGACGAATGGCGCGGCATCGATTCGCAGCCGCCTGAATTTTGCGGACAACGCCGGGTGGATGAAGCAGTTCCCGTTCGCCCACACGATCGAGATGACCTACCTGCTGCGCAACGGCGAACTGGAAGTGGTGACCAGGATCGCGAACCAGGGCAAGGAGAAGCTACCTGTGGCGATCGGATACCACCCGTGGTTTCAAATTCCGGGCGGCCGCGACGCCTGGACGCTGCACATCCCCGCGAAGGAGCACGTGGAACTGTCGCCCACACTCATCCCCACCGGCAAGCGGGTGCCAGCAAGCGCGGCGGATCTTCCACTAAAAGGCGCAAAACAGGACGACGTCTACACGCCGCTGATCCGCGACGCGCAAGGGCGTGCGGAGTTCTGGGTAACCAACGGCACGCAGAAACTCAGCGTGATCTTCGGACCGAAGTATCAGGTAGGGGTCGTGTACGCGCCACCGGGACGGGACGTGGTGTGCTTTGAACCGATGGCGGCGGTCACCGACGCGTTCAACCAGCACCACAAAGGTCAGTACCCAGAGCTTCAATCGATCGCTCCGGGCGGCGAATGGGTAGAGAGCTTCTGGGTGCGGCCTAGCGGCTTCTAGTTTGCCGGAGGCGTGGCAGCCGGAGGAGGCGTTGCGGCCGGCTTTGTTGCAGCGGGCTTGGGCGTCGTGGGCTTCGGCATAGTCGGCTTCGGCATCGTCGGAGCGGGAGCCGCGGCAGGTTTGGCCACAGGCGCCGGAGCGTTGGCATCGTACATCTTCACGATCTCGGACGTGATGTCCAAACCATTGGCCATGTAAAGAACCGGGGTCTGCGGACTGGACACGTCCAGGATCAGCGTGTAGCTGTTATCGCGGGCGTACTTGTCGATCACCTGCATCATGCGGCCGCCCAGCTCTCCATAGGTCTTCTGCTGCTCCTGCTGGAATTCCGCCTCGGCATCTTCCATATCGCGCTGAAGCGATTTCTGTTTTTGATCGATATCGCGAGTCAGCCGCGCGCGCTGGTCGTCGCTGGCCGTGTTCTGCGATTTGCGGAACTGGTCCTGCATCTGCTGGATCTCGGCATTTTTGCGCTCGATCTCCTTGCGCTGCGGTTCGAACTTCGCCTGCAAGTCCTGCGCCGCCATCTGTCCGTCCTTGGTGGACAGAACGGCCTGCTGGATGTTGATCACTCCAACTTTGGTTGTGGTTGCCTGGGCCATCAATGCCGGTGAAGCAGCGGCCAAGGCAACGATAAGAACGTTCAAATTCACTGTCTCAAAACTCCTAAAGATCTTCAAGTGCTAAAAGGTTCTACTGATCGTAAAACGGAAGGTGCTGCGCTTTTCAAAGTATGGAATGGGTGTTCCATATAGAATTTGCGCCGCTCGAAATGTAGTGTCGTTCGCGAAATACGACCGGTCGGCAACCACGGGCGGCTGCAGAAACTCCTCAACCCTCAACGGGTTATAGGCCCAGTATAGCCGGAACGGCGCATTCACGACAGGCATCATGATCTGAAGCTCCAGTCCGGTTGACGCGCGGGGTTGAAGCGTAGCGCGGGCCAGCGTAACACCCTTGCCGAAACTTGCCTGCGGAAACGCGAAGCCCAGTTCGTTCAGCCGGCCCGAATTCAACTGCAGCTGGTTCTTCATCACGATCGTGTTGATGCCGATGTCGAAGAATGGCGCAAGTGTTACGGGTCCGAAAATCGGAATCCGGTATTCGGCGTTGTAGACGCCTTGGGTGTCTCCACCCAACTGCGTGACGGTGTAGGTTGGAATGGTCTGCGTGACGGGAGCGAAGCCCTCCTGACCGTCCACAATCACCTTCTGGAAGCGGGCCGATCCATCGGAGTTCAACACCGGGATCGCAGTCTCGTTGGGGATGAAGCCGATCGGGCTGATCTGCCAGATCTGGAAGCCCCGGATGTCGTTCTCGCCGCCCATGTAGAACCGGTTGAACGGGGGCGCGGCCACCCCGCCGTATCCCGTGACGAACCGGCCCAGGAAGTGCATGCCGATCACGTGGCCCTTCTTGAAACCCGCGCGGAAGTACTTGGCGTCGATGGTGGGCTCAATCATGTTGACGTTGCCGCCAAGCCACGCTCCGGCAAGCGTAGTCGAGATATATAGGCTCCTGCCGCGGCTGGGCGTAACCGGATGATCGACCGTGTTGTAGCTGTAGTTGGGAATAATACTGGTGGTTCGAATCCCGCTAAGCGTATTCGGGCCTTCAAAGTTCCGGAAGTTGAAAAAGTTGAAGTAATTCTCGGCGGCCCCGCTGCCCGGCGTGATCGAAGACTGGTTGAAGTTATAAGTGATGCCAACGCGGGCGAAGCTTCGCTTCAGAAGCGTCGACGCGAATACGCTGAAACCCGCGCCGTTGGACACATAGTTCAACAGGTTTTGTTCTCCCACCGCGTTGAACAGCGTAGTTAGGTTGCGGCCCGAGAAGAGCGATGCCTCACGGCCCTGATCGTAGTTGAACCGCTGATAGAAAATAGTAAATCCGGCAGTTATCGGACGGTCGAACAGATAGGGCTCCGTGAAGCCGAAAGTGGTGGAGCGCAGCCGGTCTCCCAATTGCGCGTCGAGCGAAAGCGTTTCTCCCAAGCCGAGAAAGTTATTCGTCGAGTATCCGAACGAAATGAACGATCCGGCAATGCCCGACACGCCGCCCGACAGATTGACGGAATTCTTGCCGCGCTCCCGGACCTTCAGCGTGATGTCCACCGTGTTGTTGCGGGTGTCGCGCGTAATGTCGGCGGCCTCTTCTTCCTTCAGCACTTCGAAGTAGCCAAGCTGATTCAACCGCAGCAGGCTGACTTCCCACAGGCGCGTGTTGAACAGATCGCCTTCGTCAATCAGCAGTTCCCGGCGAATCACTTTGTCGCGGGTGGTGGTGTTTCCGGAGAAATCGATGCGGCGGACAAAGAACTGCTTGCCTTCGTCCACCGATAAGGTCATGTCGATGATGCCGGTGTTGGTGTTCGGCTCAAATCCCGGCTCCGGCACCATGTCCAGGAAGCCGAACTCGCCGTAGAGCTTCCGCAACTGCTCCATGCCTTTGCGAAGTTTGGCGGTGGAGAATACGTCTCCTTCGCCCATTCCGAAGACGGGTTGAAACAGGGACTCGGGCGTGCGAAAAAACTTCACTCCGATGAAATTCACCTTGCCCAGCTTGTACTTCAAACCCTCTTCGATATTCACCGTCAGGTTGGCCTTCTTGCCGGGCTTGTTCGGATAAAACAGCGGCACGCGGAATTTTCCGCCGCCGGTATCGACGATTTCAACCTTGTGCTCCGCCGCACGCGCGGTGAAGTAGCCACGCTCCTGATAGAAGTTCCGGATACGGTCCTTATCCTCTTCCAGCTTGGTTGAGTCGAAGGTTTTGGCGAAGAGATTCTCAAGGTAGATCGAATAGGGAATCCCGATCGGATGCAGGTTCTTCATCGCGCGGGTGACTTCGCGGTCGCTGAAGACGCTGTTGCCGTCAAGGTTGATCTCGCCCACCTTAACTTTCGGACCCTCCACCACCTTGAAGTTCACTTCCAGCGACGACGGCGGAATCTGCTTCAGTTCCGGTGTTACGGTGGCAAACTGGCGGCCGCGTTCGGCAAGGTATTCCTTCAGGACGTTCGCGGCGCGCTGGACGCGATTCGGATCGTACTGCGTCTCTACCTGAAGGCCGACCTTGCGTTCCTTGAACCGGTCGAGAATTTCCGAGATCGTGATCGATTTCATCCCATCGTATTTGATGGAACGGACAACGCGGCGCTCCTGAAGAACGAACCGCACGATGTACCCAGTGCGGCCGGGTTCTTTTTCAAGCTGGATGTCGTCGAAGCGTCCGGTATTCCACAGCGCCATGAAGTCGCGGTTCAGGGCGTCTTCGTTGTATGGATCGCCTCGTTTGGTGAAGATCAGCGCGCGCAGCGTATCCTGCGGAACGCGGCGGGAACCGCGGAATTCGATGGCTTCGATGGTGTCGGGAAGTTCGCCGGGAGGAATGTCGCCGGGCTTCGCTGGATCGGCCGGCTTTGGCTCTTCCAACTCGGGTTTGGCGGGCTTCGCTTGCTGCGGCTTCGGCGGCTCGGCGGGGGCAACGGGAACCGTTTCGAACGGATTCTGCTGCTTCGGCGGCGCGGGTTTCGGAGGCGGAGTCTGTTGCTGCCCGGTGACGGGAATGGAAAGCAGACAGGCACAGCACACCATCAGATACAGGCCAGTGAGCCTGCCCAACTGCATTCGCAACGAATTCCTTTCCTTATATGTGCCTCTAACCGGACGCGGTTGTAGCAGACCGGGTTTCAGCAAAGATTTGACTAACCGCCGGGGGGCGAATTTCCTATTCTAGCAACAAATCCCGCTCCAACTCCCTCTCTAGCCAAGGCAAAAAACTCAGTGCCAGTCCGAGGATAAAAAATCCGGTGGAGACGGCGAACGTTGGCGCAATATTCGCCAGGGTGGGGTTGAAAGTTTTCCAAACAAATGATTTAGCAATCCACCCCACGGTTGCGACGTAGAGCATTGCGGTGGCCAGGCTGGGCACGTAGGACCGGCGCCGCATGGCGACGGCGAATAGAATCGATGCAAGCGCGCATTGAAGGATATGCACCGCTGCCCCCGCGAGCGTCATCCAACCGAAATCCGATCCCCGGCTTTGGCCGCCGTAAAATACTCCGGCAATCATATTCACCAGAACCCACGGGGAGCGTTCAGAAAGGCTCGATGCGAAGAGAATCCAGAGCAGGACCGCTGCGCCGCCCAACACTCCCGCCTGAACGCCGGCCAGAGTGCGGATGAGATATTTGTGCGGAGCGTGGCCGGGTGCCGGGTCCGCCGCGACTTCCATTTGAACCCACATGCTACCACCTGACCTTCCTTTGACATTCGCGTCCAGCACGCATAATGGTGAGTTGCCAAGACGCGTCGTCATCACCGGAATCGGGGCCGTCAGCCCGAACGGACTGGGCCGGGAAGCTTTCTGGAGTGCCGTCCAGCAAGGACGAAGCGGCGTCCGCAGGATCGAGGCTTTTGACCCGGGCGCCCACACGGTAAAGATCGCGGGGCAGCTGCCAACCGGGTTCGACGAAATGCAGTGGGTGTCGGCGAAGGACCGCCAGCACGTGTCGCGCGTCACCCCTTTGGCCATCGCCGCGGCGGACGAAGCGGTTCGCGACGCCGGCATCGAACCGGAGACTCTGTCGCGGGACGAGTTGCGCGAGATCGCTGTCGTCGTTGGCTCCGGCGGCGGAAGCCAGGAGTTTACCGAAGAGCAATACCGGCTCTACTACGCGGGCAAAGAAAAGCACTGCAGCGTCTACGTCATCCCCACGTCGACCATCGGAACGCTAGCCAGCGAGATCTCCATGCGGTTCGGGTTTCGCGGCTTCAGCCATGTGATTTCCACCGGCTGCACATCTTCCACCGACGCGTTGGGGTACGCATTCCGCACTATTCGCGCCGGCGCGTGCGACCGCATAGTCGCCGGTGGAGCGGACGCGCCGATTGCTCCGCTGATCCTGCGCGGGTTTATTCTGATGCGCATCATGTCCACTCGTTGGAACGATTCGCCGGAGCGCGCATCCCGTCCATTCTCCCGGGACCGCGACGGTTTCGTTCTAGGCGAAGGCTCATGGTTCTTCGTCCTTGAGGGGCGCGAGAAGGCGATCGAACGCGGAGTGCGGATTTACGGTGAGATCACCGGCTACGGCTCCACCTGTGAAGCGTATCATCGCGTGCGGCTGGAAGAATGCGGCGAAGAACCGGCGCGCGCAATTACGCTGGCGTTGCGGGAGGCTGAAATTTCGCCGGAAGAAGTGCAGTACGTCAACTATCACGGCACTTCCACCGAGTTGAACGACCGCATTGAGACTCGCGCGATCAAGCTGGCGTTTGGCAAGCACGCGTCGCGGCTTCCCGGTTCCGCGCTGAAGAGCTTGATCGGCCATCCGCAAGGGGCATGCGGCGCAGCGGGCGTTGCGGCAACCCTGCTGGCGATGCGGGACGGCGTCGCTCCGCCGACTTTGAATCTTGAAGAGCCCGACCCCGAATGCGACCTCGACTACATTCCGGGTTCAGCGCGTCGCCTGGCTATCGAGAACGCGGTGTGCAACTGCATCGCATTCGGCAGCAAGAACTCCGCGCTGGTGCTGCGTCGAAGCGACTAAGACGCGCCGGTGAATTCGACTAGCGCCGCAAGCTGCCGCTGAATTCCAGCGCGGGTGCGCTCGTCGGTGATCGTGCGGCTTTCGGGGTCTACTTTCGACATCACCGAACCCACCATCACCTCCGGCTTGTTCAGCACTTTCGCATCCAGCGCAACGAGTACCTGGCGCAAATGATACTGCCCTCGCGCACCTCCGTACAGCCCCGGCGATGCGCTTATGATCGACATTGGTTTGCCCGCCAGCGGCTGAGGTTTCAGGCGCGAAAGCCAGTCGATTGCGTTCTTCAGCACTCCGGCGATCGAGTAGTTGTACTCCGGCGACAGGATCACCACTGAATCAACGGCGGTGATCGCATCGCCTAGTTGTCGAACAATCTCCGGTATCCCGGCCGCTTCGACATCGCCGTCGTAGAGGGGCAAGTCAACGGATGGCAGCGCCACAATTTCTGCCCCGGGCGGCGCAAGCGCCGGCAGTGAGTCCGCAATCAGGCGGTGGAACGAATCGCGGCGGAGGCTTCCCACCAGCACTCCGATTTTCGGGTTGGGCATTCCCTTCTCAGATGCGGACGCGGGCGATTGCGTCGCCGAGTTTCATCGGCTTGGCTTCAGACCCCAGCTGATCCGCGCGCAGATAAGCCATTCCAACCACCTTGTTCAGCGCCGGAGAAAACGCGCTGGACATCATCTCTCCACACTTCGCGCCACTATCATCGACCAAGGCGGAGCCAGGCTCCGGCGGAGCGAACACCGAAATCTCAACCGGCGCGAGGCCCTT
The DNA here is from genome assembly GCA_041746955.1 of Bryobacteraceae bacterium. GTDB lineage: Bacteria > Acidobacteriota > Terriglobia > Bryobacterales > Bryobacteraceae > JAPKYZ01. The sequence continues at coordinate 19,936 of JBGTFZ010000099.1, forward strand.
GTGCACGGCTCCGCGGGATCGAATGCGCTCGACAATTTCCTGGCCCAGATAGCAGCCTTTGGTGAAAGTGACGGCGTGGGCTTGGCGCGTCTCCTGAACCAAGTGTCGTTCCAGGATGTCGTCGCCATAGCGGGAAATTCCACGCTCCAGCCGTACGACATTCGCCGCTTCCGCATCGGCTTCTTCACCCAGCCGAGCTGCGAGATCGGCGCGATCCGCCAGCGGCGCAAACACGCGGAAACCCTCCGGGTGAATGCGGACAATCGTCCGGCCCGCCCAACCCGTCCAATGGAAATCCGTCTCTGGCGGCTGCGCGCCAAGGCCTCGCAGAGATCCTTCCGCAAGCGGACCCTCGACGGTCAGGCAGACCGTCGAACCGGTGACATCTTCAATCGTCGCGTCGTCGGCGATGATGAATCGGTCCAGATGCTCCAATAGCTTCTGCCGCAATGCGGGTTCGGTGTCCAACAGCAGATGATCGTCAAAGCAGAGGACGACAGCGTCCGCGAGGATCTTGCCCTGCGCATTCAAAAAGAACGCGTAGCAGCCTTCGCCCGCTTGAAGTTTCTCCACTTCGTTGGTGGACATGGCGTGGATCAACCGGGCGCGGTCTTCGCCGGTAACGCGTATGCGTCCCCGCGCGGAGGCATCGTGCCAGGCGCCCGATTCCCGCAGCGCAGCGTAGCCGGTCATATCCCGTGCAGCAGCCGAAGCGTGGCCGACAGGATCACCACCAGCACGCCGCTGATCACGATTCCATTCATCCACTTCTTGCGCTTCGCCTCATCCGCCTGCGCCCGCAACTGCAATAGCGAGATGGCGAGGATGTGCAGGACGAACAGCATCTTGATGCCGAAGGTGATGTGCCACCCCTTGTCGACGAGCCCGGTTTGAATCGTGGTCCAGAACTGATACGCGCCGGTGGCCAGCACGCCAACCGTCGGCAGCAGCACGTACCATGCAGGAATACGTTCAATGCCTTTTTCGACAAACCGGATGTAGAACGCCGACCCCAGCAGCATCACGATGCTGAGAATATGGGTGGCGCGAACGATCACCCCGACAACTTCATTCATAATCCTTTGAGTATAGAGATGATCCACGAGATTCTTGCCGTCGGCCCGCTACAGTGCAACTGCTCCATCATCGGCGACGAAATCTCGCGCGACGCGATGGTGATCGATCCCGGCGACGATATCGACGACATCATGGCATTGGTGAACCGGCATGAATTGACCGTCCGGTCGATCCTGATCACGCACGCGCATATCGACCACATCGGCGAAGCCGCAGACATCAAGCGACGCACCTGCGCACCGGTTTCCATGCATCCTGGCGAGCGGGAACTCTACGACAATCTCGACAAGCAGGCGGCGTGGATGGGCGTCGCGACTCCGGAAAGGGTGGAGATCGACAATTGGCTGAAGGCGGGCGATCGCCTGCGCGTCGGGTCGATTGAGATGGACGTGCTGTTCACGCCGGGGCATTCGCCGGCCAGCGTCTCGCTGTGGCTACCGGCACAGAAGAAAGCCATCGTGGCCGATACGCTATTCCGGCGCTCCATCGGGCGCACGGACCTTCCGGGCGGAGATCACCCGACGCTGATCCGCTCCATCCGCGAAAAGCTGTTCACGCTGCCCGGCGAAACCGTCGTGGTTCCGGGTCATGGGGAACTAACGACGATCGGCGAAGAAATTAAGAAGAACCCTTTCTTTTCCTGAGCTCCTCCATCACGTTGATGGTCAGCTCCTTCGCATCGTTCAGGGATTTCAGAATGATCTGGACATCCATCGACGGCTGGCCGGGCTGGCGCGCGCTCTGGCAGTAAACACCGTGCTGGCCGACAAGGATCAATGCGTCCGTCAACAGATCCAACGACAGCGCAAGGCGGCCGCGCTCCGCCCCCATCTGAAGTTCGTAGCGCTCCAGCTCCTCCCGGCGTTCCTCATAAACGGTCATGTACCCCTATGCTAGATCTCAGATGCAGATCCCATCCTGGCCGGTGGCGGAAAGTCGCGAGCTGGAACTGATCGAGCAAGTTCTTAAATCGGGCCAGTGGGGCGGTTATCACGATTTCGTCGGGCGGTTTGAGGCGGAGTTTGCGGCCTTCCAGCACTCCGCGCATTGCGTGTCGGCGGCGAACGGAACCGTAACGCTGGAGATGGGCCTCGAAGCGGCGGGCATTGGCCCCGGCGACGAAGTGATCGTGCCGGCAATTTCGTTCATCTCGTCGGCTACCTCGGTGTCGCGCGTTGGAGCGACGCCGGTATTCGTCGATATCGAACCCAACACCTACAACATCGATCCCATCCGCGCGGCGCTGGCGATCACGCCCCATACGAAAGCCATCATGGCCGTCCACTTCGGCGGACCGATGGCGAATATGGATCGCCTGCTGGAACTGGCAGTGGCGTTCGATTTCGCGCTGATTGAGGATGCGGCCCACGCCCATGGATCGGAATGGAATGGACGCCGCGCGGGAAGCCTGGGGATGTTCGGTTCGTTCAGTTTTCAAAACGGCAAGGTGATGACGGCGGGTGAGGGCGGCGCGGTCGTGACGCAGGATTCCGCTCTTGCGGAACGTTTGCGCGCCATCGCGAATCAAGGCCGGAGAACCGACGGCCCCAGTTTCTATCACCACTTCACACTGGGCGGCAACTACCGCCTAACGGGGCTGCAGGCGGCCGTGCTGATCGCGCAATTGGAGAGGCTGCCGTCGCAGATTGCGACGCGGAACCGCAACGCGCGGATTCTGATCGACGCCGTTGGCGATGGAGAGGCCGTGACGTTTCAGAAGGCGCTTCCGAACTGCAATGCCCACTGTTACTATCTGCTGGTGGGCAATGCCCGCGACCGCGACGATGTGGTCCGGCGGCTTCAGGAGCGCCAGATTCCGGTGACGCCCTTCTACCCCCACACGCTGTATCAGAATCCTCTATACGGCTCAAAGAATTCCTGCGTCGTTCATGAGTGCCCGGTGGCGGAACAATCGATCAAAGACTCGTTTTGGCTTCCGCACCGCGTGCTGTTGGCCGGCGAGTCCACCATACGGGAGATCGCGAAAGTACTTGAGGAGGCTGCCCGATGAAGTATTCGATCGCGTTGCTTTTTGCCGCTGCCGTTTTGATGGCCGACGGGCCGGGAAGAATCGTCAGCAAGCATTCCGGCCACGATGCCGAACTGACGGCCGATCCGACATCGCCTTTCTGGCGGGGCATCCACGGCGTCTGGGCCGGGAACGGGCCCACGGGTGCGGCCACGCGCGGACATCGAACGGAGATCCGCTCGCGGTGGACGGACAAGTATCTCTATGTCCTGTTCACGTGCCCTTACGAATCTCTGTACCTGAAACCCGAGCCCACCACTTTCGAAGAAACGAACAAGCTTTGGGAATGGGATGTCGCGGAGGTTTTCGTCGGCGGCGATTTCCAGAATCCCCGCAGGTATCGCGAATATCAAGTGTCGCCGCAGGGCGAGTGGGTGGATCTCGATATCGACCGCGACACGCCGTTGCTCGAAGGCGGGTGGTTGTGGAACTCCGGCTTTACGGTGAAGGCGAAGCTGGATGCCAATGGCAAGATCTGGTACGGAGAGATGAAGATTCCGTTCGAGAGCATCAATGGGGAGGGCGGTCCGGTAGCGCCGCGCGACGGGCTTGAACTGCGGATCAACTTCTATCGTTTGCAGGGTCCAAAGCCCAACCGCGCGATGATCGCGTGGCAGCCCACGGGCGCGAACGGGTACCACGTGCCGGAGGCCTTCGGGCGCATGGTGCTGGAGCGTTAGGTTGGCCGCGCGCGCCTTGCGCATCTCACAGGTCGGCCTGCGGGGCATCGTCGGCAGTGGCGTTACGGCCTCGCGCGTGATGGACTTTTCCGCGGCCTTCGCGGCGTTTCTTGAGACGGCCGGACCCGTCGTGCTTGGCCGCGACCCGCGCGCCAGCAGCGTCATGATGCGCGAGGGAGTCTGTGCGGCGTTGATGGCATCCGGACGCGACGTCATCGATTTGGGAATCGCTTCCACGCCCGTGATCCAGCATTGCATCCGGCGTTTGGATGCGGCCGGTGGCGTCTCGATAGGTGCTAGCCACAATGCGGCGGAATGGAATGCGCTGAAGTTCTTCGGGCCGCGCGGGACTTACCTCTCGACGGGCGAGGCGAACGAACTGCTGGACATTTTTCACCTGGGGCAGTTCGATTTCGTCGAGTGGACTCATCTGGGGCGGAAGACTACGGACGGCTCGGCGATGGACTCCTACCTCGATTCCCTCGCGTCCGTCTATGATTTCGACACTCTGCGAAAAGCGAAGGTTGTGGTCGACTGCTCCAACGGCACGTCGTCGCTGATCCTCCGCCGGTTGAACGAGCGCTTCGGTTTCGCGCTGATCCTGATCAATGCCGACACGGACGGAGTGTTCGCGCATGAGCCGTCCACTTCCGCCCGCGCGGTGGAGTATCAGTTGGGCCCGCTGGTCAAGCCGTTGGGCGCCGATGCCGGTTTTCTTTTTGATGCGGACTCGGATCGAGTGGCCATCGCCACGGCGGAAGGCAAGGCGATTCCCGAAGAGATGGTGCTGGCGCTGGCCGCCGACCACGTGCTGTCGCAGAACCCGGGCAAGATTCTGATCACGAATCTTTCGACAACGCTGCTGCTGGACGAGATCGCCGCGTCGCATCAATCGAAGGTGGTGCGGGTGCCGGTTGGGCGCAGTTCCGTCATCGACGCGTTGAGCATTCATTCGCCCGAAGATGTCGCGCTGGCCGGCGAAGGAACAGGCGCGGTGATGTTTCCGCAGTTCCGGTTCGTTTATGACGGAATCGCGACGATGATGACGCTGCTTGAAATGTCCGCGGCGCGGGCGCGGCCCTTTCACGAAATGCTGGACGATTACGCCGTCTACCGCATGCAGAAAGCCGAAGTGCCGCTGCAGCGGCGAAGAATTCCGCAGCTGTTCGACGCGCTGCTGGAAAAATTCCCCGGCGGAAATGCGATCACGCTGGACGGCATCCGGATCGACTTCGGAGACCGCTGGTTTCATGTCCGCGTCAGCCAAACGGAACCCGTCGTGCGCATCATTGCGGAGCGGAAGGGCGAATCGCCGGCGGAGATGATGGCGGCGGTGATGGATCTGGCAAGGGCCTACGCGTAATGCCCGCGCGTCAACATTTGCTGAAGATCGGGGTCTCCGGCATACGCGGCGTCGTTGGCGGCTTTCTTACGCCGATGCTGGCATCCGAATTCGCACAGGCGTTTGGAACGTACACACGCGGCGGGCGTGTGGTGTTGGGCCGCGATACCCGCGCCAGCGGAGCGATGCTGGAGCACGCCGTCACCTGTGGATTGCTGAGTGTTGGCTGCGACGTCGTGAAGGTCGGCATTCTGCCGACACCGACGATTCAAATGTATGTTGAGGCATCCGGCGCGCGCGGCGGAATTGCATTGACGGCGTCCCACAATCCACCGGAGTACAACGCGCTAAAGCTGTTCAACGAAGGCGGGCAGTTCTTCAATCACTTTGAACGCAGTGAGTTGATCGACATCTACCACGAGGCGGATTTCGCGCATGCGGCGAACGCTTCCATCGGACGGATCACGGAGGAGCCGGAGACGCCGGCGCGCCTGCACGTTCAGCGAGTGCTGCGGTGTGTGGATGCGGACCGCATCCGCGCGCGCCGGTTCCGCGTCGCATTGGATGGCGTGAATGGGGCGGGTTCGCTTTTGACGCCGCGCTTCCTGACGTCGGCGCTGGGGTGCCGCTTGAACGCCATCTCCATCGATCCCACGCAGCCCTTTCCGCGCCAGGCGGAGCCCACGCCGGACGCGTTGGGCGATCTGTCGGATTTGATCCGCCGCGAAGGCGCGGATATCGGATTTGCGCAAGACCCGGATGGCGACCGGCTTGCCGTGGCGCTGCCCGACGGAAGGATCCTGGACAACGATGAAGTGCTGGCGCTGGTGGTTGACGCGGTGCTGTCGCGCCTGCCCGGCGATGTCGTCGTCAATCTCACCACGTCGTCGGTGATCGACGAAGTGGCGGCCTGGCATGGACGGCGCGTGTTTCGAACTCCGGTGGGCGAGGCGAATGTCGTCGAGCGCATGCGCGCGGTGAACGCTGTGATCGGGGGCGAAGGCGCGAATGGCGGCATCATTTTTCCGGCGGTCCACTATTGCCGCGACAGCTATACGGGCATGGCGTTTCTGCTGGACCGCATGGCTGAGACCGGCGAAGGGATCGAGGCGCTGGCGCAAAGGCTTCCCCGATTTACCCGCCTGGGCATGAAGACGCCGTTCCGCCGAGGTATGCTGGGCCCCGTGTTCCGGGAGTTTGAAGATACGTTTGCGGACGCCCGGTTCGACCGTACGGATGGGCTGAAGATCATCCTTGACGATGGATGGCTGCACGTCCGCGCATCGAATACGGAGCCGCTGCTGCGCCTCTCCGTCGAATCCCGGTCGGCCGAGAAAGCGCGCGAATTGCTGCGCACCGGCACCGCTATACTCAGAAAATGATCCGGCTGCTGGGGCTTGCCGCGGCACTTTCGTCGGTGCTTCCCGGTGCGGTCGCGCCCGCCGAATTTGCGGAACGCAGGGCGAAAATTCGCGCCACCTTGAACGATTCCGCGCTGGTTCTTTACGCTCGCTCCGACAAGGAAGCCGAAGACAATCGCGACGGCTACTTTCAGGAGCCGAATTTTTTCTACCTTACCGGGATACCGGAGGCGGG
>JBGTFZ010000100.1:0-4703 GCA_041746955.1 Bryobacteraceae bacterium
GCCGGGCGACAACGTGCAGATGGAGATTGAGCTGATCACGCCGGTGGCAATGGACAAGGGGCTGCGGTTCGCGATTCGCGAGGGTGGCCGGACGGTGGGCGCCGGGACGGTGACGGAGATTCTGTCGTAGCGGCTGGCGCAGGGCAGGGGCCCCAATGTCATCAGGAGAGCGATCAGCCGCCGTCGGCTGAAGTCCTCACTTGCGACTCTTTACTATCCGCCGGACCGTGGACTCGCTAACGCCGGCTGCGGCGGCCAGCGCACGGGCCGACGAGGCTCCATTCGACGCGCTCTCCAGCACGGATTGAACGGTCGTGACCGGGACGCTGGGTTTACGACCGGGCCGCGTGGCGTCTTTCTTCAACCCATCAACCCTATCGCAAGGAATCGTTTGCGCCAGCGCGCCGCCTTCTGATTGCTGATCTTCAGCGCGGCAGCGATGTCGATGTCCCGCATTCCGGCCGCCGCCATCAGTACGATCCGCGCGCGTTCCACCTGCCGGGCTGGCAGCGACCGGCCACGCGCCCACCGCTCCAGACACTCGCGTTGTTCCGCCAAGAGTTGAACGGTGGGAGCTATACGCACAAGTGTCCAGAGGCGACCCGCTGCCGGTCTTCTTAGCTAGCCGTGCGGCGGATTCGGCGATGGACCAACATCAGCGGCGCCAATGCCAGCAGGAGCAGCAGCGCGCTGGAGGGCTCGGGGACTGTGCTGAATGTCATCGTTCCCTCACCCGACGCGAAGGTGGCTTCGCTATTCAGGAACGTGAATAGCGCGATACCGGACAATGCGGACCTCCCGGCCGCTCCCACGAACGAACCCGTACCTCCAGTGGTCTCGAAAATTCCGCTGATTCCGAATGGCGGGAAACCGACCGGCGGGCCGGGCGGTCCGATGACCCTGCCCGCTCCGGCTATCGTTCCAAAGATACTGTTCGCCGGATTAGCCAGGTCGGTTAGGGCGAAAGTTCCCGTGAAGGGGAATGGACCGGGCAGAGCCGGACTGAGAAACGTCTGCATCTCCAGCGACGCGTTCGAGAACAGCGAAGTGCTTCCGATGGCCAGATAGTCGATATCCACCGCCACGCAGGGCGTAATGCCGAAGATGATAATCGCGCCGGGAGGATCCGCGCAGAAAGCCGCGAAGGTGTAGTCGAAACTTCCGGAGAAGGCTCCCATCGGGGCGGCGTTCGACGCTTTCCCGGCGGCGAGCATCAGGATTGCCATTGTGCAAAGGGTCCGTGTCATAGTAAGTCTCCTGGGGTATCTTATGGCCGGTTCGCCGCTTGGAACAAGAACAGTCGCGAAAGAAAAAAGAAACAAAAAACAAATCGACCCCGGTAAGGTCTATTCGTTTGGACCGTTTGAGCTGTACCCGGCGGGCCGGCAGCTAACCCGGAACGGAAAGGTGGTTTCGTTAACTCCAAAGACGTATGACTTGCTGCTCCTGCTGATTGAGAATGCGGGGGAACTCGTCCCGAAGTCGATGATCTGGAAGTCAATCTGGCCCGACACCCAGGTGGAGGATGCGAATCTCACGAATGCCATCGCCTCGATCCGCCGGGTGCTAGGGAGAAAGACGGTACAGACCAAACCGAAGCATGGCTATCGATTTTCGGCGCCGTTGGTCCGGCGGCCTGGCACACCGCCCGAAACCCTCGCGCGGTTTGAAGAGGCGAATTCGCTTCTGCCGGCCAGATCGCCGGAGGCGCTTTTCAAAGCGCGCATGCTCTATTGGATCTGCTTGGCAGATGTTCCGGATTTCGCCCCAGCATGGGCGGGTCTGGGCAGATGCTGCCGGTTCCTGGCCAAGTACCAAGTGGAGAAAGTGGAGAGCACGCGTTTGGCGGAGGCAGCCTTTGAGCGGGCATTGGCGATCGATCCCGATCTTGTCAGCGCGCATCAGTTTTACACCCTTCTGCAGGCCGACCGGGGACAGTCGAACCTGGCAGTGGCGCGCCTGGTCCGCCTCGCCAGACACCATCCGGACGACGCGCGAATCTATGGCAGCCTCATCCACGTGCTGCGATTCTGCGGTCTGCTGGCCGAATCACTTTTGGCACAGAGGCGTGCTGGCGTTGCAACCCGCTCTTCAAACCAGCCTTCCCCACACGATGTTCAATCTCTGTGACTATGGGGGGGTTCTCGACGCGGTGGGCGCGGCCGGGCCTGCGAACGTACGCGCTTACCTGGACCTTGCCGCTTGGGCGGCGCTGGGTCACAGCGACCGTGCACTGAAACTTGCGGGCGAACGCCTGGCTGCGAAGACTCTGCCGCCGCTGCTGCTGACCCTGGTTGAGAGTCTGAAAGCGGGTCTTGAAGGCGACGTGGCCAGTGTTTCGCGACTAATTGCGGCGCTTGCGCTGGAAGACGACCCGGAGGCGGCACTCTACTGTGCCCGCCAACTGTCGTATTGCGGCCGGGTGGCCGAGGCGAGGGACCTGCTGATTCAGGTCGTCAAATGCGGGTACAGCTGCAGTCATCTTCTTCGCCACGATCCCTGGCTGGCTCCGCTGCGCAAGCGCAAGGATTTCGGCGCTATTCTGCGGCAGTCCAGCGCAATTGAGGCGGAGGCGAGGCTGAATTTCCTGAAGGCCGGCGGCTTCCGCTTGCTTGATCGCGCTTGACTGGAGGCCTCTGGCGGGCGAAGATCTTGGGCTACACGCACCTAGTTAGCGTGCGATCCTTCAACTCACCTGCTAATGGCCGTTTTCTCTCTCGATAGCGCTCAATTCGTCGATCTCACGCTGAAGCTCGCGCTATTGGCGCACCCGGATCACAAGGAACAGGGCTATCCAGGCCACCGCGAGTGTCATGAAGGGCATCGCCCTCGGGAAGATTTCCGTGCCCGCAAACGGCGCGAGCGCCAGCACGAACGCTCCGATGGCCAGCACTATCGGCCCAGACGACCACAGTAGACCACGGCGAACATAGTCGCGCCTTCGCTCAATCGCTCGCCGGCAAAACTCGACCCCTGTGGTAAGTCCTGCCTCTTCCGGCATCGCCGCGGACCAGTTTCCCCGGTTCAGGCGATACAGTCCTACGAGGCTCCAGGCAAGCGCGATCACGAATAACGAGTGCAGCCCGCCCTGCAACTCCGGGAACGCGTTTTGACGAGGAGTTCCCGCGCTTTCTGCCGAATCAATATCAAGCTCACCCGTGATGCCTCCGTTGGTTGGCTTTGCTAGCTTGCTTTCGGAGTGTCGTCTTGGAAATCATTCCGCATAGTCACCTCCTTGGGGAATCTGGCGCTTCAGGATCTTCTTGATGCGATGGATCCGCACAGCGGCATTGCCCGGCGACAGCCCGGTAATTTCTCCAACGGAAGCAGCGTCCACACCTCGAGCCAGGAGATGATGACTTGGCGGTCAAGCGGTTTGAGCTGCTGAATCACTGCCGAGAGCCGGTCCAGATCAAACCGCCGATCCGCGGTCGAAGAATCTCCAGCTTTGTCCGGGAGCGTTTCGAGCTCTTCAAGACTCACAAGCTTCGAATAGATGCGGCGCTCTCGAATGATATGGGACGCGCCGACATGGTGAGCAATTCGGTAAGTCCACGTTCGCAGGGAACAGCGGGCGTCGTAGCGCCCAAAGCTCCGCCACAATTGAAGGTGAATGTCCTGGCTCAGGTCGCGGCGCTTTTCCTGGTCCGCTTCGTAGGCCTTGGCCAGCCGTTCGAGTGAAGCGCCGAACTTATCCACCGCTTCCCTGTATCGCTGGTCCTGACTTGGTTGTTGGGTCGAGATGAATCCGGTTCCTCCCACATTCAAGGTAGTCGCTGGGAACTGAGATTTCTAACAGGCGCGGACCCGTAAAATCTCCAAACGGCGTGATCTGATCCAACCACTCACAAGCGGGCGCCAGGAACTGCCGCGTTCGCGATAATCGCAGGGTGACGGCAGCCGACTTCCGGCGTATCGCGCTTAGCCTCGACGGCGCCGTCGAGAGCTCCCACATGGGCTCGCCGGACTTTCGCGTAGGCGGGCACATTTTCGCCACTCTGGCCCATCGGAAGGATGGCTACGGAAACCTGATGCTGTCGCCGGAGCAGCAGTCCGCGTTTGTCGACGAGCTTCCGGATATCTTTCTCCCCGTTGCTGGCGGATGGGGGCGCATGGGCGCGACCCACATTAGGTTAGCGAACGCGGACGAAATGACCCTGAAAGGCGCACTGCTCGCCGCGTGGACGGTGCGAGTGGCCAAAAATGCAAAGGGCCGGGCCAGGCCAAAACGAGGCGATTAGCGGGCGAAGGTGGCGGACTGTGGCGGGGCGAAAGATCCTGTGCTACACTCAGATTGTCTTTGCCCGCCTCTTCATGCAACGAGTGGCTTCCGGCCGCGGCTCTTCGACCCTGTCTACAGCGCAGTCTGACAAGGACTAAATTCCATTAGAGGAACATCACATGACGAATATCTTTGTCGGAAATTTGAGCTTCCAGACAACCCAAGAAGACCTGCAGTCCGCGTTCTCGCAGTACGGAGCCGTTGAGCGGGTAAACATTATCACCGATCGTGACACTGGCCAGCCCCGCGGCTTCGCCTTTGTCGAAATGACCGATGCTCGCGAGGCGCAGTCCGCCATCGACCAGCTGAACGGAGCCGAACTTCGTGGACGCGCAATGAACGTCAACGAAGCCCGTCCGAAGCCTGCTGGCGGCGGCGGGGGCGGCTACGGCGGCAATCGAGGCGCTGGTGGCGGCGGCGG
>JBGTFZ010000101.1:0-8100 GCA_041746955.1 Bryobacteraceae bacterium
GGCACAGGAATGCGGGAATCTGGAGAATGTCCACCGATCCGGCGGCCTGTTCGGCGTGCGCGGGCTGATGTATGTCCGTTAGAACGGGAATGCCCAGTTCGCGGATGGACCGCAGGATTCGAAGACCTTCCACCGCGCCCGGTCCACGGTAGCTTTGCACGCTGGAGCGGTTCGCTTTGTCGAACGACGCTTTGAAGATGAAGTCTCCGGCGATGCGCCGGATTTCGCCCGCAAGGAAGTGGGCGTGCTCTTCGCTCTCGATTACGCAGGGCCCGGCGATTAGCGCCAGCGGTCCGCCGCGCTCAACGAGCATGCGCGGTTTCGGAAAACAGCGGCTGCGCTTCGCGAGCCTGCCGCTTCTGCCGGTGTTCCAACGCGGCCCCGATGAAGGCGCGGAACAACGGGTGCGGCTCCAACGGCTTCGACTTGAACTCCGGATGGAACTGGCACCCCAGGTACCACGGGTGATCCTCGATCTCGCAGATCTCAACGTAGACGCCGTCGGGCGTCTGCCCAGTCAGCTTCAGCCCGTGGCTTGTGAGAATTTCTTCGTACTCGCGATTGAACTCGTAGCGGTGGCGGTGCCGTTCGCTGATCTCGGCGGCTCCATAAGCGGCGCGGGCCAGGCTGCCCTCCGCCAGCTTGCACGGATACGCGCCCAGGCGCATCGTGCCGCCCAGCTCGTCCACGCCTTTCAGTTCGCGGAGCTTGTAGATCACGCGGTGTGGCGTCGCCGGTTCAAACTCGGTGGAATCGGCCTCGGCCAGGCCGCAAACGTTTCGGGCGTACTCGATCACCATGGTCTGCATACCCAGGCAGATTCCGAAGTAGGGCGTCTTTGATTCGCGGGCAAACCGGATCGCCTCCAGCATTCCGTCGATGCCCCGTTTGCCGAATCCGCCGGGGACCAGGATGCCGTCGAAACCTTCAAGATCGCGCGCGCAGTCCGGCCATTTCATGGAGGCCGATTCGATCCAGTGGATATTGCAGCGCAGGTTGTGCGCCAGCGCGCCGTGAAGCAGCGCTTCCTTCAGGCTCTTGTAAGCGTCTTCATACTCCACATACTTGCCCACTAAGGCGATGTCTACCGTGTCGGATGGGTTCTACCGCAGGTTCACCATCGCGGACCAGCGCGTCAGGTCGCGGGCCGGAGTATCCAGCCGCAGAAGGCGGAGAACAATCTCGTCCACCTTCTGTTCGGAGAAAACGAGAGGCACTTCATAAACGCTTTCCACATCTTGCGCGGTGATGACGCAATCGCTCGCCACGTCGCAGAACAGCGCAATCTTGGTTTTCACGTCGTCAGCCAACGGACGTTCGCTGCGGCACAGCAGGATGTCGGGCTGAATGCCGATGGCCCGCAGTTCTTTCACCGAGTGCTGCGTCGGCTTTGTCTTCAATTCCTGCGCGGCGGCGATCCAGGGCACCAGGGTGACGTGAACGAAGATCGAGTTGTCCCGGCCCACCTCATGCCGCATCTGGCGGATGGCTTCGAGAAACGGAAGGCTTTCGATGTCGCCCACGGTGCCGCCAATTTCGGCAATCACGACATCGGTGTCAACCGCAACTTTCTTCAATGCGGACTTAATTTCGTCGGTGACGTGGGGGATCACCTGCACGGTCTTGCCGAGATAGTCGCCGCGCCGCTCCCGTGCAATGATCGATTCGTAAATGCGGCCGCTGGTCAGGTTGTTGGCCCGGGTCAGCGGCGAATGCGTAAAACGCTCATAGTGGCCGAGGTCCAGGTCGGTTTCCGCGCCATCGTCGGTGACGAAAACTTCGCCGTGCTGCAGCGGGCTCATCGTGCCGGGATCGACGTTCAAATAGGGGTCGAACTTCTGGAGGCGCACGCGCAGCCCGCGACTTTCCAGCAAACAGCCGATCGACGCGGCCGCGATGCCCTTGCCGAGGCTGGATACCACTCCCCCGGTAACGAAAATAAACTTAGCCATGTACCTTGAATGCCTCAAAGAGTGCGCTAACTTTCTCCAGATCTTCCGGCGTATCGACTCCGATCGCCAAGTGGGCCGTTTCGGCTACGCGGATTCGATAGCCGTTCTCGATCGCCCGTAACTGCTCCAGCTTCTCAGCCGATTCCAGCGGCCCAACAGGTAAGTCGGAGTAACTTAGTAGTAAGTCTTTCCGGTAAGCGTATAAGCCGAGATGCTGGAAATAGGTCTCGTCTCCGCCCCGGTAGAAAGGAATCGGAGAACGCGAAAAATAGATCGCGTCGCCGTTGGCGGCCGTCACCACTTTGACGATGTTCGGATTTGCGGCGTCGGCGGGGTCCATCCGCCGCATCAGCGTCGCCATGGGGGCTTCGCTCTCTTGCAGCGCCAGGATCGCGACGTCGATGGCTTCCGGGTCGATCAGCGGCTCGTCACCCTGAATGTTGACGACGATATCGCACTCTTCCGATGCCGCAACTTCAGCCACGCGGTCCGTGCCCGAGGCATGATCGGCGCGCGTCATTCGCACGGGCGCTGAGAAGGCCCGGGCGGCGGCGGCGATGCGTTCATCGTCGGTGGCGACGATCACCCGCGTGAGATACCGCGATTGCGAGGCACGCTCAAAAACGTGCTGAATCAGGGGTTTGCCGACTAGAGGGACGAGTGCCTTGCCGGGAAATCGGGTGGAGGCGAAGCGGGCGGGAATCACGCCCAATATCCTCGTCGGCACGTTCGAGTCTACCATGGGCGTTCGCCGCCGGGAGCCCATGTTAATCTGTGGGAGACCACACCCTGCGGAGAGGTGGCTGAGTGGTCTAAAGCAGCGGTTTGCTAAACCGTCGTACTGGCTTCAACCGGTACCGCGGGTTCAAATCCCGCCCTCTCCGCCAGTCCTAGATCCCCCCGCTTTTCCGTCGATGACCGTTTCTCCGAGCGTCTGAAGTCCAGCCTCCGTTTGTTTTTACCGGCGTTGTCGAGAGGATCATTCTCTATATTAAGTAGAACAATTCTCCCGTGTTGATGCGTGTCCGGCGGGAGATGCGCCAGGCGCTTTGGGTTCCGAGCGGCGGAGAAGGACAGGGAAGAAGACAAGGTCGCAAACGAGCGCGGCAGCCGCGGTGACGGAGATGAGGAGGCCGAAGTAGGCCGTCGGGCGGAAAGGCGCGAAGGCAAACACTCCGAAGCCCACGGCTACCGCGACGCTGGTTGTGGCTACTGGGCGGGCGAGCGTGTGGAGAACGTTCGCCAAAGCATCATCGGGGCCCAGTCTAGCGCGCTGGTGAACCCATTCGTGGATAAAGTGGACGGTGTCGTCTACCACCAGGCCGAGTGCGATGCCCGCGACGGTCACGGTGGCCGTGTTGAGTGGAATTCCGGTCCAGCCCATCAGGCCCAGGGTGCAGCCGATAGGCAGGAGGTTGGGCGGAAGCGCCAGAAGGGCTGCGGAAAAAGACCGAAATGCCGCCAGGATGAGCACTCCGATGATGGCGAGTGCGGTGCCGAACGAGCGAATTTGAGTTTCCAGCAGCAGAACCTGCCCTTCGATTAGAAGCGTGGACGCTCCCGTGACCCGCGCGTTGACGCCGGGCGGAAGAGCTGCCTCGACGCGGGACCGGAACCGCTCCACAAGCGCATGGCAGGCATTGGAGGACTCGGTGGATGCCAGCAGGGTAGTTCTGAGGAAGTAGCGGCCGTCTTCGTGGCGGAGAAACGCTTCGAGGCCTTGCGGGATGCCCTCACTTGCGAGCGCTTCGCGCAGTTCCTCCGGCGGTACGACAAACTCGAGTTTGCCGGAGCGCGAGGGTTCGAGAAGGATCGAGATGACTTGGCGAGACAGCGGCTCCTCTCGCAGGGTATCCTCCAGCAGCTTGCGGTAGGCCTGCATCGTCGAGTCCGCCAGCAGGGCCGAGGCTGGCCCATCCACCACGAACTCCAGCGGAGTCATGCCGATCAGGTGCCGCTCGACCGCCCTATAGCCGGTCGGAACGGGATGGGCGTTCGGGAAAAACTCAAGGATGTGCGACTCGGTCCGGAGTCTAAGGACACCCGCGGCCGCGATGATGGCGACGACGGCGGAACCGGCGAGGATCCAGGAGCCACGGCGGCCGAGCCACGCTGTATAGGCTTTCGCGCGCGATTCATTCCACCAAGACCGGCTTTGGCTCCCCCTCGGGCGGACGCTGGGGCTGGTTGCAAGCAGCGCGGGGAACAGTGTGAAGCAGAGGGCGAAGGAGAGCAGGACGCCCGCAGCCGTGAACAGGCCGAGGTCGCGAACCGGTGGCATGCGGGACAGGCCCAGGGACGCGAATCCAGCCGCGGTGGTCAACGCGCAGAGCAGATTGGGGCGAAACGTGGCGGAAGTGGCGGCCGACCACCACGCGGCGGGATTCGCAGGATTGGAGCTGGGGAGGGCATGAAACCGGGAGAGGATGTGATTCGCCTGGGTGATGGTGACGACCGCGAGAATGGCGGGAACGGTGGCCAGCATGAGATTCATGGGGCGGGCGAAGTGCGCGACCAAGCCGATCGACCACAGGCTGGCAATGACGATGACGAGCGCGGCGGCGGCCACTGCGCGCCACTCGCGGGTGGCGAGATAGAGCACGAGGCACATGGCCGCGATCACGAGCGGAGCGAGGCTCGCCAGCGAATCTTTCGAGCCGGTGTCCAGGTCTCGGGTAATGACGTCGGCGCCCGCGAGGTGGAAGTGTCCAAACCGGCCTCGCCAAGGCTGGAGCGCGGTTTCCAGGCTTTGCATAAGCCTGCTTCGCTGCGCGAGCTCAGGCCGGCGTCGGGGACGACCGCCAAACCGGCGTGGCGGCCGTCTTCGCTTGCAAGGTAGTAGCGGAGTGGCGCGATCGGGGTTTCTTCGCCAGGAAGCGGCGGGGTGAGAACGGCAGCAACACCATGGAGGCTTTCGAGTTCACGAGCGAGGCCGGGCCAGCCGGGATCGCCGGGCGGACGTTCGGCGAGGACGACGACGACGGAGTCCTCGCCGAACCGCTGGCGGAACTCAGCCAATTCGCGCAGGCGTTCCGAGCCCGCGGGAAGCCAGGCTTCGGGTGTGTTGTCGACGCGCAATGAGGGTAGTTTCCAACCGAATGCAACCGAGAGCAGCGCGACGGTGGCGAGGCAGAAGCGCGCGGAGGGCAACTACTCAGCCGCCCTCTCGGCGACCAGCGTTCCATAGCGGATGAAGCCGCGGCCCATCGCCGTCCGCATGTTCCGGATGGCGGCGATCAGGCGGACCGCGTCCAGACCGACGTCCCACGCGAGACGGGCCAAGTCATTCGTCTGGAGGATGGATGCGCCCTGATCCCAGGTAGGGGCCGTTTCGCGGGTGATGTCCCGCGATTCGACGACGCGGAAGCCGTGCGCCTGGAACCAATCGGCGTATTCGTCGAGCCGTGCGATATCGGGCATCAGCATTCCTTTAAGGACCGGATCGACGTAGCGGCGGCGGTCGTCGGCGCAGACGTCGGGGGCGATCACCCAATCGGCCAGAAGAAAGCGGCCTCCTGAACGCACCAGCCGGGCCGCGCGCCGGATGAAGGCGCGCTGGTCTTCGAAGTGGCCAAGGACGCCGACCATCCAGGCAAAGTCGAACGGCCGGTCAGGCTGGTATGATTCGGCGTCGGCCAGGATGAAGTCGGCTGTCACGCCTTTGAGTGAAGCCAGCTCTTTCGCGATTTCGACCTGCGTAGGGGACAGGGTGATACCGGTCATCCGGGCGTTCAGGCAGCGGGCGAGCCATACCGAGGTGGCGCCCATACCGCAGCCGATATCGAGACCGCGCCCGCCCGCTGGGATGCGGCTGAAGGAGGCGAGATACTCGACCAGCTTCTCCTGGGCGGCTTCCTTGGTCTCGGCGCCGGTTTCGTAGAATCCGTCGTGCAGATGCTCACCCCACAGTCTGCGGAAGTGAGGGGATAACTTGTCGTAAAAGGCGCCGACACGCTGCTTGTGGGGAGACACGCCGCTCAACATAATGTGGTCGTTCCCGGCGCGTGGGCCGCTACCACCGCAGAAACGCCGCCTCCGCCGCCAAGCCGGGGCCGAGGGCGACCATCACCCCAGTCGAGCCTGGCCGGACCTCGGCCATTACACGTTCGAGCACGAAGAGTACGGTTGGCGAAGACATGTTCCCGTGTGTCCGCAGAATTTCCCGGCTATGGCGCAACTCGCCGTTGCGAAAGGCGAGCGAGCTGTGAATTCCGTCCAGCACCCTCCGTCCTCCGGCGTGCACGATCCAGTAGTCGATCGGCTCCGGATCGGCGCCTCGAAGCTGTTCGACAGCCGCGCGGACCATGGGCCCGGCGTCGTGGCGCAGCTGCGGATCTAGAACAATGCGATTCTTGCCGTTTTCAAAGGAGAAGCCTACCGATTCGATGTAGTCGGTATTCACGAGGGTTTCAAACCGTTCGATGGCCGGGCCGTCGCCGGCGGAAGCGACAACGACCGCCGCCGCGCCATCGGCGCAGATCGAGTTCCCCACGACCGTCTCGATCGTGTCGTCTACGAACCAACACGCCGAACTGACTTCGACCGCGACGACTAGGGCGCGGCGAGCGGGGTAGGCGCGAACGAAGTCGTGAGCGCGCTGGAGCGCCGGCATGGCGCCCGCGCATCCCATGCCGACCAAGTCGGCGCGTTGCAGGTTGGGCTGCATGCCGAGCTCGGCGGCAAGACGGGCCGACAGACCCGGGCAGAGGTACCCCGTGCAGGTGGCGGCGACGATTAGGTCGATTTGGGCCGCCTCTAAACCTGCCTTCGACAGAGCGCAGTTTATCGCTTTCGCGCCAAGCTGCAGGGCGTGGCGCTTGTAAACCGCATGCAGTTCATCGGCAGAGTTATCCGGCCGGAAAATTTCCGGCGGCATCGCCAGATGCCGGCTTTCGATGCCAGAGTTCCGGAAAATCTCCTGGATGCGCGAGTTTCGGTAACGCGGGAAATGTCGCGCGAAATACCCAAGGATTTCGTCCTGGCTCCAGCGGGCTTGAGGCACCGCCGTCGACAACGCAATGATCCGTGGGGTGGGCATCATGCCTCGCCGACTACTTTAGAGGTTTCTTTTCGATTTTGGGCCAATTCTGATCCGCTTTGGCGATCGCGCCCGGAATATCCTTTTGCCACTTTCCCTGCGCCCAGGAATGATTGAGGTAGAGCTTCCCGTCGACAATCTTCCACGCTTTGGGCGAAACGCTGGCTGTCTGGCCGATGCTCACAGCATAGGCGCAGTAGCCGCCGTACTGTGGGGCGTACTTTTCCGGGTCGCCCTTGAACATTTCCAGATGCTTCGCGTTCGCAAACTGCCATTTTGCGCCGCGCCATTCGTGCGTGAACTCGGGGGTTCCTTGCGTCGGGGCGCCAAGGGTGAAGTAGGCGACGACGTCGGTGCCTTTTACGGCGACGCCCTTATCCGTCTGATAGATTGAGGTCACAGGCTCGCCCGCAAACGCGGTCCAGGCGAACAAGGCGGTTAGGATAATGGGTTTCATCATAGGCAATAGTAAAATTGTCGCAGGGAGAAGGTTTATTCCCCCTATGGTAGGTGCCTTCGTTTTTTTATTTTGGGCGGGCGTCGTCCGCCTGGCCATGGGTGCGTGCACCGTATCCCTGGTGGCGCAGGGGGTTCGGGATGCGCAAGGATCGGTGGGCTTCGTGGTGTTTGCTTCGCCGGAGGGCTGGCCGGCAAGCCACGAGGCTGCGTTCCGGACTAGGGCGGCTCCGGCGCGTCCGGGCGACGTGGTTGCGGTGATGGAAGACTTGCCGCCGGGACGTTACGCAGTGGTCACAACTCATGACGCGAACGGTAACAAGCGGCTCGACCGGACGCCGGGCGGAAGGCCAGTTGAGGGCTGGGGGATGTCGAACAATCCGAAAGCCACATTGAAGACTCCCAGTTTTAAGGCAGCCGCGGTAGATGTCGAGTGCGGTTCGCGGGTGGAGATGCTCGTAAGGTATTCGAAGAACTCCGCCGACGTGCGCCATATTCCCGCCCGGTAGCCCTATTGGGTCCGCATCGGCTTCAAGCTCTCTCCGCCGGAGGCAAGTTCGACGGGTCTGGTCTGAATCCGTTCGCTTCCAGGATGTGGCGACGGTGTTCGCGCGTACGTTCGCGGATCGCGGGCTCAAATCCCGCCCCCTCCGC
>JBGTFZ010000102.1:0-57501 GCA_041746955.1 Bryobacteraceae bacterium
GCGCTGGCGGCAAGGAGAACGAACGAGAAGAAACTTCGAAATGACATGCAGTGTGTGTTTGCGAAACTACTGAACGCGTACCGAGACGGTGTTGCTGTTTACGCCGTTGACGGTGATGAACACCGGGACGTCGCCCGTGATGTAGGTCCGGTCCGGCAGCTGGATGTTCACCTGGCAGATTCCAGGGAACTGCGGCTGGCCGCCCGCGTACTGCACCACCGCTTCATCAACCGACACGTAAGCTTTTACAGGTGCGACCGTGGGCGCCACTCCGCCTGCAGGCGTACCGTCCAGAGCTGGGGGAGTGGTGGCGCCGCATCCGGTGGCGTAAAGCTGAATGATGGATCCGCGCGCGGCGGGCGTTTGCACGTTGATGGCGTTGTCCTGGTTCAGGATGATTCCCGGCCGCGTCGCCGTCGTGTTGCTGGCCGCAAGTGCGGGGAAGGCGTCGAACACGTTCACCGATCCGCTGGCGACAACACTTCCGCCCACCGTTACGTCAACCGTTTGGCGGCCAACGGGCGTAGCCACGGGAATGTTGAAATTGATCTGGCTTGCCGAAACAAAGTAAAGCGGCGCGTCCACCCCGGCCACCCGTACGCGGGTGCTCGAAAGCTCGCGGGGCATCGTTCCCGTTCCGCCCCACGAAGCGGTGGCCACTCCAGTGAAGGTTCCATACGCGCTGGCGATGGATGCCGGGGCTACCGGAGCCAGCGGGTTGAACCCGCTGTAATTGATTACCGCCAACGAACTCTGGGCCAGGCCAGACAGCGCAGACAACGACAGGATCGCGGCGAAATTCGCGAATGCTCTCATTTCAGTCCTCATTATTCAGTGATGGATGGTTGCGGAAGGTGTGAACCTAGCAGCCTTCTTTTTGATCAGAAGTCAAAGACTACTACTGGGAGATAACGCTCCAATAAAGGTCGCGTGACACTCTCGTGACAGAGTTAGCCGCGTTATGCGGTAACTTCGGGACGATGTGCCGGAGTTGGAGCGACCGCGGACTCGTTGAAGCTGTATCCGAAGCCGCGCACGGATCGAATGAAGTGCGGATTCGCCGGATCGTTTTCGATCTTCTGCCGAAGGCGGAGGATGTAGACGTCCACGGTGCGGTCGGTAACCGCGCGGTCGTGTCCCCACACCGCATCCAGCAGTTGTTCGCGGCTGAACACGATTCCGGGGCGCGACATCAGGAACTCCAGCAACCGGAACTCGGTTGCAGTTAGCGACAGCTCCTGATCGAAGAGGCGCACGCGGCAGGATGTGCGGTCAAGCTCCAGAGGTCCGGATTTCAAAAGCCGGTTCGGAGCGGACTGGCCTCGGAAGTGAATCTTGATTCGCGCGATCAGCTCGCGGACAAAGAACGGCTTCACGATATAGTCGTTCGCGCCCAGTTCAAGGCCCACGATTCTGTCGGTTTCAGAAGCGCGCGCCGTCAGGAAGATTACCGGAATGTGCGCAAGCTCCGGATGCTGTCGAATGCCTTTGCAGATGTCCAGGCCGTCGGAATCCGGAAGCATGATGTCGAGAAGGATCAGATCCGGCCGTTCGCGGCGGCACAGTTCGAGCGCGCCTTTTCCGGTCTGTGCGCCGGCCATGGCGAACCCTTCTTTTTCCAGGTTGTACTTCAGAAGCGCGAAGAGGTCCGCGTCATCCTCGATGAGAACGATTTTCTTCATTCACCGGAAAGATACATGAAATTCATGACGTTTCAATTACGAACTGATTAATTCCGATTGAACAAGTCGGAGATCGAGGATTTCGGAGTCGTTTTCGGGCAGGGTGAAGATAAAAGTCGATCCTTGATTTAGGATACTCTCCACGCGGACCTCACCACCCATGGCCAGCGCCAGATGCTTGACGATGGCAAGGCCAAGACCCGTGCCGCCCAGTTCGCGGCTGCGCGCTTTGTCCACCCGGTAGAACCGTTCGAAGAGCCGGGGAATATCTTCCTGCGGAATCCCGACGCCGGAATCTCGAACGGCGATCTCGACCATGGCCGGAACTCCGGGCGCGGGCGAAGGTTTGTGGCGCGCGGTCAGGGTCACGCTGCCGCCTTCGGGAGTGTACTTGATGGCGTTGTCGATCAGATTGCTGAGGATCTGGTGCACGGCTTCCGAATCGCAGAATACTTCGATGCCTTCCGGAACCGGCGCCATGCGGAGCGCGACACTCTTGCGGTCGGCCAGCGGCTGCAGAGCGTCAATGCTGTTCGTAAGAAGACCCTTCACATAATAGGAGGCTAGCTGGAAATTCGTCTGCCGCATTTCGATGCGGGACAGTGTCAAGAGGTCGGACGTCAGCCGGGCTAGCCGTTCGGCATTCTGCCGGATGATGATCAGGAACCGGACGTTGTTGTTGGGATCGTGAATCGCGCCGTCCAGCAGCGTTTCCGAATAGCCTTGAATCGACGCCAGCGGAGTACGAAGTTCATGGGAGACGTTGATGACGAAGTCCTTCCGGACGCGCTCCAGCTTTTCGAGTTCCACCTGCTCTTCCTGCAACTGCTGGAACATCGCCTGCAACTTTTCGCCCGTGTCGTTCAACTTCGACGACAGCACGCCCAGTTCGTCGGGACCCATGCGGGTGAGGCGCGCGGAAAAGTTTCCCTGCGCCAGTTGACCGGCGTAGTCGATGATCGCGCCCAGCTTGGTTGAAGCGTAGCGGGCGAACCATGCCGCGATCAGTACGGCCGGAAGAAATGCGAGCGAAGTGGCCGCCAGCATCTGGCTACGAATCGCGTCCACCTGCGATTCAATCTGCGACATGGGCATGGCCAGCCGCAGCGCGCCCTCTGGGATCTTGATGGCCACATACAGGAAATCGACGCCCATGGTTGGACTGCGGCGGCGAATCTCGCCGACCCCGCCGTCAAGGGCCGCGCGAACTTCCGGCCTGTCCATGTGATTGTCCATTCGCGCCGGGTCGTTCTCGGAGTCAGCGGCTACGACGCCGTCGTTGCCGATCAAGGTGATCCGCCCCCCTGCGGCAAGCGCCAATTGCCGGACGCGGCTGCCCATCAGCTCATCAGGATTCTCTGTCGCGATCATCCGGCATTTTTCTTCCAACTCGCGGCTGAGCATTGTGACGTAAGTGCTGCGGGCGACCCGCGACGCCATCAGGTCCACCGCCACAAGCGAGATCACCAGCACGGTCATCACGGCGACGATTAACTTGAGGAAGATCTTTGCGGTCATGCTGCGCTAGTCCTGTTTCCTGACGAAGTCGATCACGGAGTAGACGGAGACGCGCGGCACGGAGAATTCGGTTCCGCCATCGTGATACTCCAACTCTTCGACTGCCGGGTTCGCGTCGTCGAAACTACGAATACGGTCCACGGTCCAGCGGCCCAGCGTGCGAACGCGGAAACTCTCCACCGGATCGGTTCCATAGTTCAACAGTTGAAGCCGCGCGCGGGCTCCGTCCGACGACAGCGTGCCGACGATGGTTTCGCTGCCGTAGATTCGCAGGCTGCGCTTGGCGTCGCCCAGGCGCTGGCGGACGAGCTTCGTAAACTCGGCGGGATTCGCGGCGGACGATCGAGGAAAATCGGACGTGCCTACTTCCACCACAAGTTTTGCTTGCTTTGAATTATCCCTCTTTGTTGTGTAAAGCAGATTACGGCGCGAAAGAAGATTCAGGATTTCGCCCACCATGGGCGATCCGTCGTCGATGACGACGATGTCGGCGACGTTAGGAAGGGCTCCATCCTCGAGCGCCTTGACGAAGGCGAGCATTGGCTCCGCCGCTTTCGACGCGCCGTCTGCGGCACGGATGGCGGCCTTTCCCCCGTAGGCATAAGCTTCCGCAACGGCCAGCGGCAGACGCTGTGCAGGCACACCGTCATAGACGAACAGCTTTTCGGGCGTCCGCCGGTAGCGCCAGCCGTTCGCGTCCACCCATGGAGCGCGCGAAGTCGATGCAGTCTGCGAGGTGTCGGTGCGCGTCCCGGGCCGCAGCAGCTTTACCGCCCCCGGGGGCGCTTCGGAAACCAGTTCGGGAACTGCGCCGCACAGCAGCAATAGAACAGCGATCACGCCGATACTTCCTCCAATCGAATCGAATCGCGGTCGGAAACTCCCAGGCCCAGCGATCCCGCATACGCAATGTGCCCGGGTTCGCGCTGATAACGCTGGCGCTTCATCGCCTCCGGCGAATGGTCCCACACGCTCGGCCATCCTTCGGCTTTCCGTTTGGCTTCGATGATGTCCAACAGCAGACGGTCCATCGCCACAGGGTCGGTGCCGACCATCAGACGTTTGGGCTCGAACAGGTATTCCGGTTTGCGGGGAAACGGCCCTCCCTCCCACACGCCGCGAATTCCGTCCATGACGTGGAGGACCGTCCGGCTGCGAAGCGGCTCCACCGAGAACATGGTGCCGATGCAGGTCAACGTGTTGGTCTTCTGGTCGGCGTGGGTGCGCGCAACGTTCGAGAAACAGCCATACGCGATGTTCTTCAGGCAGCCGGTGACGCCCGACGCTCCGTGATCCTTCATGTTCGGGACGTTGATGATCTTCGTCAGCTTTTCCGACACCAGCCGCGAGAGGAAGCTGCGCGTTTGCTCCTCCCCGAAGAAGTCCACTTCGACGAAAACGCGTGCGTCGTAATGCCGGAGTCCAGTGCCCGTGCGGTTGCCCGGTTCCATGGAGTGGATGTGGACACCTTCAGGTACATGGGGGTCGTAGTTGGCTTTGGTCAACTGGTCTCCGAAACGCTCAAAGATATAAATGTTTTGCGCCGCGACACCCGCCCGCATCGCGCATCGCGCGATTTCGGAGACCACCAGCGGGTTTGACATCATGCTTGGCGCGCCCGAGCAGTTTACTTTGATGCCGACGACATCGCCCGCCGAGAGGAAACTTCGCCATGCTTCGACATCATCCGAGGCGCCGGTCAACCGCTTCATCTGAGCCGCGAGCGTGGCACGAATCGAATCGGGTGTTTCGCGGACTGGCGCGCCGATCACGCGGCCCGGATAGCGGTTCGGGTTGGGGCCGGCCGGGAAGCGTGTGGAGACGCGGTACGCCGGACGGTCCGCCGAGGCAGCCGCGGCGACGGCGGGCAGCTGTAGGAAGTTGCGCCGGTGCATACAATGCCATTATGAAGAACCGGAGAGCGATCTTAAAGGGCGCCTTTGCGTCGGGTGTGGCGGCCGTTCCCCTGGCGGCACAGAACTCGACTGCGAAGAAGGTGCATTACCGTGGCGAGAAGCCGAAGTCGACGCCGCTTTTTTCTGGCGCGGTGAGTTACGGCAATCTGCTGTTCATCGCGGGAAAAGGCGCGCATTTCGCGGGCGACATCAAGGCCCACACCAAGCACGTATTGGATGAGGTGGAGAAGGAACTGGTGAACGCCGGCTCCTCAATGGAGAAGGTGCTGAAGTGCAACGTCTACCTGAACGATTTGAAAGACTACAAAGAAATGAACGAGGTCTTTCTAGGCCGGTTCGGCGCGCAGCCGCCCGTGCGGACCACAATCGCAGCGGCCGGCGGAATTCCCGGCGACTCGCTGGTTGAGATCGACGTCATCGCGTTTATTTAGCGAGGCTGGGGTCGGGTTCCAGGTTGATCGTATTGCTGACCCGTCCGTTCACGCGGACGCGAAGCGTTTTGGCGTCCGGCGGTAGCGCAAGTTCTATGACTGCGATCCCTGCAAGGTCGCTCGAAAGACGAAGGGAATCGTGGGGGACGGGCGCTTCGTCCACCTCCACCTGCACCTGATCCTCGAACGCCGCTCCGGAATTCGGCGGGGCGGGGAAGCCGTCGAAAGGTACAGGGGAGACCGGTCCCAGCCCTGTGGCGAGGATCGACACCCGGGAGCCTGCGCCTCGGATGACTACCGGATAAAGTCCCGGGGCATTTCGTACCACCTGGGCCGGGGCGACGATCACCGGGTATCCAGTCCGCCGGATCTCGAGCTTGCGCTCGCCATCGGGCATCGCCCAGGGCAGAATCGTCTGGATCATCTCCGGCGAAACGGCAATCAGCGGCAACAGGTGGCCGTTCCACGTGACGATGACGTCGTCGAGCGATTGCCGGGGGCCGCCTTCGGCAATAACGGTTGAGGTTGCCAGATTCAGCCCGGTCAGAATGACTCGCGAGCCTGGAGCCACGATCTCCTCCGGCGTATCGCCCGCCGCGTTTCGAACGCCCGCTGTGTCCACATAGGGTGAGCGTTCCAGAAGCGCGCGGACCTTGCGCGGACCGGGAACCGGCATGACCAGCGGATTTTGAGTGCCGTAGGCGTCTCCATCCCAGTTCCGAAAGCGGTAGCCCGGCGCGGGTACTACGCGAATTTGAGCAATGTCCCCCTCCGGTACGAACTCTCCTGGATCTACAAAAAACTCGCCAGCGTCTGAAGGCGCCGAGGTGGCGGTGATCCGGTGCGCCCGACGATAGTCGGCATACAGTTGCTGGTCGGTATTCAGTGAGATCTGCCTGTCGGCGCTGGACCCATCGGACCAGCGAATAAACTGCAAGCCGGAATCGTCGGACAGGGCGATGTGTCCTGGAGCCCGAACGCTGATGGTTGACCCCGCAGTGCGGTCCAGCCGGCACGGCGCTGCGCAGGGCGCTCCGTCCACCTCGAACGTCACTCCGGCGGGCGCCTCCAGAGTCAGGCGGGGAAGCTGCGCGTATTTCGCCACCCACGTCACGCGCCCGGTATCGGCATCCTGAAGCGTAAGAGCCAGTGTTTGCTGGCGCGCGCCGCCGTTGGACCAGCCCGTAAATACCAAGCGCCGGCCGTTCGCATCGATCTGCTCCTCGGCCGCCTCAACCGTATGGACTGTATCCACTGGCCAGTTGAACTCGTAGCTCAAGTAGTTCTCACGGCCATCGACGTTGATGCGTAGACCCGGGGGATCGGTAAAGAACGCGGCGGTTGCCGCCCGGACGAATGTGCCGGTGAGATGGATGTCACCCGATTCCCGCACCGTATACGACGAGTTTTGCCCGCCGCCAAAGCTCCAGCGGTCGAAAGCCCACAGGCGGCCCGCGCTGTCCCTCTGCGGACTCGGCGCGCCCAACTGATAGGTGGCTTCGAACGCCCAGTCAGTCGAGTATGGCGTTGCGACGGGAGTGCGGTCTACGAACACCTGCCGGCCCGGGGGATCGGTGGTGATGGTCGCTCGCCTGCCCCTGCCGAAGATGGGGTGAAAGCGCCGTGGCGCCCGAACCACAATTCTGATTGCGGGCACGCGCTCGGGATTGTTCGCCTCCCACCCCTGAAACACCCATCCGGGCGCCGGAATCGCGTTTAGCGCCACTTCGAAATTCTCCGGATAGTAGGTCGCCCTCGACGAGGGAACTGCGATTCCCGCCGCCACCAGGGTGCCCGATCCCGGCTCAAAATCGTACTCCACCCGGTAGAGCCTCGTGAACGTCACCTGAAATTGCGTGAACCGGGGCGAAGCGATGATCTCAAACCGCCGCGACGACGCGGTCAACTGCCCGGTTGAATCGCGCCACTCATTGAACCGATACTCAACCGGCTGGGATAGCGCGGTCGGATCGGGCGGCGCTTCAAGCACATGCTTGGACCCCGCCGTCCAAAAGAAGGTCTGCGAGGACTTGTAGGCCTGCCCGTCGACAAAGAACAGCGCGCCGGCCGGGATAGCTTCCACCCGGACGCTGGACACAACTCCCTGTGCGGCCAGGGGCCCAACGAGCGAGAACAACGCTAGCCATCGCATCTCGCTCCTTATCGGCGGAGACGCGGGGGCTCTTTAGGGCTCGGACGGCGGAGCCTAGATCGGCTCTTCTTCTTCGA
Organism: Bryobacteraceae bacterium; assembly: GCA_041746955.1. Lineage (GTDB taxonomy): Bacteria > Acidobacteriota > Terriglobia > Bryobacterales > Bryobacteraceae > JAPKYZ01. The sequence goes on from JBGTFZ010000102.1 coordinate 7,777, forward strand.
CGGGTATCCACGTGGCGTCGGGGTGAAACTCCATTAGCCCCGCCGCAACCGTCGCCGTCTTCATGCCCAGATCCTTCTGATACACCACACCGTCGTAATTCACCAGAAAGCTTCGAACGCCGGTGACGCCATACTCCGCCGGCCACGCCAACAGCGCGAATCCGCCCATCATCTTGCCGTTCACCACGTAGTTTGCGGAACCGCCCGCCGCCGCCGGGCCCTGTGCGGTCAGGATGCGGAAGTAGTATCCCCGAAAAGGCTTCCCGCCCTCCTTGCCTTGAACGCCGGCCGCGAATTCCTTCACCACCGCGTCCTGCACCGGGCTGTCCGGCCCGTCCCAGTAAAGTCCGTCCTTCTTGCCGGGCGTGCTTATAATTCGCCGGGCATACTCCAGCACGCCATTTCCGTCGCGGTCCGCGCCGGCGTACTGCTCCTGCGTGTCGACATATGCAAGACAGACCTCGATCGCCGCCAGTTCGTTCGCTCCAAGCCTGCGCGCGGTGATCTCCTCGCGACCCAGTTCGACGTCAAACATCCAGGTATCACCGATACGGATCATTGGAACCGGAAACGGCCAGTCGTTGGGTCCGACGGAAATGATGGCGAAGCCGCCGGTGGTGGGGTCGATGTCCACCTGCATTTTTCTTTCCGACGCGTCTACGAACTGTTGAATCAGCGTGTCCGCCTTGTCGGTGGGAAGCAAGTCGGCGGTGCCGGGCCCAAACAGTCGCGACAACTCCGCACGGCCTTTCTTCGCCGCCTCTACCAATGCTTTCGCGCCCTCGTCCGGCGTCTGGAATCGCGGCGGAGTTTGCGCGGATGCCAGCACGGCAATGAGACCAAGCAAAACCAGCCGCCGCATTAGCGCCTCCTCCCGCCGCCGCGGCGCGCGCCGCCGCCCCCACCCTTGAAGCCGCCTCCGCGCGCCGAACTCATGCCGGAGTGACCCCGATTGCTCTGCATGTGCGAGCCTCCGCCGGAAAGGCCGCCGAAAGCGCCGCCGGAGTTGTTGTGCGCCTTCGGAATGGATCGATTTCCCATCTTGTCCCCCGCGCCCGCCATGCTGCGCGTCGGCCGGGCTTGCGGAGCAGTAATGCGGCCTTGCGACGGCCGGCTGATTCCACCGCTGCCGGCTGAGCCAGCCAACCGGCTTTGGGCGTCGCGCTGCACCTTCTGCCGTGTCTGCGGGTTTCGCATATCCTCGCGAGTGAAGCCTTTGTACTTATCCGCCGTTTGACGGTTCTGATAAGGAACACCCTGGCGATGCACGGAATCGTGCTGCCAGTTGTTGATGTTCGTGTTCCGGATGTTCACGTTATTCGTGTGGTGGTAGTTGTTGTGGACGAAATAGCTGTTGTGGATGATGACGGTATTTGAGCGTCCCCAGCTGCATCCCCATCCCCAGCCGCAGCATCCCCCGAAAGCGGCGCCCAATGCAATTCCCGCTCCAAAGGCGATGACGCTTGCAGCCACAATCGCGCCGGTGGGTGGTGGCGGATAGTAAATCGGCGGATAAGGATAGATGGGAGGTCCCCAAACAACGGTGGGATTGTAAGTGGGAACATAGATCACTTGCGGGTTTGCCGGCTGCACGACAATCACTTGCTTGTCGTCCTCCACCTTCATCTCCACCTCCTGTTCCTTGGTGGATTCCAGCTTGCCGGCGTCCTTCGCCTTCTTCCGCATGCGCTGGATTCCGTCCATGACGTCCGCCTGCTGCGCCAGGAATGCGTTGCCCAGGTCCGTTGTCCATCTGATGTCGCCGGCCAAACGCTTGACTAGATCGGGAAAGGCGGCCATTGCCTGGACGCTGGGATCCCAGTCTTTGGCTTTAGCAGCCTGCACCAGCGCTTCGGTGTCCTTGCCGGCGTTCTGTTCGATCCACTGCTTCGCCTCCACCAACTCCAGCGGGTAAGTGGATGCCACAAGCACCTGACTCAATAGCGGGTCGGGGAAAAGGGCTATTGGAGACACCAAGCTATCGATCTGCTCTGGCGGCAGGACAGCCGAATCGGCCGTCGCAGGCACCGGCGTTGCGGGCGCGTTCTGGGCCATCAACCGCAATTCCGGGCCCGGCAGCAGCAGAAGGCTGCAAAGAACGGCGCGAAGGCGGGCGGATGTCGGTTCAGTTCGCATCATGAATGTTCTCTTCAAGATACCTTGGATCTGGCGGGAAGGCCGGGCCGCTACGTTACTCGTCCGGCCAGAGCTCTTTCACAGTTTCGTGATTAACCTTCGATTTCCATTTCTCGTTGAACCGGTCCGCTACATCGGGGCAAGCGCCAAGGCAGCGGCCCAGTCCCAGTTGGATATGTGGCTCGGCCAGCACCTCTTCGATATCCAGACGGCTTCCGATTTCGGACCATCGATCGGTTAAACCGCCGGCGTCGATCAGGACGACACGTTCGCCGATTACGCCGAAGTTTTTCAGGTGGGCGTCTGTCGAGAACAGGCCGCGGCTCCAGCCGGATTGCCGCAGCGCCAGCAGCCGGTCCAGCCAGGCTTCAATCTCGTCGAACCGCGCCTCGCGCCCCAGATCCACCAACTTCTGGTGAAGGGTGGCCTCGACGCGTTCGGTAGCCTCCGACACGGTCATCCATCCCGGCCATCCGCCCACCTTTACGCGGACCGGCGGAAACATAACGTGCTCCGGCACAAGGTCCGTGCCCGCCAGCCGTTCGCGAGCCAAGCGCTCACCCCGAACGTTGCGCACGTGATACTGCGCCCATATCCGGCGAACTTTTGCTTGAAACCAGACGGCTTTCGGGACGATCAGCAGCGTTCCCTGAACAGCCACGCGCAGGAAGCGCAGCGGGCGCGATGGCTTCGACGCCAGCAGAGTCCCCAGCTTGCCGGGCAGCACGCGGTCCAGTCCGCGCAGCATGCGCCACAGCACAATCAGCGCGACGATCTCGAAGGGTTCGCGTTCCCGCTTCACCACCCAATGGTCGGAAGCGTAGACCACTTTGCCGATGCCTTCGCCCAACCGTAGAAGCCTGGATTTCGTGAGTTCGCGTGGCGCCTTCGGCAGAACCCGAAGGGCGGGTTGATCTTCCCGGACGGTTGCGGGAGCGGCGGCCATAGCAATACCAGACTAGCGCCAAATTTCAATCGGCGAAGGTGTTGCAGTCGGAGACGCGGCCGTTGGCCAGGCCCCGGCGCAACCACTCCGTGCGCTGGGCCGATGATCCATGGGTCCACGATTCCGGCGACACGGCACGGCCTGACATTTTCTGGATGCGGTCGTCGCCAATCGATGCGGCGGCCCGTAAGCCGTCTTCAATATCGGACTGGTTCTCCAGCACCGGCTGGCCGTCGGCTGTTCTGCCGTTACGTCCCCAGATGCCCGCGAAACAGTCGGCCTGAAGCTCCAGCGCAACCGAATATTGGTTCGCGTCCTTGGGCCGGGAGCGCTGCATGCGGCGCACCTTTTCCTCTATGCCCAGCAGCCGCTGCACATGGTGACCCACCTCATGCGCCAGCACGTAGGCGTGCGCGAAGTCGCCGGACGCTCCAAACTTGGTGCGCAGTTCCTCGAAGAAACCGAGATCCAGATACACCTTCGCGTCGGCTGGGCAGAAGAACGGACCCGTCGCGGCTTGGCCCATTCCGCACGCAGTGGGATAGACATCGCGAAACAACACCAGCGTCGCCGGTTGATACTGGCGGCCCATTTCCTGAAAGATCGGCGTCCATACCCGCTGCGTGCTGTTCAGCGACGAGTTCAGCATGTCCACTGTCTGCGCTTCTTGAGTGGTTTCGGTGACGGGACCCGATGATTCCTCCGCAGGTGCCATTGATGGCGATCCGCCGCCCACCAGCGAGAGGAAGTCCACCTTGAAGATCATGCTGAGGACCAGCAGTACCAGCGTGCCTCCAAGGCCCAGACGCAGTCCGCCGCCGCCCAAGCCGGAGCGGCGCGAACCACGGCGGTCTTCTAAGTTGTCGCGAGATTCACCAGGTGACCAGCGCATGCATCCTCCAAGACACACGATACTGCGAAAGCGACTGCTGACGGGGTTAGGCGTGCAGCTTGCGGAAGTTCTTCAGGCAAGCTTCGACGGTCTCAAGCGGAGGCATTGCGCTGCCTTCCTGCTCAATCAGGTAATGCTCCACGCCACCGGTTTTTTCCGCGGCGGCAAAGATCTTCTTCCAGGGAGCGGAGCCTTCGCCAAAAAGTACCTTGTAGCCTTTGTCCGGATCGCTGGACCAGTCCTTGCAGTGGATGGACCGCAGGCGTCCGGGATTGGCTTCGATCCATGCAACCGGGTCCTGCCCAGCGTGCACGCACGTGCCGACGTCGAGTTGAAGGACAACTTCGCGCGGCGTGTTCTTCGCCAGCACGTCCATCGGGCGCACTCCGGCGATGGCCTCAAACTCCGTGCGGTGATTGTGGAACCCGGGCATCATCCCGGAGCCTTTCATCGCCGCGTGCCCGGCGGTCAGAGTGTCGGCTACCTTCTTCCAGCCATCAAGGTCCACAACTTTGCCGGCGCTGGCCATCACCGCGAAACGGCTCCCAAGAATCCGGTTGAGTTCGATCATGTGCCCGATGTTGGCCGCCTCGAAATTCTTGGCGCTGTTGTGGGTTGAGTAACAACGGAGGTTCAGGCCGTCCAACACGGACCGCATCTCCTTCGCTTCGGCGGCGGTCCAGTCGTAGTACGGACCGTAGAACTCCACTCCGGGATAGCCCATCTTGGCGACTGCCGTCACCGTGCCCTTGGGGTCCTTCTTGAACTCCTCGCGAACGGAATACAGTTCAAGACCCAACAGGGGCTTGGCTGACGCGGCTAGGGAAGCGCCCGCCGCGGCAGAGGCGGCGAGAAAGGTCCTGCGGGAAACGTTGAAAGGCATGGCTGGTTGAAAGTTATCACATCAGCCACGCTGGCCCAGGCTGCGTTGAAGCACGCTGCGGCTGCGGCTGTAGGAGAAATAAATCACCAGGCCGAAAATCATCCATGCCACGAATGCCTTCCATGTCAGCGCGTCCAGGCTGTACATCAATGCGAAGTTCGCCAGCACGCCTAGAACCGGAACTAGCGGCACCATCGGGGTGCGGAAAGGCCGGGGAAGGTCGGGCCGCGTGCGCCGCAGCACAATGATTCCGATGCAGACCACCACGAACGCGCAGAGCGTGCCGATACTAGTCAACTGTCCAAGCAGTGAGATCGGCGTAAAGCCGGCCAGCACGCCAACAAACAGCATCAGCAGGAAGTTCGACTTGTAGGGTGTCCGGAAGCGCTTGTGAATGTCGGAAAAGATCTTGGGAAGCAATCCGTCCTTTGCCATTGAGTAGAAGACCCGGGACTGTCCCAGCAGCATCACCAGCATTACGGTGGTCAAGCCCAGCAGGCTTCCCAGCTTCATCCAGAAACCCAGCCACGGCAGATCCTTCATCCGGTCGACCGCCAGCGCGTAGGGCGCGGCGACGTTCAGTTCCGTGTAATTGACGATGCCCGTAAGCACCAATGCGTATAGGATGTAGAGAATCGTGCAGATGGCAAGCGAACCAATAATGCCGATGGGCATGTCGCGCTTGGGATTCTTCGCCTCCTGCGCGGCGGTGGATACCGCGTCGAATCCGATATAGGCGAAGAAGATGTTGCCGGCGGCGGCCAGCACGCCCGTCCAGCCAAAAACGCCGAATTCGCCAGTCGTATTCTCGGGCAGGAACGGCGTGTAGTTCTGGGAGTTGATGTATGAGTACCCGAGGACGATGAACGCGACAACGACGGTCAACTTTACGGCCACGACAAAACTGTTGAATCGCGCCGATTCCTGAATGCCGCGAACCAGGATGGCGGTGATCGCCACGATGATCAACATTGCCGGAAGGTTCAGAATGCCCGCGGGCTCGTCCCACGGCGAGGCAAGTAACTGCTGCGGCAAGTTGACTCCGAATGATTGAAGAATCGATACCAGCGTAGCCGACCATCCAACAGATACGGTTGCGGCGCCCACCGCGTATTCCAGCACCAGCGCCCATCCGATAATCCACGCGATCAGTTCGCCCAGCGTCGCATAGGAGTAGGCGTACGCGCTGCCCGCGATGGGGATCATCGTGGCGAACTCCGAATAGCAGAAGCCCGCAAGGGCGCAGCCGATCGCCGCCAGAATAAACGAATAGACGATCGCTGGACCTGCGTGCTTGGCAGCCGCGATGCCCGCCAGCACGAAAATGCCGGCGCCGACGATCGCGCCCACGCCCAGGGCCACCAGTTGAAGCGCGCCCAGCGTGCGTTTCAGCTCGCCTTGGCTTGCGCTTTCCTTCAGCATCTGTTCCAGGGATTTGGTCGCAAAAAGACTCATTCAGTGCTCTCTTTTCTCTTCCAGAAAAAATATACCGGCACGCCGAGAAGAACGACAATCAGGCCGGGCCACGTGTAGCTGGGCTTGTAAAACAGCAAGAGGATCTCGATCAGGCTTGCGGCGGCAATGTAGAACGCCGGAAGCACCGGGTACCCGAACGCGCGATAGGGCCGGGGCCATTCCGGATGCTTCTTTCTCAAAACGAAGACCCCTGCGATCGTTAGGATATAGAACAGCAGAACTGCAAAAATAACATAGTCGAGTAAGTCGCCATACCGGCCGCTTAACGTCAGGACGCAGGCCCACGCGCATTGCGCCCACAGCGACACCGAGGGGGTTTCACGCACCGGGTCCAGCCTGGCCACTTGGCGGAAGAAGAGCTTGTCCAGCGCAATCGCGTAATAGACGCGCGCGCCCGCCAGCGTAAGCCCATTCACGCAGCCGAACGTCGAGATCATGATCGCGCCCGCCATCAGCAATTCCGCCCGTCCGCCCAGGATTGCACTGGCCACCGCCGTGCCCACACGATCCTGCGGCGCCTGCTGAATCGCTTCGAGCGGAAGCACGCTCAGGTAGACCAGGTTCATCACCACGTAGATCGTCGAGACGATGGCCACGCCCAGCGCCAGCGATAGCGGCACGTTGCGGCGCGGGTTCTTCGTTTCGCCCGCCGTGAACGTGACACTGTTCCAGGCATCGGAAGAAAAAAGCGACCCGACCATCGCGACGCCAACCAGGCGCAGCGCGTCCCACGTCCAGCCGGAGTTCTCCCATAGGTTGCCAAAGTTCCGCGTAACGGCGGCTTCGTTCCGGCCGGCGAAGACTGCGATCAGGATCAGGCCCAGCATCGCCGCGGATTTGGCGAACGTAAAGACGTTCTGAACGATTGCGCCTTCGCGCACCCCGCGGGAATTGACCCACGCCAGCAGTACGATGACGGCGATCGCCACCGGCTTTTCCGGCGCCGCCGGCCACACCACGCCCAGAAACTTTGCAAACGCGACTGCCACCGCGGCGATGGTGCCCGTCTGGATCACCAGGAACAATGTCCAGCCGTAGAGGAAGGCGGGCAGCGGGCCGAAAGCCTCGCGGAGATAGACGTACTGGCCTCCGGCGCGCGGCATCATCGCCGCCAGTTCGCCGTAGCTCAAGGCCGCGATCATCGTCAGAACGGCGGTGGCAATCCAAGCCACCAGAAGCAGGCCGGGGGAATTTACCTGCCGCGCAATGTCGGCCGACACGATGAAGATGCCGGAGCCGATCATCGAACCGACAACCAGCGCCGTCGCGTCCAGCAGGCCCAGGCGAGCCTTTAGTTCAGGAGCCTGGTCCATTCCGTCACGCGCTGTTCCAAAGACGATGCCGACAATTCTTCCGGATAAAGATCCGCAATCACGGCCACCGAATCCGCGCCGGCGTCGAGGACGGCTACGGCATTCTGGCGCGTGATGCCGCCGATGGCGACAAGCGGTTTCGCGGTTAGAAGGCGAATCCGGCGCAGCAAATCGAGGCCCACCACCGCGTCTGGATTCTGCTTGGACTGCGTCGTGAACACTGGCCCGATGGCGACGTAATCGACCGGCGCGGCGCCGGCGTCGATCATCTGCTTCTCGTTGTGGCTGGAAAGGCCGAGGATGGCGTTCGGGCAGATGCGGCGCGCATCAAGCGCTGGAAGGTCGTCCTGTCCGATATGCAGTCCCGCCCCGGTAAGGGCCGCGATGTCAGCGCGGTCATTCACGATCAGGGTTTCTATCGACTCGTTCGCTTCGCGCGCCGCGTCCAGAAGTTCGGCGGTCCACAAACCTTTGTGCCGGATCTGCACGCACCGTGCGCCACCGTGCCGGATCGCCGCAGCCTGAAGGCCAACGGGAAGGTTCCGCGCGGTGTCCAGGATCGGGTAGAACCGGGGTACTCTCACGCCTTCGATTTCGCGACGCTTCCTGGTAGTCTCAACCCCTGCATGACGAAGTAGTGTAGCGGATCTGTAACGGCAGGCGGTGCGGTTGTCACATAATGGCAGAGTTCTTTATGCCACATCCCGCGATTGAGTCCATCCTAGAGGACGACGAACTGGCCGCCGACATCCTGGACATGGCCGCCAGCGGAAAGGGTTTGGAGAAGGCCCGCCAGTTCAATATTCCGGACGAGATTATTGAGCGTGCGCTGAACCCGCGCGACCAAAGCGTAACGTTCGACGACCGTCCCATGACGGAGGCGATTGTCCTGGAAGTGGGCCGCCCGGTACTGCTGGTTCGCCAGGATACATTTGAGACTCCAGCGTCGGGCGTATGGCGGCAGCGGCTCTCCGCTTCGAGAGGGCGGCTGGAACAAATCCTTCCCTCAGTCGGCCGTATCGAGATCAGCAACCATCCCGATTTCGAGTGGGCCGGAACCGGCTGGATGGTGACCGAGGACGTAGTGGTTACCAACCGGCACGTCGCGCTGACGTTCGCGCGAAGGAACGGAAACTCGTTCGCCTACATTCGAGGGGTGTTGGGCGAGATGTCGGCGCGTGTCGACTTTAAGGAAGAACACGACGTTCGAGACGCACGCGAGGTCGTGGTTTCGAAAGTCGTCTTCATCGAGGAACCGGTGGACGGCGCTCCGGATCTGGCGCTGCTACGGCTGGAGTCCTCGACCGGCGAGTTGCCCGCGCCCGTTGCGCTGCAAACCGGCAAACCGGGGCAGTTTATCGCCGCGATCGGATATCCCGCACGAGACTCGCGTAACGACGAGCGCGCGATGGAGAAGATTTTCGGCAACATCTACAACGTGAAGCGCCTGTCGCCGGGCGAAATCAAGGACTATCCTCCAACCGCCGACCATTTCACGCACGACTGCACGACGTTGGGTGGAAACTCCGGATCGGTGCTGGTGGATCTTGAAATGGGCAACGCGGTCGGTCTTCATTTCGCGGGCCGCTTTCGTCAGGCGAATTTCGCGTTGAAGGCGGCGACGGTGGAAAGGTATCTGCGCAAGTTCCGGCTGACCGTCGCGGTGCCCGCGGCTCCGCCAAAGCCCGTGCCGCAGATCGACGATGAAGCGCTGCCGATTGGAACCTATGCGGACCGCCTGGGGTACGACGAAGGCTTTCACGGCCCCGGGTTTAAGCTGCGGCTGCCCAGCATGACGCGCACGCTTCGCAAGAAGATTGCGCCGACGACGCAGGCGCGCAGGCCGGGCATTCTCGACTACACGCACTACTCAACGGTCCTGCATTCGGATAGAAATCTGGCGATCTACTCCGTCGTGAATATCGACGGCACGCAACTGCGCCGTGTGCCGGGAAGCTTCTCCTGGCTGATCGACCCCAGGGCGGCGGTCGACGATCAAACCGATAACGAGTTGTACAAGGACAACGATTTGGATCGAGGACATATGGTGCGGCGTCTCGATCCGGTGTGGGGGACGGAGGAAGAAGCGAAGAAGGCGAATCGCGATACGTTTCACTACGCCAACTCCTGCCCGCAGGTACATGCTTTCAACGCGGGAATTTGGCTGAAGCTGGAGGACTACTTCCTGGACAACGCGGGCGCCGAACTCCTGCGCCTTACTGTCTTCACCGGTCCGATCTTCAAAGCATCCGACAAGGAATACCGGGGCGTAAAGATCCCGCGCGAGTTCTGGAAGGTTGCCGTGATGGTCGTTGGGGAGGGCTCCGCGCGCCGGTTCATGGCTGCCGGGTTCCGCCTCAGCCAAGCCGACCGCCTCGGCCCGTTCGAGGCGTTCCTGTTGGGCGAAGGACGCACCGAACAAGTTCCAATTCCGGAGATCGAGCGCGAAACCAGTCTGCGCTTTCCGCAGATCCGTGCCGCGGACACCCTGGGAACCACGGAGTCCGCCGCACCCCGCGTCATCAGGCGTCTAACCGACATCATCCTTACGCTTCCCGCGCGGGAGACGCGAGCCAAGCCAAAGCGCAAGACCGCCCGGGCCGCGCGCTAGGCGGGAAGCGCCGTGAATACCTCGGCGGGCGAAGGTTTGCCCCGCTGCGCAAACAGAATGCGGCCATCCTTTCCGACAAGGTACACGGTACGGTTCACGATCAGGCCGCCCGCGCGGTAGAGTTTCGCCACGCGTTTGTCTTCGTCGATCAGAAGATCGAAAGGAAGCTTGTACTTTTCGCGGAAGCGCTGGTGCGAATCCGCGCCGCCCGGATTGATTCCCAGTACGACGGTGTCGCGCGCGGAGATCTCAGCCCAGCTGTCGCGCATCTCGCACACCTGCTTTGTGCAGATCGTCGTATCGTCCTTCGGATAGAAGATCAGCACCACGTTCTTTTGATTGCGGAAGTCCTCCAGCCCAACGGCCTTGCCCTTGTCGTTCTTCAGTTGAAAAGCTGGCGCCGCTTCGCCAACGGGCAGCGTAGAGGAAAAAAGCCAATCGAGCATCAACTTAGATGATGCCGCGCAGGCTACTTCAGCTTCAGCAGCTTCTGCATGGTCCGGCGCGCGGTGGCTGGGTCGCCGGCGACAATCAACACCGTGTCGTCCCCCGCGATGGTGCCCACTACTTCCGTCCAGTTTTCGTTGTCGAGAGCCTTCGCGACTGTCATCGCATTGCCGGGCGTTGTTCGCACGACGACGAGATTCTGCGCGGCGGTGGCCGCGAGAACGAACTCGCGCGTGATGGCGTCCAGGCTTAGCGTCCGCGCGTCGGCCAGACGCTGGTAGCCGCTGTCCGTCTTGACGATTCGAAGGTCGTGCAGATCGCGGGAAACGGTTACCTGGGTGGCGTTGATGCCGTGCTTGCGAAGACTCTCCAGCAGGTCGTTCTGAGTGTGAATCTGATCGCGCCGGATCAGATCCAGGATGCGGCTTTGGCGGTCCGCTTTGGTTATTCCATCCAACTTGCCAACCTCGTCCGGGCTTCGCGCAAGGCCTGGGCAACCGCATTCGGTCCTGTCCCGCCAGGTATCTCGCGCGTCGTCATTCCAGCCGCCGGGTCCATCAATTTTGCGAAGGATGCGTTCAGCTCCGGCGCGAATTTCTCCAGCAATTCCGGCGTCCATTCCGACGGCTTCCTGCCGGACTGCAAGGACTCCAGCACCAGACGGCCGGCCAGTTGATGTGCCTGATGGAACGGCGTGCCCTGCCGCGCGAGTTCCTCGGCAATATCGGTTGCCACTACCCAGCTTTCTTCCGCCGCCTGCCGTGGGACACCGGGCCGCAGCTCCGCTGTCGAGATCACTTCGCGCGCGATGCGAAGGCAACCCGCCACCTGATCCACCGCGTCGAACAGCGGCTGCTTGTCTTCCTGCATGTCGCGGTTGTAGGTCATCGGAAGACCCTTCATCGTCGTCAGCAGCGACACGTAGTCGCCGAAGACGCGGCCCGTCTTGCCGCGGATCAGTTCGAGCGAATCGGGATTCTTCTTCTGCGGCATCAACGACGATCCACTGGTAACGCCGTCGCCGAGTTCGATCCAGCCGAACTCCTCGCTGGAATACAGAATCCAATCTTCGGCCAGACGCGACAGGTGCAGCATCGTCAGGTTTGCGAAGTGCAGGAAGTCGAGAACGAAGTCGCGATCGGCGGAGACGTCCATGCTGTTGCGGGTGATCGCGTCAAACTCCAGTTCCGAGGCGATCGCTTCACGGTCCAGCGGAAATCCGCTGCCTGCCAATGCGCCGGAACCCAATGGCATCACGTTGACGCGGCTTCGCGCTTCCCGCAGCCGCTGAATATCGCGGGCGAACATCTCAAAGTACGCAAGGCAGTAGTGCGGCCACAGCACCGCCTGGGCCCGCCGCAGGTGCGTGTAGCCGGGTATCACTGCCGAGGGATACCGCTCCGCCAGCGTGAGAAGCGAATCCAGAAGGCCGGCCAGCAACGTGCCGATGGTGTCGATCTCGCCGCGCAGCCATAGCCGCACATCCAGCGACACTTGCTCATTCCGGCTGCGCCCGGTGTGGATCTTGCCGGCAAGCGCCGTCCGCTCCTTCAGCTTGCGGATCACGAACGTGTGGACATCCTCGTCTGTTGCGCCGTCCAGGCTCTCGGCGCGAACTTCTTCGAAAGCTGCGATCAGATGGTCGCGCTCTTCGGGCGTAAGGATCGCGGCGCGCTCCAGGGCTCTGGCGAACGCCTGGGAGCCCCGGATGTCGGCTAGAAATAGGCGCCGGTCGAAGGAGAGCGATTCGGAGAACCGCTCAAACTCCGGCGATGGTCCGGACTTAAATCGTCCGCCCCAGAGCTTCATTTCTTCGCTTTGCTCCGATTCAGCGACGCCCGCACCTGGATCGGCAATCCGATCAGGTTGATGAATCCGCGCGCGTCCTTCTGGTCATACTCGGCTCCCATTGTGAAGCTGGCGATCTTCAGCGAGTACAGCGAATTTGGCGACTTCCTCGACATCGGGTCGATCAGGCCCCGCATCAGGCGCAGCGTCACTGCGCCGGTCACGGGCTCGGTTGCCGCGGTAAACCACGCGTCCATCGCTTCGCGCAGCGGCGTAAACCACAGCCCGTTGTACACCATCTCCCCGTAATCCAGCGCCAGCTTCTGCTTGTAGTGCAGCGTCGCGCGGTCGTACACTAGAGACTCCAATTCGCGGAGCGCCGACAGGATGATCGTGCCGCCCGGCGTTTCGTAGCAGCCGCGCGACTTCATACCGACGAAACGGTTTTCGACAATATCGACGCGCCCGATTCCATGCTCGCCGCCGATGCGGTTCAAGGTTTCCAGCAGCTTCACCGCGCCCAGCGCCTTGCCATTGACGGAGACCGGGACTCCGGCTTCAAAGCCGACGGTGACTTTCGTGCCGTTCGCGGGCGCCTCCCACGGATGCTTGGTCAGCATCCACACGCCGTCGGAAGGTGCGTTGGCCGGATCTTCAAGCTCCGCGCCTTCATGCGAGATGTGCCAGATGTTGCGGTCGCGCGAATAGATTTTCTTGGTTGTCTGTGCGATCGGCACGTTGTGCGCGGCCGCGTATTCGATGGCGTCCTCGCGTGACACAATGTCCCACTCGCGCCACGGAGCGATAACGGGAAGGTGCGGCGCTAGAGCTTTATACGTCAGCTCAAACCGGACCTGATCGTTCCCCTTGCCGGTGCAGCCGTGGGCCAGCGCGTCGCAGCCAGATTCCAGCGCAACTTCCACCTGCTTCTTGGCAAGCAGCGGTCGCGCGATGGATGTGCCCAGAAGGTACTTGTGCTCGTAGACTGCGCCCGAACGGACCATCGGCCAAAGGTAGTCTGTGCAGAATTCCTCCCGCATGTCGGCCACGTACACTTCCGACGCGCCGGTTTTCTTGGCTTTGGCTTTTAGTCCGGTTAGCTCGTCGCCACCCTGCCCGATGTCGCCGCAAACGGCAACGATTTCGCAGCCGTACTTTTCCTTCAGCCACGGAATGATGATCGAAGTATCGAGACCGCCCGAGTAGGCGAGAGCAACTTTCTTGGGTGTGTTCATGATTTGTTTTCCTGAGATGTCAACAGCATCAACAGCAGAGCCTTCTGCGCATGCAGCCGGTTCTCCGCCTGATCGAAAACCACCGACTGGCGCGATTCGATGACGCCCTCGGTAACCTCTTCGCCGCGCTTGGCTGGCAGACAGTGCAGAAATACCGCCTCCGGCCGCGCGCGCGCCATCAGGCTTTCGCTCACTTGAAATCTGGCGAAGTCGGCAAGCCGTTGCGGAACGTCGGTCTGTTCGCCCATCGAGAACCAGACGTCGGTATAGACCGCGTGCGCCTGCGCCGCCGCCTCCACCGGGTCGTTGGTCAGCTTCAGTTTTCCGCCGCCCTCGTCGGCGCATCCGTGCGCCTGGATGATCACCTCGCGCTTCGGCTCGTACCCGGCGGGAGTGGCGATCCACACATCCATGCCCAGCCGAGTCGCAGTCAGCATCAGCGAATGCGCCACGTTGTAGCCGTCGCCGATAAATGCCAGCTTCTTGCCGCGCAGGTCTCCGAAGATTTCCTGAAGCGTCAGCACGTCCGCCAGCGCCTGGCAAGGATGGAAGTCCTTCGACAAAGCGTTGATCACCGGAACTGAAGAATGCTTCGAAAGTTCGTCAACCGTGCGTTGGGAGTAAGTGCGCGCGACGATCACCTCGCACCAGCGGTCCAGATTGCGGGCGATATCCTTTACCGGTTCCCGCTCTCCAATGGGGCCTTCGACAAAGCTGCTGGCCCCGCCCATTTGCTTCATCGCCATTTCAAATGTCACCCGCGTGCGAAGGCTGGGTTTTTCAAACAGCATCGCGGCGGATTGGCCGGCCAGGGCGTCGCTGTATTCCGCACGGGCGGCCTTCACCTTCGCGGCGAGTTCCAGCAGCGCCACCAGTTCCGCCGGCGCAAGGTCCAGGTCGGTCCGGAGGTTGCCAGCGGCGATCGCGGGCGCTGTATGTTTATTCACAATAGTGAATAATTACACATTCGACGCCGACCGTCAAGCAAGTGCCGATGGTATTCTACCGGGGACTATGAAAGTTGCGTACATCCTTTCCACTTCCGGCCACACCACTAGTTACAAGTTGGGCCAAATGATCCTTCCGCAGCTGGAGAAGGGAACCCACGGAGCCACAGTCGTCGGCATCTTTTTCTTCGACGACAATACGTATCTGCTTCGCAAGGGCGACCCGATGGGCGAACGTCTGGGCAAGGTGGCGGCGGCCCAGAATATCCTGCTGATGATGTGCGACCAGTGCGCCCTGGAGCGTGGTTTGGCAACTGGCAGCGCCGGCTCGGCGAAGGTGCAGGGGACTGTGGACGGCGTGACGGTCGGCTGCTTCCCGGATCTCTACGCGGCGCTGGGGGGCAATCCGCCCGATCAGGTGATCACACTGTAGCTGCGGGTGGCGCGTTAAATCGCCGGTCCGCCTGTAGAAGCAAGTCACGGGACGTAGGAAACGTGGCGCGGTCAACCGCCTCCGGCAGTGGCAGCCAGACTACTTCGCGAAGCTGATCGAGAGGCGCGGTCTGTTCAAGGAACTCCATCAGGAAGACCTGCGTGACGACGGGCTTTCCTCTCTCGTCTTCGTACGCCATCTCGCCCAGCGCATCGGTGATGCGTGCCCACACCCCGGTTTCCTCCAACACCTCGCGGACGGCGGTTTCGCGCGCCGTCTCGCCAATCTCGATGTGTCCCTTCGGAAGCACCCACTCATCGGGGCGGGCGGCGGCCTGGACCAGCAGATACTCGATTCGTCCGGGCGCGCGCCGGAATACAACGCCACCGGCGTGCGTGGGTCCGGCTGAGCGGTTGGCCGCGATTTGGATTGTGCCCTTCGCCGCTTCCATCGTGATGATGAACCAGTAGGCCTGATTTGTGGCTTTGTGGCGCTGTTCCATGTAGCGCCACAGGGCCAGTGGCGTCAGCAGCACTGCCGTTATCGCCAGCATCCAAAATCGTTCCGCACCACTCACGAAAGGCAGCAACAGCAGGACCACGACAAGACTGCGAAAGAATTTCGAATCGGCTTCGAATCTTTGGACGGTCGCCAGCGCCTCCGGCTGCTCCAGCGCCAGCCGTGCCTTCGACCATTGGAACGTGTTCACAGCGGCGCGGGCGTCGAGAGGCGTCAGGTAGTGCGCCTTGATCTTGGCCGCGCGGTCCACGGCAAGGTCCTGCTCCCGCTTGAAGATTAGCCGCAGAAGAACCCGCTGCCAACGCGGAAGCAGCACTCCGGTTCTCGCCAGGCGGCGGATCTGATGGTTCAAGGTTCGCCGGCGCAGCGAGTCGTACAGCTCGTCCAGCCAAGATCCCAAAAGGAAGATAAAGTGGCCCAGCAGATAACTGGCGAAGAGGAACACAACCCACCCGCCGGTTTCGTTCAACGGCCGATGGATGAAGTGGCGGCCTACGCCGTCGCGCAGAAAGTACGCCAGCACAGCACCGGGAAGGATGACGGCGAAGAAATCGATCAGCCCGACGAAGAAGTCCTTGGGTGAGGCCATGCGCGCCGCGCGAACGCGGATTGTGTAAGCTTATCTCAAGTCCGCTATTCGGCCAGTGCGGGAACGGCGGGTTTTGAGGATCGCAGACGGGCCAGCGCTGCGCCGATGCTTTGCGAGGCCGTGAAGATCTTGCCAACCGGAATAAATCCGCCGAGCTGAAATCGTCCGACCGCCGCCAGGCCCATCGAAGCCGCGCACCCGCATTGGGAGCAGTCCGGATCGCCACCAAACTGGCATGGAGTGATCGACGTGGTCAGGTCGGCGGACAGCGTCGCCGTGGTCTGCGCGAAGATGCAATCTTCCGGCGACTGCGGCGGACGGCGGAACTCTTCGATCATCTCGCGCGGCATCTCGAACTTTGGAAAGCTTCGACGCAGGCGCAGCATCTCGTCGATCACGCGCGTGCGTTCCGCCGGCGTGAGGATCTCTTCAAGCTCCGCCCCGCGCTGCGGCGTGAACAGGCTGAACCAGATGCGCTTGACCTCCGGGCGGTCCGACCAGAAGCGGACGAAACGCTCCAGGTATAGGTCGTCCTTCCGCATCATCTGCCCGGTCACCGTGCAGTGTATGGTCACTTGATGGCCTACGACATTTTTCAGAATTCGCTCGTAAGTTGCGGGCGTGCGGCGGGGGTCATGCTCTTCGGCCAGGCCATCGATCGACACGACGGTGTTGAGACGCGGCAGGCCAGCCCATGCGGCCGCCGGGGGCCGGAACAGGCTGGTGACCAGTTGCACGTGGACGCCCTTGTCCACCAGCTTCGGAATCAGGATTTCCAGCTCGCGAAAACGCACCAGTGGATCTCCGCCAACCAGGGAGAGGTGAATCGGGCGCAGGCGGTCTACGATTTCGAGGATGTTGTCGACCAGTTTCGATCCCTTGAAGTCCTGCAACTGGCGCAGAAGCACGCCGCCACCCAAGTGCTGGTCGTCGTAGGCGTAGCATCCAGGGCAGCGCAACGGGCACTCCCGTGTGATCTCAATGGACAGAGTCGGCTTGCGGCCGGCGAGGATCATTGACCATCCCCGCAGGATCTCGGATTCTCTCAATACCCAATTGTCTCAGATGCGAACGAGAACGACTCGCGAGGTTTAGCGAAGGCCGCGTGAGATAGTTGGAAAGTGGCCGAAACGCCGGAGAAGATCGCGCCGGATTTGCATGGATTAGCGGCGAAAGTTCCGGCATTCATCCTTCGCGACAGGGCGCTGGCTGGGGGCGAAAACGAGTGGAGTGGAGGCCATCCGCTGGGTGCGCACGCTTCCTGGAAGTGGGACGGCTCCAGCCTTGAGGCGGCCGTAGACGCGCTTGGATTATTCCCGCTTTTCTACTACAACGGCGGCGGGAACTTTGGAATCTCGCCGTCAATTCTTCCCCTAGCGGAGGAATTCAAGCCGCTGGATCTCGACTACGACGCCCTGGGCGTTTTCCTGCGGCTTGGATACTTTCTGAGCGGTGATACGCCGTTCCGGCAGATTCGCGCCGCGACTCCGGGGATGAGGCTGCGCTTTGACGCGGGCGGTCTTACGGTGTCGCAGGCATCCACCGATTGGGGACCGCCACACACATGTTCCCGCGATGCAGCGGTGCGTCAGTATGGACGGTTGTTCTCGCGTGCGATTGATCGTCGCTTGCCTGACGGCCCGTTCGCGGTGCCCCTAAGCGGCGGGCGGGACTCCCGGCATATCTTCCTTGAACTTCTTCGCGCCGGTGTTCGCCCGCTGTGCGCCGTCACGATGGATTCGCAAATCGGACGCGATTGGGAAGTGGCCGCAGCGCTTGCGAAACAAGCGGGAGTGCGGCATGCGAAAGCGGAGCCGACAACGTTCAGCCTCGCCGCCGCGCGGCAGCGGAATATCGACACCAGCCTTTGCTCGGATGAGCATCTGTGGGCCGGGAAACTTCGCGACCAGCTGCGCAGGGAAGGCGCGTCCACGCTGTACGACGGCCTGGGCGGCGACGTGCTTTCGCAAAGCAAGAACCTGACACCGGAACGGCTGGCATGGATGCGCAGCGGACGGCTCCGCGAGTTTGCGGCCAGCCTGATGGAGCCCGAGGACGCGCTGCTTCGGGCAATCCTGTCGCCGGAGTTCTACGCCCGTGTTCCGCTAAAGCCCGCGATCGAGCGTGTGGCACAAGAGATGGCCGCGCATCAACACCAGCCGAATCCCGTGGGGGCCTTCTACTTCTGGCATCGTATGCGGCGCGAGGTGGCGCTGGTGCCCTTCATGGTGATGTCGGGATTTACCGCGCATGTGCCGTTTGTCGATCAGGATCTTTACGAGTTCCTACGGGCGCTGCCGGCCGAGTTTCTGTTGGACGGCAGGCTGCACGACGAAACGATCGCCGCGGAGTTTCCGGAATACGCAGCCGTTGGGTACGCGGATCGCAAGCATCAGCCGCCCCTTCAGCCGCCGCCGCTTCGGGCGGCTATGGCGGTTCTTGGGATGGCGTCCGGCTCGACGCGCAGATGGCTAAATCGCAGCGGACTCGCGACGCGGTTGATGCGGGCGGCAGTCGATCCCGCTTATGGCAGCAACCTGCCATCGCTATCGAAGATGCCGGTTTACTTAGACCAGCTTCATGGCTGGAGCCGCGGCTAAACCAGGATGTCCGTCAGGATCTCGCCGTGCACTTCGGTAAGGCGTTCCTTGCGGCCCTGGTGCATGTAGCTGAGCGCGTCCTGATTGAGACCCAACTGGTTGATGACCGTGGCGTGCAGGTCGCGGAAGTGCACCGGCTTTTCGATCGCCTTGAGACCGATGGGGTCGGTGGCTCCATAGGTCATGCCGCCCTTGATGCCGCCGCCAGCCAGCCACATTGAGAACCCGAGATTGTGATGGTCGCGGCCCTTGCCGCCCTGGGCCTCCGGCGAACGCCCGAACTCACCGCCCCACACCACGAGCGTGGAGTCCAGCAATCCGCGCCGCTTCAGATCTTTGATCAGCGCGGCCACTGGCTTGTCGGTCTGGCCGGCAAGGCGCGGATGGTTCTCTTCGATGTCCTGATGCGCGTCCCATTGCAGGTCGCCCGGTCCACCGCCCGAGACAACGCAGACAAAGCGCACTCCACGTTCCACCATTCGACGCGCCAGCAGGCAGCGGCGTCCATAGTCGTCCGTGGGTTGCTTGCCGACGCCGTAGAGATCCAGCGTCTCCTGGTTTTCTTTCGAGATGTCGAAAACCTCTGGAGCCTCTGTCTGCATCTTAAACGCCGTGTCGTAGGCCGACATGCGCGCGGCGAATTCCGTATCTTCGCCCGGCATTCCCGCTTCGTTCAGTTCGCGAATCAGATCGATGGTCTTGCGGCGGTCCTGTAGTTTCACGCCCGCGGGAAGTTCCAGATTCAGGACAGGCTTGCTGCCCGCGCGAAGCATTGTCGGTTGATAGACGGCGGGCAGAAATCCATTGCCATACATTGGCTGGCCAGCTTCCAGCGCGCCCTTCGGATCGGGCATCACGACATAGGCGGGAAGCGACTCCGATTCCGAACCCAGGCCGAAAATCGTCCAGGCGCCCATCGAGGGGAAGCCTGGAATGACGCGGCCCGTCATCATCTGATACTGCGCGGCTGAGTGGACCACCATGTCGCCATGCATGGAACGCACTACGCAGATGTCGTCCACAATTTCCGATTGATGCGGAAACAGATCCGACACATCGGTGCCCGCCTTGCCGTATTTCTTGAAGGTCCGTTTGGAGCCCAGGATCTTCGCTTCCGACGTGACGAACTGGTACTTCGCTTCGCCAAACTCGGCGGGACGTTTCTGTCCGTCCAGCTTGTTCAGCAGCGGCTTGGGGTCGAACGTTTCAAGGTGCGACGGGCCGCCCGCCATGAACAGGAAGATAACGGACTTGGCCTTCGCCTTGCCGGGCATGTGCGGAGCTTTGGGCGCCAGCGGATTGAATTTGGCGCCGGCTGCCGCCTGCTGCTGGGCCAACATCGACGCGAACGCCATGGAGCCGAAGCCGCAAAAACAGTCCGACAACCATTCCCGGCGGTTGCGATTGAAGCGGATATGTTCTGTCATCGTGGTCTCCTTTGTCAGTTCACGTAGAGGAAGGCGTTAAGGTTTAAGACCGCAAGTGAGAACTCACGAAGCGATCCCTGCGCCAGAAAGTTTTGAGCCACCGTACGCTCTGCCGCTGTTGGCGGTTTGCCGGTCGCCAGGACGTACGCCAAGTCGATTTTCTCCGTGTCGGTCTTGGCCTCCGCGCGAAGCCGCGCGGCCAACGCCTCCGCCATCTCGTTCGAGAAATCGCCATTCAACAGCTCCAGCGCTTGCGGCGCGTGGGTGGACTGTTCCCGGGTGGGGCACGAGATCTGAAGGTCGGGCGAATCGAACACTTCCATGAACGGCAACCGCAGATTCCGTTTCTGTAGAAGGTACACGCTGCGGCGGTCGTGCTCCGTTGGATCTTTCGTCACCGCCCATTGCGAGGGCTTGTAGAGCAGGTGGACCAACTCGTCTTCCACCGGCACGATGACGCTGGGTCCGCCCGCCTTGACGTTCAACTTGCCCGCGATCTGAAGGGAGGCGTCGCGAAGTTCCTCCGCGTCCATCCGGCGGCGGCTGAACTTCCACAGCAGCTTGTTGTCCGGGTCCTTCTCGGCGGCGCGCGCCTCGATGGGCGACTGGCTGGATTGGCGATAGGCGTTCGACATCAGGATCGCTTTGTGCATCGGCTTCCAGCGCCATCCGTCCGCCACCAACTGATTGGCCAGATAGTCTAGAAGCTCCGGGTGCGTGGGCCGCATGCCCATCCGCCCGAAGTCGTTGGGGGTGGCGACGATGCCGCGTCCAAAGTGGTAGAGCCAGATTCGATTCGCCGCCACGCGGGCTGTCAGCGGGTTGTCCGCTTCTGTCGTCCACTCGGCCAGCCGGAGCCGGGGTTGAGCGGTGTCCAACGGCAGTTCCGGTGTTTCTTCCGGAATCAAGACGCCCAGCGGGCGCATGCCCACCTTGTCGCCTTTGTTCTGATAGTCGCCGCGCGCCAGCACATGCATCGGCGTCGCCTTTGACGGATCGCTTTCCACCGAATAGAGTGCGGGCAGCGGAGCCGGCAGCTTGTCTTGCAGTTCTTCCAGCTTCAATTGCAGCAGCATCTTCTCCGCGTCGTCGGCTGTCTTCAGACGCCCCTTGACGTCCTTCATCTCTTTTTCGATCGGCTCCGCCTGCGTCTGCCAGGCTTCCTGTTGCTGCGGCGTCGCCAAGGGGACGTCTTGCGGCAGCGTGCCGGCGAAGTAGGCTTGCATCCGGTAATAGTCGCTGTGGCGGATCGGGTCGAACTTATGGTCGTGGCAACGGGCGCAGCCCAGCGTTACGCCAAGCACCGATGCCCCGACGATATTTGTCATCTCCATCAGCACTTCGTTGCGCGAACTTGCTACTTCCTGGTTCCCCGCGTTCTTTCGCAGCGGTCCAAGCCGGTTGTAGCCGGACGCCACGCGCAGCGTTTCGTTCCGGGGATTGATCTCGTCGCCGGCCAGCTGTTCCTTGATGAATTGGTTGTACGGCTTGTCGGTGTTGAAGGAGTGAAATACGTAATCCCGGAAACGCCACGCGTCGTTGCGGTGAGTGTCGTATTCAAAGCCATCGGTTTCCGCAAAGCGGACAACATCCAGCCAGTGGCGGCCCCACTGTTCGCCATAGCGGGGCGAATCCAGCAGGCGGTCTACCACCTTCTCCCATGCCGTGGAGGACTTGTCGTTAAGGAACGCTTTCAATTCGTCCGGCGTTGGCGGCAGTCCGTGGAGGTCGAACGTCACGCGGCGCAGCAGCGTAGCGCGGTCAGCCTGTGGCGCAGGCGCGAGTTCGGCCTTCTTCAGCCCTTGAAGAACGAACGCGTCGATCGGGCTCTTCGCCCATTTCTGATCCGCCGCCTCCGTGAAGGTTGGCGGGGTGGCGTCCTTCCGGGGCTGAAACGACCAATGGCGGCGTTCTGCCGGAGTGTACTTGCCAAGTGGAGCTACGGCGTCGCCGCTGGCGGCCAGCAGGGATAGGGCGGTCGAAAACGCAACCAGGGTTCTCTTCATCGTTGTATCGTTTGCATCCATTTTCCGAGCGCTAGGCCCAGCCTTGTTGAAAGAACGGCGGCTCCGGCGGCGAACGCCATCCGGGTCCAGAATTGTGCGGTAGAGCTTTCCACGTTTGAGTAGACGAAGCGGGCCAGGTCGCCGTCGGGGTGCGCGAAGAACGGCAGATAGTGCGACCCGAAGAACGCGTTGCGCGCCATGGGCGACTGTAGAAAGTCGGCGAACGGCCACTGGACGGCGAGCAAAGCGAGGCCCAGTGCCGGTCCAAGGAGGAACGCCAAGCGCCAGTCGGTCCACGCGCGGCGGCGCTGCCATAGCCAGTCGACAACGATGCACGCCAGCACCAGCAGCGTGGGAAACCCGCCGACGGGAACGAAGTGCGTGATCTCGCGGTAGACGGGACCCAGTTTCGCTTCAGCGGGGAATAGCGGAAGTATCCAGAGAAACGCCAGCGATACGGCCATGCTGATCGCGGCGATGATCGTCATGCCCCAGCGCACGCCGGACGCCCGCGCCACGGCGAAGTGTCCCAGCGGAATCGTGATCATCGCCACCATATAGAAACGCGCGGAATGCATCTGCGTCCGCTGCATAAATTCCAACGCGAAGACGCTCACTAGATCTCGTGCCAGCAGGGTTCCGACAAAAAGGAAGATCGGCAGCAGGCTGCGTTTCAGCGCATCCGAGGCACGGTTCATTTCACCCAGGATGATCAGCAGCGCGCCAAATTTGATCGCCAGGATGCCCAGGATCAGCACGACATGCGGAGGGCTGAGGACTTTGACGTCCAGTCCGTAGGCGTCATGCCACCAGTTATCGAACGGCGCCGAGACTAGCATCGCCGCGCCTCCCCACGCCGCCACGAAAGCGCCCAGCGGACCGCGGAAACCCCACATGCGGACCGAGTTTGCGCGCATTTCCGAGAGCGGATCGAAAGTCGTGCGAAGGATCAGAATCGCGCTGCCTATGCCGCCGAGGATGCCGCAGAGATATATAAGAAGGTGCGCGGGCGTCCAGAAGGTGTCGCGTCCAATCGACACATGCCAGGAGATGTCCCAGGTTCCGCCGATGGTGACGCTGACGACTGCGGCCAGGAAATTCCAGACATACCAGGGGATGGCTAGAGAGGCTTCACGGCGCACTTCTGTCCCAAGCATTTCCTGCCGAGCGAGAATCGTGGCCCGGGACATAACTTGAGGATCGCCTCGCCCCGAGTTTATCACCGAAACGCATTGAAATGAATGGCTTTGAATACGGTTGCAGTCCTGGGACCAAATCGCGGAGAGTTTTAAGGCGTGGCGGTACTTTCTCTCCGGGGGCAGGTCTACAGCCTGACCCCGCTCCGGCCGATAGGAGAACGGAAGGAGAGTTCGTTCAAAATGAGAATGACTCGCGAATGGGAACAGAACTACTTGTCGATCACGGGCCAGATTGGCGACCTGATCCAGAAGAAGTCGGCCGCCTCGACGGTGCAGATGGAGATCGAAAAAGTCCATAGCCGGCTGCTGGATATCGGCCGGGCCATGTTCAACTCCGACGACGCGCGCATGGCGGAGCAGGACTATCTTGCCGCTTCCCGGGAGATGAAAGATCTTCTGGGCCGGAAGTCGCAGGTTTACGCGATTTCGGACGAGATCGAGGGCCTGCACGGGAAGCTGATGGACCTTGGCCGCAACCTTGGGTGGGCCGACGTGGACACTCATGCCGCTTCAATGGCGTTTGCACCGGAAATGGATGGCATGGCCTCCGGTGAAGTGGAAGTGGATGGGAAACTCCACAAGTTGCAGCAGCAGATTGAAGATTTGAAGACGGTGCTCGGCTAGTCGCCGGGCACCCAGCCCCTTCCCCTCCTAACGCTTTGAGGCCGCGCGGACCTTCGATCCGCGAGTCTCAGAGATCACTCCGATCAGCGCCTCTACAATTCCAACCAGTTTCTTCTGTTCCCGCTCTAGCGTTGCAACCCGGGTCTCCAACGCGTCCGCCGTGTCCGGCTTCTGCGTTGCTTGGGGGGCCACCGGCGGCGCAATCTCCCGCACCGTCGACCAGCGCCGCTCCTGCGCTTCGGGCTGCGACGCGAATTTCGGCTCCACTTGATTCAGAACAGTCCGGAAAGTGGCGGAGGCGACTTCCTGCGGCGGAGCGTCCTGCTGCCGGGCGTACTCTTCCAGCAGTGTCTGCACCTGCTGTTTCCGCTCGCCCGCGCGGCGCGCGATGTCCGCGAGAATGTCTTCCCGCTCCGCGCCCACCGGTATTTCGTCGTCTGGCTTTTCCTTCCGGAAGAATGACACCTGTACAGCCTCCTGGGAGACTATCGGCAGACCGCGCGGGATCCTATACGGTGTCTTCAGCGGGCAAATACCGCTGGAACTGGCGGCCGGCCAACCCGGCAGGCAGATCCAGATCCGGCCCGCTTTCCAGCGTCCGTTCAACATAGTCGTAGATCAGATCCACGTCCGCCGCGTCGTTGATCGAGTGGAACCACATCCAGCGGCCGCGAAGCTGAAGCAGCACCACGTTCGCCAACGTGCAGGGACCTAGGCATCCGGAGACCGTCAGGTGGAACCGCCGCCGGAACCCGCGCTGTTTCCACTGCTGTTTGAATTCGTTCAGGGGCACGGAGGGGAAGCCCTTCTCCGTTTGGCCGCAACAGCATCCGTTGCAGATGAACAGATGGCCATCCTGCACGCGTATGGTCTTGGATTCGCCATCGGCCCGGGTGACGCAGGCGAGCGGGCTGTAGCGGTATTTGTGGCGAATGCGGAAGCCAGGCCGCAGTTCCACCGGCTGGCCGTGCGGCGTGTGGCGATAAGCGTCGGCCCATGCCTCCTTCCGTTCGTAGAGCTCCGGCTCCCCGGCAAGCCCCTTGGATGCGACCAGCTTTTCGAGAGCCGCCACCCAGTGGTGATAGTATTCGCTGCCGTCGTCGGCC
The DNA here is from genome assembly GCA_041746955.1 of Bryobacteraceae bacterium. Taxonomy (GTDB): domain Bacteria; phylum Acidobacteriota; class Terriglobia; order Bryobacterales; family Bryobacteraceae; genus JAPKYZ01. The sequence continues at coordinate 32,954 of JBGTFZ010000102.1, forward strand.
TCGTCACGCTCCGCGGCTCCCGCGAGTTCCGCCGCCAGTGAGTCAGCCCATTCCTTCCACGTGAAATGCCCCTGGGCGGACAGTCGAACGGCGAGCGCGAATGCCTGGGCTTGCCACGGCTCAGCAAACACCGGACCTTTCGCGTCGCGCGGCAGATGCGTCAACTCCGGCAGTCCGGCGGTAGCGTCAGGCGGGCTCAAGATAGTCGTCCCACAAATCGAGATGGACGCAGTCGCGCGGCGGAGCCTGCTCTCCCCAAAGTTCCCGCGCGGCGAACCGCACTGCGTAAACGTGCTGGCGCTTGGGGCCCAGCCCATGCGCGTTGGTGTCCGGAAAATCGTATACGCCGTGGTCGAGATGGATCACGCCCGTCCTGCCGCGTGCGTACCGCGGAAGACGCGTATGGCCTTCAGGGTTGAGATTTCGCGCGCGCACGCGTTGGCCTATAGCGAATTGCGGCGGAATTGAAGGGTCCTGGCTGGACGCGATGTTGCGGTTCAACACCAGCGCGGGCACGCCGGCGACGCGAAGCGCGGGGGTTAGCTTTTCAGACCCGGCCGCCGGTACGCCGCTGTCCACTTCGTCGCGCGAGACCATGCCCGTCTCGATCAGCAGTTCCACGAGCCGCGTGAACCACTTCTCGTAATAGCTGATGCGGAGATACTCGGCCGGCGGAATCTGTTCGATGTGGAAACGTCCATTGTCGATGTTCCATTTCCGCCATGCGCCGATAGCGCGGGTAAGGACGAACACGCGGCCTTCCCACGCCTGATGAAATACCGGCTCGTCGATTTCGGGTTCGACGGGCCCCATCCCGTGCATCCCGCCCATGTCGTGTACGCCGTTCATGGTTGGGCCCCCGGCCGGGGCGCGGCGATTTTCTCGACTCCAATCATTGAATTCCGGGTCACCAGATCAGCCAGAGCCTCCTCGTCCATGTGCGCTGTCCCCGCGGGGCGCTCCGGCAGCACGAGATAGCGTAGTTCCGCCGTACTGTCCCACACGCGGAGTTCGACATCCCCAGGCAGATCGAGCCCGAATTCCCGAAGCACGCCCCGCGGGTCGATCACCGCTCTTGAACGATAGGCTGACGATTTATACCAGACCGGCGGAAGGCCCAGCACCGGCCAGGGATAGCAGGAACACAGCGTGCAGACGACGATGTTGTGGACGGCTGCGGTGTTCTCCAGGGCAACCATGTGCTCGCCCTGCGAGCCCAGAAATCCCAGCTCCGCGATCGCGGCTGACGCATCGGCGAGAAGGTGCGCCTTATAGGCCGCGTCGGTCCACGCGCGCGCGACGATTCTTGCGCCGTTGCGAGGGCCTACCTTGTTCTCGTACGTGTCGACCAGCGCATCGAGGGCCGCCGGGTCTACGAGACCTTTCTCTACTAGCAGGGACTCCAGCGATTTGACGCGCAGGCTGATATCCGGGGGCACCGTTTGGTGCTGATGATCTCGGTCGCTGGCCCCCATCAGCTGATGTTATCCGGTGGCGCCGGGGCGCGGCGAAATCCGGCGGACGACGGACGCGCTGGTCAGCTCCCGCAGCGCATCCTTGCCTACCCAGCGCGCGGTCGTGTTGGTAGACTCGCCAAGGCGGGCGGCCGTTTCGAGAGCCGCCGCATTGAGTGCGCGATTCCGTTTGCCCACCGCCCGCAGAGCCATGTTCACGGCCTTCCTGACGAAATTCCGCTCGTCTGTGGCGGCGCGTTCAATCAAGGCAAGTCCTTCAATGAAAGGTTTATCTCCGCTGCGTTTGTCGTGAACGCTAAGGCTCCAGAGAAGCGCGAATGCCGTCCGCTTGACGAACTCCCGCGAACTGCCGCTCCACTTCTTGACCTTGGCCCACGCATGCGGAGAGCGGTCGAACAGGTTGAAGCTCATCGCGTCGCAATGGGCCCAGTTATCGAACTGTCCGCACCAGCGGTCCATCTGAGCCGGCGTCAGGAGAGCCGGATCGCCGACGAAGGAAGCCAGCATACGGGCCTCATAGACTCCCGTCTCCCAAAGGCCAAGGGCTAATTCGTGATCGGTTCCGAGTTTCTTCCCTAACGCCTTGATGTCCCTCATCGCGACGCCGAGCGCTTTGGCCGATGGAATAGCGTAACGTGCCATTCCGTCAAGCGTCGCCTTGCCGCTGTGGCTGCGGAGCCAATTGAGCGCATGCTCGACGTCAGTCGCGCCCATGCGTCAACAGTTCCGCCAGCTTGTCGTAGCTTTCCGCCGCGCCGTGCTCCATTCCGGATTTGATCACTGCGTCGCGAACCTCCTGCGACTCGTACAGCACCGTAGCCGTCAGCGTGGTCTTGCCTCCGCTCTCAGTGAAGACCGAAGTAACCTGCGATTCGCCGGGAAAGTCGTCGAACGATTCCATGTGGACGGAACGTTCCGGCACGTTGATTTCGACGTAGGTTCCGCGCATCCCGAGGTCCTTGCCGTCCGGCCCGCGGAGAACGAACCGGAATCCGCCGCCCACGCGCAGATCGATCTCGCAGACGACAAGCGACCATCCGTGCGGTCCGAACCAGCGCTTCAGGATTTCCGGCTTGCTGAACGCGTCGAACACCAGTTGACGCGGCGAATCGAACACCCGTGTCATTGCGATCTCCCGATCGCTAGGCAGGGTGATTTTCAAAGTTCCAGTGTTCTTCATGATTTCCTCTTCCTTTCCTTCTTCTTTCGAGCCCGTTCCTTTTTGGCCTCGGGTTCCGCCGCCTGCATCTCCGCCAGCACCTGATCCAGGCGTTGGAACTGTGTCTCCCACAGGCGGCGATAACTCTCCAGCCATACGTCGAGATCCTTTAATGGCTGCGTCCGCAGCGCATAGATGCGACGCTGCGCATCACGGTGGACCCCGACCAACCCCGACGCATTCAGCACCTGAAGATGCTTCGAAGCCTGCGGCTGGCGAATTCCCAACCGCTCGACGACGGCGCCGACGGGCAGCGGGCCGCCGCGCAACAGCTCGACGATCTGAAGGCGGCTGGGTTCGGCTAGCGCCTTGAATGTTTCGAGCACGATCCCAGTATTCTCCAAACAGAATATTCCTGTCAAGGAATACTGTCCTCCCCCACGAACCTGATGCTCGCGTCCCAGTACGGCCTAAGGTTCGCGACCCGGTACCAACCGCCGTTTTGTCTCAGGTGAAACCCCGATATAGCCCGCATACTCGCCCTAGAGCAAAACGAGATGAAAAGCGCAGCTTTAGTCGTGATTCTGGCCGCCGCCGGTTCGGGGCTGCGGGCGGAAACACTCGCCGCGGCGCGGCAGACGGAACTTCGCCAGCAGGTCGAGGTGATTCGGAACGAGGAGTCGAGTCACCGGTCAAGATCGTGGAAGATCTCGGCCATTGTGCTGGTTGGGGCTCTGGCTGCCGATGCCGCGACCTCCTGGGGCAAGCACGAGATCAATCCGCTGGTGCCAACGGGTGGCGGCACGTTCGGCGGCCGCAGTTTCGGTTTGAAGGCCGGCGTCACGGGTGGGACGCTGGTCGCGCAATATTTCCTTCTGAAGAAGCAGCCGCACGCGGAGCGCGCTGCTACCTTCGCCAATTTCGGCCTGTCCGGGTTGCTCACCTCGGCGGCCGTTTCCAATGCCCGAATGAGCAGATAGCAAGCATTCTCTCTCCACGGATACCGCCGGGGACATCGTTTCCCGGCGGTTTTTTTTCGTCTACGATGGATCATGAATCGAGCCTTTGCTCTTGCACTCGCTCTGGACGCCCTCTGTTTCGCGCAGTCCCCACGCACCGTTACGGACGATGAAGTCCGGAAGGTTCACCAATCCGCTTTATTGATCGACACCCACAACGACGTCACGTCGGCCACCGTTGACGGGCTGGACATTGGTCCGCTCCGGAAGGATGGACATACGGATCTTGTCCGGTTGAAGCAGGGCGGCGTCGGCGCCACCTTCTTCGCGGTGTACGTCGCCTCGTCCTATACCGAAGGCAGCCATTCGGCGAACCGCACTCTGCAGATGATCGATACGGTTCGCCACGACATCGTGGACCGTTACCCGAAGGATTTCGAGCTGGTCACCACGGCGGACGGCATCGTGGCCGCCCGGAAGAATGGCAAGTTCGCCGCGCTGCTGGGAATTGAAGGCGGGCACGCGATTGAAGACTCGCTGCGCCTGCTGCGCGACTACTATGCGCTGGGCATCCGCTACATGACGCTGACGCACTCCAACTCAAACAACTGGGCTGACTCCTCCGGCGACATTCAGAAACCGAATAACGGCCTGTCGGCACTCGGCAAGGATGTGGTGGCGGAGATGAACCGCCTGGGAATGATGGTGGATATTTCGCACGTCGCCGACAAGACGTTTTGGGATGCGCTGGAAGTATCGAAGGCGCCTGTGTTCGCGTCGCATTCCTCGTGCCGGTCGATCTCGCCGATCCCGAGAAACATGACCGACGAAATGATCGTCGCGATGGCGAAGAAGGGCGGCGTGATCCAGATCAATTTCGGCTGTGAGTTTCTGAACCCGGAGTCCGCCAAATCGTCACCGATGGGAAATCCCGCGATCCGCGGAAAAATGCAGGCGCTGGCCGAAGAGATGAAGGACAAATCTCCGGAAGAGCGGCGGGCCGCGATGCGGAAGATGTTCGCCGAGTCCGGACCCCGCGTTCGCGCGACGCTGGCGGATGTCGTTGCGCATATCGATCATGTCGTGAAGATCGCGGGCGTCGACGCGGTCGGCATCGGAAGCGACTATGACGGAGTGGGCTGCGTTCCCGAAGGCCTGGACGATGTATCGAAGTACCCGAACCTGACGCGCGGGCTCCTGGAAAAGGGCTATTCGGCGGCGGATATCCGCAAGATCTACGGCGAGAATCTGTTGCGCGTGATGCGCGCTGCGGAGAAGACATCCGCGGGTCTTCGCGCATCGGGAAGCTAGGCGTGGCCGGGTGATAGGATCAGGCGGATGGCTGCGAAAAATCCGCTGATCGATGTCGAATGTCCCTGCTGCAAAGCGAAGCTGAGCGTCGATCCGGCTACAAAAGCGGTGATCACCTTCGAGGAGCCGGCGCGGCCGCGGACCGTCGACGATATCGGGGCCGCCGCGCGTGCGCTGCAAGGTGAGGCAGCGCGCCGTGAAGAACTTTTCCAGAAATCGGTGGAGGCGCACAAGGGCTCCGCGGAAGTGCTTTCGCGGAAGTTCGATGAGCTTCTAAAGAAAGCGAAGTCCGACGACCCCACGAAGCCTCCGCCGAAGCCGCTGGGTCTCGACTAAGGCTTTGCGGGCGCCCTCAGGTTCATCTTGTGGCGGGGCAGTTTCCATTCGTCGTCGAAGAATCCCGCTTCGACAATTCGACCCGGGTGCGTCCCGTTCGGCGCGACCGTAGTGTCGATCACCGCCCAATCGGGAAGCTTCGCCGTCTGCTGGGCGTTCGTGTAGGAGTGATCTTCTCGAAACGTCACGCCGGAATTTAGAACTACGTAGTGGCTGGGACTTTCGGGATTCGGAAAAATCGCGATCAGCATTTGCCCGGCCCCGGTCGGCCATGGCGCAGGCGCACGCCACTTCGCGATCAGCTTGCTGGAATCGGGCGTCCCCCACAGGACGATATTGGCGTCCGCGATGTCGCTGGGCAACAGCGCGTCTTCCGCGCGAACGATTACGTCGCCGCGAAAGATGGCGCGCCATTCGCGTACGGCACGTTCGAACTCGGACTTCGCCCATGGCGGAGCGGACTCCGATGGCTGGACGAAGATGAACCGCGAAAAGAACGCGTCGTCGATGGGACCCTGCATGCCGGGCGTCTTGCCGATGCGTCCGCCAGGCGTTTGAAACGTCCAGCTTCCATCGCTGAAGGGCGGGGGAGCGCGGTAGATCAGGTTATCGACGGCCACCTCCACCGGTTGCCCCGGCTCAAACGGCGCTTCCCCGGGACCGAACTCGAACCGCAGGTGGAGCACGTTCCGCGTGGCCACGGCGATTCCCTTCGCCGTGATTTTCGCGTCGATCGACGCACGCTCCCAGTGGTTCCGCATCCGCTCAATCGTCACCCAATGTGATGCCGGGTAACGAAGCGTGTAGGTCTCGAACCGGACATGCTTCGGCGTGACGCGGCCCCGTTCCATCAACAGGTCGAAGCGGCGCGCAAGCTCGGCCCGTGCGCCGGGTTCGTACTTGTGTCCGGTCTTCGGGCCCACCAGATGCGCCAGCGGGATGTCGTGCCATCCCATCTCGCGCGACATGATGTCGGCCGCGGCTTTCTGCGGATCGTCGCCGCCCGAATAGGCGATGACGGGAAGGTTGAAGAAGTTCAGCGCGTAGCTTTTGGCGTTCGTCAGCCGCCACAAATTTTGAACCCACTCCTCCGGCAGTAGATTCTTGTCCTTCAGGCGCTGGTACTCCTCGGTATCGACGAAACCCGCGCCGGGAGCCGCCGCCGCCCAATAGCCGGGATGGTGCGCCGCAAGATGCCAAGCGCCGGCGCCGCCCATCGAAAAGCCACGAATCGCAATCCGGTCGTCGTCGATCGCGAAGCGGCGCCTGACGTCTTCAATGGCTTCGAAAACGTCGGTCTCGCCTGCGAACTTGAATGCATTCGAGTACCGGCCAAATGGATGCAGAACGAACGTGTCGGCGGGAGTGAACTCACCGGGCTTCGTCAACCGGTCGTAGATGAAGGCCAGTTCAGTAGTGGTGTCGCCGCGCCCATGCAGCCACACGTCGAGCCGCCACTTGCCTCGCGAGTTGGGCGAATACGATGCCGGAGTTACGAGTCCGTACGGCTGAACGCTGTCGTCGATCGCGCTGCGGAAACCGTGCGCCGACAGGCCCGGCTTTCCGAATTGCAGATCGAGAATGTCTCTCGCTTTCTTCACGTCCTCGGGCTTGAAAAACTCGTCGTAGCGCAGCGCCCAATCGACCGCTTTCCATCGAACCGCCAAGTCCGGAGACGCTTCAAACGCCTGCCGTTTCTCGTCGAGAAGCGCGCGCAACTCACGGCGGTCGTCGCCGGAGATCTCGATGCCCGGCGGCGGAATTCGCTTGACCGTCTGGCCGAAGGCGAGGACGGAAACGACGGCGAGAAGCAGCGCGAGCTTTTGCATTTTCTGATGTGGAGCTTATCTAAAAAACGAAAGGGCCGTCCACGGAGACGGCCCTCGTTGTTCTCGATTTCGGATGATTGCCTATGCCTGAGTGACGTTCTCCGCCTGAAGGCCTTTGGGGCCCTCCTTCACGTCAAACTCCACTTCCATGCCTTCTTCGAGCGTACGGTAACCGCTCATCTGAATCGCAGAAAAGTGGACGAACACGTCCTTACCGGAAGGATGCTGAATGAACCCAAAACCCTTCGCGGCGTTGAACCATTTCACTTTGCCTTTTTCTCTCACTACTTCGTCTCCTAATTACTACAGTCCCGTTAAACTTGTCGCTGCGACTGGGACTGCTTGAGCAATTGTTGCACACTCGCGTTTCCGCGCCGCCATCACGCGGAGTCTCGATCGCGATCACATCGCGGCCTTCGCGCCGGATCGCCAGCACGCCGTGCAACGCCTTCTTTCGTACGTGCGCCGACCACGCTTCCATGGCCTTCGCGGCGGCCCCTTCGTCCTCCCATCGCGAGGTGTAGAGCACCGCGCAGCACTCACGTTTCGATTCGAGAATCTGGTACGCCGCACCGCGCCACTGCGCCGCAAGACGTTCCCCGCCGGGCACATCCGCAAGCCTGTAGATGACGCGATGATCCAACTCCCCCAGCGTTCCTTTGGATAGCGTCTTCCAGCCCTTCAGCTTCCACGGCGGAAGAGGCGGCGTGTCGGCGCCGCGGTTGTCGAAATAGAACTCGGGGTGCAGAATCTGCTGCGTAGTCGATGGCGGCGATTGAAAGACTTGGCGAAAGCCCTCCGCGCCCTTGCGCTTCAGCACCTCGTGTTGAAAGCGGCCGCCTTCCCAGTAAGGAAACAGCAGACTGACTTTCAGATACAGCGGAGCTTTTTCGAGCACCGGAAATGCGAAAGAGTTCGCCGGTTCGAGTGAGTTCCAAGGTGGAAGAGATGCACCTTCGTCCAGCAGGCTGCCGCGGCCCTCGCTCCGCAGTTGAACTTCCGTCATCAGCCACGAGGCCTGCCCCTCCACCACCGCCATGCGGGCCATCGCGGCATCGTCGGTGACAGCGCCGTCCTCCATAAAGCGGCCGATGCGGTAATGCTGGTCAGCCAGCGCGTGCGCCAGTTCGTGGGCCAGGACGAGAGGATCGAACTCGCCGATTGGATTCTCGAGCAGCACCAACTTTCGCTTTTTGTAGTCGTAGAACGCGGCCGCCTGCTCAGTGAGGAGATCGATTGTCGACTCCGCCAAGTCGAAGTCCTCCGGAACTAGGCCCAGCCATTTCAGCGTCAGTTCGTCGGCCCGAATCTCGGACGGCTTGGCGGCATTGCGAATCCGATCGTCGAGATACTTTTTCAGTTCGACGCGGTTCATCTGGCTAATGGGCACGGGCCGCTTTTGGGAGAAGCCTGTGATGCGGCCGAGTTCCGCAATTGTGGCGGCGATTTCCGCGCTGGTGGGTAGATCTGCCGCGGACGCGACGCAGCAAACCAGCAGCCAGAGCCACTTCCTCATGCCGGTTGCGCGCCCCAGCGGCGGAACGCCAGTGCGCAAACGCCGCAGAGCAGTGCGCTGGCGAAGACGGTCCACCGGACGCCGGCGGCTTCGGCAATTGCGCCTCCGGCCAGACTGCCAATCGGAAGCACGCCGACATTGGTCATGGAGTAGATTCCCATCACGCGTCCACGAAACGACTCGTCGATCATCGTCTGCACCTTCGTGTTCGTCGATGCGTTCTGGCGCATGATGCCGAACCCGATGGCGAACATGCTGGCCAGGGCGACAGCGAACGATGGCGACCATGCAAACAGAGCCATCGCCGCGGCGAGAAGCAGCGCGCCACTGGCGACCACGCCAAACAGACCATCGGTACTTTTCCGCGAAGCCAGGCCCAGTGTCCCGATGATGGCTCCAACGCCCATCGACGCTGTCAGGAATCCGACACCCTCTGAGCCTCTGCCGAAGAGGCCGTCCGCGAAGAATGGAAGCAGGACGAACAGCGGAGCCACTGCAATGTTCACCGCGGCGCTGATGGCGAGATACGGCCATACCGCCCGTGTGCGTGCGACGTAGCGGACGCCCTCCGCAAGATGTTCCAGGGGGTGGGCGGCATTGTGCATCAGTTGAGCCGGGACGCGAAGCAACAACAAGCTAACCAGCACGGCAAGGAAGCTGGCTGCGTTCGCCGAAAAGGCGAGACCCTCGCCAAAGCGCGCAACAATCACGCCCGCGATTGCCGGGCCCAGGATACGCGCGGCGTTGAACATCACGGAGTTTAGCGACACCGCGCTCAACAGGTCCTCGCGGCCGGCCAGCGACATCAGCATCGCCTGACGTGCCGGACGATCAAACGCATCGACCAGTCCCTGGAACAGCGCAAGGCCCAGCACCCACGCGACGGTGATCTGTCCGGTAAGAGTCAGCACGGCCAGCAGGCCGGCCTGAACTAGGAACAGGCTCTGCGCGATGATGACGATCTTCTTGCGCTCCACTCGATCGGCAACCACGCCGCCAACCGGACCCAGAAGCAGCGTCGGAAAGTGCGCCAGAAATCCGGCGACGCCCAGCATCAGTTCCGATCCGGTAAGCCGGTAAAGGAGCCAGCTTTGCGCCACATTCTGCATCCAGGTGCCCACCAGCGAAACCGTCATCCCAATAAAGAAGATGCGGAAGTTGCGATGGCGCAGGGCGCGAAGAGGGGACGCGGGAAACAAGATGGAATTGCTACCATTATGGCTAATGGCATCTGACAAGCTTTATCAAGCCGAATACGTCGGCTCCGGCACGTTCATCATCAGCAAACCGAAACGCAAAAAACACAAGCTGCGGCAGTCGCGCGTGAAGAGCCCGCAGCGCGGCGCGCGCAAGTAGCTTTTGGGAATGCCCGGCCCCGGGCGCTCCTCGCATACAATCCCTGTTGATGAAGATCGCTGAAATGCGTCTCCACCCGATTGCGGTGGCAGACGGACCCCTGCGCAGTTCCTATGGATTGCACGCGCCCTATGCGCTTCGTACGATTGTCGAACTGCGCTCCACCGACGGCTTTACCGGGATCAGTGAAACCTACGGTGGTGACCGGCCTTTGGCCGCGCTGGAGGCGTTGCGCGACCAAGTCGTTGGCATGGATCCGTTCCATCTGGCGGGGCTGTGGAAACACATTGAAGCCGATGCGCAGGCCGTGCGCGACTCGGCAGCCGACCCTAAGACCGCCAAGCGAACGCAGACGTGGCTTGTGCCGGGCGAGAATCCGCTGGATCAGCACACGCGGAGTTTCGCGGCTATCGAAATGGCATGCCTCGATCTTGCGGGCAAAGCGTTGGGCCGGCCTGTCTGCGATCTGGTCGGCGGTCGTGCGCGCGACAAGGTGGAGTTTTCGGCTTACCTGTTCTACAAGCACGCCGGTGGCGGCGGCATGAACGGTGACACGCGCGAGGACGAGTATGGCGAAGGCCTGACTCCGAAGCAGATCGTCGCGCAGGCCCGCCAGATGATCCAGGCATACGGCTTTCGTGAGATCAAGCTGAAGGGGGGCGTGATGGAACCGGCGGAGGAAATCGCCGCGATCAAAGCGCTGCGCGAGGCATTCCCGAAGTCTCCGCTTCGGATCGATCCGAATTGCGCCTGGAGCGTGGATACGTCCGTCGGCATCGGGGAAGCTTTGAAGGATGAGCTTGCCAATGGCGGCTACCTTGAAGATCCGTGCGCGGAAATCGCGGGCATGGCCGAAGTGCGGCGCCGCCTGCGGGACAAGGGAATTGAGATGGCGATGGCGTCGAACGTGTCCGTCACCTGCTTCCCGCACGTGGTGGATGCGAAGAATCTCGACGGCGTTCAGGTGGTGCTTAGCGACCCCCACTATTGGGGCGGCATTCGCGCGCAGCAGCGCCTATCGCATCTTTGCGACGTGATGGAGCTTGGGCTTTCGATGCACTCCAACAATCATCTTGGCGTAAGCCTGATGCAGATGGCGCACGCCGCCGCCGCCGCGCCGGGGATGACGCATGCGTGCGACACGCACTACCCGTGGCAGACGATTCAGGATGAAGTGGTAATCGGTGGACGCATTCCGTTTGTCGATGGCTGCGTCGAAGTAACCGACAAGCCGGGCCTCGGCGTCGAACTGGACTACGACCAACTGGGCCGTCTGCGGGAGCGATACGACAAGCTTCCGTATCGCAAGCGCGACGACGAAGCCGAAATGCAAAAGCACGTTGATCCGAACTGGAAGAGGGTATTGCCGCGATGGTGAACTTGAAAGACAAATTGAAGGGCGTTTTCGGATTTCCGGTGACGCCGTTTCGCGAGGATCTGACGCTGGACCTGTCGGCGCTCGACAACGTGGTCGAGATGATGATGGGCCACGCGTTCTGCGCCATGGTAATCGTCGGCGGCACCGGCGAGATCTACTCGCTGTCGCCGGATGAATCGGTTGAGACGGTTGAGCGGGCGGTGAAGACCGTCAATGGCCAGATGCCGGTGGTTGCCGGTGTCGGCTACAACACGGCGATCGGATGCGATCAGGCGCGCCGTATGGAGAAGGCCGGCGCGGACGCGTTGCTGGTAATGCCTCCCTATTATTCCAACCCGCCGGAAGCGGGCCTTTTCGCCTACTACCAGGCGATTGGCAAAGCTTCTGGACTGCCACTGGCGATCTATTCACGCGACTGGGCCGTGTTCACTCCGGATCAGGTGGCAAAGCTCGCCGAGATGGTGCCCACACTCCAGTTGTGGAAAGACGGGCAGGGAAATGGACGTGCCTACCGCCGGATCATGAATAAAGTCGGCGACCGGCTGGCGTGGATTGGCGGGCTTGGCGACGATTGCGTTTCCACTTACTTCGCTTGTGGAGTTCAGGCGTACACTTCGTCGATCTCAAACATCGCTCCGAAGGTTTCGCTGGCGTTGGCCGACGCGGGCATGAAGCGCGACTTCGATGCCTTGGACGCGCTGATGGATAGATATGTTCACCCTCTCTACGCGCTTCGCGAGCGGATGAAGGGCTACGAAGTGACGGTGATGAAGAAGGCGATGGAACGACTGGGTCTTTGCGGGGCGACCGTGCGTCCCCCGCTAAGTCCGATGCGCGCGGCGGATCTCCCCGATCTGGAAAAGATCCTCGAGACCTACCGCGACATGCTCTAGCCGCTACTTCGATTCCTGAACTGTCGTCGACGACGACAAGGAAAGCGATATTTTCGACTCGGCGGGCACCTCCGCCGGATTGCCTTTTGTCGCAAGGACGACGCCGGTTCCACCCGCGGCCCCGGCGCCCGCGCCAATGGCAGCGCCTTTGCCACCACCGGCGATGGCTCCGATGGCGGCGCCGATACCAGACGCGACACCCACCTTCACGGCGTCTTTCTTCACGCTCTTCTTCGCCTCAAACGTGCGCGAGTTGGTCTTCAGCGCAAGCCGCCGCCCGTCGGCCATCATCACGCTGCGCGCGCCGATGCTGATGGTGGCGATACCCTTCACCCTTCCGCCGGGATCGGCGTTGGCGATGATGCCTTCGACGGCAGCTCCACGCTCGGCGATCACGTAGCCGTCGGAAATCAGGGGTTCCGCCAGGCTTGCATCAAACGTAGATCCAGCGGTGCTGGTTTTGGTCGAGATCATCGACGTGGTCTGGATGCTGATCGGAGTTCCGGCGGCCAGCGTGTGATTGCGTGGCGGCGGTGGCGCTTTCGGCTCTTCCTTCGCGGGAGCGCTGGTGGGTTCCGGCATGCCGGCGCTTGCACCTCGGCCCGATCCCGATCCGGTCCTCGCCGAAGTGCTCGCCGGGGGCGTGGCTTCGCCGGGCGTTCCCTTTAGTTCATCCAGTTGCTTCTGCGCCTCGGCCAGCTTCACCTGGGCTTCCACTTCGGCCAGCTTCTTCTCCGTCTCCGTTTGCTTGGAGCCGCAAGCCGAAAGCAGGCCGAACGCAACCACGATGCCCAGATATCGAACGCCGGATCTGAAATTCATGAACATCACTTTTCCCCTTGTGGATGGTGCCCTTACCCTGGGCCCTTGCCACAGTATATGATTCCGCCATGCAGTTTACGATGCTACTTTTGACGGTGATGGCGGCCGATCCAGCCGGTTGGAATTCTCACGAAGGCGGACTGCTGAAATACCGGGTGCAGGTCCGGTATGGCGAGGAACCGGCGACGATGCCGGCGGGATGGTCGTTCGGGCGCGTGTCGGCGGTGGCCAGCGATGCGTCGGGCGACGTGTACGTATTTCATCGCGCGGCCAAGGGCGTCGATCCGCTGGTGATCTTCGACGACAAGGGCCACTACAAGAAGAGTTGGGGCGGCGGCGTATTCTCCAATCCGCACGGCGTCCGCATCGACAAAGCGGGCCATGTCTGGCTGGTGGACAACGGCGACCATACCGTAAGGAAGTTCACGAAGGACGGCGAACTGCTTATGCTGCTGGGAAAGCCCGGTGAGCATGGCTTGGCGAAAGACCGCTTCTACCGGCCTACGGATATCGCTTTTGCCGCCGACGGGTCCTTCTACGTATCCGACGGATACGGCAACTCCCGCGTGGCGAAGTTTTCGCCGAAAGGCGAGTTTCTGCTGGAATGGGGCAAGAAGGGAACTGCGGCCGGCGACTTCAATCTGCCTCATGTGGTGCAGGTGGATTCGAAGGGCCGCGTGTGGGTTAGCGATCGAGAGAACAACCGCATCCAATGCTTCGACGCGAACGGAAAATTTCTGAAGCAGTGGAATCATCTGGGCGCGACGCAGGGCATGCACATCCTGCCCGACGACACGATGTGGATCATCACGCATCGCAACAACATCGAAAATCTGACGTACGATACGCTCTCCGGCCGCATCATGAAGATCGACATCGAAACGGGAAAAGTGCTGGGTTCGATTGAGTCGCCCGGCCACTGGATTCACGTCACGCCGAAGGACGAGATCTTCGTCGGCTCATTAACCGGCAACACTTTCCGCTTCTATCCAGGCTGGTTGAGCCACGGTTTGGGCGTGGACGAAGGGCAGCAGAAGAAATGATCGCGCGAAGAAGTTTTCTTGCGTCCGCCGCATTGGCGGCTTTCGGCGGCGAAACTCCATACAAGCTGGGAATCACCACTAATACGCGGGGCGGTTGGCAGGACGACACGTGGCTGGCGTTCCGCGAGGCGAAGCAGGCGGGCTTCGACTACGTCGAGACTTTCATCCACTACTTCAAAGACGAGTGGGAAAAGAACGATCCGTCGCCGATCGCCGACAAGATGGACAAGATCGGCGTGAAGTTCGTCACCATCTCCAACGGCGGCCCGATGGAGATGCACTTTGAAGATCCATCGAAGCACGCGCAGATCGTCGAGGAGCACGTGAAGCTGGCGCGCTTCGTCCAGCGGCTGGGGTGCAAGCATCTGAAGTGCAACTCCGGTCCGCGCCGTCCGAAGGGGACAACCGAGGAGGACCTTCGGCACATCACGAAGGTCTACAACGAGATCGGCGAGCGCCTCACGGATATTGGAATCCAGTTCGCGCCGCACGCGCACATGTGGAGCCAGTTTGAGAACCGCCGCGAGATCTACCGCGTGCTGGGCAACACGAGCCCGAAGCATGTGGCCTTCGTGTTGGACACCGGGCAGATCACCATGGCGGGAATGGACCCCGTGAAGCTGGCGCGCGAGTTGAAGGGCCGCATCGTCGAGTATCACTTGAAGGACACTCCCGCGGCCACTCGCGGCGGAGCGAAGAAGCGTGTGGACCGTCCCGATCCGATGACCGATCCCGTGTTCTTTGCGCTGGGCACGTCCGAAGGCGTCGATTTCCCGGGCCTGCACGACGCGCTGCAATCGATGAACTGGAATGGTTGGTTGACCGTCGAACTGGATTCGTCGCCGATGCGCCCGCCGCTTGAAGGCGCTAAGATCAACCGCGCTTACATGCGAAAAGTGTTCGGCGTTTAGACTCGAACTATGTTTCCAGAGACGCGGATGCGCCGCCTGCGCGCCTCCGAGCCGTTGCGCCGGCTGGTGCGCGAAACACGGCTAAGCCCGGAGCAGTTGATTCTGCCCCTGTTCGTTTGTCCGGGCGAAGGCGTGCGCCGCGAGATCGGATCGATGCCCGGGAATTTTCAACTCTCTGTGGATGAGTTGGTCAAGGAGTGCCAGCAGGCGAAGAGCCTCGGCCTCGGCGGAGTGCTGCTGTTTGGGATTCCGGCGTCGAAGGACGAAGAAGCCAGCGGCGGCTACGATGACGACGGAATCGTGCAGACGGCCCTGCGGGCACTGAAGCGTGAAGTTGGCGGGCTGCTGAGGATCACGGACGTCTGCAACTGCGAGTACACGTCTCACGGTCATTGTGGAAAGATCGTTGACGGCGACGTAGCCAACGATCCGACGCTGGAATGGCTTGCGAAAGCAGCAGTGTCCCATGCCCGGGCCGGGGCGGACATCGTCGCTCCCTCGGACATGATGGACGGTCGCGTCGGTGCGATCCGGTCGGCGCTCGACCGGGAAGGATTCTCCGGCACCCCGATCCTGTCGTACGCCGCGAAGTTCGCCAGCTGCTTCTACGGTCCGTTTCGCGAGGCTGCGGAATCGACGCCACAGTTCGGCGACCGGCGCAGCTATCAGATGGACCCGCCGAACGCTCGAGAGGCCATGCGCGAGATGGAACTGGACCTCGCCGAAGGCGCTGACATGCTGATGGTGAAGCCCGCAATGCCGTATCTGGACCTGCTCCACGCCGCGCGGCAGCGCTTCGACGTGCCTCTGGCCGCCTATCAGGTGTCGGGCGAATTTTCGATGATTGTCGCGGCGGCGCGCAACGGCTGGCTGGATCTGGACCGCGCGGTTCTGGAATCTCTCATCTCCATCCGCCGCGCTGGCGCAGATTTCATTCTCACTTATTTCGCGCCCCACGCCGCCCGGCTGATTTCATAGAAATGTCACCCCAGGGGGGTGGAATCTGCATTACACTTGTGCCAGCAGGGTCGTAATACGGAAGGGAACTCTTATGATCAAACTCAGTCGTTTGTGCAGCGTTGCGCTGCTTGCTTTGGGCTTGGCGTTCGCACAGGGTGACAACACCTCCATCAATGGGCTGGTGACGGACCCCAGCGGGGCCGCCGTTCCGAACGCGAAGGTCAGCCTCCGCAATGACAGCACGGGCGCCACTCGCGAAACCACAACCACATCCACCGGCACGTATGTTATCCCCTCGATCCCGTCGGGAACGTACACGCTGTCGATCGAAGTCCAGGGCTTCAGAAAGTTCGAAACCAAGGGCAACAAAATCGACGCCAACTTGCCGGCCACCATCAACGCGGCGATGCAGGTGGGACAGGTTTCCGACACGATCACGGTCGAGGCCACCGTTGGCGCGATTCAGACGGAAACTTCGACGCTCGGCAAGCTGGTAGAGGGTAAGCAGGTTTCCGACCTTCAACTAAACGGTCGAAATCCTTTGTTCCTGGCGCTGCTGAAGCCGGGCGTTCGCGGCGGTTCGCTGGCCGGATTTAGCTTCGGCCTGACGTCGGGCGGACTGAACATCAACGGCAGCCGTAGCCAGGATAACCTGATCACTTTCGATGGCGCGGTAGGTGTCCGCACTCGTTCCAACGGCACTTCCATCGGAACCGCCGATCTTGATGCGGTGCAGGAGGTGCAGATCCTGACGGCCAATTACGGCGCCGAATACGGACGCGCCGGCGGCGGACAGATCCGCATCATCACCAAGACGGGCGGCCAGCAGTTCCATGGGGCGCTGTATGAGTACCTGCGGAATTCGGAACTGAACGCCAACTCCTGGAGCCGCAACCGCAACGGACAGGTACTGCCGTCGGAGAAATTCAATCAGTTCGGATGGAACCTCAACGGACCGATCTTCATTCCGAAGCTCTTCAATTCGGACCGTAGCAAGGTGTTCTTCTTCGTGGGCCAGGAGTGGGTGCGCCAGCGGACGGTGGCGTCGAATACGCGCGTCGTTCCGACAACGCTGATGAAGCAGGGCAATTTCAGCGAACTGCTGGGGCCGAACAATTTCTTCTCAACCCCCCGTATTGTCCGGGACCCCACAACCGGCAACCCGTTCCCCAACAACGTGATTCCGTCCGGCCAGTTGAGCCGCAACGGCTTGGCCCTTTTAAGCGTTTACCCCGATCCGAATCTGGTCGCGGCGCAGGGCCGCAACAATTGGTTCGGCCAGGCTGGAGCCCCGGTCGATCAGCGGAAAGACACATATTCTCTCGACGTCCTTCCCACACAGACGGATTTTGTGAAGTTCCGCATGAACTTCTATCACTTCCTGGATATCAACCCTTTCCAGACACAGTTTCTAATCTCGGCGCGCACGTTCGACCGGCCCAATCAGACCGCTTCTCTCAACTGGACCAAGACCATCAACGCGACCACCGTGAACGAGTTCCTGGTTACGGCCAGCCGCGACCAGGTATTGATCCGCATGCAGGAGACCGCCGCGTTCGACCGGAACGTGTACGGCATCAACTACCCCTACATTTTCCCGGACGGCAAGGATCGTCCGAACAAGCTGCCGACGGTGGATATTGCGAATTTCCAAAGCTACTCCGGTAGCCCATATCCGTCCAATTCGGCCGGCCCGATCTACGTCATCTCCAACAACACCACCAAGGTGCTGGGCCGTCACACGTTGAAGTTCGGCGTGTTGTTCGAACGTGCCGGACAGAACGACTACGACCAGATCAACGTTCAAGGCGTCCCCGGCGGCACCGACAATCAGAACGGACGGTTCGTCTTCACCGACACTCGTCCCGGCGGATCGGGAACCGGTATCGCCGACGCGGCGCTTGGGCTTTTCAATACCTATGCCGAAATTGGCGTCCGCAGCTACACGCCCTACCGCGGCCACATGATGGAGTGGTTCTTCCAGGATTCGTGGCGCGCCACCGACAAGCTGAAGATTGAGCTTGGCATTCGCCAATCGTTCATCCAACCCTATTATTCGCTGTGGCGGAACATGTCGGTGTTCGACCCCACGTTTTACGATCCGGCGCAGGCGGTTCGCGTCGATCCCCGGACGGGCAATCCGATTCCCGGCACCGGCGACCCTTACAATGGCGTCGTCATTCCGGGCAAGGACTTCGTACCGGAATCTTCGGGACGCATCCCCATCGCCGACACCGGTGAGTTCAACCGCTTGTTCCGCGATGGAGTTTCGAAAGAGTACTCCCAGATTCAGAAGACGCTCTTCCAGCCGCGAATTGGCATCGCTTACCAGATCAACGAGAAGACCGTTGTCCGGTCGGGCATTGGCCGCTTCTCCACACGCCTTGGCGTTAGCGATTCGATCTTCCTCGGCGGGAACCCTCCGTTCCAGCCGCTGGCGTCGATTCCCAACGGCCGTGTGGACAATCCCGGCGGCGGATCGCTTTCCAGCTTCCCGTTGTCGATCAACACGCAGGACCCGATCTTCAAGAATCCCGAGTCCTGGAACTGGAACTTCACTGTAGAGCGGGAGATTGGATTCCGCACTGTGATTGAAGGCTCCTACGTCGGCCGCAAGGGTCTGCACGCGCAACGCGAGCGGAATCTCAACCAGCTTCTGCCGGGGACGATCCAGGCGAATCCTGGCGTCAACGAGAACTTCCTCCGCCCCTATTCCGGTTTCGGACCGATCCGGATCACGAACAACGAGGCCAGCTCGTTCTACCAGGCGTTCCAACTCGGCGTGAATCGCAGGTTCGCCAGCGGGCTTAGCTATGGCTTCGCGTACACCTACTCAAAGTCGACGGACGACGGATCGACACAACGTTCGATTCTTCCCAACGCCTTCGACGCCAGCTACCTGTGGGGCCCGTCGAACTTTGACAACCGCCAGACGGCGGTGATCAATTTTATCTACGAGCTTCCGTTCTTGAAGTCGGGCCAGGGCATTGCAACCACGCTGCTAGGCGGCTGGCAGGTTTCGGGAGTGGTTCAGTTCCAGACGGGAACGCCTTTCTCGGTCTTCTCCGGCAGCGACGATTTTGCCGGCGTAGGAACGGGCAGCGGCAACCCCGGCGAGGGAATGGCGCAATATTGGAGGCTGGTTGGCGACGTTAGCTATCCGCGTGAATTTACAAACGGCGGCGCGGCGGATCCGGCATCGTGGATCACCGGACAGTTCGTCCAGCCCACTCCGGGAACGTTCGTAACGGATCAGCTTCGGAATCAGTTCTATCATCCAGGCTTCCAGAACTGGAATCTTTCCGCGTTCAAGAATTTCCGGATGAAAGAGCGGTTCAACCTTCAGTTTCGGGCCGACGCCTTCAACTGGTTGAACCACCCGAACCTAGGCGGGGCGACGGGTGGCGGCACAGACAACAATCCGCGCAACGGGACGTTCGGGAAGGTGACGAACAAGGGCAGCGAGCGGAATATTCAGCTGGGCCTGAGGTTCTCTTTCTAGATCGTTGAGAGTGCTTTCGAATACGGCGGGGCCACTCCGGAAGGTTTGGCCCCGTTTGCTTTGATACCCTGAGAAATCGCCATGCGAAAAACCAACAATCCCGCCGAACTAGCCGAGATCGCGAAGCGCGTTCGCCGGGAAATCGTAACGATGATTACGGCGGCGCAGTCCGGCCATCCGGGCGGCGCGCTCTCATCAGTAGAAATTCTGGTGACGCTGTACTTCGATGTGCTGAAGCACGATCCAGAGAATCCAGACTGGCCGCAGCGGGACCGGTTCGTGATGGGCAAAGGGCACGCGTGCCCGGTGCTATATGCGGTGATGGCGGAGTGCGGCTACACGCCGCTTGACCAGTTGAATACGTTGCGGCAGATGGGGTCGATCTATCAAGGCCACCCCGACGTCCGGTTCATTCCGTCTCTGGAGGCGTCCACCGGGTCCCTGGGACAGGGGTTGTCGGTCGGCCTCGGGATGGCGTGCGCCGCGCGCCTGGACAAGAGCCCCTCACGGTCCTACGTTGTTCTGGGCGACGGCGAGATTCAGGAAGGCCAGATCTGGGAAGCTGCGATGTTCGGAGCCTTCCACAAGATGGACAACTGCGTTTGCATCGTGGACGCGAACCGTATTCAGTTGGACGGGTTTGTCGAGGACATCATGGCGGTGGAGCCGTTGGTTGAGAAATGGCGCTCCTTCGGATGGCACACGATCGATGTGGACGGCCATTCGATTCCCGATCTCCAGCGCGCGTTTGGGGAGGCTGAGGCCATGAAGGGCAAGCCGACGTGTCTTGTGGCGCGAACGGTGAAGGGCAAGGGCGTTTCGTTCATGGAGGACAATCCAAAGTTCCATGGCGTCGCGCCGACCAAGGAAGAGTGTGAGAAGGCGTTGAAGGAGCTGGCGTAAATGGCGACGAAAACGAAGTTTCAGGTTACGCCGGGTCCCGCTACCCGGGAAGCGTTCGGAAAAGCGCTGGTGGAACTGGGACGCGTGAATCCAGACATCGTGGTGTGCGATGCGGACTTGTCGAAGTCCACGCATACGCACCTGTTTGCCAAGGAGTTTCCGGAGAGGTTCTTCTCCTGCGGGATTGCCGAAGCGAACATGATCGCTATCGGAGCCGGCTTGGCATCGTCGGGCAAGATTCCGTTCGCGTCCAGCTTCTCGGCGTTCGCGATGAACAAAGGGTTTGAGCAGTTGCGGGTCACTGTTGCCTACCCCAACGTCAACCTGAAGGTGGTCGGCACGCACTCCGGCATTTCGATTGGCGAGGACGGGCCGTCGCAGATGTCGATTGAAGATCTGTCGCTGGCGTGTTCATTGCCCGGGTTCAGCGTGCTCTCGCCGGCCGACGCGGTGTCGATGACATGGGCGATCCATGCCACCGCCGCCCATCAGGGTCCAGTGTTTGTTCGTGGGGGCCGCGCAAAGGCGCCGGTAATCTACGCGCCGGATCAGAAGTTCGAGTGGGGCAAGGCGATCGAATTGGCCGAAGGCGCCGATGTTGCGTTGATCGCGACGGGGCTGCTGGTGGCGGAGTCGCTGCTGGCCGCCGACATTCTCGAAGCCGAGGGGATCTCGGCCAGCGTTGTCGACATTCTCAGTATCAAACCGTTGGACCAGGACGCCATCGTGAAGGCCGCCTCGACCGGCGCCATTGTCGTCGCTGAAGAGCATCTCAGCGACTGCGGTCTGGGTGTGCGTGTCGCTCAGGTGGTCGCGCAGACGTCGCCCTGCGTGATGGAATTTGTCGGGCTTAGCACCTATGCCGAATCCGGCACGCCCGATGGATTGCTGGACAAGTACGGCCTTCGCGCGTCGAATGTCGTCGAGGCCGCTCGCCGAGCGGTGGCCCGCAAAAGAAGCTAGTCTTGCGCGACCTCCCTTCGATCGTTATTGGGATGATCGAGGCCCGCGAGGAGGAGTCCTCTCGGATTGGCCGCGTGCTGCACGATGAGATTGGCCAATTGCTGACAGCGGCCGGCCTGCATCTGGACGCCGCCCGCCAATGCTCGCCGGGCGAGGAACAGCGGCGGCAACTGGACGAGGCCCAAGAGGTCTTCGAGCGCCTGATTGACGTCGTCCGCGAGTTAAGCCACAGTCTTCCGCCGGCAACGGTGGAGCGTGTCGGCCTTAGCTTCGCGCTGGAGCAGTTGGTGGCCGGATACCGCCACGACGGTGCGCCGAGAATTCGTCTGATGCACGACCCGCGGGCCCGCGTGGATGCCCGCAGCGCGCAGGCAATGTTCCGGATCGCGGAGAGCGCGCTGGACAATGCCGTCCAGCACTCCGGCGCGCCCCTGATCGAGATTCTGCTGCGGCCTACCGCCAAGGGTGTCCTTCTGGAGATCAAGGATGGCGGCCGGGGATTCGATGCCGCCAAGGAATTGCGGGAGCCGTCTGGAATTGGGCTGCTGCTGATGCGGCATTCCGCCGAACGCGGCGGATTGAAGTATTCCGTCGCATCGACGGAAGGTGGGAGTACAATCGTTTCAGTCTTAGCATCCCCTGCGTCCGAAGGCCAGAAATCAGCGAGTGCCGACAAAGCTAGTTATAGTTGACGACCACAAACTTCTCCGGGACGGATTGAAGGCGATTCTGCGCGTCTCCGGCGAGTTCGATGTCGTTGGCGAGTGCGAAAGCGGCCTTGAAGCGGTGGCGTTGGTCAGGCGGTTGAAACCGGACGTCGTGATCATGGACGTGACGATTCCTGGCATCAATGGAATCGAGGCAACCATCGAGATCCTGCGTCAGGCTCCACAGACGCAAGTGTTGATTCTGTCGATGTACGACGACGAGCATTCGGTGGTAAGCGCGATTCGTTCCGGCGCCCGCGCGTTCGTACTGAAGAAGGCGTCGGACGTGGACCTGATGGAAGCGCTGCGGACTGTGGCGAAAGGTGGCAGCTACCTTAGCCCGCAGGTGTCCGACCGCTTGCTGAGCCGCATTCAGCGCGGCGACATGGAAGTAAAGCCCAGCCGCCAGTTGGAAGATCTCAGCTCCCGCGAGAAGCAGGTGCTGCGTCTTGTGGCTGAAGGGAAGACCAGCAAGGAAATCGCGAATCTGCTGGATCTTGGGATACAAACCGTTCGCAGCTACCGCAAGACGATGATGAAGAAGTTGAAGGTGAATAACGTGGCGGGACTGACCCAGCTTGCGCTGGCCGCCGGCGTTACGCGGTTCCCGAATTCCGCCGTTCCCGCGGGACGCGAGGACCAGCGCCCGGGCTAAAATCGAAAGGTGCGCGCGGATGTGGCGGAATTGGCAGACGCACTGGATTTAGGTTCCAGCGGGAGCGATCCCATGGGAGTTCGACCCTCCCCATCCGCACCAAGCGACGAAGTGAGCTCGCCGAACTTGGGCGTTGGCAACGTGTCCGAAACTAGCGAATTCTTTCTCAACGGCTGAGCGATGCTGCGGCGATCTCTCCTGCTGGCGGCAATGGCACGCGAGTCTCCGCGTCACGTGGCCCTTCGTCTAGCTGGCACATATGGTCAATCGGTGACCGGCTTGGTGTACACCCAGACGTTTTCTCTGGTTGGCCGTTCGCAGCTTGGACAGACCGGCGAAGTGGCCCGGTTGCTGGAGCCGTATCTCGCCGGCGCCCTTGATGGGCTCGCGCAGCCGACGCCGAGCCACTACTCGGGTCATCTTCCCTTGGCCCGCCTGAAGGACCCTCGCGCTTCGGCGCTGGTGCGGCGCGCAGCCGGGATGGCGTCGAAAAAGCCGCTGGACAACGAGATGAGCGACAGCGTGTTCATGGTGTGTCCGCTACTGGCTCATGCCGGAATGCATGATCGGGCCGCGGAACATTTCGCGCATGGAACGGCTCTGCCGCCGTCCCGATGGCTTGTATCGACACTCTCCGCTGGCGGAAGTCGCCTGGGGCCGGGGCAATGCGTTTCCGCTGCTGGGGCTGGCTTTGATGCTTGAGAATGTTCCTGAATCGCACCCCGGCGCTGAAAGGTTGCTCCAAGCGTACTCCGCTCTTGCGCAATCGGTCGCTAAACACCAGTTGCCGGATGTGTGTCGTCTGTAATAGACGTCGAACTCCATGTATCACGGAAATCAACAATCTATCCCCCGATGATGACGGCTTCGCCGATCAACGCTACTACGGGTCCTCCAAAGAAAAACGCTAGCGGCAAGGCCTTTCCGGGTAACCATCTGATTCCAGGTGGTTACTCCGTATAGCCTTACTGGCGCTGCTGAATGCTCGCCGAGCCACGATTTCGAACGATGGCGAAGGCGGCCCAGTCAGCGATGAGCGTGACCGCGATCAAGACTGCGTAGAACCAGTAAACGGGTGGGGCTTCAAGGGGGCCTCGCCGCATTCCAATAACACTGTTGTACAAAGCAAACGCGGTCAGTGCAAGGCAACCCACCCCAACGAGTAGGTAGCTCCAGGTTGACGGTCGGCCACCCAGGAGGAGTCCCGATCCGATGATCAGGGCCACTGGTCCGGCCAGCATTGCGGCCCAATAGAAAAGTGCATAGGAAATCGACTCGATTTCCCCAGCCACCCCGCCCACCGACAGCAACAGCCAGACCGTAAAGACGGCCCAGAGTACCCCGATGCAAAGAAGAAAGATCAGCGCGGACTTCACTTCTTTTCTTCCTCTTCCTCTTCCTTCTTCTTCAATTGTACGGTCTGGTTAATTTGGCTCGTCTGCTGCAACCCGAGACCAAAGGCCATGGTTCCGGTCGGAGCATTCTGCAGAGGAACGTTCTGGTTCTCGCTACCGTTGACCGAGAAGTTCGCCTCGAATGCAGGGCTACCAGAAACTGTTCCGTTCACCGTCGCACTTGTCGCGCTCTGGTTTACGGTGAAGTTCAGGTTCGACTGGATGCCACCGCCAATGGGCGCATATGGATTCCGCATGTTTTCCTGAACATTGACCACAACGTTGCCACTCTTGTCCTGGGTTGCAGAAACCGCGGGGAGCATGGGGCCGGTCGAAGTATCGAACAGAAGTTTGAGCGCTCAAAGGTTTAAGGGATTAACCGTTCGCTTCTTAGGATAGAGAGGGTCCGTGAGAATTTCAAAGTCGGCACTACTGCTTCTGGTTTCCGTCCTGGCATTTGCCCAATCGAACTCCCG
>JBGTFZ010000103.1:0-22096 GCA_041746955.1 Bryobacteraceae bacterium
GGTCGTCAACGCACCCGGCCAGGTGGGGAAACAACTCGCTGACGGCGGTCCCGCTCTCCCCGTGTTGCTGGAACTTGAACGATGAGGCGAGCAGGTTACCCGTCTGGCTGGAGACCACTCGGGGTTGGGCGAACGGCAAAGGCTTGCCGTGGTCGCGGTCCAGGAGCGGTTTGGGATCGAAGGTGTCCATCTGCGACGGACCACCGTGCATGAACAGGAAGATGATCCGTTTCGCCTTCGCGGGGAAATGTCCAGATCGGGCCGCGAGAGGATTACGCGGGTCGACGTCGATTCCCTCGGCTCGCGATTCCTCGCCCAGGAGTCCGGCCAGGGCCAGCGCTGCAAAGCCACCCCCCGACTGTCGGAGGAGGTCGCGCCGGGACATCCCCGGTCCATTCATCGCCGTCCAGTGAGAATTCATCGCTTGGTGCTCCCTGGCCCGAACAAGTTCGGTCAGTCGATGTAGAGAAATTCACTGGAGGACACGATAGCTTGACAGAGCGTCTGCCAGGCCCGACGGGGCCGATCGTCCGCCTCGACTCCGTCCGATTCCAGTATTTCCTTGAAACGGTGAAGATAGCTCGACGCTCGGTCGACCTCGCTCTCGGTCGGTGGACGACCGTAAGTCGTCAGGTAAGCGGACTGGATGCGACCTCGGTCATCCAGTCCATCGAGGGCCAGGAGCCGACCCGCCATCGCGTTGGAACTTCGGAGGACCAGCGGGTCGTTCATCATGAAGAGCGCCTGCGGCGCGACGGTCGTTGGGACCCGCTTCCCGTTCGAGGTGCTTGGGTCGGCGAAGTCAAACGCCTGGAAGACGTCATAAAGTCCGCTCCGAATCAGTGGCAGATAGATCGATCGGCGGTTGACCGCATACCGAAGTTCTCCACCCGCGGAAGTGTTGTTGACGTAGGCATGGTTCTTCGTCGACAGGAGCGAACCGCCGATGGTCTCATCCAGATCGCCCCCCACGGCCAGAAGCGAGTCGCGGATTGCCTCGGCTTCGAGCCGTCGACGACTCACGTGCCAGAGAAGCCGGTTCTCCGGATCGATCTCGGCCGCCTCGGGATCGTGAAGCGTACTCATCTGATAGGTGGCGGAAAGCATGATCAGCCGGTGCATCGCTTTGATCGACCAGTCTTGCCGTACGAACTCACTCGCCATCCAGTCCAGCAGCTTCGGATGCGTGGGACGTTCGCCCGTCTTGCCGAAATTCGACACGGTGCGCACGATGCCCTCGCCGAAGTGATGCTGCCAAATGCGGTTGACCATCACACGCGCCGTTAATGGATTTTTCGGCGATGAAACCCAGGCCGCGAAGTCGGCCCGGCGCGTCGTTTCGTGGAACGGCCACTCGCCTTCGTAGGCAACGCTAAGGACGCCGGGCGCCATTCGAGAGCCCTTGGAATCGACGCTGCCGTGATGAAGAAAGTACGACGGTTCAATCTTCTTCTCTTCCACGCCCAGCGCCGTGGGAAGGACGGGTTTCGACTTGTCGAGCGTCTTCAATTCGCCATCGATTTCGCTCCACTTTGCAAGATCGGCCTGTGAGAGGACGCGCTTAACTTCCTTCTCTTCGACGCGCAGCGTCTTCTCAACCTGGATCGCATTCAGCCGCTGGCCTTCCGTGCGCTTGTCTGGAGGCGTGGCCAATGCCACCTTGATGTAGTCGGCCAGCTTATCTTTTTTCGCCTGAAGGAGGCGGTCCCGACACGGCCTTTCGACTTCAGCCTTGCGGTCCCGCACAGGCTTCGCCTGGGCTTCCCACGCCGAGAGCGCTTCCTTGTGCTTTGCAATCTCGCCGGGTCCGACCAGCGGAAGGTCCGCCGGTTTACCGGGGAAGAAGACCGCCTGCATGCGGTAGTAATCTTTCTGCGCAATCGGATCGAACTTGTGGTTATGGCAGCGCGCGCATCCGACGGTCATCCCTAGCATGACCGTACTGGTGGTCGACAGCAGGTCGTCCAGCTCATCCATGCGCGTCTGTTCCGTCTTCAGGTTGGGCTCCGGCCCGAGGCGAAGATACGAAGCCGCAATTATCGCATCGCGTTTTCCGGATTGATCGCCCGCCAGTTGAAGACGGAGGAACTCGTCGTAGGGTAGATCTTTGTTCAGGGCGTCGATCACCCAGTCGCGATAGAGATGCGCGGTAGGACGGTCGCGGTCGAACTCATAGCCTGCCGAGTCGGAGTAGCGAACCAGATCGAGCCAATGGCGGCCCCAACGCTCGCCATAGTGCGGCGACGCGAGAAGCCTCTCTACGATTCGCGAAAACGCATCGGTTGAACCGTCCGCTAAAAACGCGTCCACTTCAGCGGGCGAGGGCGGCAGACCCACCAAATCCAGATAGGCGCGACGGATCAGCGACCTCTTGTTGGCTAACGGATTCGGAGCGAGGCCTTTCGCGCTGAGCGAGGCCAGCCAAAGCTCGTCGATGGTGTTCGCGTCAGGGCGCTTCACCGGTTGGAACGACCAGAAGGCACGCTCCTCGGGAAGGATGGGACGATCCTCCATTTTCGCCAAGGCTGTGGCCTTGTCGATGTCGTGCGTGGCCGGGACGCTTAACCGTGCGCCGGTTTTTATCCACTCGCGAAGGACTTCTAGGTCTTCGGAACCCAGCTTCTTGCCGGGAGGCATGGAGGGTTGTTCGATGCCCGCGGCAAACAGGTAGAGGCGGCTGACTTCCGGGTGGCCGGGAGAAATCGCGGGACCACGCTCACCTCCGGTCAGCATAGATTCGCGCGTTCGCAGGTCCAGCTTTGCGCTCTGCAGGGCCGCGCCGTGGCAGATCAGGCAGTTCTTCTGTAGGATTGCCTGGGCTTGGGAATCGACATCCTGTGCGGAGACGCACGTTGCGAAGAGGGCCAGGAACAATGGCCGCATAGCTACAGGTATCGTATCAAAGCGGCTTCGCCAGACCCGGCTAAGCGAAGTGAAACCAGAGGCTGAGAATGGCCAATGCCACCGCAGATGTCAACGCAACTTCGCCAGTGGTGCGTTTCATTCGTCCGCTGAGCACGAACGCGCTGGCATCCGCGCGGACGGCGGCGCCCCGGCTGAGGATGACCATCAGCGCAGCGCAGCAGAAGAACACGATGACGCTGAAGTTGAGAAAGCTGAACGCCACAACGGAATTGAGAGGCCCGAGATCGAACCCGGCTGCGTTGCGAAGGATGTCAAGTATAAAGCGTCCGGCGCCTGCCAAGCCTCCCGCCACCAGCGTCGTGAATGCCGCCGAGGCGGTGGCCCCCTTCCACAGCACGCCCATCAGGAAGACCGCAGTGATCGGCGCGCCAACGTAAGCTTGAACGCTTTGCAGATACTGGAACACTTCGTCGTTCAGGAAGCGGATCATCGGAATCCACGCGATGCTGAGCGCGACGACGGCCACAGTGACCCAGCGCCCGACACGCACCAGCGTCAGTTCGTCAGCAGCGGGACGGAGCTTCTTGTAGATGTCCATCGTGATGAGAGTGGAACAGGAGTTGAAGACGCTCGAGAGGCTGGACATCAGCGCGGCCAGCAGCGCGGCGATCATCAAACCGCTAAGCCCGTCGGGAAGAAGGCGCTTCACCAACAGCGGGTACGCATTGTCGCCCGTCACTTCCGTGGGCCACAGCGTCTTCGCTACCAGACCCGGCAGCACCAGGATGAAGACGGGAAGGATCTTCAGGGCCGCGCAAAAGAATGCGCCGCGACGCGCGTCCCTCGTGGATTTCGCGCTTAGCGTCTTCTGAACGATGACCTGGTCCGTACACCAGTACCAGATGCCGAGAATCAACGCGCCCAGCGTCGTCCCAAGCCACGGGTATACCGGATGGTCAACCGGCTTGATCATGTGAAAGTAGTCCGGTGGAAGTGTGGCCCGCAACCCTTCGAAGCCACCGGCTTCGTTCAGACCGATCACGGTAAGCACGATGGCGCCGGCGATCAGCAGGAAGCTCTGGAACAAGTCGGTGTAGATGACGGCAGCCAAGCCGCCCGCAACGGTATAGACGCCCGTGAGGATCACCAGCAGGATGGCGGATGTCATGTAGTCCCAGCCGAAGATTTCGCGGATGAGGATGCCGCCTGCGAACAGCGCCACGGAAATCTTGGTGAAGATGTAGGCGAAGAGGCTGACGACGGTTAGGTACCAGCGGCACCGGGAGTCGTAACGCTTCTCCAGAAACTCGGGCATCGTGAAGACTTGCGTCTTCAGGTAATAGGGGACGAACAGCCAGCCCAGTAGGAACAGGCAGAAGCTGGCTGACCATTCGTAGCAGCCAACCGCAAGGCCGCTGGAGGCTCCTGACCCGGCAAGGCCGATGAAATGCTCACTGGAAATATTTGTCGCGAAGAGCGTCGCGCCGATTGCAAACCAGCCGACGCTGTGGCCCGCGAGGAAGTAGTCACTCGTCGTGCGCTTCCGCCGTGAATGATAAAAGCCCACGGCGAGAACTACCGCGAAGTACGCGACCAGAATGACATTGTCGAGCATTGGGGAATACTATACAGCGATGAGACGGCGCGACTTTTCTTCATTACTGGGTGGATCGATGCTGGCGGCGGGCGCGGGCAACGCGCAGACGCAGCGCCCAAACATTCTGCTGATCATGGCCGACGATCTGGGAATGGAATGCCTGGGATGTTACGGAGGGACGTCGTACAAGACGCCGGAGCTCGACCGGCTTTCATCTTCCGGCGTTCGGTTTACGCAAGCTTACGCGCAGCCGCTCTGCACGCCGACGCGCGTGCAGTTGATGACGGGCAAATACAACTTTCGCAACTGGCGCGCATTCGGAATTCTGGACCCGAAGGAACGAACCTTCGGGCACATGATGCAGGAGGGCGGGTATGAAACCTGCATCGCGGGAAAGTGGCAGCTATACAGCTACAACCCGCCGCACTTCATGCCGGAATGGCGCGCGAAGGGAATTAGGCCCGAACAGTCGGGGTTTGACGACTGGTGCCTCTGGCATGCGGATCATACGGAACTGAAGGGATCGCGCTATGGCGATCCAATGGTGGAGATTAAGGGGAAGAAAGCGGCGACGCTCAAGGGCAAGTACGGTCCGGACATTTTCGTCGACCACCTGTGCGACTTCATGGGACGGGAGCGGACGAAACCGTTCTTCGCTTATTACCCGATGGCGCTGACGCACGATCCGTTCAATCCAACTCCGATAAGCGGCCAATGGAAGACGGGCGACCGGCTGGAGAATCACACACGGTTCTTCGGAGACATGGTGGAGTACATGGATTCGTCGGTGGGCCGTCTGGTGCGCCATCTGGAGAAGTTGAAGCTTCGCGAGAAGACACTGGTGATCTTCTATTCCGACAATGGAACGCACTGGTCGATTGAATCGAAGATGGGCGATCGCGTGGTTCGCGGCGGCAAGAGGGACACCAACGACGCGGGAATGCACGTGCCGCTGATTGCGAACTGGCCGGGCTCAGCGGGAACGGGGACCTGCGACGACCTGATTGACTCCACTTACTTTGTTCCAACGCTGGCTGAGGTTGGCGGAGCACCGGCGCAGAGTATGGGCATCGTCGATGGCGAGAGCTTTCTGGCGCAGATCCGCGGACAGCCGAAGCAGGCGCGCGACTGGATGTACTGCTGGTATGACCCGAAGCCGGGTGTGACGCAGATGGAGTTCGACCGCAAGATCTTCGCGAGGGACAAACGATTCAAGCTTTATCGCGATGGATGGCTGTTCGACTGCATTGCCGATCCGGAGGAAAAACATCCGCTGCCTGCGGGAGCGCAGCCGGAGGTCCGCGCGAAACTCAATGCGATCGTCGAACGCTATGCCGCGCAGGGAGGACGCTAGCGATCATCAGCTCTGTGCGGCGGATCATTCTCTGCCACACGGACTCCGGGTCGGAGTGAAAGACGACGCGGGCGTCGCCTGCGAAGACGTGCCAACTGCCCATCATCATTTCGCTGTCCAGTTGTCCAGCGCCCCATCCGGCATAGCCGGCGAAGACTCGGGCGCCCTTCGCGCCGGGCGCCGCCGCCGCCGCCTTTCGTACCGCGTCGGTTTGAGTGGTCATGAAGACGCCAGGAAGAATGCGGTCGCTGGCAGCGGACTCGGTTTGATGCAGCACGATCAGCGTGTTCAGTTCGACGGGGCCGCCGAAGTAGACGCTGGCGCCGCTCTTGACGGCGGGGAGAAAACGGTTGACGGAAATGTTGGTAGGCCGGTTGACGATAAGGCCTGTCGCACCGGCGGCGTTGTAGCGCGTCAACAGTACGACGCTTTCACGAAAGTTGGGATCGCCAAGGTTCCGGGAGGCCACAAGGAACTTTCCAGCGGCCAGACTTTCAGCTTGCGCGAGCGCGGCGCAGACCACGAGGCAGTGGGCTAACCTGAGGCATTGAATGCCGGAGCAGCCGTTTACCATACTCGCGCTTGCCTCCTATGAGAAAGGCTACGACTTTCTGCGGGAGGCCAAAAGGCTAGGGGCGCGCGTTTATCTTTTGACGTCGCTAGGCCTGCGGGACCGGGCGTGGCCGAAGGAATCGATCGACGAAGTTTTCTACATGCCCGACGAAGCGAATGCCTGGAATCGCCGACATACGCTGAACGCCGTGTGCCACCTGATGCGCACCAACCGGATCGACCGGATCGTTCCCCTGGACGATTTCGATTTGGAGACGGCGGCCTTTCTTCGCGAGCATGCGCGCACTCCAGGACTGGGTGAATCGGCGACGCGGTTTTTTCGGGACAAGCTTGCGATGAGGACCCGGGCGCGCGAGGCTGGTCTAGCAGTTCCCGATTTCGTGGGCGTGCTGCATCATCCGGCTATCGGTGAGTTCACGGAGCGCACGCCCGCGCCGTGGGTGCTGAAGCCCAGGCTACTGGCCGGCGCGATTGGGATCAAGAAGGTCCATTCCGCCGGCGAGCTTTGGCAGCTGATTCATCCACTGGGCGACGAACAATCGAACTATCTGGTGGAGCGCTACGTCCCGGGAGATATCTATCACGTCGATAGCGTCGTGTTCGACGGGCGGGTGCGGTTTGCGATCGCCAGCCGGTATGGGGCCCCGCCGATGGATGTCGCGCAGGGCGGAGGCGTCTTCACGACGCGGATCGTCGGCCGCAACTCCGGCTTGGCGCGGCGGCTGATCGAAATGAATCGCGGCGTGATGCAGGCCATGGGTCTTCAGCGAGGCGTATCGCACACGGAGTTCATTCATGGCCGGGACGACGGTGAGATTTACTTTCTTGAAACCTCGGCCCGCGTAGGCGGCGCGAACATTGCGGATCTGATCGAGGCCGCCACCGGCTTGAATCCCTGGCGCGAATGGGCGAAGGTGGAATGCGCGGAGCTAACCGGCGGCTACGAGACGGAAGAAGTTCGTGAGGATTACGCCGGGCTTCTGGTGTCGCTGGCCCGGCAGGAGTATCCTGATACGTCGTCGTTCGACGATCCGGAGGTCTGCTGGCGAATGAACAAGAAGCATCATGTCGGTGTCATTGTCCGGTCGGAAAGTGAATCGCGAGTGGAGGAAGTGTTGACTGCGTACACGGATCGCGTCTTGAAAGAGTTCCACGCGGCGATGCCACCCAAGGACCGGCCCACCGAATGAAGCCGAATCTGGAGGCTTTGCGCGCGGAGATCCCGGACTATATGGAATCGCGCGGCCTGGCCACGTTCCGCGGATTCAGCCGCAGCCAGGGTGAATCGCCGATGGTGGAATGGGACTGCGAACGCTTCCCCGACTACAGGGCTTTTCTGACAGTAGCGGAGACGCTGGATGTGAAACTGATCGTGTTTCGTGATCAGGAATTTCACGAGTTGCTGGTGGAGGCTTCGCTGGAGGATCTGGAAGATTCCGATCTTCCGTTCGAGGACCGGCGCGACTTGGAGCGCCGCCTGCGCGAGTTCCGAAACTACTCCGGCTTTACCTGCTCCATCGAGATGACGTTTGAGTATGACGGCACTCTCTATTGCTTCGAACTGCGGACGGAATGGTTCCGGGACTTTCAGCGGTTGAACGACGAGCTGGATTCGATCATTGAAGACGGCAGCGACGACGAGCCACCGATCGGCGGCTACTTCTCGCACAATTGATGGCGCGCTGGATTCTGCCCGCCGCAAGCGCAGCGGAGCCGGGCGAGTTGGCCGATGCGACAGGGATCAGCCCGGCGCTTGCGCGAATCCTATACCAGCGCGGGTATCGTGACGCGATCGCGATTGAGCATTTTCTTTCACCCGATGCCAGCCAACTGCTGCCCGCGCATTCGCTGACCGGTGTGCGTGAAGGCGCGGAACGATTGGTGCGCGCCATACAGTCCGGCGAAAAGATTCTTCTGTACGGCGACTACGATGTGGACGGCACGATGGCGGTTGTCATTCTGTCGGCGGCTATTGAGGTGTGCGGAGGCAAGAGCGAGTTTCACGTACCGCACCGGCTGAAGGAAGGGTACGGGATGCGTCCCGAAGTGGTGGAGAAGGCGGCCGCGGATGGCGTAACGCTGATCGTCAGCGTCGATACTGGAATTCGCGCGACGGAGGTGGTTCAGCACGCGTCGCGAAACGGGATCGACGTCATCGTCACGGATCATCATCTGCCCGAAGCGGAGCTTCCGCCGGCGTTCGCCGTGATCAATCCCAACCGTCCCGATTGCGACTACATCAACAAGAATCTGTGTGGTGCAGGAGTGGCGTACAAGCTGGCCGAAGCGGTGATGGAGCGGCAGAGCTGGCCCGACGAGAAACTTCAGCGCATGCGGGCGAGCTTTCTGAAGCTGGTTGCGCTGGCGACGGTTTCCGATGTCGTGCCGCTGAAGGGCGAGAATCGCGCGATCGTGAAGCTGGGCCTCGACGGATTTCGCGAGGTGAAGAATCCAGGCCTGCGCGAGCTGCTGCGCGTGGCGGGCATCGAGCAGGGCAAGCTGCCTACGGCCCGGCAGGTTGGTTTTCAGATCGGCCCCCGCATCAACGCCGCGGGACGCATGGAGAGCGCCCGCATGGTGGTGGAGCTGTTTCAAACCACCGATCAGGCACGCGCGGCCGCCATTGCCGACGAGCTGGACACGCTGAATCGCTATCGCCGCGAGACGGAAAAGGCGATCGTCACCGAAATCCTGGACAGCGTCACGGAGCCCGCCGCAGGCTTGGTGCTGGCATCTGAAGGCTGGCATCGCGGAGTGGTGGGCATCGTCGCAAGCCGCGTAGCGGAACGGTTCTACCGGCCCACGTTTGTTTTGCAGATTGATCGCGAGGCTGGCGTTGCGACGGGCTCCGGGCGGAGCATTCCACCGTTTCATCTGCTGGATGCCTTGGAGGCGATGCCGGAGTTGTTCCACAAGTTTGGCGGGCACAGCCACGCAGCCGGTGTGACAGTTCCGCTTGAGCGTCTGGACGATTTTCGCGAACGCTTCGCCAGCTACGCCGCGTCGCACCTGTCGGCGGATGACCTGGTGCCGGTGCGAACAATCGACGTCATGGCGGAGCCGGTGGAAGTGACGGCCGCCTTCGCGGAGGAATGCCAGCGTCTCGCTCCGTTCGGGCATGGAAATCCGGTGCCCGTAGTTCTGATGAGCCGGATGAAAGTGGCCGCATCAGTGCCGTTCGGAGCAGATGGAAGGCATTTGAAGCTGACGATGGAGCGCGATGGATGCCGTCAGTTCGTCAAGGCTTTCAACTTCGACCAGAGGGCCGGCGAGGTGATGCCGGGATGCATCGTGGATGTTGCGGTGACCGTGAATGCCGATGACTACTGGGGCTGGTCTCTTCATCTGCAAGATGTCCGCCAGGCTCTATGATGATCCGTATGCCGCAGATCAAGCGCCGCAGTCTTTTGGCCGCGCCGCTGGTGAACTTTCAGTCGGGACCGCGCGTGACGGTTGTGGGCGCAGGCGCGTTCGGCGGCTGGACTGCGCTTCACCTGTTGCGCAAGGGTGCGCACGTCACCTTGGTGGACGCTTGGGGCCCGGGCAATTCCCGTGCAAGCTCCGGCGGCGAGACACGCATTACGCGGGCCGCGTATGCCGACCGCATCTACGCCGACCTGACTGTGCGGGCGCTGGAAATCTGGAAGGACAACGAGAAGCGTTGGAACAAGAAGTTCTTTTTCCCTTGCGGCGTGATTCGGCTGCAGGGCAAAGCGAACGCCGACGCGGAGCGCTTCCTGCGCGTCCTTCGCGACGCCGGCGTAAAGCATGAACAAGTAGCCGTCAAGGATGCCGCTCGACGCTTTCCGCAGTTCGATTTTCAGGGTATCGATTGGGTTCTTCTGGAACCGGAACACGGAATGCTGCGCGCGCGGCGCGGATGCGAGGCGGTTCTCGAAGCCTTCCTCGCAGAAGGAGGCGAGTATAAGCAGGCGGTGGTGCGGCCAAGCGAACGCTTCGATTCCGACGCCGTTGTGTGGGCGTGCGGGCCGTGGCTAGGCAAGCTTTTTCCGGATGTCGTGCGGGTGAAGCCGACGAGACAGGAAGTGTTCTTCTTCGGCGTGCCCGCGGGCGAAGGGATGTATCAGGAGTCCCGCATGCCCTGCTGGATCGACGATTCGATCCCAGGCTCCCACTACTACGGGACACCGGGCAACGACTGGCGCGGCTTCAAGATCGGCGACGACGAGTACGGCCCGGAGTTCGATCCGGATGAGGGCGAGCGGCGGATCAGCGAGAAACAGTTCGCGGCTATTCGCGAGTACATGCGCATCCGCTTTCCCAAGATGGCGAAAGCGCCGCTGATGGATTCCCGCGTTTGCCAGTATGAAGTTACTCCCGACGCGCATCTGATCCTGGACCGCCATCCGCAGAATCCGAAGTTCTGGTTGGTGGGTGGTGGGTCCGGACATGGATTCAAGCTGGGCGCCGCGGTTGGGGAGCGCGTGGCGGCCGCGGTACTGGGCAAGCGGGAACCGGACGCAATGTTCCGCGTCGCGAGATTTCGCGCATGACCCTGACGTGGGTGGACTGGCTATTCGTAGCGCTCTACTTCGTCATCAATATCGCGATTGGCCTTTACTACCGGAAGCGGGCCGGTTCCAGCACCAGCGAATTCTTCGTTGGCGGCCGAAGCGTTCCCTGGTGGCTTGCGGGCACGTCGATGGTTGCCACCACGTTTGCCGCGGACACTCCGCTGGCCGTTACCGGGCTTGTTGCGAAGGGCGGCATCGCGGGCAACTGGCTGTGGTGGAACATGGTGACCAGCGGCATGATGACCGTGTTTCTGTACGCGCGCTTGTGGCGGCGAAGCGGTGTGATGACGGATATTGAATTCTCTGAAATTCGCTACAGCGGACGCCCCGCCGCATTTCTGCGCGGCTTTCGCGCACTCTACTTCGGCGTGCCCATCAACTGCATCGTGCTGGGCTGGGTGAATCTGGCGATGGTGAAAATCCTGATGCTGATTCTGGGGATTAGCAAGGAATGGGCGCTGGTGCTGGTGATCAGCCTGATCGCCATCACGTCGTTGATTTCGACGCTGGCGGGCCTTTGGGGCGTCCTGGTGACGGATCTGGTGCAGTTCGTCGTCAAGATGGGCATGGTGATCGTGCTGGCGTTTTCCGCCGTGAAGGCCGCCGGTGGCATTGAGGCAATGAAGGCAAAGCTGATCGAGACGGATCGGGCGGCGGCGCTGAACTTTGTGCCGGATCTGAACTCCGCATGGATGCCGATGATCACGTTTCTGGTCTACATCGGAATGACGTGGTGGGCAACGTGGTACCCGGGTTCGGAACCCGGTGGCGGAGGCTATGTCGCGCAGCGGATGCTGTCGGCGAAGGATGAACGACACAGCCTGTTGGCGACTCTGTGGTTCAACATCGCCCACTTCGCGCTTCGTCCGTGGCCATGGATTTTAACGGCGCTGGCCGCAATGATTCTCTATCCGGATCTGGCCGATCCGGAAACCGGCTATGTCCGCGTCATGATCGACCACTTGCCGCCCAGTCTTCGCGGACTGATGCTGGCCGCGTTCATCGCGGCGTACATGTCCACCATCGGCACCCAATTGAATTGGGGCGCCAGCTACATCGTCAACGACCTATACCGCCGGTTCTTCCGAAGCGATGAGGAGGAGCGGCACTACGTCCGGATAAGCCAGTTGGTGACGGTGTTGTTGACGATTCTTTCCGCCATCGTGACTTTCTATCTGGACTCAATCGCGGGTGCATGGAAGCTGCTTCTGGTTACCGGAGCTGGAACCGGCGGTGTCCTGCTGCTGCGCTGGTACTGGTGGCGGATCAATGCGTGGAGTGAAATCTCGGCAATGACGTGCGCGTTCATCGTGTCGCTGATCCTTCAACTGGGATTCGGGTTCGACAGCGACAAGCCGGTGGATTTCGCGTGGGTGATGATCCTTACCGTTTCGATCACGACCGTGGTCTGGCTGGCAGTGACCATCGCGACGAAGCCGGAGCCGGACCGCGTGCTGATCGATTTCTACCGGAAGGTGCATCCGTCGCGAACGGGATGGTCGCGAATCGCGCAGCTGACCCCGGATGTCCGCGCGGAGGATCGAATCGCATCCGATCTTGCGGTCTGGGTGGCGGGCTGCGTGCTGATCTACGCGTCGCTGTTCGGATCGGGAAAGCTTTTGTTGGGCAGCACGGTGGAAGGGCTGGTTATGCTGGCGATCGCCGCCGCCGCTGCCTTCTACATCCATCGCGACCTTTCGTCCCGCGGTTGGGGCACGGTAATCGACTAACCGGCGGGTCACGAAGACCGCCGCGTTTTTCGCGCTCCGTTTTTCAGCACCTTAGCGAACCTCTTCGGAAATCGTCCGGGCCTTGGACCCCTAGATTGAGCCCGGAGGTTTCTTCATGTCCGCAACTCGATGGATCGCCGCGATGCTTCTTGCCGGTGCGATACCTGCAGCCGCGCAACCCATGCTTACGACGATTCAAGATACGCTCTACAAGGCCGACGGCACCCGTTTCGACGGTTATGCTTTCATCGAGTGGAGATCCTTCGACACGCCATCCGGCGTGACCGTTTCCGAACAATCGGTGGTGGCGCGGGTTGCCGGGGGCAACTTGCGGGTGCAACTCGTGCCCACCACCGACGTGGCGCGCGGCGCTTACTACCAGGTGAAGTTCAACAGCGATGGCCGCATACAGTTCAGCGAGTACTGGTCTGTCCGGCCGAGCACGACTCCGCTGCGCTTGAGCGATGTAAGGCTGGCGGGCGCTCCGACGTCGGGCGGGTTCTCGTCCGGTTCGTCCACGGTGATCACCATTCCGGATGTCGTGGGACTTCAGGATGAACTGACAGCGCGTCCGGTGAAGGGTGGCGCTTTCGCCAACGGCCGCGCGGTGGTGGTTAGCCCGACGGGCACGTTGAACTCCGTTGGCGGAAACCTGACGGATTGCGTGCGTGTGGACGGATCCACCGTGCCTTGCACGACGGGTCCGATGGGGATCGTCGATGGCGAAGCCCCGGCGGGCGATATCAATGGCGTGAATGCCGTGTTCACCTTGGCCAATTCGCCTAACCCGGCGAACAGTCTCGCGATCTTCCGGAACGGTGTGCGCCAGCGCGAGGGGTTCGACTTCTCGATCAGCACGAACACCGTGACGTTTGTTTCCGGCGCCATTCCGCGAACCGGCGATTCACTGGTGGCGTCGTACCGGACCGGCGTTTCCGATCCGACTCCAGTGGGCGAAGCGGGCGGATACCTGACCGGCTACTATCCCGATCCGCAGATCGCCGCCGGCGTGATCAGCGACTACAACATTGCCGTCAGCGCGGGCATCACCGAAGCGAAGCTTGCCTTGAACTTTCCGACGCACACCAGCACGAATGATCCGGCACCCGGTGAGAAGGCGGCCCTGGCGGGCACTTCCGGAATACCGTCCGCAACCAACCGGTTCGTGACGGCCCAGGATTCCAGACTCAGCGATGCCCGGATGCCATTGACGCACGGACTGCTGAACGCAACCCATGGAGATACGAGTTCTGCGACACCGATTCGCGGAGATCTGGTGGTGGCGCAGGGCACTTCGGCGCTATGGACGCGGCTGCCGTTGGGTGGCGCGAACCGCTGCCTGACGTCGAATGGCGTGGATGCGGTGTGGAACTCGTGCCTCTACACGGGCTTCGCCGCTGGATCGATTCCTGTTGTGGACGGAACGGGCAGTATGACGCAATCGACCGCGTTGTCGTTCGATCCGGCGGGGCGCCGCCTTAGCGTGGGGAACAATCAGGCGTTGACCACCGGGTACTTCTACAACTCGACGCCGCTGACGGGTGTTACGACGCTGGCGATTCGCGGCGGCGCGGGGCAGGAGAACTCTCCGTTGCAACGGTGGATCGATTCCGCGGGTTCCGATGTCGCGACCATCAATGCGGATGGCAGCGGCAAACTGCGCGGGCTGGAGACGCGCACCACGAACCAGATCGCCGGCTTCCGGGACTTGGGCAGCCCGGTGGATCCAGCGTCACGCTTCAACGGCGACATGTGGTACAACACGTCGCAGCAAGCGCGGAAGACGATGGACGCGGGGCAGATCCATACGCAAGCGCAGATCCTGTGCAACTCGACAGGCGCGCAGACCGGTGGGTCGGCCCGGTTGGGCTCGTGCTTCATCCCTTTGTTCTTCCTCGACGCGGGCGACCGGATCGAGATCCACTTCAACTACGAGCACACCGGCACGGCGTCGGACTGGAACTTCGGAGTGGCATTTGGGCCGGCGACGCTGTTGTCGAAGAACGTGAACAAGGCAGAGCGTCTGGTGACGGCGCGCGCGGACGGCGCGGTTCACGGAACGGGACTGGTGTGGGGAACGCAAAGCTACGGCAGTACCGTGTATACGTTCCAGGTAGACACTACCTTGGCTTCCGCGGTACCCACGTCGGCGTTTCTTGCGGAGTTCTACGGTACGGTTTTGACTCCGGGTGCGGACACGGTGCGGCTTCTGAACTTCACTGTCATTCGCTATCCCGCGATCTCGAATCCGTAGCCGCTAGTCGAGGTACTTCTTCAAGTCGGGATTCAGCTGCGCGTGAACATCGGGCTTGTCGAGATCCTCGCGGAGGATCAGGCGGGGGGCGAGATTGTTGATCTTCTCAACGGTTTCGCCCTTGATTGACCGTACGGCGCTGCGCACGCTCTCATAGCCCATCTTGAAAGGATTCTGAACCACCAGCGAGTCGATCATTCCCGCGCGCAGGTCGTCGAGAAGCGGAGGGCTCCAATCGAAGCCCACCATCTTGACGCCGGAGGAGCGCGACTTCAACGCCTGAGCCGCGCCGACGGTGCTGGATTCATTGGATGCGAACAAGCCTTTGAGGTCGGCAAACGCGGTCAGCATGTTTTCGGCGACCGCGCGAGACTTTGCAAAGTCCGCCATGCCGTACCGCTTGTCGACGATGGAAATTCCAGGAAAGGCGGCGGCGATCTTGTCCTCGAAGCCCTGCTCCCGCGCCATCGTCGAGGCGGCGCCCGGCTGAACCGCAACCATCGCCACCCTCCCTTTGCCGCCCAGAATTTCACCCATCCGCATTGCCGCCATCTCGCCCGCTACGTAATTGTCCGTGGCAACCTGCGATACGAACTTCTCCGTGTCGATCCCCGAATCGAAAATCACCACGGGTATCTTCTGCGCCGCGGCGCGTTCCACGACGCTAACCATTACCTTGCGGTCAATCGGCGCGAGGCAGATCGCATCGACACGGCGGTTGATCATCGCGTCGACAATCTGCAGTTGAGCGTTGAAGTCGGTTTCAGTGGAAGGTCCGTTCCAGACGATATCGACGCCGGTTTCGCGCGATGCCGCGACGGCCCCCGCATGAACAGACTGCCAGAAGAGATGCGCGCGGCCCTTGGGAATAACCGCGATCGCTTTTGAGGCGCTGCGGTTGCACGCGGCGGCCAACGCAGCCGCGCCGATAAGACCCCGGCGGCCGATCACTGCGGGAACGAATCCGGTTCGGTGATGTGCTGCCAGCCCTCGCCGTCCAAAGCCTTCAGAAACGCCACAAGATCTTTCTCGTCCCGTTCCGTCAGCTTTAGGAGCTTGATGTTCTCGTCGAGGTTCTTGTTCTTGATGCCGCCTTCGTCGTAAAACTCTACGACTTCCTCCAGGGTCTTCAGAGAGCCGTCGTGCATGTAAGGCGCGGTTCGTGAAATGTCGCGGAGGGTGGGCGTCTTGAACGCGCCCCAGTCGGCATCCTTCTTGGTTACTTCGTAGCGCCCGACGTCGGGGGCCGGCTTGTCCATTCCCACGCCGATGTTGTGATAGGCGTTTGCCGTGAAGTTGATGCCCTCATGGCACTGGTCGCACTTCGCCTTCTTGAAGTAGACGTCCATTCCGCGAACCTGAGACGCCGTCAGAGCTTTCTTGTCGCCGGCCTGATAGCGGTCGTAGGCGGAGTTCCCGGAAAGCACAGTGCGTTCGAACGTCGCGATCGCCTTGGCGACCATGTCGATATCGCACTCGTCGCTTTCGAAGACTTGTTTAAATAGCTTCTGATAGCCGGGAATCTTCTTGAGATTGGCGACGACGCCCGCGTGGGTATTGCCCATTTCGATCGGGTTCGCCATCGGCCCGATCGCCTGATCTTCAAGCGATTTCGCCCGGCCATCCCAGAACTGCGCCATCGAATAGGCACGATTGATCACTGTGGGTGCGCTGCGGCCGCCCTTCTGCCCGCCGATTCCATCGGACACGGCTTTCCCGTCCGCGAAAGCGAACTTCGGATGGTGGCAGGTAGCGCAGGAGACGGAGGCGTCGGAGGAAAGACGCTTGTCGAAGTAAAGAAGGCGGCCTAATTCCGCCTTCTCCGGTGAGTAGGGATTGTCGGCCGGAAACTGAATGGGCACCAAGCCCAATGGAACCTTGGGCCCTTTATTCTCGGCTGCGATGGCGACAAAGAGGGCCGCCGACAGCAGCGCCAGCCCCGTGACGATCCTCTTCATTGCGCAAGCCTACTTTGCGACGAAGCCCCGCACGTAAAGCGCCGTCATGCCGGCGTGCGAAGCCTGGGTGCCGGTAACTTCCATGATGTGGGCCATATGGTCGGACGCGGCCTTGCGGAAGTTGCTCATCGTCTGGCCGTCGCGGCGCGGATCGTGCTCTTCTTCCATCAGCATGTAGACCGATCCGTCTTCCGTCAGCAGGCCCACCGGCTGCCCGCTATTCACGCACTTCTGGCCGCAGGAGCGATGCTTGTCGCCGTGCTTGCCGATCTGCATGTAGCAGGACAAGTCGATCACTTCGCCCACCACTGTGGTTACCTTCGCGGGATTCGCTTTGCCGTTTACGGCCGCGCCCAGCGTGGTCGCCGACCAGGGATCGGACGGCTTCTCACCCATCTTGCCCATCGGCTTCGAGTAAGTGGAACCCTCAACCATCATTTCCGGCTGCAGGATCGGATATTTCTTCGCCTGTGCGATCGCCAGTCCCGTCAACACCATTCCAAACGCAACGACCAATGCTGCATTTCGTTTTTTCATAGTCTCCTCCGTATTCTGTTAGCCCCGCACTGAAGCGGCGGGGATCTTCGTTAGCAGATCTTCCATCTCGGCGCGTGATTCGCTGCCGATCGTGAAGCAATCGATTTCGTTGTGGGCCAAGTGGAACTGAAGCGCCTCGTCCGCCTTGTTGCGGAGCTTGCCGGCGCCCAGCACCTTCATCCCAATCAGGCCCTTGCCCTTGGATTTCATGTCGCGCATGACGGCAAGCACCGTCTGCGGGTCCGCATCCATCGCCGTGCCGACGGGATTGAAACGGACGAGATCCACCTGGACCCAAGGCGTATCCGCCGCCGTTTTCAACGCATCCAGCGTGTGGCAGGACGTGCCATGAGTCTTGACGATCCCCTTCTCCCTGGCTTCGGAGATCACGGCCATGGCGCCTTTCTTGCGCTCCGGCCAGTCCTTGTCCATCATGCAGTGAAGCAGCAGGATGTCCAGATAGTCCGTGCCCAGTTCACGCCGGAAGCGGTCGAGATCGGCGCGCATTTCCTTTTCGGTTGACGCGTGCGTCTTGGTCAGGATCTGGACCTTGTCGCGCGGCACACCTTTCAGGGCGGCCTTGACGTGCGGGTGCGTGCCGTATTGGTCGGCCGCGTCCCAGAACGTAAGCCCCTGGTCGTAACCGGCTTTGAACATCTCGGCGACGCCGTTCAGGCCCAGCTTGCGAGTTTGGTTTGAGCTGCCGCCGACACCGTTGGTTCCGGTGCCCAGCGCGAGGCGGCTGAGATTAATCTTCTCAGGACCCAGCACCACGCGGTCGGTAGCGGTCTTCTTTGTGCCGGCATATGCGGCGTAGGGGAAATTGTTTAGCGCGGCGAAAGCGGCTGCTCCGCCCAGAAACGTGCGGCGCTGCATTTTATGGCAGGACGGGTTCATCCGGAAGTTCCTCCAGTACTAAGAAACTATCACAGGCTGAACCGCGCCCGGTGAGATCAGGCTTCGAGACTGGTGCTGCGAACGGGCGACCCGCCGGAGCGGGCGGGACTCTTCGGTTTGGGTACGGAAGTTCCGCCATCGTGCGGGCCGGGCAATGCCGTGGCAACTTGGATCGACCGAGCCGGCGATACGGGCCGGTCTCCGCCGGAATTCCGTGTCATAAGTTGGCAGGCGGCGAACAGAACAAGGGCCGTCACACCAGTGAAAAGCATCACGATTTGGCCTCCCCGCTTCATCGTCAACCAGTATACGGATTCCCTTCGTTTTCGTTTCGTTAAAATACCGGATATTTTATGAAGCTCGCCGTAACGGTTGGTCTGGTAGCGATAGCCCTGACCGCGCAGGAGCGGGACCAGGCTCGGTCCATGCCGGTGACGCGGCAGGGTATCGTCGCCACGTCGCAGACTTTGGCGTCGCAAGCCGGGGCGCAGGTGCTGGCCCGTGGCGGCTCCGCCATCGACGCCGCGATCGCCGCGAATGCCGTACTGGGTGTGGTCGAGCCCATGATGAACGGCATGGGGGGCGATCTGTTTGTCCTCTATTTCGAAGCGCGGACGGGAAAGCTGTATGGATACAACGGCTCCGGCGCGGCGGGTAAGGATGTTACCATCGCCGCCCTTCAGGCAAAGGGACTTAGTAACATGCCGTCCAAAGGCATACACACCGTAACGGTTCCCGGAGCGGTGGAAGGTTGGGAGCAGATGCATCGCCGGTTCGGCAAACTGGCGTGGCGGGATCTGTTCCGGCCGGCGATCTACTATTCCAAGGAAGGGTTTCCCGTATCGGAGATTATCCAATGGGAGTGGGAGCATGCCGAGAGCGCGCTGCGAAGCGACGACAACGCTCGCCGCGTATTCCTGAAGGGCGACCGTGCGCCCAAGACCGGCGAAGTCTTTCGAAATCCGGAGCTGGCCAAGGCCTACTCGATCCTGGCGGACGGAGGCGCCGCCGCTTACTATAAGGGTCCGATCGCGCAGGCGATTCTGGCCACATCTCAGCGCCTGGGCGGGCTGCTAACCGCCGCCGACTTGGCCGGGCACAAGGGTGAATGGGTGGACCCCATCCATGTGGACTACCGCGGCTGGCGGGTGTATGAACTGCCGCCGAATGGACAGGGCATTGGCGCCCTTCAAATGCTGAATCTTTTCGAGCGGTTCGACCTGCCCGGCATGGAGCCGCTTTCCGCGCAGGCCCTTCACGTCAAGATCGAAGCGCAGAAGCTTGCCTACCAGGATCTACGGACCTACGTGGGCGATCCCCGATTCGTGAAGGTTCCGGTGGCGGGCATGATCGACAAGGGTTATGCGGCGGAGCGGGCGAAACTGATCGATTCAACGAAGGCCAACTGCTCCGCGACGGTGGGGACCCCGCCGAAGGTGTCCGGCAACACCATCTACCTTTCCGTTGTCGATCGCGAAGGCAACATCGCCAGTTGGATTCAATCCATCTCCGACATCTGGGGATCGAATGTCGTTGTCGATGGAATGGGTTTTCATCTGCACGACCGTGGTTCCGGGTTCGAGTTTCAAGAGAGCCACGCTAACGCGCTGGCTCCGGGCAAGCGGCCGTTCCACACCATCATTCCGGGCTTCATGCAGAAGGGCACGCAAAACGTCGGCTTCGGGATCATGCGCGGCCTGAACCAATCGCTGGCGCATGCGCAGTTCGTCTCGTGGGTGGCCGATCACGGCGCGAACATACAGATGGCGCTGGAGGGCGCGCGATTCACGCGGCGCTCGCCAACGGGTTGCGATGTGATGATCGAAAGCCGTGTCCCGGCGGCGGAGCTGGACAAGTTGCGCGCGAT
This sequence comes from Bryobacteraceae bacterium, assembly GCA_041746955.1. Classification (GTDB taxonomy): domain Bacteria; phylum Acidobacteriota; class Terriglobia; order Bryobacterales; family Bryobacteraceae; genus JAPKYZ01. Next base: position 20,168 of record JBGTFZ010000103.1, read on the forward strand.
CGGCCATTACGTCGATGCGCGCGGGGCCTACTCGGGACAAATGGGCGGCGGGCAGGCGGTGATGTTCGATTCGGCTACCGGCGTGAAGTTCGGCGGCTCCAGTCCGCGCAAGGATGGCGCGGCGATCCCGGAGCCCGATCCGTTCTGGAAATAACCTCCGCGCAAGGGGTGATAATCGGAGGATGATTTTTCGTGCCGCACTCGTCGCACTCGCTGCCCTTGCCGCCAGCGCCCAAAAGGTACCCGCGGACAAGCTGATCCAGATGGCGCAGAAGCGCGATGCAGGGCTTGAGGCGGCTCTGCGTGCAAGCTTCGGCGCGGAGGCTTTGTCAAAAGGCACGGCAGTGGCCGGCGAAGGCGCGGAGTTCATCTGGGCTATCGACTCGCCGAAGGAACCGCTGCTGGCGATCAACAACACACCGCCGTTTCACGTCTACAAGGCCGGCGGGCTTTGGGCCTACCAGGGGCAGTTGAAGACTTACACGTCCCACCGGTTCCACTGGGTGATCGACGGTGAGAATTTCGGCGGCAAATCCGACATCGCGGCATTCGGTCCGGAAAGCTATGTCCAGCCCGGAGTGCCGCAGGGAAAGATGCACGGGCCCATCGCCTGGGAAAGCAAGCTGTATCCGGGCATGAAAACAAACTTCTGGTTTTATGTTCCGGCGCAGTATGCCAACCAGGCGGTGCCTGTGACGATCTGGCAGGACGGCGAGAAGTACGTCGATCACGAAAAGCCCGCGCGTCTGCTGCCGGTGCTGGACAACCTGACGCACACGAAGCGAATTCCGGTGATGGTGTCGGTATTCATTTCGCCGGGCATGGTGGGCGACAAGCGATGGCGGTCTATCCAGTACGACACGGTGACGGATCTCTACTCGCGCTATCTGCTGGAGGAGATTCTGCCGGAGGTGAATAAGACCGCGAAGATCCGGACGGACGGCTACAGCCGCGCGATTGCCGGCGAGTCCTCCGGCGCGGTGTGCGCGTTTACCGCCGCGTGGTTTAAGCCGGATCAGTTCTCGCGGGTTGTGTCGCGCATCGGCACCTACACCAGCATTCAGTGGAAGCCGGATGGTTCCGGGCTGGGCAGCGACCTTGACGGCGGCAACATCTATCCGTTCGCGCTGCGCAAGCTGCCGAAGCGCAATATCCGCGTGTGGCTTTCGGATGGCGCGGGCGATCTGGAGAACTCCCACGGGTCCTGGCCGCTGCAGAACATCCAGATGGCGAATTCCCTGAAGATGCGCGAGTACGATTTCGCCTTCCGCTGGAGCCTGGGCACGCACAACACCGCCCATGGCAATGCGGAACTGCCGCAGGCGCTGGAATGGATCTGGCGGGACTACGACCTGGCAAAGACTTCGCAGGAGTTCGTCATGGACCCGGCGGAGAAAGACCGGCCCTACGTTCGCGTTGTCGAATTGAACCGGGAACGCTAACCTGATCCAAGGTGGATAAGCACGACCTGCTGCTGGCGCATAAGAACTACCTTTACCCGGCGGTATTTCACTTCTTTCGAGAGCCGCTGCTGATTGACCGCGCGAAAGATCAGTATGTCTGGGACGCCGATGGCCGGCAGTATCTGGACTTCCTGGGCGGCATCGTATCGGTTAGCGTTGGCCATTCAAACGACGAGATCACGCGGAAAGTTCATCAGCAGATAGACAAGCTGGTGCACATCTCGCCGCTGTTCGCGCAGGAGCCGCAGGCGTTGCTGGCGCGGCGGCTGGCGGAGATCACTCCGGACAGGGCGCTGTCGAAGTCGTTCTTTACAAACTCAGGCAGCGAGGCCAACGAGATGGCCATCCTTACCGCGCGCTGCTACACCGGATCGACGGACATCATCGCGCTGCGGCATAGCTACCACGGGCGCTCCGCATTGACGATGGGCCTGACGGGCCATTCGACGTGGCGGCTGGGGCTTGC
>JBGTFZ010000104.1:0-64433 GCA_041746955.1 Bryobacteraceae bacterium
GTTTCAATCCACGCGCCCGCGTGGGGCGCGACTTGGATGCCTGCGCGAACGCGGACGTCGCGAATAGTTTCAATCCACGCGCCCGCGTGGGGCGCGACGGTCTGCGCGAACGCGGACGCCGCCGTGAATAGTTTCAATCCACGCGCCCGCGTGGGGCGCGACGTTCTCTCGCGGTGTAGGTTTCAGCGGATCGCGTTTCAATCCACGCGCCCGCGTGGGGCGCGACGCGTCGCGGGGCAGGGGTTCACTGCAATCAACTGGGTTTCAATCCACGCGCCCGCGTGGGGCGCGACTCGACGCCGTCGGAACCGCTGGATGAAATCTTCGTTTCAATCCACGCGCCCGCGTGGGGCGCGACTATTGAGCAACTCGCCCAGCCTTCGACTGCCATGTTTCAATCCACGCGCCCGCGTGGGGCGCGACCAGCGGCGAAGCGTCTGGCTGACGGTGGTTGAGGTTTCAATCCACGCGCCCGCGTGGGGCGCGACGTAACTTGTGAATTTAAGCAGGATCAGTTTTTAGTTTCAATCCACGCGCCCGCGTGGGGCGCGACGATCGACGATGGGGCCGTGATCGGCGCATGGGCTGTTTCAATCCACGCGCCCGCGTGGGGCGCGACGTTTGATCTGTCGGAATATGGCTCTTGCATTAGCGTTTCAATCCACGCGCCCGCGTGGGGCGCGACGGCAGCACGCGACGAAGAAGCACTATCCCTTATTCGTTTCAATCCACGCGCCCGCGTGGGGCGCGACGATCGACGCATGGGCCATGATCGGCGCATGGGCCGTTTCAATCCACGCGCCCGCGTGGGGCGCGACAGCTGATCGAGTATGAAGGCGGCGGGCGTGTCGTTTCAATCCACGCGCCCGCGTGGGGCGCGACTGTCCAAGATTGGGTGTCTGGCCGTCTGGACCAGGTTTCAATCCACGCGCCCGCGTGGGGCGCGACACTGGGCCGGAAGCGAGGGTTCAGGTACGAGAAGTAGTTTCAATCCACGCGCCCGCGTGGGGCGCGACGGATGAGGCGCAATACGAGCAGCCGCCGCCGCAGTTTCAATCCACGCGCCCGCGTGGGGCGCGACCCGATGGATCTCAACCTCAGTAACGAACAACGCGTTTCAATCCACGCGCCCGCGTGGGGCGCGACCGGATCGCAAACTGTGGCGAACTTGCCACACACTGTTTCAATCCACGCGCCCGCGTGGGGCGCGACATTTGGCCCTGGGTCTTGCCGGCCACGGCCCCTTCGTTTCAATCCACGCGCCCGCGTGGGGCGCGACGGCGCAAGACATTCATCCTGCACTTTCTTCAGGATATCGCCGCAAACACGCGAACCCCACCGCGAAACCTTGCCCCACGATGGGCACACGACAATCCAAGGCTCAAAACTCAGGGATACGCAACACATTGCAGCGAACGCGAATCTGCCGGGTCCACCCCGGGCACTCGACATCCGCGCAACCTAAATCAGCATCAACCCTTCAGGGTCGTACGTGGCTTTCGCCCCAACGTGCTCTACCCGTCCCTGCCAGTTCGAACCCAACTGGTAGAAACGCAAACTATCTTTCTGCGGGTCGATCTCGTCTCGCAGCGCCGCACGCAACCGCACAAAGTGCGCAGGGTCCAACGAACACTCGAAGACCGAGTTCTGGACTCGCTGACCGTAGTTCTGACATACCTTCGCCACCCGCCGCAATCGGCGTGCACCGGCCTTGTCTGCAGTCGATACGTCATATGTAACGAGGATCATCATGACGAGGGCGTCATCTCCAGAGCAGCGACGGATATCCTTCCATATCCCCTCGCAAATGCCGCGCCAGTAGCAGGGCTTGCACATGCGGAAGCAGGCCGATAGCAACACGCTCCTGCACGATCGGATGCATCCACTCTTCCCGTTTCCGTTCTTGCCACGCCGCAATCACCGTCTTTCGTCCAGATGCCGTCAACCAAACAGCGCCACTCTCCCTTACCTCGAAATCGTGCGATTTCAATTGTTGCCTGTTAATCAACGTCAACGCGACACGGTCCGAAAGCACCGGACGCAGTTCCTCCATCAGGTCCAATGCCAAGCTCGGGCGTCCTGGACGATCTACGTGCAGGAATCCACAATAGGCGTCCAACCCTACACCCTCCAATGCGGCTACACAGTCATGCGCGAGTAGGGTATAGAGAAACGACATAACGGCATTCATGCGGTCGAGAGGCGGTCGCCGCGACCTGGTCTTGAAAGAAAATGAATCCCGTTGCGCCACGATCATCTCGTCAAACGCACCGAAGTACTCCTGAGCGGCTTCGCCTTCCATCCCTCGCAAGGTCTCCAGAGAAATCGGCCGATTCACCCGCAGACGGTCCAGAATCATCGCCAGTTGCTTCGCTGACGAAGCCAACACATCGAGCCCCGATGTACGCTCCCGCGCGGCTCTTTGCAAGACAAACCGGCTGTTAGCGACCTTGGCAGTGATGATCGATCGGGCAATACTCGCCGCTGTATCGGCGCAATCGGCCACTCGATACTGCTCGCGCCGCAGAAGAATGTTGCCGGTAACAGGCCCCTGCACCCGTGCCAGGAATTGTCCGTTCTCCGTAAAAAAGCTCAGCAATACGCGGCTCTCCCCGCAGAAGCCCATCAGAGAAGGACTTGCGGAGACTCGGCCGAAACAGACTACGCTTTCCAGCGTATGAATCGGGACACGCAGCAACGTCGTCGAGGCGTCATCCTCGCCATTTTCCTTCACCGCGATGCATTCGCCATCCTTCGCCAGGTAGACACCTTGCTTCGTCACGAACAACGTATTCAGCAGCTTTTTCAAGCAACATCGTCCTTCATCAGCAGCCGTTTCCAACGCTCCCACGTAGTCGCCTTCCGTCCGGACCATTGCGGCTGACATAGTTCTTCCAACGAACATACGCGGCACTTCGGCATTCGATCCATGAGCGGAGTCTTACCGGAATGGACCAACTCACGCATCCGGATCGACAAAGATTCCACCCGCTGCCGGAGATCATCGGTCAGCTTCACCTCTTGCCGGTGGCGCTCCTGGTGATAGTAAAGAAATCCTCGCGGGATCGACACGCCTAGCATTTCCTCCAGGCATATTGCCTGAGCACAAACCTGCACTTCGTCTACATCATCACGCTTTGTCTTGCCGCGTTTATACTCCACCGGAGCGGGCGCTTCGTCATCGCCATCCATTGGAAACTCCACCAAATCCGCCTTTCCCGCAAGGCCCAACCGCCGGCAGACTAGCGGCAATGCATGCACCAACCTTCGGCCTTTTCGCGTCTCGTAATGAGGTTTGTCCACGTTGCGATGCAACACCGATCCATCCGCTGTGTAGAAGTTGTCGGACCACGACTGCTCAATGTGTACGAGCGCGAACTGCCGCTCGCATACCGCCAGATGGCGCAGGCCGGAAATCGGCAGTAGGGCATCTTCCGGATACCAGTCAGATGAGGAGATAGCCATCGAGGTCGCCTTCGATCAAGCGCAAAGCGCCCTCCATAATGCCGAGAAAATTGGGGTCGTACTCGTATCCCCATTGGAAGACGTCGGGCAGCCCAGGCATTGGCTCCAGTCGAAGCTTGTGAATTTTTCTCGACCATAGTTGGACGCTGCCCTCCTGCAACTTCTTCCATCCAACCTTTTCCCGAAAGCTCAGCAGTTGCATCAGTGTTCCGTCTACAACAACCAGCCTGGTATCGGCTTGGATGAGACGCGTCAGCTTGGCCAACTCGCTATAGGAAAGTTCCTTGTCCGCCTTGCGAATCTCTTCGATTTCCTTTTCGACCGAACGCTCCACCAACTCTCGATAGAGCGCTTCCGTCATCAGTTCCGTCGCACCCATCGCATTCCAGAGATTTTCGCGAAACAGCTCGTGCACCACCCGGCGTGTTGCATCGAATTCCGGATGCCGGCTCAGGAGCGGATCGTTGGTGGTGAAGTCCCAGACAACACACCCTCCGCGACCGCCGTGACGGTTCACACGGCCACCCAGTTGCGCAAGGCTTGCTGCACGCGCCCGCTCCCGAAAACCAATGGCAAAGTCGAAGTCGAGCCCAGCTTCCACGCAACTAGTAGCCACCAGCGTCCAGGCGCCGTTGGGTTCCTCTTGCAGCTTCGCGAGAATCCGTTTGACGATTGCCTTGCGATCAGCTGGCACCAACGCGGTCGAAAGGTGAAGGACGTCGCTCCCTCGCTGCCGCAACTCGCGCGCGACCACTGCTGCGGATTGCACGGTGTTCATCACGACGATGCGCGGGCCCGCCCCGGATTCGATCCAATCGGCGAGTTCCCCCCGCGAGACTGCGTCTTCGCGGCTTCGGTACTCCAAGCGTGACGCTTCCGCGACATCTCCTTCGGTCCTGAGAACGGCAGGTGCCAGCACGCCGACTTCCGGAGTCTTTCCGAGATGCTTGGCCAGGCGTTTGTTTTCCCAGAACTTCGCCAAGCTCCCCGATCCCAACACAAACCGGCATCCCCAACATTCGGCCAACTCCTCCATTTGGTTCCACATAAAAGGCCACAACTGAACGGGCATCGCCGCGTGCGCCTCATCGATGAAAATGGCGGAGCCGGGAAGCTCATGCAGTTTGCGCAGTCGCGCCGTACCCGCCGCCACCAGCGTCTCGAAGAACTGGACCGCAGTCGTGACGATCACCGGAGCGCGCCAAAGCGCCGTCAAATGCCGGCTCTCGATCTTCTGGAACTCCGCTAAATGATGGTGCGCGGCCACCACGTCTTCCGGGTTCTCCCCGGAAAGACATAGCGCCTTACGGTAGACGTCTACCGCTTGCCGGATGATGTTGGTGTACGGCAGCACCACAAACACGCGCCGCAAGCCCAGCTCCTGTGCCCTTCGGAGCAAATGAGCCATCACGGCTGTCGTCTTGCCACTCCCGACGGGACTATCGCACGCCACAAACGCCTGTGACACGTCGGCGTTGCGGCAGGCATTGTAAAGCGCGGTCCGGTAGGCCGAGCGCTCCCCATCTTTTGAAAGCCCGCCGACGTGGGCATCCAACGCCGCCAATCGTTCCGCCCATCGAGGCGCAGGCGGATCGGTCTCTACTGCTTCGCGATAGTGACGTGCGGTATCCGAATGGTCCGCGTCCACCAGGCAGCTCAGGATAAGTCGCCGATCGAGACCGGTCACATTTCCTGCGGCGATTGGCAGACTTACATTTTCGTCGCCGACGGCCGCCCAATGTTGCCGGAGCAAATCGTCCAATTCACGATCCACTTGTAAACGGATGTTGGAGTCGCGATAGGGAGAACCGCCGGAGGCACGTTTTGCCAGTTCCGTGCTCGTATCCACCAGCCCGATATGGTGACCATAGACGGCCATCGCGGGTTCCCGAAGACCGCGCCGGGCCAAGTAGGCCGTCCCCGCGTCTACGTGATTTAGTTCCAGCGAGGCCGACCGGATGCCGCTCCCAAGTGTAGTCTGGTTCGCCGGGTGCAGCTTTCCCAGATCGTGATAGCGCGCCGCCCATTCCACGGTCCCGGCAAACCAATCCGTTTCGCCGTTACGATACCGAAGGGCGCCGGCCGCATTGGCGGAGGCGCGCCGAAGCACTTCGGCAATATGCTCACCATACTCCTGCGCCGGGATACCGTCGGCAGGGCGAGCGCTATGCGCCAGAGGCCGCATCGCGGTTCAGCCGATCAAGTCGATACAAGACTCAACACGACTCAAAAGGTCCGGCGGCAAACCGGGAGGGACGTTATAGTCGGGCCACGCCGAACTGGGAGTTTCCTGGTCATCCGGATTCTTCCTGCTCGGGGTCAACGCGTCACTCAGTAGATGATCCGGACATGACCCCAAGGGATTCTTATGCTCGATGTGCCACGCGTGACGAATAGTCATCGAAGGGCGCACGTAGGATGCGGTATGCGTGTAGGCGTGCGGAATGAGTTTCTTCATGAGCGCGATGTCCTTCGGAGTGCAGCCGCTTTTTCGCGCCGCCGTCGGGTTCACGAAGTAAGGCATAACGTATACGCCGTGGAGCACCACGCGGAACGCCAACGGGGCCATACCTCGGTCCTTGTCCTTTTCTACACCTGCTTTGTTCGTGGTTGTCATACGCTCAATCTCGACTGGCGAGACCGTAACGCCAACTCCGAACTGCACGACGCCGGCGCGAATGGCGGAACCACCCTCCTTTTCAAGGAACGTGCTGCCGAAGATGCGCGCGTCCCAATACTTGCCCTGGAAAGTGCCGTCCTTGGCTTCTTTCTCAATCGCAGTCCGGTCGCGGCCGCGCGACTCCAGAACCGCATAGCTTTCGGCATCCAGATCGAGCTCTTGCGAGACCGTAGTCCACACTGGTCCTTCTTTGTCTTCCACCAGATCTCGCAGCTTGCGCTTAAACGATACCGGTGAGATCATCCCGCGATTGTCAGGCCGCAGGCGCGGATCGCTTTCCTGATCGGGGTTCCCATTCGGATTCGAGTTTGTGGCTTCGATAATCAAAAGCCCAGTCACGCGATTCATGCAGATTGCTCCTTGTTGTTCAAGTCACCCAAATAACCCAGGAAGAGCTTGGCCCTTCCCGTGTCGTCGATCCGTACCAGCAAGCCCTCCTGCTCCGCCAGTCTTCGGCAGACGTCACCGATTTGGCGACGCAACCATCTCGCGATACCCGCTTTGTCACCGGTGTAAGTATCTGCCCAGGCGATATAGACTCGAATCCGTTGGCTTGCGATCTCAAACCCTCGCTCGGGATTCTGTAGCGCACCGCCTAACGCAGCATTGCCGGCCAGTTGCGGCGGAAGAGCGCCCTTGCGAACCTCCTCGCAATAGAACTTGTGCAAGCGGTCCGCCAGTTGCAGAAATTGCCCGAGCAAAAACTCCCGGCTATCCATGTAGTTCTCCTTCGTGTGTCCCAGCTTCAATAGCAGTAAGCCCAGGATTGGCAGTACAATCAGCCCTTCCTGCCTGCCCCGCTCCGGTACGGCTTTCGGATCTCCCCGCAAACCGCCCAAGCCGCACAACAGCGGTTCCCCTATGTGCAGGAGCCGATTCAACAGCGGAGCCGCAAGGCCCCGGTCGCGCTCCAGCATCAAGCCATAGATTTGGGCCAGGTCAACGCCCGGCACTGGCGAACTCTCCGTGCCTCCGCGAATCCAAACCGACTTAAAGCTCCGCAATACCTGAATCGGACTGGGGCTCACGGGCGATCGCAGTTCCGCTTTCTGGCCTTTCGCTGCCGGGAAGTAGATGCGTACTTCCGGCAGATTCTTCATGCCGCGAAACCACTCGTCCAAACCGGCCTCAAGTTCATCAAGCGAATAGCGCGCACTGAACAACACTTGCGACCGCCCAGGGTCCAGTTTGCTCAAGGCAAAAATTCGGATCGCAACGTCGCGCTTATGAGTTGTCGCGCCGCGAAGCGCCCGCAGCAAGTTGCTTGTGCGCTGCTCGTAGAGCGCAGCCGCACCTTCCGGACCTGCCATCAAGTCAGCGAAGATGTCGACCACGGTCAGGCTCGATTCCGGATCGGCCTCCAGATACGCGACCAGCAGATCGCTGCTATCCGACGAAGCGTTCGGAACCTTCGAAAACGTCTTTCCCTCGCGTTCGCCGTTTGTAATGAACTGAAGGGCGTCGGAGAGACGCTGCCCGGATTGTCTGCCGATCGGATACACTGCCGTCGATGTCATGCCGTAGCGCGTCTGGCAAGGCGTGGCTTTATTCATTGACATCAAGTAAGTGAGTCCCAGGCCCGGAAGATTCGGTTGCGGCATCTTCTCACCGATGAAGAGATCTTCGGAACCCGAAAGCGAACACAGGATCTTGGTTCCCTCGCCGGTCTCCTTGTGGCTGAGAAGAGCGCGGTTCCACGCACGGGCGGATTCAATCGACGCTACCCGTCCTCCCAACTTCGAGGCGTCATCGACGTCCAGGATCAAAGTGACTTTGGCCGGTTCCACGACACCTTTCGTCTTGTTCAATTTCCCGAAAAGCAGGGTCGTCGCCGCATCCCGATCCAACTCTCCCGCCGCAACGCTTCGAATCGCTGCCCGGCCAAGTTCGGAAAGAAACGCTTCAGGACTTAGTCCGCCGATTCTCTCGATCAATGCGCACGTCGGGCGAAGGTCGGCGTCGTCCTTGGCCAACTCTTGCGCGAGTTCATTCTCCGGATATCGCAGATTGCCTTCGATCGCCCGGCGGTCGCTCTTCGTGCCGGCGACAGGACGCGTATCGATCGACGCAATCATCCTTTCCCACAACCGGTCCGCTTCCGCGAACCACTCGATGTCAACCTGAAAGATCGGGTGGTTTAGGTTGAAGCCAGGAAAGCTCTTCTCATTCTGCGGCGCGATCCGCCGCAGACCCACTACCGTCTTTTCATCCAGCCATTCCACGCGCGCTACTTTTCCGTTGGCGTCCAATCGAGCGACGTAGGCTGGTCCCTTCTTGAATGGCTTGATACGGCTATCCCAGGAATCGACGCTCAATCCCTTCGCCGCCAAGGATCGCGCCAACTGACTCAGTTCATTCAGCAAAGCGCAACACTCCTTTCTCGATCCGAAGATCTTGCCGGAATTGCGGCGCTGCCGCTCCGCGCGACTCGCGGTCGAACACCGAATGGAGCATCGACGGAATTTCCATTTCGAGGTCATCCTCGCAACGGGTTTCGTCTCGCAATGGACCAAAATAAGTGGGCGTGAACTCCGACCAACCCAAGCAAGGTGTCCGGTGTAGGCGTCCCTGCCGCAGCCGCCGCTCGAACTTCTCCTGCAAATAGTGCAAGTGATTTTGTCCGCCGTGCGACTGCTCCCGCCCCCGAACCTCGCCATGTACTCGGTAGCAAACATCGACCAACACCGTGGCGAAAAGCTGATAGGACGATCCGGTCCGTACCTGCTCCGCTTTACGCAACGGTCCACCGTAATTGGTCGCGTATCGCTGGAATTGCACTGGCTGGCAAATCTCGACCGCCATCGGCCGCACGTACGCCGTTTTCAGCCACGCTACGCAGTCGAACATCCCGCGAAGCGCAGAAAACGTCGGCGCGGGATATGAGACAAACGTCGCTCCTGAATCTGGACGGGTGAAGATCGCCAGGGGGCCAGCCACCTCAAACGCTACGGAATACTCTCTTCGTCTGTCCATAATGAACGCCTCCTCTTAAATCAATCTGATCTCAGAGTTTGTGGTGGGAGATGTTGTTGGCTCTCTGCCTTCGTGTGGATGATGAGTGTCATTCGAACAGCAAAGTCTGCCGGAAGTGCCTCGTTTGGTAGCAACGCGTGGGCACCGGAAACGCACTGCCATTGTGCCATAAGCCCATGCGGTGCCTGTACACGCTTCGAAGGGAGGTGGAGGCGTTGCGAATGGGTTCTTGGGCAATTTTGGGCAATCCCCGTCGGCAAAGAGGGCGAAACGGGCACTCGCGGCAACCAAAAATCAGCAACTTACAGTCGCTGCGATCGACCTATCGAAACGAATCCCACCCTCACCGCCATCCCAGTTTGGCTTTCCTGCGATGAAGTCACCAGCCTCCAATGGCAATGGATGGAATGAATCGGCTAAGGCATGGCTCGACGCGATCGGTGACAGTGGCGACTACGGGCGCAAATTTGTATTGGACTTCCCCATGTTCGAGCGCATCCAGGGCCGAGAGGCCAAATACCGCTAGTCGTCCCATGCTGAGGTACTATTGATAGATCGGCGCTTGGGTCAGGTCTTCTAGCACCGCCCGAAAAGGGAGGCCGGAAACCACCGCTGTCGCCACCGTACTTTTCAGGCTCTAAGACGTAGGGGGATAGCATGGCTAGACTTTCGCTGATGTTCCTGCTCGCCGCCATGGCTGAACGCGAGGGGAAAAGATCCACCATCTACATCGAAACCTTGGGAACCCGTGAGAACGCAGACATCATTCGTGAAACGATTGAAGTCCAAGTCGCCCAATCCAAAACCTTCGCGTTGGTGACGGATGGGAACGCGGCGGAAATTGTAGTTAGCGGACTCGGCGAAATCTCCCGCGAAACAATCGAATTTGAAAGGCAGACCATCAATGGCCCACGCAAAGACAGCTTCGTCCGGACCACCGAAAAGCTGCTCCTCAAGGCCACTGACAAAAGAACCGGCAGGATGTTTTGGGCTTGGGAAAACACTAAGGAAGCGATGAAAGAGTGCAAAGAGAAACCCAAGAGGACAACGTCATGCGCTTTGGCCTCGCTAGCGAACGTGGTCCGTACGGAACTTCAGCAAAGATAGGCTTAAGAGTGGAGCGCAACGCGCCTCCGCCGCCTACAGTGTGGAATGATGCCACGCATGCCCATCACACGCAGTGAGTTTCTGACACTGCCTGCGGCCTCCGCCATTTCCAGCGCGCAAACCGAGCTGCCATCCCGTCGCCCGAATGTCCTGATCCTGATGTCCGATCAGCACCGGCCCGAATATATGACGATCGCGGGGAACGGAACCGTTCCTACTCCGGAGATCGACCGGATCGCCCAGCGTGGCGTCCGTTTCACCAACGCCATCTGCCCCTACCCGGTGTGCGCGGCGTCGCGAGCGTCACTGATGACCGGGCTTTATCCGCATACTACCGGCGTGATCAACAATCGCGACCGCCTGGCGTGGACCACCCGGACCATCGCCCACACCTTCGCCGATGCCGGATACCTGACGGGGCTGATCGGCAAGATGCACTTCAATGATCCGCACACGCGAGGATTCCAATACCGGCTGGGCTTCAACGACTGGTTCCAGTACCTTGGGCCGAAGGTGCAGCTTTTCGCTAACGAAATCGCCAACCACACGACCGGCCCCCAGTTCTTCGACACGGTGAACGACGATGGCAGCGGACTCCCCGAACTGCCCGCACTTTGGGATAAGTGGAAAGGAAAAGGCCCGTGGGCGGGACGCGTTGAACGCATGCCGCTCGGCCAGGGCGCGCAGTTGGACGCCGAAGATTCCATCGATGCTTTCGTGGCGCGGGAATCGATCCGCTTTATCGGCGAAGCTTCGCGAATGCCGCGGCGTCCGTGGCTGCTGGTAGCGGGTTTTCTGCGTCCACATCCGCCCCTGCACCCGCCGCGCGAGTGGGCTGCAAAATATCCGCCCAGCGCGATGAAGGTGCCAGCAACGGGCGACTTATCACGCTATCCGCAGCACATCCAGCAGAAGGCCGCGCGCTACCAGCGCCTTGGCGCGGAGCGGCTAAGGGATGCCATCAGCGGCTATCAGGGAAACCTCGCCTACTTGGATTCTTGCGTCGGAAAAGTGTTCCGCGCGGTGGAAGCCAGCGGCTTGGCGGACAACACGATCGTCGTCTACACGTCCGACCATGGTGAGATGAATGGCGACCATGGGCTCTTCGGGAAGTTCTGTATGTTTCGTCACTCGATTGGCGTGCCGCTGATCGTCAGTTGGCCGAAGCAGCTTCCCACCGGAAAAGTATCGAGCGCGCTTACGGAGTATTTTGGCCTGTACCCTACCCTGACTGAGCTTTGCGGCCTGCCACAGCCGCAGGGGCTTGAGGCGCGCAGTTTTGCGAACTCGATTCGAACGCCAGACGTGGCGGGTCCGGAGGCGATGTACGCCGAGTACAACCTCCGCACTCGGCAGGATTGCTACATGGTGGCGACGCGGGAATGGAAGTATGTGTGGAACTTCGGCGACACTGCGGAGCTGTACGACACGGCTTCCGATCCAGAAGAGAACCGAAACCGCGCAGGCGAACCAGGCGTCGCGAAGATTGAGCGGGAGATGAAGGACCGTCTCTACGCCCACTACGACCCGGAGCGAAATCCGTTCCGTCCCAGCGCGTAGACGACAGCGCGAAGAAGATCCCGCGCGTCGTCGGCCTTCGTGTTTGGCGCGGAGCGCATCCACCAATCGCGCACGGCGGCCCGGCGCTCTTCCGGCACGACAGCATCCAGATCGCGGAAGAAGGCCAAGGCCGTGCGCTCTGGAAAGTAGCGCCGCCTCATCCGCCGCGTCAGCTCCACACGCTCCGCCGCGATAAGCAGTTTATCCTTCTGCGCCACTCGCAAGGCCACGCGAAAGTTCACCAGCGGCTCAGACAACGCTCGCAGAGTAGACGGGCAGAAAGCCATCGCCACCTCGTCATCGGCTTCCAGGCGGCCGCGCCGGTACCAGTCGAATATCGTGCCGACGCCTTGCATTCCGTACGAGTGCAGTTCGGCGGCGCGCAGCGCACCCATGCTGGACGAGCCGAGAACGCGCACGCCGCGTTCGAGGAACGGCAGAATCTCCTTAGGAGAAATTGCGAGGCTCTGGTAGAACTCGCCATCGACGATTCCAATCACACGTGGTGGATTGCCGGAAAGCGCTTGAAGATCGCCGCGGCGGATGGGGCCGCGAAGTACTATTTCCGGCGGGAGGCCTTCAAGGGCTTCGCGAGACAGGCTGGGTCCGATAAATACGACCGCTTCAGGCGTCACACGGCGGCTCCTAAAGCGCGCCAATGGGCGGCAGCACGCTGACCGAACCGCGCGCGATCCGCCGCCCAGGCTTCCAAGCCAGGGATGACGACGCGAACCACCGCCAGACCGGAATCGGGTGGTGAGAAATCGACGACAGCCACAGAAGCGACCCCCGCGCGCTTCAAGCGGCTTAGCAGAAGCTGCAAGTCGTTTAGCACGTCCGATGTAGTTTTGCTCTCGCACTCCTGCCAGGGCTTCAGGAAAGTGGATGGAGAGATCAGCCACCGCCTGCGGTCGATCGCGCGGATGCGACGGGTGTGGATTACGAGACCGGCGGCAAGTCCGTCGCCTTCCGCCGGTGCAATATCCTCCCGGACGGCCTGGATATCGACGGCGCGGCTCTGCGCCGCCTCGGTCAATGCGCGAACCACGGCCACGCGAATGTCCGGATGGCACCCGACGCCCGTGTGGGCCTGAGGAAACCCCGGAACTTGATCTTCGTACATCGACGCCACGATCACGGGGATTCCGAGATCCGAAGTAATGTCGCGAACCAGCGGAGTAAATCCCGCCTTAGCGAACTTGCGCAGCAGTCCATCCACAGGCTCACCGATGCCAGTCAAATCAAGGCTTGGGTGAAGGTCGAGGTCGTCGAGAAAATGATCGCAGGGGTCGACACCCGTCGCTCGTTCCGCCAACGCCCTCGGGTGGAAGTGCGAACCCAGTTCGCCCAAAGTCCAGGCGTCGCGCTCAATCCACTCGCAGATCGCCTGGGCCACGGCCTCCTCCAGGCAATTACCCGACGCCAGACCCTGCGAGTTTGATCCCCAGAATGGAGAGTTCTCCGCAGCCTCCGGCCATAAGTAACCGGCGAATCCCGCAGGCACAAGAGCCTCTTCTCCGGTAAGTGCATCGAAGCCCGTAACCCAGGCGAACGGCCGATGGGGCTGGTGGCCGTCGGCCAGACGCATCAAAATCGAATCGGGAGGGATGGCGCGCGGACCGGCTCCGGCCAGCGTGCACCACTTCAGCGGGGGCCGCGCCCGAAGCGCCGCCTGACGCTCAATCGTTTCCATCAACGCCCCGGCGATAGCGTCAATGCGGCGAACGCCCTTGCCGTTGTAGACACTGAGAATGTCGTCCGACTTAGGCGCTACCGCTGTGTAAACCGGGATGCCCACGCGATCCAGCCTCGTAACATCGGTCAGGCGCGTCAGCCCAAAGCGGCGAGCCACAGGCATCGCGCGCCGGACGGTATCCTGCGCGCTAACGGTGCGTGTCTGACCGGGTAGCTTCGGCCGGAAGCCGAACTCCACCGCTACTTTTTCTGCGAAGCCAGAAAGAACAGTAACGAGGTGGAAGGCTGGGTTTTCGAACCGCGAGAACCGACGAATTTCGTCAAGTCGTCCGCTGTTACGTCGCCAGACAAAGTCTTAGCGGCGTCCTCCGCTGTCGGCATGGCGGCTGCAACCGCCTTTTGCTGAGCTGGGTTCAGGCTGGCGAGGAAGCGTTGATGTTTCTCGACAAGGTCCTTGAGGTCCGCTTCAGTGAGGCCAAGTTGGTCAAGTATGTATTGTTCGTCCATGATGGTTCCGGGTCCGGTTCAGTTTACTCCAGCCGGGCCAACCTTACAAGTTCCTGAAACTCCGGCAGTTTCCGAAGGGGGTCGTACCTGGAATCTACTTTCAGAAATACGAAGCTGCTCTCGCGGACCTCATAACAGTTCCTTAGAAGCTGAAGTGCTCTCGACGACTGGCCTAGGGCCACATATGTGGCCACGCGTCCGCACGGAGCCACGTACTGAAACTGGGACGCGCGCTCCAGTTCGGCGTCCAGCGCCAGAGCCTGTTTCGTGCGGCCCTTCAGTGCATACGCGTACGCCAACGCTCCCTTTGAACTGTTGGCGATTTGTCCGGTATCCAGCTTTGCGCCCTCCAGAGTTGCTATCGCTTCATCCAACCGGCCCTGGGCGGTGCGGGCCTCCGCAAATTGCAGCGCCTGCACCACCTTCAGCGCGGGGGGAGCTTCGTCGCCTCCGAAGGTGGCCGCCTTCGCCGAATCTTCAAAGCGGCGGGCGGCAAAGAGGATCACGGCATTGATCAGGCGGAAGACAGGATTCTGAGGCTCCAATTCAATGGCGCGGTTGATCTCAATCAACGCTTCGTCCTGCCGGCCCATGGGAGCCAGCACCGTCACCGCCAACCAGCTATGCGCCAGTGCGTAGTCGGGCTGCAGATCGATCGCCCTGCGGAACGCCCGCTCCGCCTCGGCCCATTCGTATTCGCCCAGGGCCGTCGTCACGGCATAAGATGTCTGCGCTTCGGCGATGGTGGGGTCCAGTTCTATCGCCCGGCGCGCGGCCGCGCGGGCCTGCCTCCGCATGGTGGCGGGCGCCTGCAACCCAAGGTCGGCCATCACGGCGTAGGTGTCGGCCAAGCCCGCGTGGGCAATCGCCAGCCCAGGGTCCTTCTCCGTCGCCTGCTGGAACAGTCGCGCGGCGGCATTCATGTCGTCCAGCGACCGCCGTTCGAAGTGATAGCGCCCCTTTAGATAAAGACTGTACGCTTCCGAATCGGAGGGCTGCGCTTTCGCCGCAGACTCTCGAATTCCGGGCCGCAAGTAGCTCGACAGATCCCGGCCCAGCATCTCTTCGAGATTCAGCAGCTGCGCTTCGGCGCGGGCATAGTCGCGGCTCCACAGAACCGCGCCGGACCGCGTGTCCATCAACTCGACATCCACCGTTACTTCGTTTCGCCGCTTTCCGATGCGGCCTGACAGGACAGCCTCCACATTGAACTTCTTGCCGGCTTCGAGAGGGTTCTGGGTCGGCAACGCGCGTATCGCGCCTCGCGAGGTTAGAGACAGTCTGGGTATCCGGGCGAGGGCCCGCTGCAAGCCATCTGGCAAGGCTGCGCCCACATAGTCGATCGCGGCATCACCCGAAGCGTTCGTGAACGGCAGAATGGCGAGTGAATCCACCTGGTCCGGTCCCATCAGGCGGTAGGCGCCCCAAGCGCCCGCGATGGCGATCAGTCCGATGCCAGCGGCGATCCACCATC
Organism: Bryobacteraceae bacterium; assembly: GCA_041746955.1. GTDB lineage: Bacteria > Acidobacteriota > Terriglobia > Bryobacterales > Bryobacteraceae > JAPKYZ01. The sequence goes on from JBGTFZ010000104.1 coordinate 15,462, forward strand.
TGCGTTGAACCGGTTTCGGCTCCGGAATCAGCGGCAGCGGGCTATGCGTGGCGCTAAGGGTGCCCGATTGCTTCTCGCGCTCCAGCGCCGCCAGATCCACCGCCAACTCCCGTGCGGACTGATACCGCCATTCCGGATCTTTCTCTAAGCACTTTCGAATGACGCGTTCCACTTCCAGTGGCACGTCGTAGTTGAAGCGCGCCAACGCGTCGGGAGGCGTGGTGAGAATCCGCTGCATGGTCCCAATTGTCGAAGTGGCTTCGAACGGGCGGCGTCCGGCAAGCATCTCGAATAGCAGCACGCCGACGGCGAAGATATCGCTGCGGCCGTCCACCTTCTGGCCGCGCAACTGCTCGGGACTCATGTAGCTGACGGTGCCAATGGGCTGGCCCACCATGCTGAGCTGGGTCTTCGTCACCTGCTCGTCGCTGGAGACTCCTTCTTCCGGCGCGATGTTGCGGCGGGCTAGGCCGAAGTCCAGCACCTTCACGTGGCCGTCGGTGGTAAGCATCACGTTCTCAGGCTTGATGTCGCGGTGAATCACGCCGGTTTTGTGGGCGGCGATCAGCGCCTCTGCAACCTGGCGTGCGATGCGAAGCGCCTCATCCAGCTCCAGCGGGGCTCCGGCGACTTTGCCTCGCAGAGTGTTGCCCTCCACGTACTCCATCGCCAGGAAATGGACGCCGTTCTCCTCGCCAATTTCGTAAAAAGCAGTGACGTTGGGATGAGAAATCGAGGACGAGAGCCGGGCCTCGCGCAGGAATCGCTGAAGCCGTTTTTCGTGGGTCGCGATCTCCGGCAACATCACCTTCAGCGCGACCTTGCGGCCGAGGCGCAGGTCTTCGGCAAGATAGACCGCGCCCATGCCGCCCTGGCCCAGCAGGCGGAGAATCCGGTAGTGCGAAAGATTGTCGCCGACCATGGCGCTTGCAGCGGAGTTTACATGATGACACACTACCTCCAACGCTGCCCTTTATTTTGTTCAAACCAAAACGTATTTCGTCCCGCGCTAGGCCAAGCGTGGACCCGAAAGACGCGGCGTTCTTAGAAGGCCAGCCGCAACCCCAACTGCATGATTCGCGGACCGCTGGTCGTATCGATCTGGCCCGGTCTCGCGGCTGTGATGTTCGAACGGGGCGCATTCAAGTTGGCGTGATTGAAGGCGTTGAACATCTCCCACCGGAGCTGCAACTGCATTCCCTCGCGAATGGGAAACTTCTTGAATAGCGCGAAATCGAGATTGTAGTTTCCAGGCGCGACCAGAAGGTTTCGCCCTGTATTTCCGTAATCGCCGGCCCCGGGAAGAACGAATTTCGAAACGTCGAAGTATTGGGCCATTTGTTCATCGCGCGAACGGCCGGTGTCCAGGCGCGGATCTCCGGTAACGTTTGGACGCTGGGTTCCAGTGCCGGACAGGGCAACGTCGCGGCCGCTGACGACGTTGAAAGGACTCCCGGCTTGCGCGATGAAAATGCCGTTCGTCTGCCACCCGCCCAATAGCCACTTGCCGATACCCGTTCCGGGCCCGGGGATTTCCCAAAGGAACGACGTCACAAACCGCTGACGGACATCGAAGTCGGAGAGCGCCTTGTCCGCTCTCACGTTCAGCGTGTCCTGGCCGTTAAAACCGTCGACGTCGATGGACATTCCGTCAATCGACCGCGAGTAGTTGTAGCTGGCGAGAATCGTGAAGCCGCTGGAGAAGCGCTTGTTCAACGTCAGCTGCAGCGCGTGATACGTCGAGTTGATCACGTTCTCGTAGCTGATAATGCTGGCGTAGTTGGGTGCGTAGATCCGTCGCGCGTTGATGTTGCCTACCGTTGCGCCGGGGCGGTAGAGGGCGGGATTTAGTTCGCGGCGGATGGGAAGGCGGTTGCCCTTGGTACCGACATAGCCCGCCGTAACGACGTAGCCCGGGAAAATTTCCTGTTGGACGTTGAGGTTCCATTGTTGGACGTAGGGCGCGGCGAAAGCCGGGTCAATCGAGAGGCCCACGACTACGGGCCGCAGGAATTGATATGCGGCTTGGTCTGCCGCCGTCGCGGGCGGCGTGTAGGGGAAGGGATTCACTTGGCCCGTGTACGGATTCGAGAAACTGCGAGGCTGATTCACCGTGATCTGCAGCGAGTAAGGCGGCGAGTTCACGAAATGGCTCAACTCGTGGAACCGCGGAAGGTCGTAGAAGAAACCGTAAGCGCCGCGGACGCTGGTCCTGCCTTTGCCGAATGGATTCCAGGCGAATCCGAAACGCGGTCCGAAGTTGTTCAGGTCGCTGCCGGTGCCGCCTCTCGGTACGCCTTGATCGTCCTGATAAACGATGCCGTTGGGTGCGTTCGGGAAGACGGTGGACTGCTGTCCCGGACGGAAAAGCGTCAACTCGTTCGCCGCCGAATAGAAGGGGAACTGCGGTTCGTAGCGCAGCCCAAGGTTCAAGGTCAGGCGGGGATGGATGCGCCAATCGTCCTGAACGTAGAGCGAGAAGGTCTGTGCGCGAATCTGATTGATGCGAACCGAGCCTTGCGTGAAGTTCAGCGGGGACCCGATCAGAAAGTCCGAGAATGAGTAGCTGGTGAACTGCCCGTTGAAGTTGAACTGCGGGTCCACTCCGTTGGCGGTGACACGGTCGCTCTTCGACCATCGATACTCGCCGCCGAACTTCAGTAAGTGCGCGCCACGCGTCCAGGTGAAATTCTCCAGTACTTGATGCGTTGGCCGCGAGATCAGCACGAGATTGTCCTGGTTCAGATTCCAGAATCCATTCACTTGTCCTCGAAAGTGCGGAACCAACGTTTTCCCTAGAGCGTCCAGACCGCCCCGATTCACGTTCACTCCGAGAGATTGGTAGGACACTCCATCGCCCGATCCAATTGGCAGCGGACCACGATCGATTTGGGAACTGTTGTACGTGTACTGCGACACCAGGAGCAACGTAGGCGAAGCGGTCCACGTGTGCTGCCCGGTGATGTTCCGCGTATCGAATGCGACTTCCGACATCAGGTTCGGCAGACCGGCCACGGCAAGGTCGGCGGCGGATGTTTGAAAGAAGCGACCGCTAAGGCGCTGATTGTCCGTTAGAGCGTAATCGACGCGGCCCAGGAATTGATTCGAGTCCGTCGACTGGGGCGGATTGTAGATGAAGCGGTTCCCGGAAGAATTAGGAAGCGGTATGCCAAGCTGGTCGAGAAACGCGACCGAGGCGGGGTCGAAGCGCGAGGAAGGAATCATCCCGTTGGGGAACGGCTGATTGTTGTTGGCCGGGTCCCGGATCGTGCGGCCGGAAAAGTTGCCGGCGCGCTCGTCGGCGGTGGGGACCACGAGATTCGATCGTGTGTCGCCGGTGCGCTGGCGAACGCCCTCGTAGGAGCCGAAGAAGAACGCCTTGTTCTTGACGATCGGTCCTCCGAACGCGCCGCCGAACTGATTGCGCCGGAGTTTGCTCTTGCTGATGCCGAAGAACGAACGGGCGTCGAACGCGTCGTTTCGAACGAATTCCCACAGCGATCCATGAAATTGATTCGTGCCGGACTTGGTTACGGCATTCACTACCGCGCCGGAGTTTCGTCCGTACTCGGCGCTGAAGTTGTGAGTCAACACGCTGAATTCCTCCAGCGCATCGGGATTCGGCAGCACGGCGGCGACGTTTTGTTGCGGGTCGTTGTTGTCGCCTCCGTCCAGCGTGTAGTTGGTGGAAGTGCCTCGGCCGCCATTGACGGCGATGCCGTCGTTGCGATTCAGGTTGCTTCCGCCGGGAGCGGAAACGGCTCCGGGCACCAGCAGGACAAGTTGGAGCGGATTACGTCCATTCAGCGGCAATTCGGTGATCCGCTTCTCGTCGACAACGTCGCGCAGCGTCGCCGTGACGGTATCTACCTGGGCGACCGCGCCGCTTACGTTGACCGATTCGGCCGTTGCCCCGATGTCCAGCCGAACGACGACTTCGCGCACCTGGTCCGCGCCCAATCGAAACTCCTCGGTCACGAACTGCCGGAAGCCTTCCTTGATCGCTCGCACCCGGTATTCGCCGACCGGAAGCTGCGGAATCAGAAAACGTCCGGCTTCGTCCGAGGTCGCGCGAAACGTCAAGCCGGTAAGTGCGTTCTCTGCGACCAGCTCCGCTCCGGGTACGACGGCGCCGGACCCATCGTTTACCGACCCGACGATCCGTCCGGTCGATTGTGCAAGCGCGGACGAGCCTAAAGCCAGAGAAATCAGCAACAAGGGCGAGATCTTCATGCGGGCACACTATCACAGTCCAACGCCGGCGGTTGCCCGATAGCGAGCCCTCTGCTACTCTGAAAGTCTGTGCTTGGCCAACGTGCGTTTGGCCATTGCCAATCCCAAGGGTATTGGACTGAAATCAGGAGTTCGTCATGGCGAAATACTGCCCCGTAACCGAAAAGCGCCCGATGGCAGGGAACCGCGTCTCCCACGCGAACAATAAGACCAAGCGGCGTTTCGAGCCGAACCTTCACGAGAAGCGAATCTGGGTCCCCGGCGAGGGCCGGTTCATCCGCCTTCGCTTGTCGGCGAAAGCGATTCGGACCATCGACAAATTGGGCGCGGATGCGGTAGTCGCGGCACTGCGGAAGAAGGGTGCGCTCTAATGCCGCGCGAACTGATTAAGCTGGTTTCAACCGCCGACACGGGCCACTTCTATACAACGTCGAAGAACGCCAAGCTCTCGAAAGAAAAGCTGGTGAAGATGAAGTACGACCCAGTGGTCCGGAAACACGTCGAATATAAAGAAGGCAAGATCAAATAGTCAGTCCTTCCGTTCAAAGAATCCCGCCTTACTGGTGCCGGGAGCGACGGCTATATCGAAGAAGCCGATCATCATCTCCTCCCGGCTCTGCTCTCCCCAAGTCACTTCAGCCTCCGGGTCCGGATTACGTGGATTATTCGCGGAGTTGTCGTAGTGCGCCTCCATTTGCAACCGGACGCCCGCCGACAGCCGTCGCGGTTCCGCAAGGCGGTACTGCATCTGCCACGCGAAGTCGTAGTCAGGCACCTTTAGAAGAGTCTCGTAGTAGCCGCCGGGCCCGACAAGGCGGTACTCAAACGACTTGCCCCGAAGATGCATATGCGGGAAGAACGACAATAGGCGCGCTTCGTTCGGGAGTGTGCCGCTGACGGTCAACCGGTAGTCTGGCTCACCCGGTGGAATGCGAATCCGGTCAGTGCCCATCTGCAGCGTCAACACTTCACTCTCGGGCGGAGCCTTCGCGAAGACCACACCAACTTTCGTCCGGTCTTGAAGCGCCTTGCCTGCAGGCGTGTAGTGGATCTGTAGAATTACGTCGCTCCCTGCCCGGACCTTCTTCGCCATCCCGCGTGGCAGCGCCATCGCCGGACTGCCCGGCGCATACACCAACAGAATGTCGCTGGTGGTGTGGCCGATCCTCCGCTTCTCATCGAGCGTGCTGTCCTTGGGCGACCACACCACTCCCGCCGGAACGTCGCGCAGCCAAGTAGACTGCGGCTCGCGAACATACAGCACGATGTGGTGGACCGCTTCGCGCGCGCCGGGAACAGCCTCCGCTGCCGTTACCCACCGGTCCTGCTTCAGGCCCAGCGGCAGAATTACATACTGATAATCGACTTCGCCATCGCGGGGAATGGCGAAGGCCCGCGGCATTTCGACAACCAAATCGGGTTCTGGAATCGTCCACTCGGCCTGTGATCCCGCGTCCCGTGGTACGTCTTGGCCCGCCGGCGCGCCCTCATCCACCCATTGCCGTATCGTCGCGATCTCCGCCTCGGTTAGCGAGGGGTCGTTCGCGAACACTCCATGCCTGCGATCGGCAAACCAAGGGGGCATCGTGCGCCGCACGACTTCGCCGCGAATCGCCTTCGCCCACGGGCGCGTCTCGGCGTAGGTCACAAGCGGCATCGGGGCAATGCCTCCACTGCGATGGCAAGTCTGGCAGTGCCGTTGCAGCAGCGGCGCAACGTCCTGATGGAATGTTGCGGCCAGCACCAACAGTATCAACTCAGCCGCGCCACTTCCCATGCAAGATGCTCCAACTCCGGGCGGATCAGTTGAGTCCAGGCTGTTTCAACGGCGTTGGGAGACCCCGGTGTCGAGATCACCACCTTGCCCCGGTAGATTCCCGCAACTGCCCGGGACAGCATCGCCGCAGCGCCCACCTGCTGGTAGCTGAGCATCCGGAACAGTTCACCGAAACCCGGAAGCGTCTTTTGCAGCTTCCTGCTAAGCACGTCGTAGGTGGTGTCGCGCGGCGCGATTCCAGTTCCGCCATTCCACAGCATCAACTGCACACTGGTATTCGCGATCTGCTCCAGCGCGTCCAACACTTGCGCGGGCTCGTCGCGAATCAACCGGTACTCGGCCACTCGATGCCCCATCGCGGCAATCTCGGCCTCCAGGTATTTGCGGTTCGCGTCGGTCTCCGGCGTGCGGGAATCGCTTACCGTCACGATGGCAATCGCCACCGGGCCCGCATCCCGCGCCAATGCGCGATGCTGCTCCGTACTTGCCGACTTGTCCATGTAAGTCGAGTCTATCCGGTATCCTGAATGCTTCGCGATGAGAAGAGTGTGGATGCTATGCGTGGCGGCGCTGATTGCGGCGCAGCCCGCAAAACGAACGCTGACCGTAGATTGGATCATGCAAGGACCCGGCCTGTATGGCTGGGCGCCGTCCGACGTTCGATGGTCGCGTGACAGCGCCCAAGTGTTCTTTCACTGGAAGCGGCACGATGGCGCGCTGCTGGCCGAGCCGGACACCTACGCGGTGCTGCGCGACGGCAGTGCGCTACGCAAGCTAAGCGATGACGAAGCGCGTCAAGCGCCTCCGCCGGGCGGCCACCTGTCGCGGGATAAGTCGGCCACGGTGTTTCTCGACGAAGGCGATGTGTTCGTTTACGATCATGCCGCCGGAGTTCGCCACGACGTCACGAAAACGACGGAGCCGGAGTTCAACGCCTGGTTTCATGGAGACTCGAAGACCGTCGCGTACCGCCGCGGCAACAATCTCTTTCTTCATTCGCTGGAAGACGGGTCGATCGAACAGTTGACGGACATTCTCGCCCCCGGCTCTCCCACACCACCCGAGGAAGCGAAGGCCACCGACAGCCAGGAATATCTCAAGAAGGCGGAGCGCGAGATTCTTGGTTCCATAGCGGAGCGCGCCAAAAAACGCGAGGAAGACGAGGCGAAGAAGAAGAAACGCAATTCACGAAAGCCCTGGATACTGCCCGCGCGGCATTCTGTAAGCGCACTGCGTCTGTCTCCCGACGGCAAATGGGTGTTGGGCGTGATTACCGAAGCGGGCGAGAAAACGAAGACCGTCGCAGTGCCCAACTTCGTCACCGAGTCTTCTTACACCGAAGAGATCCAGACGCGGAACAGGGTTGGCGATGTTCAGAACCAGACGAAGCTTGCGCTCTTCAATCGTGAAACGGGTGAGCATCGCTGGGTGGAATCGAAAGACCGCCTCCAGATGCCGCAGTTCACGCTGGACGAAAAGCGTCCCGTGTTGCTGGCCCGCTCACTCGACAACAAGGATGTTCGGCTGCTTGCGTTGGACCTTGAAACGGCGAAGACTCGCGAGCTTGTGCACCTGCATGACGACGCATGGGTGGTATCGGACACGCCCCATGGGCATCTGGATGACGGCCGGGTTTGGTTCGTCGCGGAGCGGGATGGCTACGCGCACCTGTACACCGTTCCGTATGCCGGCGGCGAAATTCGGCAGCTTACTTCGGGCAAGTGGGAGATTCGCGACGTCACGCTGTCGGACGACCATCGCGTCTTCTACCTGACTACGTCTGAAGCGGGTGCGGCGGAGAATCAGGTTTACGCGATGTCCATCGACGGTGGCGACCGCCGACGGCTGACGAAGGAACCGGGTGGACATAGCGTGGCCGTGGCGCCCGACGGATCACTGGCCGATGTGTTCGGCTATACCAACCGTCCGCCGGAATTGTATGTCGGCGGCAAGCGCGTAACGGAGTCGCCCTCGCCGGCGTTTGCCACTTACCCCTGGATCGATCCGCCACTGGTTGACATTCCGGCACGTGATGGAGCGAAGGTTCCGGCGCGAATCTACAAGCCGCAGACATGGAAGCGCGGAGGTCCGCTGGTAATCTTCGTCCACGGCGCAGGCTTCCTTCAGAACGCCCACAAGCGCTGGTCTCAGTATTCGCATGAGTACTTGTTCCACCACCTGTTGATGGAGCGCGGTTACCTGGTGCTGGATCTCGATTACCGCGCCTCTGCCGGTTATGGCCGGGATTGGCGAACGGCGGTGTACCGGCATATGGGCGGCGGGAAAGACCTTGAAGATCAGGTGGACGCGGCGCGTTGGGCGGTGCGGGAGCATGGCGTTGACGCGAAGCGTGTGGGCATCTACGGCGGCAGCTACGGCGGGTTGGTGACGTTAATGGCGATGTTCACTCAGCCGGATGTTTTCGCAGCCGGCGCCGCGCTGCGCCCCGTCACCGACTTTGCCCACTACAACCACGGATACACGTCGAACATCCTCAACACTCCGCAAACGGATGCCGAGGCGTTCCGGCGCTCCTCACCGATCTATTTCGCGGACGGACTGAAGGGTGCCTTGCTGATCTGCCATGGCATGGTGGACGTCAATGTTCACTACCAGGAGTCCGTGCGTCTGGTGCAGAAGCTGATCGAACTCCGCAAGGAGAATTGGGAGTTCGCCTCGTATCCTGTCGAAGACCACGGCTTCGTTCAACCCACCAGTTGGGCCGACGAGTACAAGCGAATCTTGAAGCTGTTTGAGACCACTCTCCGCTAGCTAGACTCTCTTGTTCGGGTGGTCTTCCTACTTTCACAGCCAGATCGGAATTATCGAAATCTCCTGATCAAGGACTCGGTTGATGGTAGGCGCTCGGCGGGTTGCGTTGGATTATTGGTGAGGCGGCAAAAAAGTTTAGTCGGAACGCTTCCTCCGGTGCGCCGATGCAAACGAGGGCGGCTGCTGAACGTGCTCCAACTGCTGCTGGGCCGTTCTTGTCTTGATGACGGACGGCGATCCGGCGAGGAACGGAACGGCCTGTTGATGCCGCAGCCGACGCGGTGAGTGCGGCGCTCAGAAACGGAACGTCGCAGCGACTCCCGTCGATCCCGGCATGTCCGCAGCCGGGATCACGGCCACTTGCCCGCCCCTGCTTAGAACTAACTCCGCTATGTCGTCCAGCAGGTCATCCACCTGAGGATCCTCCAAGCGGCCGAGAGTAAAGGCTCCAGTGGCTTGGTCCAGAACACCGGGGATTCTCCGTCCTGCCTCCACCAAAAGAGACTCTACCCTCGACGCAGCGGCCGCCTGCGCCACCTCGGCTAGGTCGTCCGACCCAAGTTGCTTCGCTTGAGCTTCACTGAATGCCTCAACCCGCTTACTCAAGCTCGCGCGAAGGTCCGGCTGGAGGACCGCCCATGCCCGCTCGCCCAATTGCTCGGTTGTCAGTGCGCTGGCGTCCACCTCGAGTCCGTTCGCGGTCAGAAACGGATTGTGACTGACTTTGCGAAATAGGGCGTGATATTCAGCCAATGCGGCGAGGATGAGAGGCAATCCGGTTGGCCGGGAGTGATGCTCCAGAATTGGCCGGTCCACCGCGCGGAAGAATCGCTCCTCGTCTATCTCGATTTCGTCTGTCTTCGATCCATGACCGTGGCGCATACTGGCGCCCAGCACCGTCCCACCGTGAGACGTCACCGTTTGATGCGGCTCCGTCAGCTCATCTCCCAAGGCCTCGGTCACCGTGCGCGGAACGCCGCCCGCCAGCTTAACCTCATCAAGATTGTCCCGATTGCCCTCAAACAACCGAATCTCCTGCCGGTTCAGAGACAGAACCTGATATCTGTCGGCGGATTGCAGATAGCGGAGCAGCGGCTTGATGTGGAAGCTATCGGCAGCCACCGCCCGCTCGGGAACAGGCCGCTGCAACTTGATCACCCGGAACAGGCCGGCCGCACCGAGAACGGCCAAACCATCCCAGGTGTGATTCCAGAACTCCCGATGATCGGCCAGGGCACGGAACGGATCCAGCAGAGCATCCGCCTCGCTGGTTGAATACCGCTCCAGCAGCGACCCCTCCAGCGCTTTCATAAGGTTTTTGTAGCGGATGGGATCCTGTTGGTTCTCGGGATGATGACGATGGGTCGGCAAATAGAGCGAAAGGTAAGGCGGTTGACGGCCGTCCGCCAAGCCGCGAACTTCCTCCAGTGTAATAAGGTAACGATCAGTCATTCACTCTCCCAGCCGTCCGAAAGTGCTCTCCAGGAGCCGCTTCATTTTTTGCGCCGCCCCTTTTGCGGCCAACTCCGAAGTCTCAGCCTGATCGGTCACAGCGACCGGACCACGGCCGGCAGACCGGGCTTCAAGCACGCACTTCTTGTCCGCGTTCCCACCTCGAACCCCATTCACGTCAGTTAGATGGACTTCAACCCGGGTAATCCGGTTATCGAACCTCTGCAAGGCAGCGCTGACGGCCGCCTCCACTGTCCGCGCGAGCTCGGCATCCACTTCGACGCTCTCGTCACTATTCACTTGAATCTGCATACACGGGGCACCTTTCTAAACCTTCTGCCGCAATCCGTTGGCCACTGCCAGGCTCGACCGCGCCACCTGCGGAGCCGTTGTCGCCCTGAAGCATCACCACCGGGTGGGACAGATCGACGATCAGCGGCATGTGAAAGTTCAGCCCGGGAAGGAAGGGGCGCGCGAGAATCTTCAGGAACATCGCCTCTCGGAAAATCGACGCTTCTGCGGAGCTGCCGGAGCGGAGCGGCTTGTAGGCAGCGCGGCCGGTGCCGAAGAAATCGCTCGTCAATGTGATCCGCGTCGCTTCCGCCGAATAAAGCCGGAAAGGTGATGAATTTTAAACGTGTCAATTGGCTGCGTTCGCTGGCGCACAGGTCAGCAAGACGCGCCCCATCCGTCTGTGTGGGCGTCTTTCGGATTCGGACCGGCAATCGTTCTGGTTTGCTTCTCAGCCGCGGGCTTCGGTGAAAGCTAGCCGCAGCCGATGCGCTGCTAGGAGATTTGTCCGATCAGTCAGACGATTCTGTCCGGATCTCGCTACAGTCAAGAAGTATTCCTACCGAATCGTTTTTGTACCGACATTGCAGGTCGATCTACCACTGGCTTTACGCGAGGACTCTTCGTGCGGCCTGCCTGGGGATGGATCTGTTTGAACGGGTTTTCCGAAAAGAAAGCCACCAGATGCCTGTACCGCCGCCGACGCTTCGCTTCAGGGTGAACGAGTCGGTCCGCCTTTCTGTGCATCTTTCGACGGGACGGGCCTTAGCCGACAAGATCGAGAGGCTATTAGAGGCCTATGGAGCGCCTATTTCGAAGGTTGTCAGCGTCCTCGATTTCGGGTGTGGCTCCGGGCGAGTGTTGCAATGGTTGATCCAACGGCTTCCGGCGACCTCTTTCGTGGGTGCCGACGTGGATGAGCAGGCAATACAGTGGTGCAATCGTTATCTGAAAGGGGCTACTTTTGTAGCTAATGCGGAGTTTCCACCTCTTCCCTTGCCGAATTCGCTATTCGGCCTCGTTTATGCAGTCTCCGTTTTTGCTCACCTCGACCGTGCGCATCAGACACTATGGCTGCGGGAGCTACACCGCGTACTGATGCCCGGCGGAACCTTGCTGCTAACCCTCCATGGACAAGCGGCGCTTGAGCGCACTCATCTCAGAGAGTACGAACATCTGCGCCTATCGACGGATGGTATCCTGTTTCGGACGAGCACTAAACACTCCACGTTGCATCCCGCTTGGTACCATACCTCCTTTACCGCACGTGACTATATCTGCGACCTCTTGACTGCGGCAGAATTTAGTAACATCGAGTACGTCGAAAATGCTTTCGGTTACCAGGACGCAGTGCTGGCCACCAGAGCCTGGTCTTGACGTGACTAGGCTTTCGCTATTGCTCTGTTATTGTCAGCGTGCTGACGTGTATGCTTTGAGTCGAATTCCAGTTACTGTACTCATCGCAATTTCCAGTCGCAGACTGGTTGATCTGTGAGCCAGTGTAGTACAGCTTGGTTGTCCAGGTTCGAGAAGTCCTGTCGCAGGCAAAGTCGGGACATAACCGAATGGGTCACGGGCGACCTGCGGTCGAAACATTCGCGGCCCCCGACCGGCATCGTCGATCACCCCTTCGAGCGGACCAGGGAAAACGTGGCCAGTTCGGACAAATAGTTAACGAATACAAGTTTAAAGTACGCGCGATTGCGGGAAAAAGGTTGCTTTTTGGTTTGAATGTTCGGTGACCGATGGTCAAAAGGAGCTTGCGTTCAAACTGTGGCGATTATCGGGCACCGCGTCGCCTGCGGGAAGCAGGTACTGGAAAGTGCAACTCTGAGGACCCGGATGTGCTGTATCGCGAATCCCCGTGCCCCGATCCCGATCTGGCCGCTGCTGCCGCTACACTGAGAGGCGATGTTCCTGAAGATTCTCGCGCACCCGGTCCTTCCCGGGCTGAACTTTCACATGCCGCTGATCGTCGATCTGTCCCACCCGGTGGTGATCTTGCAGGGAGAGAACGGGTCTGGAAAATCGACGCTTCTGCACTCGATCTACCACGCGCTGGGCGGCAAGGAAATCGACGGATTCGTCTACCGGTGGGACACGCCCCCACAGCCGCCAAAGGTATTTCTTTTCGACGCCGAGCAGCACAATCCGCGAATGCAGCTCGACTTTTTCAAGGACAGTCCGCAGATGATGGAGTTCCTCCAGACGGCCAGCCACGGCCAGGTGATGCTGGCGATGTTCCGCGAGAATTTTCCGGCGCTGCCGGAGGGCACATTCCTGCTGCTGGACGAGCCGGAGATGGCGCTGTCGATGTCCAACCAGCAGCGCATCCTCAAGATGCTGCTGGAATTGGCCGATAAGAAGAGGTTCCGGATCGTGTGCGCCACGCACTCGCCGGTGCTGATCGGCGCGGCGGAAACCTACGTGATTAACCTCGACAACTACATCAACCGCAACGTGGCGGATACGACGATGGGTGTCGAAGGCACCAGCACGATCCAGTAGCGGCCATCAAGTTTCCGCGGCCAAGGGCCGATGAGTCATACAGACGGACAACCGGTCTGTCAATCCACTTTCCGGACTCTCGAAACCATGTTCGCGATCATTGGCATCGTAATCGTTAGCGCCTCCGTCATCGGCGGCTTCCTGATGGCTCACGGGCAACTGCCCGTCCTGTGGCAGCCGAACGAACTCGTCGTCATTTTCGGAGCGGCGCTGGGAACGCTGCTTATCGCCAATCCGCTCAGCATCGTGATGCAGCTCTTCAAGGGGGTGCTGGGCACGATCAAGGGCAGCCCCTACAACAAGAAGTTCTATCTGGATTCGCTGAAGATGTTGAACGACATCTTTGCGTTCGCGCGGAAGAACGGGCTGGCGAAGCTGGAAGCGGACGTGGATGAACCGGACAAGAGCCAGTTGTTCAGCAAATACCCGGGGCTGGTGAAAAATCATCATGCGCTGCACTTCGTTTGCGACTCGTTGCGAACGGTGATATCGGGCGGCATCGGGCATTTCGAATTGGATCAGACGATGGAAGCGGAGATCGAACTGCATCATCATGAGGCCAGCCAGCCGGTGCAAGCGCTGTCAACGGTGGCGGATGCTATGCCGGGGCTCGGAATTGTGGCGGCGGTGCTGGGAATCGTCATCACGATGGGGTCGCTGGGCGGACCTCCGGAGATGATTGGCGAACACGTCGCGGCCGCGCTGGTCGGAACGTTTCTCGGGATTCTGATGTCGTACGGATTTCTCGGACCGCTGGCGGCCAACATGACCAAGATCAACGAGTCCGAAAGTGAGTTCTTCAAGTTCCTGCGGGCGGGGTTGGTGGCGTTCTTCAAGGGTGCGGCTCCGATCCTCGCGGTGGAGACGGCCCGGCGAACGATTCCGGCCCACGTTCGTCCGACGTTTAAGGAAATGGAACAGGCGTGCCGCGGTGGCGGCGCGGCGGCATAGGGACGCTCCATGGCGGAACAAGCGAACGTTCAGCCGATTATCATCATCAAGAAGAAGTCGGGTCACGGCGGGCATCACGGCGGCGCCTGGAAGGTGGCGTATGCGGATTTCGTCACCGCGATGATGGCCTTCTTTATGGTGATGTGGCTGATGAACGCCGGGGAGAAGGTGCAGGAAGCGGTCTCCGGTTACTTCAAGGACCCTGTCGGCTATAAGCAGAGCGCCGGGTCGGGCGTGGCTGGCAACGGCGAGGGACTGACGATCACTAAAGACGACATGCCGAAGCTGAAGGACAAGCTGGAGCAGGCGCTGCGGGAGATGCCAAAATTCCAGGAGATGAAGGACCAGGTGAAGTTCTCGGTCACGGGGGAGGGACTGCGGATCGAACTTCTGGAGACCGACACGGGGATGTTCTTTGAGTCGGGCAACTCCAACCCCAGCGGGTTTGGCCGCGAGCTTCTTTCAAAGATCGCAAGCGAACTCGGCAAGATGCCGAATACGCTGCTGATCGAAGGTCACACCGACTCCAAACCGTTCACGGGACCTATTTACACCAACTGGGAACTGTCGGCGGACCGCGCGAACGCCGCGAGGCGGCTGATGCAGAGCGCGGGCGTCCGCGCCGACCAGATCGCCGAGGTACGGGGCTTCGCGGACCAGCACCTGTTCAAGCACGATGCGCCACTGCACCCGTCGAACCGGCGAATCACACTGATCGTGAAGTACCGTACGCCGGAGCAGAGCGGTCCGGAGCCAGCCGCCGCGGCAGCCACTGCCGGGCACGGAGCGCCAGCTGCGGATGCGCAGGGGACACCCGCGCCCACCGTGCATGCCGCGCCGGTCGAGCACACAGCGCCTCCGGCGGCGGCGCACCACTAAGGACGCCTATTGGACCGCGGCGGGAACCGGCGTCGAAGCATTCGGGCTCACGCGGAGCGACACCAGTTGAGTCATTTCGCTTTCGCTCCGCAGGAGGTCCTGGAGGGTCGTATGCTTCAGAACTTTCTCGATCATGCCCTGAAGGGCGCCCCAAACGCTGCGCAAGGAGCAATCGACATTATGTGTGCAGACCGGACTAAGCCCGGCGTGCCGCTCACAGAATCGCGAGTTGAACAAGGGTCCGCCCAGGGTGTCCAGTACCGACGCCACCGTGATCTCCGCGGGGCTTTGCGCCAGCGAATAGCCTCCGGCTTGGCCGCGGGCGCTGCGGACGAATCCGCCGATCCGGAGCAGCCGCATCAGCTTCGCGACATTGGGGATCGAAAGCCCTTCGGCGCGGCTGATCTCGGGTATACTGAGACTGGCGTTCGGCCCTTGGCTTGCCATGTGCAGCAAGCATCGCAGCCCGTATTCCTCCTGAGAACTTAACTTCATGGTCGGAATTGTATCTCAAGTGGAGAGCCGGCTGGAAATGAAGCTTAAAATCGTCGTCGCCGATTCAGTCCCAATAAACCATGTCCTTCCAAATCAGACCTATTCGGGAATTTGTCGTCCGGCCGGCGCTGCCCCCCGCCCTTGGCCGCCTCCCGGAGCTGGCATATAACCTCCTGTGGAGCTGGGATCACCTGATCCGCTCCCTGTTCCGGCGGCTTGATCCCGCCCTTTGGCGCGCCAGCACGAACCCCGTGCTGATGCTGAATCAGCTAAGCCAGACGGTGCTGGACCAGGCAGCCGCCGACGCGCGGTTCATGGCGCTATACAAGACAGCGTGCGACCGCTTCGACAGTTATGTGGGCCGGTCGGATTCGCGCAGCGCTTTCGGCGAGTTGATCGCCTACTTCTCGATGGAATACG
Organism: Bryobacteraceae bacterium; assembly: GCA_041746955.1. Taxonomy (GTDB): domain Bacteria; phylum Acidobacteriota; class Terriglobia; order Bryobacterales; family Bryobacteraceae; genus JAPKYZ01. The sequence goes on from JBGTFZ010000104.1 coordinate 31,240, forward strand.
GCTTGGTGGACTGCATGCCGATCTACTCGGGCGGCTTGGGCGTCCTTTCCGGCGACCATCTGAAAGCGGCCAGCGACGCTGGGATTCCACTCGTAGCGGTGGGCCTTCTCTATCAGAAAGGCTATCTGCAGCAATCGCTGAGTCCCGACGGCTGGCAGATTGAGCGGACCCCGGTAAACGAGTTTTTCGACCTTCCCGTTCAGCCGGTCCTTACGAAGGACGGCGGCGAACTGCTGGTTCATGTCGACCTGCCCTCGGGACGTGTGTTTGCGAAGGTGTGGCTGGTGCATGTGGGGCGGGTAAGCCTGCATCTGCTGGACACCAACATCCCGCAGAATAAACTGGAGGAGCATCGCGAGATCACCGATCAGCTCTATAGCGGCGACAGCCATACGCGGGTCCAGCAGGAAATCGTTCTCGGCATCGGCGGCATTCGCGCGTTGAAGGCGCTGGGCCACGAGCCCACCGTTTATCACATGAACGAAGGCCACTCCGCGTTCCTGGCGCTGGAGCGGATTTGCGGCCTGATGAAGTCCCAGTCGATGAACTTCGAGGAGGCCCTGGAGGCGGCGCGGATGAACAACGTGTTCACCACGCACACTCCGGTCCCGGCGGGAATCGATCTGTTCGAAGCGGGAATGCTCTGGGAATATTTCCGGAGCTACTGCGGCGAGAACAGCATTACGCCGGAGCAGTTCTTTTCGCTCGGCCGCATCGATCCCGCCAACAGCTCCGAAAGCTTCTCGATGGCCATCATCGCCATGAAGGCCTCGGCATACCGCAATGCCGTCAGCCGTCTCCATGCCGAGGTCTCGCAGGAAATGTGGCATGGTCTGTGGCCCAAGCTCCCAGCCTGGGAGATTCCGATTTCGTCCGTTACCAACGGCGTGCATTTGCGCAGTTTCCTGAATCACGATCTGGCCATCCTGTACGACACGTACTTGCAGCCGGACTGGCGCGACCGGCATACGGACCCGCGCATCTGGGAACAGGTGTCCGAAATTCCGGATGACGAGTTGTGGCAGGCCCACCGCCGCCGGAAGCGCGAACTGGTGAATTTCGTGCGGGAGCGTGTTGGCGCAGCCGCCCTGCGCCGGAAGGCTTCCGCCACCGAAATCCGGCGCCTCGAAACGATCTTCGACCCCGACACCTTCACCATCGGATTCGCGCGGCGCTTCGCCACCTACAAGCGCGCCACGTTGCTGTTCCGCGACATCGAGCGTTTGAAGAAGATCGTCACCAACGCAAAGATGCCGGTGCAGATCGTCATCGCCGGCAAGGCGCATCCGAAGGATGTTCCCGGCAAAACATTTATCCGCGATATTGTTCAATTGGCCCGGGATCACGACCTGGAGGCGCATCTGGTCTTCATCGAGGACTACTCGATCGAGGTCGCAAAGCAGTTGGTTCGCGGCGTCGATCTCTGGCTTAACAATCCCCGCCGCGGCGAAGAAGCGTGCGGCACCAGCGGAATGAAGGCGGCCTTGAATGGCGTTCTGAATTTTTCGGTGCTGGACGGATGGTTCGACGAGGCGTACGAAATCTCCGGCGGATGGGCGATCGGAGACCGCGAGGAGTACTCGGAGGATCAGGATGGCGTCCACGCCGGCACGATCTATTCGCTGCTGGAGAACGAGATTCTGCCGATGTACTATCAGGGCTCCGCGGAACATCCTCCGAAGGAATGGATGGCCCGCGTCAAGCAGTGCCTGCGCGCCATCAGCCCGCAATTCAACGCGCAGCGAATGGTGCAGGAGTACATGCAGATGCTGTACCAGCCCGCGCACGATTCCGGCCGGACGATGTCTGCCGATTCCTATCGCGCCGCGCGGGAGAAGGCGGCTTGGGCGCGCAAAGTGGCCGCCACCTGGGACCGTGTTCGATTCGTCGAATCGGGCCGCGAGATGGACGATTCGTTTGTCGCGGGGCAACCGGTGGACATGCGCGCGACTCTCGATCTTGCCGGGTTGGAGCCGCAGGATGTCCGCGTCGAAGCCGTCGTCGGACGCCTCAGCGTCGTGGGCCTTCTGGAGGACACCGAAGTGGTGCAACTGCGCCCGGAAGGCGCATCGGGCACAGCCACCGTTTTCAGCCGCCAATTCGTTCCGCAACAAACCGGCCGGCTGGGTTTCAACATCCGTGTGTCGCCGAATCATTTCGACGATCCGCTAACCCGCCCGTGCAATGGAAGGATCAAATGGAGCTGACTCCGGCACATTTCACTGGATTCCAAAGTCCATCCATGGTATGAAGATGATAGGCAGTCGGGTCGCGCCGCCTCCTTGGCGTTGCGATGGAAGCTGTTCCCCCGATGCCAACGCTGGCAGCGATTCTTCAAGGACACATCGTCTTGGAAGTTCCTCAGATTCGTCTTGCGGTGCATCCGCCTTATCCCACATCAATTTGCATCGTTCGATTCTGAGTTCCCCGCATCGCCGGTCTAAAGGAGTGTTCCTCACGAATGGATTCGGATCGCAAGTATAGTCAGCGCGGCTATCAGGAAACTGATCGTGAGCCGCGCCCGGATCGTCCGCACGACAACGGCCCCCGCCCGCCGATTGATGTGACGGGTCCCCGGCTTCCCCGCCTGGTACAAGCCGTTACGGCAATGAGGTGCTACAACTGTGGCACGGCAGTGCCTCCTGGAGTGGACTTCAAAGGCAATTGCCCCAAGTGCAACGTCGCTCTACACTGCTGCAAGCAGTGTTCGCACTTTGAGCCTTCGACGCGCTTCCAGTGCAGCAAACCCATCCCGGTACGGATCCCCGTAAAGGACGCGGGCAACGATTGCGAGTTGTTTTCGCCGCGTGTCACGGTCGCTCGCGATGCCTCGCCCTCCTTGCCTCCGATGGCTTCGAATGCGCCAGCTCCACGGTCGGCCTCCGACGCCCGCGCCGCCTTCGACCAGCTGTTCAAGAAATGAGTTTTCGCGTCGTCGAACTCGCCGGGCTCCGGCAGTTCCAGGTTCGCGAGGGTGAGGCTGCGCCCCCCGCTCCGGGTGAAGTGCAGGTGCAGGTGAAGCATGTCGGCATCTGCGGGTCCGACATACACTATTTCGCGGAAGGTGGCGTGGGACCTGCGCGATGCACGTATCCGATGGTGATCGGGCACGAACCGACGGGGGTAGTCGCCGCCTTGGGAGCCGGTGTCCAGGGCTGGGCACTAGGCGATCCGGTGCTGTGCGAACCCGCCGTCTATTGCCACCACTGCGAGTTCTGCTTGTCGGGACGGCACAACGTCTGCTCGAATATCCGGTTCCTTTCAACCCCCGCCGCGCCCGGCTTTTTTCGCGACCGGGTGAACCTCCCGGCTGGCAACGTTATCGCCCCTCCAGAAGGCGTCGGGCTGGCTGAGGCAACGCTCTTCGAGCCGCTGGCGATCATCCTTCACTCCATGAAATTCGCGCAGCCGGAGATCGGCGACACGGCGCTGGTCTATGGCGCGGGACCGATCGGCCTTATCACCATTGCGGTATTGAAGATGTCGGGCGTTGCCCGCATCTGGTGTGTTGAGCCGGTCGCCCACCGGCGTGAGATGGCAAAGGCCGTTGGAGCCGACGTGGTTTTTAGTCCCTCGGAGACCGATGTTCCCAAGCAGATCATGGCCGACACGTCGCGGCGCGGCGTCGATATCGCGATAGATTGCGCCACCAATGGCGACACGATCAATCAATGCCTGCGGTCCGCACGAAGCGCCGGCCGGGTGGTCGTCACCGGAATTCCCTCGACGCTCGACTATCCCATCGACATTCACGCCCTCCGGGTGAAGGAGCTTTACTTCTACACCGTCCGCCGGTCGAATCATGAAACCCATGCCGGCATTCGAGTGCTGGAAGAGAATCCAAAACTGCTGGGCGGAATCGTCACTCATTCCCGCGCTGTCGAAACCGTCAACGACACCTTCCGGATGGTCGAGGCTTACGAGGACGGTGTGGGCAAAGCGGTCTTATCTTTCTAGATCGATAAACCGGTAGCAGATCATGTGGCACACGATGTGGTGCCCATCCTCGATCCGGCCCATGTGCGGATCGCTGACCTGAATATTCAATTGCGCCATCGCGGCAAGCTTGCCGCCATCGCGTCCGGTTAGCGAGATTGTCCGGCAGCCCGCCGAATTCGCGTACTCGATGGCGCACAGAACATTCGGCGAATTGCCGCTGCCCGAGATCGCCATCACCAGGTCGCCCGGCTTTGCGTAGTTTTTCAACTGCTCCACAAACACGCTGTCGTAAGACACGTCGTTGGCGTAAGCGGTCAACGTCGGCAAGGAATCTGTCAGCGACTGAATCCGGAACCGCTTCTCTCTCCCAAAGCTCGCGCCCTTCAGCATGTCGCAAACAAAATGTGACGCCGTGGAAGCGCTGCCGCCATTGCCGCAGGTGAAGATTTGCCCACCACGCTGGCGGACTTCTTCAAACCAGCGGATCGCTTCTTCCACCCTCGGCAGGTCAATCGTTTCCAGTGCCCCAAGGAGCGCAGTCTTATAGCTATTCGCAAAACTCATCTGATTCCCTTCGATAAAACCAATGCGCCGTAAAGGACGCTGTCGTCTCCCAGTTCCGCCGGAACGACATCCAGACGCGCGCGGCTCCACGCAGTCACTTGCCTTCGCAACTCCTGCCGTAGCGGCAGGAACAGGCGGTCGCCCGCCTTCGCGATGCCGCCTCCAATCACGACACGCGCCGGATTCAAGAGCATCACCGCCGCCTTCAGTCCCTGTGCCAGATCCCGCACGTACGACGCGACAAACGCCTCGTCCCGCATCAGCGATTCGGCTGTCTTGCCGTGGTCGCGTTCCAGCCACAGCCCGCAGCACAACCGCTCAAAACAACCGCGCGAGCCGCACAGGCAACCGGGTCCATCCGGGCGGAGGGTCAGATGGCCGATCTCACCAGCGTAGGAATCCGCCCCGCGCCACACTGTGCCGCGATTGACGATGCCACCGCCGATGCCCGTCGAAAGAGTCATGTAGAACAGCGGCGCCATGCCACGGCCCGCTCCGAATGCTTCTTCACCGAGCGCCCCAACGTTCGCGTCATTATCCGCCAATGCGGGAACTCCAAATTCGGACGACGCCCATTCGCCGATCGCGAAATCGCTCCACCCGCCGACGTGCGTCGAGAGCGCGATCCGCTGCGCGTCGAAGACTACCGGGCCGCCGAATCCGATTCCACAGCGCGCAAACCCAAACTCATTCTTCCATTGGCGCCCGATTGAACTTAGCCTTGACAGCATCCATTCCCGTCCACCCTCGCGATCCGTGGCCTCCGTGTGGCGAGCGATCATCTCGCCGCCATCGAAGACGCATGCGGACAATTTCGTCCCGCCAATATCCACGGCCAGCGTCTTCATCGCAGTGCGGCGCGCACGAGTTCCGGGCTCGCCGTGCCCGTTCCCTTTTGCTGGATCGTGATCGCCGCGACAAGGTTCCCAAACTCCGCCGCTTGCCGGGCATCGCCAGTCAACGCCAGCGTCACCGCAGCCGCGGCCGAAAAGCTGTCTCCCGCGCCACAGATATCCACCGGCGACTCGACATAGCGGGCCGGGACGCGCCCGTCTTCGCGACCGCCGATCAACACCCCCTCAGCGCCGAGAGTTACGAACAGGTTCGGGGCGGCGGTTTCGGCTTGCAAGCTCGCGAATCCATCCGCGCTGGCCAGCCGCGCGCACGCGGCACGAGCCTCGCTCTCGTTGGCTTTCAGCGTGACACCCGAAAACTTCTCCAGCCGCCGGCGCGAGTCAACCCAGATCACTTTTTCCGGGTACCGCCGGGCGACACCCGAAAGAGCACGCCTCACAGCCGCCGAAACAACTCCGCCCGATTCCGTTTCAGCCTGATCGCTAACCAGCACGACATCGAACTGTCCCGCGTATTGCGCTGTCAACCCCGCAATCTCCTTGTCGAGCCGGGGAGGCGGATCGGACGCATTGACGAAATCGACGCGCGGTTGATCCTCGACGCCGGTCTTCCGGTTGATCAGCTTCGTGTAGGTGAAAGTGCTAACGTCGCTTGAACGCCGCATCAGATCAGCCGCCACACCGGATGTCCGCAGCGCCTGAAGCAGTTCGTATCCATGCGCATCCTCTCCGGCAATGCCCAGCACGTCGACGCGACGAAGTCCCAGCGCCGCAAGATTGCGGGCGACGGTTCCGCCCGCGCCGGCGGTGGAGCGGTAGGAGACGACAGCGATGCGCGGGATGCCTGTCTCGGCGGAGGCTTCCGAGAGATCCGGGTCGTACTCGCACCAGCGGTCGAGGCAGATATCGCCGATGACCAGCGCCGACAATCCACGGCAGCGAGAGAGAATCTCCTCCGCGTTCATGACCCCTTCCGCCGGATCAGTTCGGAAACAACGCCGGGATCAACTGGTCCGCGCACAGGAAATTCGGCACGATGAAGTCGGCGCCGACGCCCACCAGGCGCTTGCGCTTCCATTCGTCGATTTCGCGGCACTCGGGCTCCTGGCTGGCGATTCCCACGGCGACGCCCCCCACTTCCTTGACGTTCTCGATCTCGACGTAGCCATCGCCGAATCCCAGAAACTCGTGGCCGCCAAACTCGGCCGACTCGATGATGCGCCGGATCAGGATCGCCTTCGAGAAGCTCTTGTAATCTTCCAGCGCCCCATAGACGCCGTCGAAATACTGCGTGACGCCCAGCAGTCCCGCCTCGTCGCGCACAAACTCCTGATCGGTTCCGCTGGCAAGATAGAGTTTCAAACCGCGCTCCCGCAGAGCTTGCAGCAGCGGGATGGAGCCTGGAACCAGATACTGATCCGGCGAGACTTTGCCCGAACGCAGCGCTTCGACGCGATCCCGGATCAGAACCCACAGCCGGTCGAGATAGATCTTCTTGTAGACCTTGGGATCGTCCGCCTTGCCGCCGCGCTTCTCCACTTCGTCGACGAAGGCCATCATCTGATAGATCGTCTCTTTGCCGGTGAGGCGGCCGACAAACTCCTCCACTACTTCGGTGAGTCCGGCTTCGCTCTCGCCGGTCTTCAGGCCTGCCAGGACCTCCACCATCATCGGCACCATCACGTTCACCCAGCCCGAGCGGACCAGGCTTAGCGTGCCATCGAAATCGAACAAGGCGACGCGCGCGTCCCTGGCGGACACACCGGGCCTGACAAATTCAACCATGAAGCCTCGATTGTCCCACGCCCCCTAGACGAGGTCCCAGGGTTTGCGGGCTTTCCGGCTAAGCATCTTCGACGCTTCCGGAGCGCCGATGAAGTCTTCCTTCTGCGCATCCCATTTCAGCTTCACTCCGGTCTTGCAGGCGATGTTGCCCAACAGCGCCACGGTGGTGGAACGATGGCCGATCTCCACGTCCGCATTCGGTGTCTTGCGCGACTTCACGCACTCGATGAAATGCGCCGTGTGATCCTTCGTCGGCTCCGGCACGTTCTCGTAAACCACTTCGAGATTCTTGGAAGATTTCCGCCGCGGCGTGGAAGGCTCCGGGTATAGCGCCCAACTGATCCGCTCCGCGAAGATAGTGGCATCGCTGCCGAAGAACGCCATTCCGTTTGGCTGGTCGAACTCGCCGCGTCCGTTATAATACTTCGGGCCCACCTTGCTGGCGCCCATGCCGAACCCATTCAGGTTCGATCCCTCATAGGTGGCGATGAAGCCGTCGTACTCGTAAGTGACCTGGAGCAGATCCGGCACATCGCCATCACCCTTCAGCAGGTATCTTCCACCCGACGCGGAAATCACTTTCGGGGCCGAAACGCCCATGATCTGCTGCATCGTGTCCAGCCGGTGGTTGCCGAAATCGGTGATGTAGCCGCCCGAGTAATCGAAGAAATAACGGTACGTGCTGAGAAAGCGGTTGCGCGAATACGGCACTTTCGGCGACGGTCCGAGGTACATGTCCCAATCGAGCCCGGCCGGCGGGTTCTCTTCTGGCGTATGGCCGATTCCATCCGGCGTCAGGTTGGAGTAGTTCCACACGCGCACATACTTCACTTCGCCGATGTCTCCGCGCCGGATCATCTCGGCGATCTTCGGAAAGTGCTTTGCGCTGCGATGCTGGGTGCCCGTCTGAACGATCCGGTTGTACTTGCGCGCGGCGTCCACCATCGCGCGGCCCTCGTGAATCGTAAGTGAGACCGGCTTCTCGACGTAGACATCCTTGCCGGCTTGGCAGGCCATGATCGTCGGAATCGCGTGCCAGTGATCTGGCGTCGAAACCATCACGGCATCGACGTCTTTCAATTCCAGCAGTTTCCGGAAATCGCCGAAGGATTTTGCATCGCTTCCCGCCCACTCTTTGGCGGCGTCGGCATTCTTCTGGTAAACATCGGCCACCGCGACAAAGGCACAGCCGGAGGACTCCCGCATCAGCTTCGCCACATAGCGGCCCCGGCCGCCGCAACCGATCAACCCGACGTTCACGCGATCATTCGCCCCCATCACTCTTGAGGCCGACAGGGCCGTTGTTCCGATGAATGCTCGCCTGTTCATGCCCCCGATTCTATCGCGTTGGTGGGTACAATGAAGAGTCCACTTGATCAATCGGCTTGTCCTGAACAATTTGCGCCACCGCCCTGTGCGCACCCTCCTAAGCGTTCTCGCGATCGGCGTTGAAGTGACCATGGTGCTCACGCTGGTTGGGCTGAGCTACGGAATGCTGGAGGAATCGAACCGCCGCACGCGCGGCGTTGGCGCCGACGTCATCATTCGCCCTCCCGGAAGTTCCGTTCTAAGCCTCAGCTCCGCCCCTATGCCGGAAGCGATGGTTCCCTTCTTCGCCAAGCAGGAGCATGTCGCCGTGGTTGCCGGCACCGTTGTCCATCCGCTTGTGTTTCCAGAGTCCGTCACCGGCGTCAATCTTGAGAAGTTCACGGAGATGAGCGGCGGCTTCCGCTACATCCACGGCGGCCCGTTTGCAGGCCCCGACGACGTCATTGTGGACGAGTACTACGCCCGCCAGAACGAGCTGAAGGTGGGCGGCCAGATGGAGCTGATGAACCGCAACTGGCGCGTGGCGGGAATTGTCGAAGCCGGCAAGCTCTCCCGGATTTTTGTGGATATGAAGGTGCTTCAGGACCTTACCGGCGCGACGGGAAAGTTGAGCCAGATTTATGTGAAGCTGGACGACTCCGCCGCCACGGCAGGCGTAATCGCAAAGCTGAAGGCTGCGCTTCCGGACTACAACATCTATTCCACCGAGGAACTGGTCTCGCTGATCTCGGTAAATAATATTCCAGGCTTGAAGGCCTTCATCGCCGTCATCATCAGCCTCGCGATCATCATCGGATTCTTGGTCGTGTTCCTGTCGATGTATACGGCGGTGCTGGAGCGGACGCGCGAGATCGGCATCCTGAAAGCGATCGGCGCATCGCCATCCTACGTGCTGAGCGTGCTGCTGCGAGAGACGGTGATCCTGGCTATCGCCGGGTCGTTCGTCGGCATCCTTCTCAGCTACGCCACCCGCTGGACCATCCACTCGCTGATCCCCGCCTCACTCCAGCAGAATATCGTTCCGGAGTGGTGGCCTTGGACAACCTTGATTGCGTTGACTGGCGCGATCCTCGGCACCCTTTATCCCGCATGGAAAGCCGCCAGCCAGGATGCGATCGAGGCGTTGGCCTATGACTGATGCCATCATCCGCGTAGAAGAACTGTCGAAGGTCTTCCGGGTGGGGGAGGTAGACGTGCATGCGCTGCGTGGCGTAAATCTCGACGTACCGCGCGGGGAATTTCTGGCCGTCTCCGGCCCCTCCGGTTCGGGCAAATCGACGATGTTCCACATCCTTGGAGGCCTAAGCAAGCCTTCGTCGGGGCGCGTCACCATCGACGGCAAGGATCTCTCCGTGATGACGAAGACGCAGCGGAACGATCTCCGCAAGCGCACCGTCGGCTTTGTCTTTCAGAAATACAATCTTCTGCCGACGCTTACCGCCAGCGACAATATCGAGATTGCGCGAACGATCGCCAACACCGACGGAGAGGTGCGCGATCCATGGTTTGACGAAGTGCTGGACATGCTGGGCGTGTCCAAGCGCCTGGATCACAAACCCCGCGCGCTGTCCGGTGGCGAGCAGCAGCGGATCGCAATCGCCCGCGCCATCGTCAATCATCCCGCCATCCTGCTGGCCGACGAACCCACTGGAAACCTCGACACTAAGAACTCCGACGCGGTCCTGAAGCTGCTGCGCGAATTGAATCATCGCAAAGGGCAGACGATTCTGATGATCACCCACAACCCGGAAGCCGCCGAATTCGCGGACCGCATCGTCCACATGCGCGACGGCGAAATCGTCGAGAGCCCGCATCACGGCTAAGCTCCGAAGGCCCGTCTGGGATTGTCGATCATCAATGTTCTGCGCCACGGTCCGGGAAGGGCGGGAAGGAATTCGCGGTAGATGAAATCATAGCCGCGATACTCGCCCCCGCCCGGTTCACCCGGTCGGTACCAGCCGGAGTCCTGAGAGATCAAAGTCTGGGCCAGCAGTCCGCGCTTCTCCATCGCCACGACGCACTGGCGGTGCCAGTTCGCGGTTTTCTCGTGGATACCGTCGAATTCCACCCATGCGCCGGCCTTCGCGACGGTCGCGTGAATCTCATGATCAAGTTCGTTCTGCGCGTGCACCCAGACGAAACGGTTCGCGGGAACCTGTCCTGAGAGAATCGCCAGTTGTTCCAGCGCCGCGGCGCCGTCGCCGGTGTGAGACGCGATCATCAGTCCAGTGTCACGCGAACACATCGCAGCGGCAAGAACCAGCTTGCGGTCCAGGTCGCCCAACGGCCCTTTGTTGACGCCTATCTTGATGAACCCCGGCTTGACGCCGTCGATGCCGTTTTCAAACTCTTTCGTCCAGCGCATCGCCAGTTGAGCAGCCGATTCCGTCCGCGCGAAATCGGGGACAAACTTGTAGTTCGCCGCCGCGTATAGCCCGGTGTTGGTCCAGATGTCGATGCCGGTTGCGTCGGTCAAACGCCGCAGCAGCCGAGGGTCGCGTCCAAGGAAATTCGGCGTGCATTCCAGGAACCGGCGGCAGCCCAGCTTGTAGATTTCGTCCAGCTTCGGCTTGGCGGCGCGGAAGACTTCGTCCGGATCGTAGCGGCCGGGCGCGATGCGGTCCGCACCAATGAAGTCGACCAGAACATGCTCATGAACCAGCGTCGAGCCGTCCATTTCGGCCGCGATACCGGGCGCCGCCAGCAAAGCCGCAAATTCACGGCGAGTCACGCCTCCAGTGATAGCATGCGGAAGTGAACCCTTTTTCCCTTGCCGGTAAGCGTGCGCTTATCGCCGGAGCCAGCCGTGGAATCGGCCTGGCGATTGCGCAATCCGTGGCCGAAGCCGGCGCCGAAACGATCCTGGCCGCCCGCAGCCTTGACGCGTTGGAGACGGAGGCCGCTGCCCTGCGCGCGAAAGGACTGTCCGCCACTGCAATGGCTCTCGACATCACCGACGAGGCGTCAATGGACCGCGCCGCAGCCGGGTCCGGCGATGTGGACATTCTGATCAACGTGGCGGGTACGAACGTGCGAAAGCATTTCGCCACTTACACGATGGAAGAATACGGCCGCATCATGCAGACCAACCTTCATGGCATCGTGCAGCTGACACAGAAGGTGGGCGCGCGGATGGTGGAGCGCGGCAAGGGCGGAAAGATCGTCAATATCGGCAGCTACTCCTCCCAGCGCGGGATGCCGTTCATCACCGTATACGCGATGACAAAAAGCGCGCTGGACGGGCTCACCCGTACCCTGGCGGCGGAGTGGGGACGTCACAACATTCAGGTGAACTGCATCGCGCCCGGCTTCATCATGACCGACCTGATCCGCAAGATGTGGGAGGCTCCGGAAATGCTGGCGTGGTTGCGCGGTGGGCAAGCCAACCCGCGCATGGGCACGCCGGCGGATGTGGCGGCGACTGCGGTGTTCCTGTCCAGTCCCGCGTCGGATTACATCACCGGGCAAGTGATCGCCGTCGATGGCGGCCGGTCCACCACGTCGAACTGGCCATTCGAGCCGAAATGACCCGGCGGGACCTGCTTGCGGCCATCGGCGCTTCAGCCGCCGCGCAGGAGACGCCCGAGCCTCAGGACAAGCCCGTTCAATTCGTGTGTCCCATGGACCCGGAGGTGCGGTCCAGCACGCCGGCGAAATGCCCGCGTTGCGGAATGAAGCTTGTCGCCGGGCTTCCCGACCCGATCGAGTTCCGCCTGGATCTGAAGACCGATCCAAAGCCTCTGCGGGCTGGAGTTCCCGGGGAGTTGACGTTTCGTATCGACCACCCGAAGACAGGCAAAGCGGTGCGGGATTTTGAGGTGGTCCACGAGAAACTGTTCCACCTTTTCATCCTTAGCCAGGACCTGACGGTCTTCGCGCACGAGCATCCGGTGAAGCGCTTCGGCCCGGAGTTCGATTTCCGGTGGACGTTCCCCCGCCCCGGGATGTACCGCCTGATGGCGGACTATTACCCAAAGGACGCGACGCCACAGATCACAGTGAAGACTCTATTTGTCGCGGAAGGGCCGGGGTCTCCGGCGCCGGAGCTGCCGTCGAACACGAAGGTGAGCCTGGAAACTGAGCCTGCCTCGCCGGTGGCGGGCATGCGCACGCGGCTTTACTTTACGCTATCGCCGTCAGACGATTTTCGGCAGTGGCTGGGCGCTTGGGGTCATCTGCTGGTGGCCAGCCGCGACACCGTGGATCTGATCCACACTCATCCGTTCATCGCCACGGGCAGCAACCGGATGCAGTTCAACGTTATTTTTCCGCGCCCGGGTTTGCACTCGGTTTGGGTGCAGTTTGACCGGGGCGGCCTTGTGAACTTCCACCGGTTTGACGTTCCGGTTTCGTCTCTGTAACCCAGGCCGTAACAGCGTTTGGCGACCGTATCTGCGTGCCGGCAGGCAGCAGCATGGGTTTGGCAAGCAGATACGTTTGAGGCTGCTTGAGCGCGGTGATCACCCAGAGGAGCGGCTGAACGGATCCATCGGGCAGTAGCGCCGTGACTTGCGTGGGCCGATCCGTCCGAAGTGCCGTCAGCAGCGTGGATTTTTTGAGGACCGCCGGGAGGGCGAGAGGGCTGCCGTCTGGTGCGGGTGGCGCGTCGAATTTCCAGGGGACGCTCGGGAGTAGCGTTGGATCGCCTTCTGGAGCGCCACCTTCGGCCCACTCCGCGATCAGCGTGACTTCGTCCTGCGAGAGCCCGGCGTCATGGGAAAATTCGCCAAAACCTTTAAGGGCGCCCCACGGCGGCATGCGGCGCGACAGGACTTCCTCCTGAATCGCCTTCGCCCACGGCCGGGACTCTGCGTAGGTTTCCAACGAGAACGGCGCTTGGCCGCCTTCCCTGTGGCAGGAGAGGCATCGCTGATAGACGATGCGCGAGATTTCCTTAGACCAGGTGATCTTGGTCGAAACGGTGACGTGCGCGGAAGCTGCTAGTCCGCCGGCGAGCAGAACGATTGCGGACTTAATCATCCGCCTTTGGAGCGGTATCCGGAAGCTTCCGGCGAATCCAATCCTGGCGGCCCGGATACCGGGCGTCGATGGCAACATCCACAAAGCCGTACATCATTTCTTCCCAGCTTTGCTCACCCCACTGGACCTTGGCCGACGGATCGGGATTGTACGGATTGTTCGGCGAGTTGTCGAAGTACCCTGTCGCCTCCAGCTTCATGCCGGGCGTTAGCTCGATCGGATTCTCCAGCTTATAGGTCAACTGCCAATTGAAGTCGTAGCGTCGCAGCTTCAGAAGGGTTTCCGACTCTCCGTCCTTGGAACGGTAGAGCTTCATCTCAAACGCCTTGCCGCGCAGGTGCATGTGCGGGAAAAAGCTCAACAGCTTGGCGTTGTTGGGAATCTGCAGCGCGCCGGTAACGGGATGGTTCTCGGCTTGCGGCGGAATCTCAAAACGGTCGTTTCCGGCGGCGATTGTGATGATCTGCTCCGTAGGAGGCTCCTTGGCCCAGACCATCCCGATGCGCGTCTTGTCCTCGGTCGATTGCTTGGTAGACGTGTAGTGCATCTGAAGGACCAGATCGCTGCCCGCTTTGATCTTTTTCGCCTGCCCGGGACGGAAGATGTCCGGTACGTTGCCGGGCGTGTAGATGTGCAGGATCTCGTTCCCAAATCCGCCGACGTGCGCGCGCGTGTTTCCCTTCGGCGCATGTGGCGCGTACGCCTCGACATCGCGAAGCCACTTGGACGCCGGATCGCGGAGGAAGACAACGATGTGGTGCACAACGGAAGGATCGCTGGGGCGCGACTCCACCATTTGCACCCACTTGTCTTCAGACAGACCAAGAGGAATGATGACGTACTGGTAATCGACGGTCGAGCCCGCCGGAACCGCAAACGCCTCCTGCATGCCGACCACCAAGTCTGGCTTGGGAATATTCCAACCCTCGACGAATTCGCGAGCGGGCCGGCGGTCGGCAGCCAAGCCTTCCGGCGCACCACCGTCCGCCCAAGCCGAGATCGTCTCAATTTCGGTCTCCGACATGGAACGGTCGTTCGCGAAGCTGCCATGCGCCGAATCGGCAAACCACGGCGGCATCTTGCGGGTGGAAACGGACTGTTTGATCGCCTTCGCCCAAGGACGAACCTCGGAATAGGACATCAACCGCATCGGCCCGATTTCGCCATCGCGATGGCACGTCTGGCAGCGGTTCGCAAGAATCGGCTCGACATCTTTGTTGAAGGTCGGCGTGCCGCTGGCGGCTGGAAGACTGCCCGCTACCGCAACGGCCAGGGAAAGAACGGCTACAAGTTTCATTCAATACCGCCAGCGCTGCTGGGAGCGGGCTTCTTCGGCGCGCGCAGAAGGTCGCGCGGATTCATCTTCGCGTCGAACGCCACATTCAGGATCGCCATCGCCATCTCATCCCACGTCTGCTCACCCCACTTGACGTTCTTCGACGGGTCGGGGTTGAACGGATTGTTTGTTGAGTTGTCGAACACCGCAGTTGCCTGGATCGTCGAACCCTGAGTTAATGGAATCGGATCCTGGAGTTCGTACGATAGCTGCCAATTGAAATCCCACTGGACCTTCAGGAGATTCTCCGTCTCTTCGGTACCGGGCTGCTTCAGCCGGACGGTCATCGATTTACCGCGCGCGTGCATGTGCGGGATAACGGCCAGCAACCTTGCCGGCCCCTGTAAGGTCAACGAAAAGTCGACCGGATGCGACTGTGCGCCGGCCGGAATCTCAAACCGGGTCGTCTGCGCGGGGATCGTCATCACCCTCTCAGCTGGCGGCGATTTTGCGAAGATCATCCCGACCTTTGATCGGTCGGTCGCGGCAGTTCCATTAGTCGTGTAGTGAATCTGCAGCACAAAATCGGAACCGGCCGGAACGAACTTCCCCTGCCCGTCCGGCAGAATCTCCGGCACCGCGCCGGGGGCAGTGCCGTGCAGCCACTCCATCCGGCCCAGCACATTGCGCTCCTTCTCCGGAATGTCGTTGATCGTGAACGGTTCCCCGGGTTTCGCGCTGGCAAGGCCATCGCTTCCTGGAGGACGCACGAACGCGATGATGTGATGGTTGACGGCGCGATTCCCTGGCCGTGCTTCAATTGCCTGAATCCATTTGTCTTCGGTGAAGCCGCTGGGAATCAGGATGTATTGATACTCCACTTTGCCGTTTGCCGGAACGGAGAAGGCGCTGGGCATCGTGACGACATAGTCCGGCTCGCCGATTCGCCAGCCGTCGTCGGATCGAACGGGCGGCGGGGCGGTGGCCGGATCTCCCTCAGCCGCGCCGCTATCGGCCCACGCCGACAGGGTGGCGATCTCATCGGGATTCAGCAACATGGAGTTTCTGAAGTGGCCCACTTCGGGGTCGGCGAACCACGGCGGCATCTTCCGGGTGGCGACGGCCTGTCTGATCGCTTTCGCCCAGGGCCGGGTCTCGCGGTAGGTGAGGAAGGCCATTGGTCCGATTTCGCCGGGCCGGTGGCAGCTTTGACAACGCCGCTGAAGAATCGGCTCGACGTCCTTGTGGAAGACCGGAGCGGCGGCCAGGAGTAGGAAAACAGGCAGCAACATGAGTGGATCTCTCTCTTTTATGGTACGGGAGCCTAGGGGATTTCGATCCAAAATTTTCCTAAACCTTTCTTGCGCACAAACCGATAAGCCATCCAGAGGGTTATCGCCGACAATGCAGATCAATGACGCCAAGCTGCTGGGAACCGGCCAGGCAGAAGCCTCGCAGGCAGAGAAGGTGCAGGGCGGGGCTGCGGGCCGCCAGTCCGGGGCAACCAAACCCCAGGCAGCGACGGACGCGGTCGAACTTTCGAGTTTTGCGAATAATATCAATGGGTTACAGGAAGGCTCGCCGGGCCGCGACACCCGGGTGAACGAGCTTCGGGAGCTCTACAATCAGGGACGCTACGAAGTGGACCCGGCTGCCCTTGCCCAGTCAATCGTCAGCGAACATATCCGCCTTTAGAGGAAGCTCTGTGGCCACACCTGTTTCCAGGCTCGACTCCATCGAAGAAATACGGCTGGCCCTGCTCCGCCATCGGGAGGGTTCCAGCGACTGGTCCGTCACCAGTTCCATTCCCGGGTTGATTCACCTGCTGGAAAGGGCTCAGGCGGCCCTGCGCTCCGAGAAACCGGGCGATCCAGCGGTCGGTGCGTTGCGCGAGGAACTTGCCCAGCACTCAACAGCGTTCCAACTGGCCGGCATGCAACTGGAAGTTTGGAGATCCGACTTCGTTTCCCGCAACGCCGCAGTGCCAGGTGAGACCTACGAGGCCGATGCGCGGCTGAAACAGCAGACCTCGGGCAGAATCCTGGCGGAGGCATGACATGAGCCTATTTGCCACCTTGCGGTCGGTTTCGGGAACGCTGAACGCGTACGAACGGGGCCTGACGATCTCGCAGAACAACGTCGCCAACGCCTCCACCCCTGGATACTCGCGGCAAGTGCAGAGCCTTCAGGCGCTTCCCTTCGATCTGCGCCAAGGCCGCGCGGGTGGCGTGGAATCCGGACAAATCTTGAACAGCAGAAGCAGCTTTGCGGAACGAAACGTGTGGCGCGAACAGCACCTGAACGCCCAATATGGAACCCGGCGCGATCACCTTTCCGCGCTGGAGCCGGTCTTTACGATCGCTGAGGGAGCGGGCGTCCCCGACGCGCTGAACGGCTTCTTCGAAGCGTTCTCACAGTTGACCGTATCGCCGAACAACACGGTGCTGCGTGAAACCGCGCTGGAGCGGTCGCGGGCGGTCGCGCAGAGATTCGGGGAAGCGGCGGCGGGCCTTGCCGAAGCCGCCCGGAACACCGGCAGCGAGATTACCGATTCCGCGCGGCAGATCAACGCGCTGGCCAGCCGGATCACGGAGATCAACATCGCCCGCCGGAACAACTATGAGGCGCGGAACGAACCCGGCAGCGACGCCGCGCTGCACGACTCCTTGGAGCAACTGGCGCAGATCTCGGACTTCACCGCTCTTGAGCACCCGGATGGCACGATCAGCGTCCATCTCGGCGGACAATCGCTGCTGGTCGCGGGCGATCGCAGCTACCCGGTGTCGGCTGATCTTTCCGGAGGCGGGGCGCTGATCCGGGACGCTGTAGGCAACGACATCACCGGTCGGATCCGCTCGGGAAAGCTGGGCGCGCTGCTGGAGTTCCGGAACAATCTGGTTCCGGCCTACCAGTCTCAGCTGGACACGCTGGCCATCAGCTTCGCGGGCCAAGTGAACGCTCAACTGGCGGCGGGTCTCGACCAGAACGGGCTGACCCCTGCAACGGATCTTTTCGTCTTCACCGGTCCTCCCGGCGCGAACACGCTGGCGATCAGCAATCTTCCGGCCAGCGGCCTGGCCCTGGCGCTTTCGCCGACGCCGGGTGGAAACGGGAACGCCATCCATCTGGCGGAGTTGGGGGAAGCGATCACCGTTTCCGGACTCACTTTTCGCGACTTCTACGCCCAGACGGCCAGTTCCATCGGCCGCGCCCTTCGGGCGGCGTCGCAGAGCGCCGATTCGCACCAGCTTTTGCTGACGCAGGCCCGCTCGCTGCGGTCGGACATTTCCGGCGTTTCGCTGGACGAGGAAGCCGCAAAACTCATTGAGTTCCAACGCGCCTATCAGGCTGCGGCGCAAATGTTCAAAATCGTCGATGAGATGACACAGACGCTGCTCAACCTCAGATCATGATCCGGTCCACACAGCTCGACGATGAACGCTTCCTGAATGCTATCGACGGCTTAACGCGCCGCATCTCCAAGGCGCAGACCGAAATTTCTTCGGGGAAGCGGATTCATTCGCTAGCCGATGAGCCGGATCGCATCGCTCCCCTCCTGGGACTGCGTTCGAACATCAGCCGCGTCGAGCAGGTCCAGAAGAACCTGGGGCACTTCCGCACGGAGGTTGACGCGGCCGAGAAAGTCATCTCCCAGGCGGTCCGGTTGGTCGAACGGGCTCGTGTTCTGGGCGCCCAGGGCGTAAGCGGGATTCAAACCGCCGCCTCACGCGCCGGGATCGCGGTGGAAGTACAGAATCTGGCGCAACAGATCGCCGGAATCGCCAACACAGCGGTTGCCGGACGCTATATCTTCTCAGGCGACTCCGACAATACGATCCCCTTTACCTTCTCTGCCGGACCCCCGCCCGCCATCAGCGCATACGCCGGCTCCTCGCCCACACGGCAGGCGCTGGGACCCACGGGGCAGGCGTTTCCAACTGCCCACTCCGGAGATCAGATCTTTTCAAACGCCAACCCCACCCGGGACGTGTTCGGCGCGGTGCTTGCCCTGCACAGCGCTTTGATTGCCGACGACCAGGCGGCCATCGGGAACGCCCTCGCACTCGTGTCCACCGCGGGCGAACACATCAACGAACAACTCGCCTTCTACGGCGCGGTCCAGAACAACCTCTCGGACGCCGACAAGATCTCCGGCGACCTGCTGATCCGGTTCCGGAACGAGCTTTCCGCCGCCGAAGATGCCGATCTGGTGGAGGCCATTAGCGAAATCAACCGTCTTCAGCTGGCCCGCGACGCCGCGCTTAGCGCACAAGCGAAGTTCCCCAAGCGTTCACTTTTCGACTACATCTAGGGAGGGTTGTAGCGCTCCTCCCGCACCTGGCCGCCCGGGCCAAGCAGGAAGACGGCCCCCTCGCCCAGACGCAGGTCCTCGACGCCAACCTCAGTCCCATCCTCAATCGGAATCACTTCCCATCGCGGCCAGCTCAGGCGCGGTGCAAGCTTGCGGTAGAGGCTCGTACCTTTCGCCTCATCAACCAGTCCGGTTCGCTCCGGCGGGAAGTATCGCGACCCCGCGTCGGGATCGAATTCCAGAGTCAGATCCACGGGAATCTCCCGCAGCGATTCGCCCGTATCCACCAGTCCGCGCCACGACAGTGGATTCCATGGCTCCGGAATGGCCGCCGCGCGCCTGGCCGGACGTCCGTCGTAGATCCGGGACTCAAGGGCCACGACGGCTTGCTGCCGCAGCTCGAATCGCACGCCAAAGTAGATCGCCACCCCAACCAAAGCGGCCACGGCCCATCCCGCGCCGGACGAGCGCCGGGCTCCAATTTCCGAACTGACAAGTCCTGACAGAAACGGCACGATCACCGCAAAGAGCAGTACCAGGCCGGGCCATGGGTCGCCGGTCACCGTCAGGTCCGCCGAGTAGTATCGCGAAGACAGCGGCCAGAACCAGGCGACGCCAGGGAGAGTCACCGCGTCCAGAACAATATGACTTGCGACCCCAACGAACGCCACCACAGAGTCGCGCCAGGACGGGCCCTTTCGTCCGGCGATCCGGGTCACGATCCATGCGATGGCCAACGCCGACAGCGGCGCGACCAGCCACGAATGGGTGACGGACCGGCTCCATTCGAAGTAAGCCAGCGGTCCGGCGAGGCGCGCTAACTCGTCCACATCCGGCGCGGCCGCGCCAGCCACTGCCAGCGGAATCGCAAGTGGCGACAGCCGCGTTAGCCCCGCCCTGCCAAGCGCGAAGCCAGCCAGGGCATGGGTGGCGGCGTCCATTACTCGCGCCCGTAAGTCTTCGGGACCATCAGGGTCAGCGCGTCGGGGACGATCTCAATCCGCGCCGGCGCCGGACCCGCCGCTTCGCCATCCAGTTGGACCAGCACGTCGCTCCGGCCATCGAACTCCAGCGCCGTCGCGCGGCTGATGGTGACACCCTTCATGCCTTCCAGGCGGTTCGTCAACACGCCGTAAAAATACTTGAGGTAGCGCAGGGCGATGCCGCCCTCGAAGGTGATCAGTTCGAACTCCGGCTCGTCCAGTCGAATGGTTCGCGCGATCTCCAAATCGCCGCCATAGTTCCGGACTCGACTGGCCAACGCGAAGCTTGCGCGGCTGGTTGAGCCGTTGCCATTCACCTTCACGTCGAACTGCGGCAGCACTCGAACGGCGGAGCCGAAGCCGCCCACCCAATACGCGGCCTTGCCCAGCTTCGACTTCAGCCATGGACTCAGCGTATGCACGATATGGGCGTCCAGGCCCACCCCGGCCATCAACAGGAAGTAGCGGCTTTGTCCCGATGGCCCGGTGAATTGTCCGACGGCGATGCGGCGCGGCTCCAGCAAATCCATCCGCTTCACGGCCTTCTTCACCTTGCCGCCGACGCCAATCTCAGTGGCCAACACGTTGGCCGTGCCGCCCGGCAACACCATCAACGGAACGTGCGAGCCCACCACTCCATTCGCGATCTCGTTAATCGTCCCGTCGCCTCCCGCCGCCACGATCAGGTCCGCGCCGCGCGCGATGCACGCCCGCGCCATGTCGCCGCCGGTATCCGGCCCGGTGGTCGGAGCGGCATGTACGGTATGGCCGGCCTGCGTCAGAAGCGACAGTGCCTGCTCCACCAAATGCGGCTTCCGCCGGAGCTTTCCGGCGAACGGGTTGTAGATCAAGAAGGCGTTGCGGAAGAGTGTTTCCAGGGCTGGAACGGGGCCTCGATAGAATGTTCTCATACGCACGACTCCACACGCCGCCATGTCCCAGACTGAAATCGAACTGGAGAAGCTCCGTGCCGAGCTGCGGCGTCACGAGCATCTCTACTACGTCCTCGATCAACCGGAGCTTTCCGACGCCGAATACGACCGGCTGATGCGCGAACTCGCGTCGCTTGAGGCGCGGCATCCGGAACTGGTGACGTCCGATTCACCGACGCAGCGTGTCGGCGGCAAACCGCGCGAAGGCTTCGTGAAGGCGCGGCACTCAATGCCAATGCTGTCGCTGGACAACGCGCTGAACCCGCGCGAGCTTCGCGAGTTTGACCGGCGCGTGAGGGACCTGATTCCCGGCGAAGAATTTGCGTACGTGGCCGAGTTGAAGCTCGACGGTCTTTCCGTGGCGGTCCGCTATCGCGACGGCGTTCTGCATCAGGCGGTCACGCGCGGCGACGGCCTTACCGGCGAAGATGTCACAGCTAACGCGCGGACGATTCGATCCCTGCCGCTGCGCACCAACGGAGGGGACTTCGAGGTTCGCGGCGAGGTGGTGATGCCGCGTGCGGCCTTCATGCGCCTGAATCAGGAGCGCGAGGAGGCGGGACTGCCTCGCTACGCAAACCCGCGAAATTCGGCGGCTGGCTCGCTGCGCGTGCTGGACCCGTCGATTACCGCCGGGCGCCAACTGGATTTCTACGCATATTTCTACATCGTGAACGGCGACTACGGGCGGCCTAGCCAGTGGGATGCGCTGGAGACTCTTGCCGAACTTGGGTTCAAGGTGAATCCCGCGCGGCAGAAGTGCGCGGGCCTGACGGAGTTGGAGGAGTTCATTCACGAGTGGGAGACGAAGCGCGATTCCCTTCCCTACGAAATCGACGGCGTAGTTGCGAAGGTGGATGTACTGGATCAGCAGCGCCGGCTGGGGTGGACCGCGAAGGCTCCGCGATGGGCGATCGCGTATAAGTATCCGGCGCGGGAAGCGGAGACCGTTCTCGAAGAGATCCTGGTGCAGGTGGGGCGCACCGGCGTGTTGACTCCGGTAGCAGTCCTGCGCCCGGTCACCGTTGGAGGAGTAACGGTGGCGCGGGCGACGCTGCACAACGAGGACGAAATCGCGCGGCTGGATCTGGAGATCGGGGACAAGGTCCTTGTCGAACGCTCCGGCGACGTGATTCCGAAAATAGTCCGCGTAACGCAGCGCGGCGAAAGCCGGCGCCCTTTCCGCCTGCCGGAAGCCTGCCCGGTGTGTGGGAGCAACGTAGTTCGTGTGGAGGGCGAGGTAGCGCGCCGCTGTGTCAACTCCAGTTGCCCCGCGCGCTTGAAGGAATCCATCCTGCACTTCGCCCGGCGAAGCGTCATGGATATCGACGGACTAGGTGAGGCGCTTGTCGATCAGCTGGTCGACAGAAAGCTGGTCGGCAGCGTCGCGGATCTTTACGACTTAACTGCTGAGCAGTTGGCGGGTCTTGATCGCATGGCGGAAAAGTCCGCAGCCAATCTGCACGCCAGTATCGCGGGTAGCCGGACGCAGCCGCTGGAGCGTGTCCTGAATGGCCTGGGCATTCCGTTCGTCGGCGAGCGTACCGGGCAGATTCTCGCGCGAGCGTTTGGCACGCTCGACGCAATCGCGGCGGCTGATCCCGCGCGGCTTCAGGCCGCCGAAGAAGTGGGCCCGAAGGTGGCGGAATCGATTCGCGGATTCTTCTCGGAGCCGCACAACCGCGAACTGGTGGAGCGTCTGCGCGGCGCAGAACTTCGCTTCACGGAGGAGTCGCGCGGTCCACAGATCGGCAGCCTTACTGGGAAGACCTTCGTCCTGACTGGAACGCTGCCTTCACTGACTCGCGAGGATGCCAAGGCTCGAATCGAAGCGTCGGGAGGCAAAGTGTCGACGGCGGTTAGTAAGAAGACCTCGTTCGTCGTCGCAGGTGAGGACGCCGGTTCGAAACTGGAGAAAGCCCGCCAACTGGGCATTGCGATCATTGGAGAGCCGGAGCTAATGGAGATGCTGAATGCGTAAATTCGTGGAGGTGCTGGTCGGCTGGGGGCCGGCCGGGGTTCTTGGGCTTGCGTTCCTGGACTCGGCTGGAATTCCGCTTGTGGGCGGCGTCGATGCGCTGCTGTTGACCGTCTCCGTGGTCCATCCGGAGATGGCGTTTCTATCCGCTGCCGCCGCGATCGCCGGGTCTTTGGCCGGAAGTTGGCTTCTCTTCACACTGGCGCGCAAGGGCGGCGAAGCTTACCTGAACCGCCACACTGTTACGCCGCGCGGACAGCGGATGCGCGAGTGGTTTCAGCACTACGGCCTGATCACGGTTTTCGTCCCCGCGCTGCTTCCGATTCCGCTGCCGTTGAAAGTTCCTGTGTTGTGCGCAGGCGCGCTCGGTATCGGCTGGCGGCAGTTCCTTAGCGTCCTGACTGCGGCGCGCGTACCGCGATACTTTGGTCTCGCGTGGCTGGGGCAGCAACTGGGCCACGACGCTTCAGGATGGCTGAAGCAGCATGCCTGGCACATCATCGTCTTCTCTCTGGTGCTTTTCGTGATACTTTTCGGGCTCATATGGTGGAAGGACCGGCAGAGGCTCCGGACGGCATGACGCGGCGAAGCCTGCTGGGTGCGCCTCTCTTTCTGGCGGCGCCGTTGCAACCAGAAGTCAAGATCGTCGAAGTCCGCGGCGGCTTCGAGGACTTTCTGTACCGCGCGCCATACGTCTTCGGCGGCAAGAGCGTCGACCGCGTGACGCTTTTGAACGTCAACGTCGTCGTGCAGGGGAAAGATGGCCGGACGGCGAAGGGATTCGGGTCCATGCCGCTTGGCAACGTCTGGGCGTACCCCAGCAAGACACTGACTTACGACGAAACGCTGGGCGCGATGAAGACGCTGGCTGGCAAGATCGAGAAGATTGCCGGCTCGCACGCGGAGTATGGACATCCGGTCGATCTGGGCGTCGCGCTGGAGCCGCTGTATCTTCGGGCCGCCGATGGGATGCCCAAGCTCGCCGTGCTGGTGACGGCCAGCCCATTCGACGCGGCGGTTCACGACGCATATGGAAAACTGCTGAAGCGCAGCACCTATCAGACCTACGGACAGGACACAATGCGCCACGACCTTGCGGCGTATCTCGGCAAGGATTTTCGTGGCGAGTATCTTGACCGGTATATACAGACGCAGCCGACGCCAAGGATTCACATCTACCACTCGGTGGGCGGTGCAGATCCGATCGAACTGGCGGACGTGAAGACACCCCTCCGCGACGGGCTGCCGAACACGTTGGCCGAATGGATCAGGTACAACGGCCTGACGCACTTGAAGATCAAGCTGAATGGAAGCGATCTGGCATGGGACGTTGATCGCGTGGTCCGCATTGAGCGCGCGGCGCAGAGCGCCAAGTCGAGTCCAACTTACTGCCTGGACTTCAACGAGAACTGTCCGAACGTAGATTACTTACTCGACTTTCTATCTCAGATTCGTGCGAAGGTTCCGGCCGCTTTCGACCGTGTGCAGTATGTTGAGCAGCCGACGAAGCGCGACTTGAAGGCCGACCGGGCGAACGTGATGCATGCGGCGGCAAAGCTGCGGCCGGTGGTAATCGACGAATCGTTAACCGATCTTGAATCCCTGCTGCTGGCGCGCGAGATGGGCTATACCGGCGTCGCGATCAAAGCCTGCAAGGGCCAGACGCAGGCGGTGCTGATGGCCGCCGCGGCGAAGAAGTTCGGGATGTTCCTGTGCGTGCAGGACCTGACGTGCCCCGGGGCGTCGTTCGTCCACTCAGCTGGGCTTGCGGCTCATGTGCCGGGCATCACGACGATCGAGGCCAATTCACGGCAGTATGTGCCAAAGGCCAATCAGCCATGGGCGAACAAGATGCCTGACCTGTTCGTCATCCGCGACGGGACGATCGAGACGGGCGTGCTTCGCGGCCCGGGACTTAGCGCGGTTTAGCTTCGCAGACCGTCGAAGGCTGCCGCCACTTCCGCCGCTTGGGCGGAATTCAGCGGAACTCCAGGAAGGCGCGGTGGCCCGCCGTAGAATCCGAACCGGTCCATAACGGACTTCAAACCCGCGACGCCATATTTCTTGAAGGTCTGTTCCGCAGGATGAAGACGCGCAGCCCATTCCGCGGCGGCCTCTGGCTCGCGCGAACGCTCCGCCTCGAAGATTGTTTGGTAAACGTAGGGAACCGCGTTCGACAGTGGAGGCGCGGCCAACGGCTGGCGCACGATGGGAATCGAAACGCGATCCTGTACGCAGCGAATCTGAAAGTCGTCTCCCGATTCCAGGATGGCGGCTGCGTAGCCCACGCCCGCAGCAAAGTTGACCAAGCGCGCGGCCTCTCGCACTCCCTTCAATTGGGTAGCCACAATCCGTGTCTTACTGGTCGCGCCCGCGGCCAGTTCGAGCAGCTTGCAGGTCTCCTCGAACGACAGCATCTCGCCTTCGCCGGTTTGGGAGCCGACGATGTACCCGGCCAGCGGAACGGATTCCAGGCGGGAAATGTTGTGGGGGATCTTAGCGGAGTACAACTCTTCTTCGGAATTGAAGGGCGTGACGATGGGACAGAAGACTCCGTTCCATTCCGCCACGCCCGCCACGATTCAATTAACCGCGGAAAACAATGATGAGGGTAAACAGTGCCAGCGATTCGATGAACGCTAGGCCGAGAATAAGTGCGGTACGAATCGCGCCGCCCGCACCGGGATTGCGCGCAATTCCTTCCACCGCCGACGCGATGGCGCGTCCCTGGCCCAGGCCGCAGAGGCCGGAAGCGATGGCGATGGCGAAAGCCACCGGCAGGACGAATCCGCCGCCTGTGGACATAGTGCCCGTCTCCTGGGCGAACGTGGGAAGGGCCGCCATCATGACGATGGTCAGCGCCAGAAACATCTTAGTCTTCATAGTTAGTTCTCCTTGAGTAAGAATTGCCTGCCGTTGGTGGTTCCGTCCGTACCCTGGGGGGACTTAGGCTCACTCGGCGGGCTGCAATTAAGCCGGTAAGAAAGATTGAATTAGTGCTCTTCGTGCTCCACTGCGCCGGAAACGTAGACGGTGGTCAGCATCATGAAGATGAACGCCTGCACAAAACTGACGAAGACGTGCAGGCCCATAAAAACTACCGGAATCAACCAGACGCCCATCGCGATAAACGCAAGCGTCACCTGTTCGCCGGCCAGCATGTTGGCGTAAAGACGAATGGTAAGCGAGACGGGGCGAATGAACAAGCTGATAATTTCCAGCGGGAACAGAAACCACGACAGCGCCGGAATCGGGCCCGCGAAATGCTTCAGGTAGGTGACCGGACCCTGTTCTTTGAATCCCCAAAAGTTGAAGTAGGCGAACACCGCCAGTGCGCATCCGGCGGGGACGGCGGGGTACATCGTCGGCGATTCGAAAGCCGGGATCAGGCCGATCAAGTTCATCGCCAGGATGAAGAAGAAGACGGTGGTGATGAACGCCACATGATTCTTGTACCCGTGGCCGACGATCTCCTTCGTCGTGTCACGCACGAATCCAAAAGCGCTCTCAAGCACATGCTGTACGGAGCCCGGGTTCGCCATCGAAAGCCGCGACCGCACCAGAAGCGCCACCAGCATCAAAAAAAGAGCGACGAAAATCTGCGTCGCCATCCAGTCCGTCCAGGGGTTCGCCGCGTCGTGCGCGTGCACTCCGAAAAGGGCAAGTATGGCGTTCGCCGGGCCCGCCAGATACTGGTTCAGCAGGCGGGTGAAGAAGGACTCATGGTGTCCGTGCATTGAAGTTGTCGTACACGGTGGCCAACACGATAGAGACTATGTGAGTGAGCACACCACAAGCCGCCGCCGCCGTATGGACCGTGTAAGTTCTGAGAATAACATAGAGGACGAATCCGGCGATCAGCAGCCGCAGCGACATCATCACCATCGCCAGCGGAGCCGCCTTGTCGCCTTGCGACATGCCCACGCCCCGGAACAGAATCCAGAGGCTAAGCGTGCCCACGGTGGCGCCGGCAAGGTAGCTGAGGCCGCCGATTTTGCCCCGAGCCAGCGCGAATCCGGCGATGCCCAGAACCACCAGAATGGCCTGAACGACGAACACGCGCTGAAACAGTTTTTTATCGAGAACCATTTTCGATGCGGTCGGCCTGCCGGATGGTCTCGTAAAGGCCAACGGCGAAACCGGCGGCCAGTCCGGCGAAGCCAAGGTAGCCGGTGCCGAACCGGCCGTCGCAATAATCGCCGATCCACCACAGCGCCGCCATGGAGGCAGGCAGCACCCACACCAGCCCCATGTAGGCGCCAGCCTTGGTCTGCCAACTGGTGGGACGCTTCTCTTTCATTGGTAGCGGTAGCGGCGGCGGACCAGACGCGGGTTCAGATCCGCCACCGTTGCGCAGCCCGCCAGCGCCAGCGACAGCTTGAATTCCGCCTTCAGCATTTCCAGTACGCGCACCACACCTTCTTCGCCGAATGCGCCCAAGCCCCACAGCGGAGCCCTGCCCACAAGAACCGCCTTCGCTCCCAGCGCCAGGGCCTTCACGATGTCGGACCCGCGCCGGATGCCGCCATCCATCATCACTGCCGTCTTTGTGCCAACGGCTTCGACGATATCGGGCAACGCATCAAGCGACGCCAGCACGCCGTCCAACTGCCGCCCGCCGTGATTCGATACGACGATGCCGTCGGCGCCATTCTCCACTGCCAGCAGAGCGTCTTCGGGCGCCATCACGCATTTCACGACAACCGGAATCTTCACCGCGCTTTTGATCCATTCGATCTCGCGCCACGTCATACCGGGAGCGTGCACCTTCCACATGGCGGGCTTTGCGGGCATCACCGGCACGCGCGCCGGCTCACCCTCTTTCGGAATACCGTTGCCCATGTAGCCGTAGTCGAAACGGTTCCGGTTGTTTCGGTCGCGATTCGATTGATACGGATTGTCGGCGGTGATGGTGATCGCCTTCGCGCCACGATCGACGACGCGCCGGGCGTAGGTCTGGGCCTGCGTTTTGCCCGGATGCCCGATGGTGTTGGTCCACCAGGAAACCGGTTCTCCATTGGCTATCAGATTCTCCGGCCCGCCGCCGCTGGTGACGATGGTGTTGGTTTTCAGCGCCGCCCGCGCCACCGTTTCTTCCGCATTGGGGATAACCAGATTCTTGCCGCCAGTAGGCGCGATGATGATGGGCGAATCCAGGTTGAAGCCAAGAATAGTTGCCGCCGTATTCACGTTCGACACGTCGCGCATTATGCGCGGCACAAGAAATGCATTGGCATAAGCTTCGCGGTTGGCGCGGAGAGTCTTCTCATCTTCCACGCCTCCGGCAATGAAGTCGTAAGCCATCTTGTGCAGCTTCCGCTTCGCGACTTCCTCAAACTCGTGCACGTTGATTGGGCCGTCGATGTTGTCCGGGATTTCGGCGGCCAGCGGGGACGCGGCGGCCCAGCCGGCAAGCTGCAAGAGGCTGCGACGGTTCATGGTGAGTCTGAGTATATCGCCGCCGTGCGCCATTTCGCCTGAATGCCAACGGGCATGAGAAGCTGAAGACGCTGTGTGCCGAAGCATCAAAGTTCTTCGAAATCCGTCGCAGCCGGCGACTCCGGAAGAGATCCGCGCGGCTGCCCTGCAATTTGTCCGGAAGATCACCGGATTCAACAAGCCGTCGCAAGCCAATCAGGCCGCGTTTGATCAGGCAGTCGAGGAGATCGCGGAATCCAGCGAACGCGTCCTCAAGACGCTAAGCCTCCGCGCGCATCAGGCCGGTTTCTCGAAACAAATGGCGTAGATCGGTGGGAGGCTGGTGGAAAGCGTCGTCCACGAATCGCCTCCGTCGTCGGTGGCCCAAAGCGACCCGGTAGTTGAGCCGAACATCAACCGCTCGCCGCTGGTGTCAATGTCCATTGCGTGGCGGTACACCAGATCGTAGGCGTGCTGTTGGGGCAATCCCGTCGTCAGCGTCTCGAAGC
Source organism: Bryobacteraceae bacterium (assembly GCA_041746955.1). GTDB lineage: Bacteria > Acidobacteriota > Terriglobia > Bryobacterales > Bryobacteraceae > JAPKYZ01. The sequence goes on from JBGTFZ010000104.1 coordinate 60,099, forward strand.
TGCGTCCGCCGTCGCGCGTCCGGTTCACCACCACCCGCCCGCCACTTGGGATTCGTTTCTCGTCCTTGATCGCGGGGACAAACCATGCCGTGTCCGTGTCGCGTGGATGCACGGCGACCGCGAATCCGAAGGTGGACGGCTGAACGCCGGTGATTTCCGTCCACGACGCGCCCGCATCGACGCTCTTAAAGATTCCATTGTGGTGCTGCACCCAAAGCACGTCGGGGTTCGCCCGACAGTGCACCACCATGTGCGGGTCCTGAATGTGAGGATCGAACTGCCGTTCCGGCGGCATGAAGTCCGCCCGCATGCCGTGGCCGCTTACCTGCCACGACGCGCCGCCGTCGCGCGTAATCCAGACGCCGCCACACGACACGCCGACGGTGACGTGTTTGGAATCGCGCGGGTCAACGCAGATGGAATGGATGCCCGGTTCGTCGGCGCCGCCACCCATCCACTCCTCTCGAAGCGGATCGTCCCAAAGCGGCCGGTTCAGTTCCCAACTGTCTCCGTTGTCGCCGGAGCGGAACAGCCCGCCGGGAAGCGTTCCGCACCACAGCACGCCCGGCTCGCCGGGTCCGCCCGGAGCCAGCGCCCACACCAGCTTCAGCGACCATTCCGGAGGCGGTCCCTGCATGGGCGGCACGCGCGGGACATAGCCCTCCGGCTTGGGCGGGTAGACCGGCGTAGCGATCTCCGTCCACGTCGCGCCACCATCTTCAGACCGGTGCATCTTTACGCCGAAATGCCCGTGATTCAGCGAAGCGAACAGATGGCCGGTGCGCGGGTCGTGCATGACGATCGTGCAGTTGTCGCCCTCAAATGCGGCGCGGTCGATTGACCAGCCACTAGTGGAGCGCGAGAGTGAAAAGAGACCCTTGCGGGTGGCGACGTGGCAGCGGGAGCGCATCGAAATAATCTACCCTCCCGACAACGCCTGCACAACATCCAGAACCGCGCCGGAATCGATGGGCTGGTCTAGGTTCCCACGGTCGTCCAACTGCCGACCGTCGACGAACGCCGCCATGTGCGTGCGCAGATTGCCCTGATCGTCAAGGACGTAGCCGCGGGCGCGCTCATGCAGTTGGAAGTAGGATTCCAGCGCGCCACGAATGGTTTCGCCGGCCACTTGAAGGGTCGGGCACGCAACGTGGCGCTGTATGTTCTGGGTGAATCTTACCGTCGGCATTTCATCCAGGCTTCATGGGGAGCTTACCAAAGAATTGGCGCGCATGAGAACCTCGAAATATGCGGATGCGAATCTTCTCTTTCGCCGCGATGACGGCGCTCTTCGGTTGCGCCGCGATCTACGCTGAAACCCGGACGCTGCGGCGTCTGGACGGTTCAACGATTCCGGTGGCTGAAGCCGAAGCATTCGCCACCAAAGTACTGACCGAGGCCCGGGTGACGGGCGCACAAATCGCCGTGGTCGACCGCGCGCGTCTGGTGTGGAGCTACGCGTTCGGCCTGCGCCGTCGCGAACCCATGTTGCCCATGACCACCGAAACCACGCTTTGGGCGGCCTCCATCACGAAAGGCGTTTTCGCCACGTATGTCATGCGACTGGTGGAGAGTGGTGAATTCTCCCTGGACCGGCCAGTGGCCGCGCAACTGCCGAAGCCGCTGGACGCCTACGATGCTTATCGAGAGTCGGGAACGGAACTGGTTCGCGATCCAGCCTGGGGGAAGGTGACGCCGAGAATGCTGCTGTCCCACACGTCGGGGCTGCGAAACTTCGCATTCCTGGAACCCGACAAGAAGATGCGCCTTCACTTCCCGCCGGGTTCCCGATACCACTACTCCGGCGAGGGCATCAATCTGGTTCAGTTCCTGGTGGAGCAGAAGAAGGCCCGGCCCCTGAACGAACTGATGCAGGATGCGATCTTCGATCCCCTGGGGATGAGCCGGACGGGCCTGATCTACCGGCAGGAGTTCGCCGCGAATGTTGCGGACCGGTACGATGCCGATGAGAAGTTCCGCGCCCAAACGAAGCGGTTTCCCGCACGTGGGGCCGGATCCATGACGTCCAGCGCGGAAGACCTGTCGCGTTTTGCGTCGGCGCTATTTCTAGGAAAGCTGATCAAGAAGGCGAGCCGCGGCGCCATGCTGAAACCCGCCGTGAAGATTCGTACGCTGCATCAGTTTCCGCTCAAGGAGAACGAACCCGAAAGCCAGGAAGCGGCAGCCGTCGAGCTGGCCTACGGCATGGGTTGGGGACTTCTAACTCGGACCCCTTTCGGCCCGGCATTCTTCAAGGAAGGACACGGCGATGGCGCGCAGAACTACATGATCTGTTTTGAGCGGCGTCAAGCCTGCATGATTATCCTGACGAACAGCGACAACGGTGAACTGGCGTTCCGGCCACTGCTGGAGCGGATCTTTGGGAATTCGGTGACGCCGTGGGAGTGGGAGGGCTACACGAAGTCGTACATAGAGGCGAGCCGCGCTGCGGGGCAGTGAGCGTTTTTTAGGGCAACTATATACTTGACACAACTACTTCGTCATCTCTACTGTCACGGTTCTCTTATCACCCGCATTGAGGTTTAAGGTGCGTTCCCAAAGCTGGTATCCGGCCTTTGTGACCTTGAAAGGCATCTGCTGCCCTTGAAGATCGCTGCCGGGTCCGGTCTGCAAAAGCTCGAAGAGGCTAAAGCGCCATGATGATCGGCTATGCCCGTGTCTCCACGCAGGAACAAAACCTCGATCTGCAAAAGGACGCCCTGAAAGAGGTGGTCTGCGAGTTCGTGTTCGTGGACAAGGTTTCCGGGGCCAGCATCAAACGCCCCGGCCTCGGTCGGGCGCTGCGATCGGCAAACGCGGGTGATGTGCTGGTCGTTTGGAAACTAGATCGTTTGGGCCGTTCCCTGTTCGATCTGGTCAATTTCATTGAGGATTTGCGGGCGCGTGACATCGGCCTGAAGGTTCTGACCGGGCAAGGCTCGATGATGGACAGGACGCGGCCTGAAGGTCGCCTGATCTTTGGCCTATTCGCGGCACTGGCCGAATACGAACGGGAACTCATCAGCGAACGCACAAAAGCCGGTATCCGTGCAGCTCGTCGGCGCGGCGTCCATATGGGCCGTCCTGCCAAGCTGACCACACACCAAGTCGAACATGCGCGGGAACTGATCGCATCGGAACAAGAAACACGGGCGGGGGCTGCGGCGCTGCTGAATGTCGATGTGAAGACCCTGCGGCGGGCGCTGAAACAGAACGCCTAGTGAAGTGTTTCAAAGGAAAGGATCAGTCGCTGATAATGGACGCCGACCTGTCCAAACTCTCCGATAAGGAACTGGTTGAATTCATGGCCGGATCGGAGACCCGTATTTCCGGGAACAAGTGCTTGCCGAAGAACGGCGGCGCAGCTCTGACAAAGCCGTAAAGGAAGCGCGGTTCGCCAACTACATTGCTTTCACAGCGTTGCTTGTGGCGCTCGCCAGTCTAGTGTAGTGCGTCACACGGATTGAGCAGTATCGAGGGCCTTGCGAGCCCGCTTGACGTTCTCCAGGATGTCCGATGCTTTGGCGCTCCAGATGAAAGGCTTTGGGGTTTCGTTGTGCCGGTCGACATAACTGATCGATCGCGGCAATCAACTCTTCGACATCCCGAAAAACACCGCGTTTCAGCCGATTTTGCGTGAGATCGCGAAAGAAGCGCTCGACCCTGTTCAACCAGGAAGAGCCGGTGGGCGTGAAACCGGGGATGGCGTTGGAGCCAGCGCTGGACCTTCGGATGTTTGTGCGTGGCGTAGCTGTCGGCGATCAGGTGCAGTTGTTTGTCTTCCGGCGTGGCCTCGTCGAGCAAGCGCAGGAACTTCAGCCATTCCTGATGCCGGTGCCGCTCCTGGCACAGGCTGATCACTTTCCCATCCAGGGTATTCAATGCCGCGAACAGAGTCGCCGTGCCGTTGCGCTTGTAGTCGTGGGTCATCGTCTCGCCCCGTCCGCGCTTCAAGGGCAAGCCGGGCTGAGTCCGGTCGAGCGCCTGGATCTGGCTCTTCTCGTCGCAGCACAGTACCAGAGCGTGCTCCGGCGGATTGAGATACAGGCCGACGATCGCATCGAACTTCCCGGAGAAGTTCGGATCGTTGCTGACCTTGAAGGTCTCCACCAGATGCGGCTTCAAGCCATGCGCGCGCCAGATGCGGCGCACGCTGGCCTCGCTGATGCCCACTTCCGCCGCCAGCGACCGCGTCGACCAGTGCGTGGCGTTCGCCGGTTTGTGCTGCGTCGTGAGGCGAATCACGCGCTCGATGGTGGCGGCGGGAATACTCGGCGTCCGGCCCGGGCGCGGTGCATCCTTCTCCAATCCGGCGAGGCCCGCTATCAGGAACCG
>JBGTFZ010000105.1:0-17992 GCA_041746955.1 Bryobacteraceae bacterium
TACGTCGATGAAGGGCGGCACGTCGGGTTGAACAACCAGCCGTTCTGGTATGGAGGACTCTTCTGGGTGTTCAATCTTGGGCCCTACGCGATACGGGCCGACATCGAAGATGAGTCGAAGCTTGCGGCCACGATTGCGAACGCCCGCGCACGCGCGGCGGACATTCAGAAGGCGGGCGGCGGCGTACTGCACTTCTGGTATCACCCCAACGAATTCGTCTGCACGGAATTCTGGGATGGGGTGAACTTCACGCACGGCGCAAATCCTCCGCGCGCGGAATGGAAGACTGCGCGGTTGAAGTCGAAGGCCGCGAGCGATCGCGCGCACGCCATCTTCAACCGCTACATTGATGAGCTGAAGAAAACTCCCGGTGTCGAGTTCGCCAGCGTAGCGCAGCTTCTGCCGAAGTACGCGCCCGCAACGCCCGCCGTCATCGATCCCAAACGTGCAGCGTCACTGCTCCGCGAGAAAATCGATTGGAACGAATCGTGGTCGGCTGCGGAACTGCTGGCCGCCGCGTTGGGTGTACCGGGCGAAACCGCCGCGCCCGCCGCTCGACGCGAGTCCACCTACACCGCCGGCGCAATTCAGCCCGCGCAACTTGAAGCGGCAGCCGCTCAGGCGCGCAGGCACATTCGCGAGATGCGCCAACTTCCGGTGGAGGTGTGGATCGGCAGCCAGACGCTTTCAATTGGAGACTTCGCCGCGACGTTTGCCCACAACGATGGCCGCGTGCATCGCGGCAAGCTGGAGTTCGAGCGGCATGTCGCCACAGACGCCTGCCGCAACTTCAACTGGGTGATTCACCCGGAGGGCTTTTGCGCTCCGGAACTGTACGACTTGGGGCGGCTGGAGGCGTGGACGATCAAACCGGCGAAATTGAATCGGTAAATGCCGCGCGATGGGGATACAATGCCAGACGATGAATACCACTCGACGCTCCGCTCTTTCGGCGCTTGCCGGAGTCGGCCTGGCCGCTCCGCTCAGCCGCGCCGCCACGAAGGCCACGGCATTCGCGCTCATTGGTGACCGCTATCACAACTCGGATTACATCCGCAGCGGTCTCGGACGGACAATCACAAAGGATCTGGGCGTCACGATTGATTTCACCGACGAAACCAAGGTCCTGAATACGGAGACGCTTACCGGATACAAGCTGCTGATCGTGCTTCGCGATGGGATGGTCTGGCCGGAGGGCTATCCGGACGAGACCACCAACGCCGCCTGGGTAAACACTGGCAAGCCGAAGCTGATTTCTGAGCCACCGATGCCGCAGATTACGCCGAAGTCGTTCTTCTGGATCAAGCCGGACCAGGGCAAGGCGGTCCGCAGTTTTGTGGAGAATGGGGGCTCCGCACTGTTTCTTCACAACACGACGCATGTCGGGTTAACCGATCCCGATTTCCGCCACACGCTGGGCGCGGCATATGCGGGGCATCCACCGATCCGCACCTTCAAGGTGAAGGTGACGAATCCCAACCACCCGATCACCAAAGGCGTGAAGGATTTCGTCGTCACCGACGAGCAGCACTATATGGAGTACGACAAGGACCGCAAGGATATCTTCCTTGAGACCGTCAACGAGGAGGGTCTCGATTACCACAAGATGGGTCCGACCGCGCCGGGCGGCTGGGCGTACGACTACGGAAAAGGCCGCGTTTGCTACCTGTCGCCGGGCCACCTGCTGACTGTCCTGTGGAATCCGGAGTACATGAAAATGCAGCACAACGCGGTTCGCTGGCTGCTCCGGATGAATTCTTAGGCCTGGCCGCCGGCGTCGCCCCGCTATTGAGAATTGAGGGTCAAAAATTAGTGCGATATGCTTTGCTGGCGAAATTCACTAATTAGGAGACCCTCTCATGAGTTCCAATCGTGGTGTTGTCTACATGGCCCCCGGCAAGGTGGAGGTGCAGTCGATCGACTTCCCCAAGCTTGCCCTGGGTGATCGCAAATGCGAGCACGGCGTCATTCTTAAGATCGTTTCGACCAACATTTGCGGCAGCGACCAGCACATGGTTCGCGGCCGCACGACAGCCCCCGCGGGCCTTGTTCTGGGCCACGAGATTACGGGCGAAGTGCTGGAAGCCGGGCGCGACGTCGAGTTCATCCGCAAGGGCGATATCGTTTCCGTTCCTTTCAACATCGCCTGCGGGCGGTGCCGCAACTGCAAGGAAGGCCGCACGGGAATCTGTCTAAACGTCAATCCGGCGCGGCCCGGCGCGGCCTATGGCTACGTCGATATGGGCGGCTGGGTAGGCGGCCAAGCCGAATACATCATGGTCCCGTATGCCGACTTCAATCTGTTGAAGTTTCCCGACCGGGATCAGGCCATGGCGAAGATCGCAGACTTGACGCTGTTGTCCGACATCTTCCCCACGGGTTATCACGGCGCGGTTACCGCCGGCGTCGGGCCCGGCATGATCGTATACGTTGCGGGCGCGGGTCCAGTGGGCCTGGCGTGCGCGGAAGCCTGCCATCTGTTGGGCGCCGCGGTGGTGATCGTCGGCGATCTGATTCCGGAGCGGTTGGCCCAGGCCAAGAGTTTCGGTTGCGAAACGATAGACCTTCGCCAGAGAGTATCGCTGGCCGATCAACTGGCGGCGATCGTCGGCGTGCCCGAAGTGGACTGCGCCGTCGATTGCGTTGGCTTTGAAGCGCGCGGACATGGAGCGGACTCGGGTGTGGAGCGGCCCGCCACGGTGTTGAACGCGCTGATGGAAGTCACGCGCGCTGGCGGCGGCATCGGGATTCCCGGTCTCTATGTAACGGGCGACCCGGGTGGAGTGGACGAAGCCGCGAAGGTTGGAATGCTGGGTATCCGGATCGGCCTCGGCTGGGCGAAATCCCATACGTTCTGCACGGGCCAGTGTCCGGTGATGCGGTATCACCGCCAACTGATGACGGCGATTTTGCACGGGAAAACCAAACCCGCGAAGGCCTGCAACGTCGAAGTGATTTCGCTCGACGAGGCGGCGAAGGGCTATGCCGATTTCGACAAAGGCGCAGCCAAGAAGTTTGTGATTGATCCTCACGGAGTAATTGGAAAGGTAGCGTAGAAGAATTTTATGAAGTTGGTATCGATTCTCTTGGCGGGGTGCGCTCTGGCAGCGGCCGATGCGGACACAATCCGCACCGCGGCCCAGAAAAGCATGGCGTTGATTCAAAAGTCGGGATCGGAGTGGAAGACGAAGTGCGTCTCCTGTCATCACCAATCGATCCCCCAGATGTCGTATGAGGTCTTCCGGAAGCACGGCGTTGCGCTGGACGGCGCGGCGATGGCGGCGCAGTTGAACACGTCGCTGGGATATCTGTCGGACCTCGATATGATCGTGCAGTGGACGCTGGCTATCGATCCCGCGTTCACCGATGCGATGCACCTGAATGGCCTTGCCGCCCAGAATGTGCCCGCAACGACCGCGACCGACATCACGGCCTGGAGACTTGCAAAACTTCAGCGCGCCGACGGGCACTGGCCCACCTTCGACGGCCGCCCGCCGATGAGCTACAGCCTTACGACAGCGACGGCAGTAACGGCAAAAGCCGTTAACTCCTACTATCCGGCGGGACGGGAAACCGAGAAGAGCCGGGTAATCCGGAACGCGGCGAAGTGGCTGGCCGCAAACGCACCGTCTTCCACTGAGGATGCTTCCTATCAGGTGTTGGGACTCGTGTGGACTTCTGCTCCGAAGGCGGACCGCAGCCGCGCGGCGGCGGCGCTTGCGCAGCGGCAGAACGCCGATGGTGGCTGGGGCCAGCTCCCAGGTCTGGCTAGCGATGCCTATTCGACCGGCGAAGCTCTCTGGGCGCTTGCCGAGAACGATCCTTCCGCGGCCGCGGCCGCATCCTGGAAGAAAGGTCTGGACTACTTACTAAGTACGCAACTGCCCGATGGTTCCTGGCACGTCAAGTCCCGGTACCACAAGAATATGGCGCAGCTCAGTCCGCCGTATTTCGAATCCGGGTTTCCGCATGGAGCGGACCAGTATATTTCGATTGCCGGAACGAACTACGCGGCCCTGGCATTGGCGAAAGCCCTTCCGCCGGCGGCTTCCCCCGCCGCGCCCGTTCCTGTTGCCGCCATCGCGATTCGCGACGAGCCGTCGTGGCTGCGGACCGCCTTCTTTGGCTCTGCACCGGAACTCGCCAAGGCTCTTAAGGCCGGCCTGGACCCGAACGCCGCGACGTCCGGCGGAACTTCCGTTCTGATGGTGGCGGCGCACGATCCCGCCAAGGTGGAACTGTTGCTGAAGGCCGGCGCCACCGCGTCCGCCACAGCGAAAAGTGGGACAGACGCGTTGATGACCGCTTCGATGTACCCAGGAAGCTCATCCAGCGTGCAGCGGTTGCTGGCGGCTGGCGCAAGCGCCAAACCCCGTGAGGGCATCCGCTTCGCCATGACGCCCGTCATGCTTGCAGCTTATGCGGGCGACGTTGCGACCATCAAGGCGCTGGCAGACGCGGGCGCCGCTGTCGAGCAAACGTCGAATCTGGTGGGCCAGGTGCCTTCAACGCCGATGGAAGTGGCGGCGTGCTTCAATGAGCCAGCCGTAGTGAATGCCTTGGTGAAGGCGGGCGCAGACATTAATCGGGCCGACGCCCGGCAAGGCACCACCGTTCTGGAGTTGATCGCGCTTAGGCATAGAACGTCGATCGTGCCCACGCTAAAGTCGCTTGGGGCTGATCTGAATCACAAGAATCAGAAGGGCTACACGGCGTTGGAACTGGCCGGGGTATTCGATTATCCGCCTCCGGCACTGCTGCAGGAACTACAGCCAAAGCAGAAGTAGACTACGCGAGCCGGGCCCGCAATGCGGAGCGGGACCTTGCGGAAGTACAGCAGGCGCTGCTCCGGGCACATGCCTACTCGGCTCTGTGAGCCGAGTAGTCTAGTTAAGGGTTCGGTCTAGATACGCTCTTCCACTAATCTGCGTCGCGTTCCTTGCTGCCAGCGCCCAGACCACGCCGCCCGCGGGAGGCGGCGATCTCGCGCCACAAGCTGCCGGTCCGACAGCCCCCTGATGGCTTTCAATCTAAGAGACGAGTACACGCCAGTTCCTATGGACTCCCAGGAAGCGGCCACACTTTCGTTTTCCAGCCGGTGATTCCGTTTCGGGCATGGAAGGTGTCTCACCTGCTTCGAACCACGGTCAACTACTCCATATCCGGTCCCTCAGGCCGCGGGCTGGACAACGTTTCGGTGTTCGACCTGATCGTCTTCAACCGAAAGTGGGGACGGTGGGGAGTCGGGCCGCTAGTGCAGTTTCTGCCGAACCGTGGCGCCGGGGGCCACACCGCGCTTGCCGGACCGGCGGCGGGGTGTGTGGCGCGCAAGGGTGAGTGGAATCTGGGCTTGTTCAACCAGAACCTGTTTGGCCGCACGGTGCGATTCTCGAGTGTCCAACCTGTGATCGCGTACGTCGTGGGACACGGCTGGTCGATTGCCTCCGGCGATGCTCAATGGGCTATCGATTGGACCGCTCCGCAGTTGGTTAAACTGCCGGTTGGCGTACAAGTTGCCAGGGTCACCCGCTTGGGCGGCCAACCCATACGGTTGTTCGTCAACCCGGAGTTCAACGCGAGAAGCGTTTTCGGCACGCCACACTGGACCATCCGGTTTGGATTGGCAATTTTGGCGCCGGCCGTTTAGGCGGCGCATTAGCTTGAAGAAGGAGGAAGGACGGGATGAGAGGACTTGTAATTCTTGGAGCCTTGGCGGTTCTGTTGACGCCGGCCGTTGACGCGCAGGTTCGCCGGAACGCCGGCGGCGGAAGCAACGTTCAGGAGACCACGCGGATTATCAACGATTGCGAGCGTCGAACGAATCAGTTCAAGAAGACGCTGGACCGGGCACTGGGCCGCGACAACGTGCGTGCCGGACAAGGCCGCGAGGATCAGTTGAACGCGCAAGCGGGACGCCTGGAGAACCAACTGGATAAGGTCGGCGATTCCTGGAACAAGGACCACAGCATCGATAAGACCCGCACGCATGTTCGCGCAGCCATCGCATCGGGGAACGACATCAATAAGGCGATGCGAACTTGGCAGATGGGCGGTGATGCCGAATCGGAGTGGAATGCGCTCCGGGCGGAGCTGAACCGCCTGGCCAGCACTTTCGGCGCGCCAAAGATCCGTTGACGCTACGCCGGCCGCGGTAGATCGTACGTCGCGAACGGCTCCAATTTTGCGATAGCCGCTTCGCCTGCCGCGGGCAGCCACCGGAAAAGCCGCGCCGTCATCTTGGCTTCCGATACGTCTAGAATCGTGAAGCCGTTCTCTTCGAGACACGGCAGCTTCTCGTCCAGAGTCACGTGCGATCCGGGCAGCGGGCGCGTTCCGCGCGCGTTCGACGGCCAGCCGGTGCCTGTGCTGATAGGCCCGGCGAGAATCACGTCCACCGGATTTTTGCTGAGGTCCAGATCGCCCGCGCGCATTATCCGCCCGTAGGCAAGCGCGTGCAGGTCTCCACTGATGATCGCCGGACGCCGCGCCCGGTAGGCCGACGCCGCGCGCATCAGGCGGTCGTGTTGAGCCATCCATCCCTGCTGCCAGTAGGGTTTTGGAATCGCTGTCGTCAGCTTGCCATCGGGCCCCAGCTTGTCGGGATACCAGTCTCCCCATTTGCCGGAGCTCCACGCCGGCGGCGAAGACGGAATCTGGATCATGTGCGCCAGCGCCGGGTCAGCGAAGCGTGACGTAAGCCAGTTCTCGGCCTCGTGGGGCACCACCACTGCGTTCGGTCCGGCCAGCGTGAGGAAACGGCGGCAATCGTACAGCATCGCCTCCAGCAGCCGCCCATAGCGCAGCGTCCCAAAGCTCTCGGCGCATCCGGTGGGCGCATCGGCGGCGGATGCCCCGGGCAGCCCAGCGGGACGGTTGGCGTCGGGAAGGAATTCCGGGTAGTAGAGGCGTCGCGTGGCCCGAACCAGTTGCACCATCAGATGATCCGGCGGGAACGTCACCATCTTGTCGTCGGCGTCGTCGTTCTCGAAATGGTCGTGGTCGTCGGCCAGAAAGAACACCGGAGTGCTGCGGAAGCGCGTTCCGTAAAGACTGGTAATCTGCTGCGCCGCGACGCGCTTCAGTACGTCTTCATTTGCCGTGCCCAATACCGGCAGATCGCGCACGAAGCTTCCGGTGGCCGCCACGACGTCCGCCGCATAGAAGGGGGGCGCGCCGGTCTGCCGTAGATCCCAGTAGATGTGGTCTCCATTGGCGATCACCGCGTCGGGCTGGAACGTCATCGCGCGGTCCAGCAGTTTGCCGCGCGTCGCGATGGAAAGGAACTGCGTCCTGCCCCGCCGGTCCAGCACGCGCTCGTCCCCTCCGGCGCAGGTATAGATCAGCAGGCGCAGGCGTTCGGGCCGCGCGCCGGGCTCTGGAAACGTACGCAGCGGAAACGTTTCGCAACCCGGCAGATCGATCCGGTACTCGGTGGCGGGCTTCAGTCCGCCGACATCAAACCGCCAGAACTCGCCTCGGGAATCGGTCTGGACGCCGGGGGTATCACGTCCCGCGGTGCGGAGCCGTGGCGCGCGGGACAGCGCCCCGCGGTAGGACACCTTCAACAGAACGCGGTCATGCGATACGGATGGCAGGATGTGCCGCACATCGGTGGATTGCCACGCCGCGGCCGCTGCGGAGCCAAGAAACTCTCGCCGTCTCATGGGCAATGAGTATATGTGAAATCGCCCCGTCCAGGCCGGGCCGTTAGAATGAAAGTGCCGCGATGAAGAAGTTCTATATCGAGACGTTTGGCTGCCAGATGAACGCGCACGATTCCGAGAAAGTTGTCGGGACGCTGTCGGCGCGCGGGTACCAGCAAGTGGCGACGCCGGATGAAGCCGAGTTGGTGCTGTACAACACGTGTTCGATCCGCGATAAGGCGGAACAGAAAGTTTTCCATCGCCTGGATCAGTTCAAGAGAGATTCGAAGGACAAAACTTTCGCTGTAATCGGGTGCGTCGCCCAGCAGGAGGGCGAGCGGATTTTTGAGCGTGCTCCGCACGTGTCGTTAGTTGCCGGGTCGGCCAGCTACACGCGGCTGCCGGAACTTCTTGTCCAACTGGAGAACGGCAACCGCCGCGTCACCGGGCTTTCGCTCGACACCGAGGAGGCGTTCGATACGCCTTACACCCGCCGCGACAATCCGCATCGCGCGTACCTGACGATCATTGAAGGCTGCGACAAGGCGTGCGCGTATTGCGTCGTTCCCATGACCCGCGGGCCGGAGCGCAGCCGCACCGCGCACAGCGTCCTCGAAGAGGCCCGGCGTCTGGCCGACGCGGGCTATACCGAGATTCAACTGCTGGGGCAGAACGTCAACAGCTATCGCGACCCGTCGGCGGATGCGCTGGATTTCGCCACTCTGCTGCGCAAGGTGGGCGAAGTTCGCGGCCTGCGGCGTGTGCGTTTCACGACGTCCCACCCGCGCGATTTCGTCAAGGAGATCGTCGATGCGATCGACGAGAATCCGGTGCTGTGCAATCACGTGCATCTGCCCGTGCAGTCCGGGTCGGACCGCATGCTGGACCGCATGCAGCGCCTCTACTCGCGCGACGAGTACATGCGCCGGATCGACTGGATGCTGGCCACGCGACGGGAGATCGCGATCACCACCGACGTCATCGTCGGCTTTGCGGGCGAGACGGAGGAAGACTTCCGCCAGACGCTGGACCTGTTGGACGAAGTGCATTTCGACGCGATCTTCGCTTTCAAATACTCGCGCCGGCCGAATACTCCGGCGCTGTCCTACGACGACCATCTCAGCGAGGAAGAGAAGGGCCGCCGCTTGGCGCTATTGCAGGAGCATCAGCGGGCTATTCAAATCCGCCGCAACGCGGGCTACATCGGCCGGGTGGAGGAAGTGCTGGTGGAGGGATTTAACAAGGCCACCGGCCAGTGGATCGGACGCACGGCCCAGCACAAGACGCTGAACTTCAGCGCCCCGGGCAGGGAAGAACTGACGGGAAGCTATCTTGACGTTCGCGTGCTCCGCGCCGGTGCGAACTCTCTTGCCGGCGAAGCAGTATCCGCAAATTGACCTCATGCTACTGTGAGGTTTGAAAGCAGCCATCCATGGAAGTTGAGATGAAAATCCGCACGCTGATGATGGACCCGGTGACGCAAATGCCCATCGTGATCCTTCGCGACATGAGCGGAGAGACGATCCTGCCGATCTGGGTGGGACCTTACGAAGCGAACGCGATTGCGCTGGAGATCGAGAAGGTTCCAACCGCGCGTCCGATGACACACGACCTGATGAAGTCCCTTCTGGCGGGATTTGACGCGACAGTCCGCAAAGTGGTTGTCAACGAACTGAAGGACGAGACCTTCTACGCGCTGATCTGGCTGGAACGCGACGGGCAGATGATCAGCGTGGATTCGCGGCCTTCCGACGCGCTGGCGCTTGCGCTCCGTACGGACTGCCCGATTTTTGTGGATGAGTCCGTACTAAAAAATTCCAAGATGAGCGCCGGATCGGGCGACCGCCTTCAAAGTGACGAGCTTCGCCGCTGGCTGGAACAGCTGAACGACGAAGATTTTGGCCGCTATAAGATGTAACCCCGCCCCAACCTGCGGGCCCTCTCAACAAACCTTTACATACGCCCGCTAACGATCCCCGGACTTGCGTCGTCAACTAGGCAGGATGAGAATCAGCCCAAAGAAAGCCGCAGTGGTGGCGCTTATCGCAGTGGCTTCGGCGGTGGCGCCGCCACAGATTGCGGAGGCATCCGGCCTGCCGCAGCGCACCGCGCAGTTCTTCAAGTTTTTTGCGGGACGCTCGCCCGTCGCGACGAACGACGGGCGGCCTGTGGGCTACTGGGAACGGTTGGTGCTTAGCGCGATTCTCGCGGCCAGCACGCCACCCCCGGCGATCAGCAACCAGACTACTTCTTCTTCGCCGGTCTCCTAGCCGCGGGTTTGGCTGCCGGAGGCGTGGGCCATCCCTTCATCTGATCCGGGTCGGCGTCGAACGTCAGTGAGAATGGGTCGGTGGTATATTCCTTCACACTTCCGACGAATTCCAGGTCGATTCCCGGTTCCGCCTTACCCTTCAAGGGCGTCGTCAGTCTGACAATGGCGTCGGGCGTAATTCCATCTTCGATGGAGAGCTGCAGTTCCTTGGGATTCGTTTCGGGTGTTGCGGAGACTAGTTTGCCCTTAATGGTGCCACCGGCATCTGAACCCTTTAAGGCTTCGCCGAAAGTGTCACCTTCGGCTTTCAACCTGTCTTTCAGGCTCAGCCACTTGAACAACTCGGGATTCTCCGTCATTAGCTTATTGCGATCCTTCGCCTGAAGAGCGGCCTTGGATTCGATGACGAATGGCTCCGGGGGAAAGGCTTCGGTCTTCGCGCGGGTCATGATCTCGTCAAGACCGTCTTCGCTGCCGTGATAGTTGGTGTAGGTCTTGACGACGTAATTCTTCGCTTGCTGCCGGGCGGCGGCGGGGAGGGCACCTTCGCCTTCAAGCGAAGCTGCTCGTGCAAAGTGATAAAGTCCAGCGGATTGCTTGTCCGGATTGCGCTGAAGGAGAATCACCGTGCCCAGCCACGACGAGATCTCGCCGTTCTTCGGATTAATCTTCAGGTTTTCGCGAAACGCTTCCTGTGCGGCGGCGTAATCTTTGCGTTGCCACGCGGCCCATCCTTTGGTGCGAAGCGCCAGAGCCTTGTTGGTCTGCGTTTCCTTGGTCCAGGCTTCGTCGGCCACTTGTTCCGGCTTCTTCACCTGATCGACGATCGCCATCAGTCCATTCGCGGCTTTGTCCGCGTCGGAGAGGGCGGCTTCCGACTTGTCGTTCATGCTGACGGCAAGAAGGTTTAACGTCTGATATCCGACAAGGCCGAACACGCCGTTGGGATCGTCGACGGTCATCTTCGTCGCCACCTTCTTCATGCCCTGGGGATCGCCGGCCAGCTGATAGGTTTGGAGCATGGCCTGGGACCGATTGTTCTTGAAATCGGATTCCGGGTACTTCTCTTCCCACTGCTGAAGCAGTTGGATCTTCTTCTGTGGATTCGTCTCTTTCTGGATCTGTCCCTGGACGAGGTCATACTCGGCCTGGTCCTTCCACTTCGCCTCCTGCGCGGCAGAGGAAAGCGACAACACGCTTACCGCGACGAAAGCGACAAACCTACCCGTTACTCGATTCAGCACGTCGTGCCTCCTGATGATGTTGCGCCGCTGGTCGCGCCCTTCCGCCACTGCGGCAAAAACGAAGAATACTCCGAAAAGGCGGCCCGCCGCAACCGAGTGATATTTTATTAGACTCCGGCCCGGCGGCGTGTGTTTCCAAAATAAGCCGTTTCGCACCCGCGTGCTACACTTCGCCTTTCCATGCGCTGGGTCGATCTGGCCGTCATACTGGCCTACCTTGTCGGGATTACCTGGTTCGGCGCCCGCTTCCGGAAAGGGCAAAAAGACCTCAAGGATTATTTTCTCGGGGGCCGGAACGCGCCGTGGTGGGCCATCGGCTTCTCTATCGTATCGGCCGAAACTTCCACACTCACTGTCATTGGCACCCCCGCCCTTGCGTTCCAGGGCAATCTCGGATTCCTCCAGGTGGTGTTCGGATACCTGCTGGCGCGCGTGGTGATCAGCGCCCTTTTCCTGCCGCACTACTTCCGTGGCGAACTCTTCACCGCTTATGAGCTGATGGAGCGGCGGTTCGGACCCCGCATACGCAAGCTGACGGCCGGTTGCTTTCTGGTCTTACGCGCGTTGGCGGAGGGTGTCCGCGTCTTCGCCATTTCGATCGTGATCTCGATCATTCTGGGCACCGGAGAATTGGCCTCAATCGCGCTGATCGTCGCACTGACGCTGTTCTATACCTTCGAGGGCGGCATGACCGCCGTCATCTGGACAGACGTCGTCCAGATGTTCCTCTACATCTCCGGGGCCATCGTCAGCTTCTTCGTTATCCTGCGAGAGATTCCCGGCGGCTGGGCGCATGTCGCGGAACTCGGCAATGCCGCTGGAAAATTTCAGATCCTTGTCCCGGAATTCTCCTGGACGCAGCCCTACAACTTCTGGGCGGGCGTGATCGGCGGCTGCTTCCTTACCACCGCCAGCCACGGAACGGAACAACTGATGGTGCAGCGCCTGCTGGCCGCGCGCAGCCTGCGGGACAGCCGGGCCGCGCTGTTCTCCAGCTGGTTCATCATCTTCTTCCAGTTCAGCCTGTTTCTGGTCATCGGCGTGGCGCTGTGGGTCTACTACCAGGATTTCGGACCCGCCCCCAATGGCCCGCTGGACCGCATCTACCCGGAGTTCATCTGGAACCGCCTGCCCACCGGCATTGCCGGACTGGTGATCGCCGCCGTGCTGGCCGCCGCGATGTCGAATCTCAGCGCCGCGCTGAACTCACTCGCCTCAACGACCATCCTCGATTTCGTCAAGCCGCTATCGCGCACTCAGCGCACGGAGGCAGAGTATTTGCGCCTTTCCCGCTACGCGACGCTGGCGTGGGGCGTGGTGCTGTTCCTGATCGGATGGGCATCCACCGGTGTACAGTCGGTGCTGGAGGCGGCACTGGGTATCGCGTCGATTGTCTACGGCTCTCTGCTGGGTGTGTTCCTGTTGGGGCTGCTGCGCCGCCGGCCCGGCGAGCTGGGCGCCATGGCCGCGATGTCGGCTGGGCTGGCCGTCATGATCTACGTCCGCTTCGCAACGCCCATCGCCTGGACGTGGCATGTCCTGATCGGAACCTCCGTCACCTTCCTTGTGGGCATCCTGTTCGCCATCGCGCCGCCGGCGCCCCACGAGGCTTCCAATGGCTGAGCTTCGCCGCGTGCTGGGCCTTGCGGGCGCGATCTCTATCGTTATCGGCACCATCATCGGCTCCGGCATCTTCCTGGTCCCCAAGACCGCCATCCTGAAGGTCGGCACGACGGAAATGGTGTTCTTCGTCTGGATCTTTGGCGGCCTGCTGTCGCTGGCCGGGGCGCTGACCTACGCCGAACTGGCCGCCGCCATGCCCGAAGCGGGTGGCGAGTACGTCTTCCTGCGCGAAGCCTACGGACCCTTCTTTGGATTTATCTTCGGCTGGACACAGTTTTGGGTGGCGAAAAGCGGATCGATCGCCACGTTGGCCACAGCATTCTTCTACTATCTGGCACAGCTTATTCCGGCGCTGGACCGGGTGGCGTTTGTGATCCCGCTTCCGCTGGGCAGGGACGGGGCGCCGCTCGAAATCCAGTTGGGCCAACTGGCCGCCATGGCCGTGATTCTGGTGCTGGCGTTCGTGAACTATTTCGGCGTCCGCGCCGGGGGCAATCTGCAGATCGGCGTGACGATTCTCAAGGTGGTGCTGATTGGCGGAATTGTCGCGCTGGGACTGTTTTCGGGGACGGGCCGAGCGGCCAACCTTACAAGTTCCATTCCGGCGGTGGGGGGTGTCAGCGGGTTCTTCGCGGCCTTGGTGGCGATCCTGTGGGCTTACGACGGCTGGAACAACGTCAGCATGGTTTCAAGCGAAATTCAGAACCCGCAACGCAATCTTCCCCGGGCCTTGATTCTGGGCACTTTGGTGGTCGCCGGGGTCTACTTGCTATCGAATCTCGCCTATTTCTATGTGCTTTCCGCCAGTGAGGTAGCGGGAACCGACCGCGTCGCGGCGGAAATGATGCGGAAAATCGCGGGGTCCGGCGGGGCGAATGCGGTAAGCGTGGCGGCGATGATTTCCATCTTCGCGGCGCTGAACGGGTCCATCCTCACAGGGTCGAGAATTCCGTATGCGATGGCGCGGGACGGCCTTTTCTTTCAAGCGATTGGCCGCGTGGACGAAGTCCGCCGGACGCCCGGAAATTCCATTCTCTGGCTGAGTATCTGGTCCGCGATTCTGGTGCTCAGCGGGCGGTACGAGCAGTTGTTTACGTACGTCATTTTCTCCAGTTGGATTCTTTATGGCATGGCGGCGGCCTCGGTAATCGTCCTCCGCAGGAAGAGGCCTGACATGCCTCGCCCGTACCGCACGCTGGGGTATCCCGTGGTGCCCGCAGTGTTCGTTCTGGTCGCTATCCTGTTGATTTTCTTTACCCTTCGGGATTCGCCCCGAGAGTCTTTGATGGGCCTGTCCTTAAGCGCCGCCGGCATTCCCTTCTATATGTACTGGAGCCGCCGCCGGACCCCTCGGCGCGGTTGATCCTGGAGGGTCTAGTACGGCGTTGTAAATTCAGTGTTCTGATTTCAGAACAAAATTGTTGAATTTGGCTGGAAATTGGCGATAAACTGAGTCTCAGCCCAGACCGGGCTCCATGGCGTTCCGGTTTCAGAACGGATCGGGCACTGGATGTCATCCGGAAAAAGGGCGTTTGACGGCAGGATCCGAAAAACACAATGGATGTAGAGAAAATACTCGAGGACCTTCGGCGGGAACGAGCTCAAATCGAAGAGGCTATTTTAACGTTGGAACGGCTGGCAGAGGGTCGCGGGAAACGAAGGGGCCGTCCGCCACGCTGGCTGGCCGATGCGCGCAAACGTGGCCGTCCGCCTGGATCGAAAAACGGAAGTCCGGCTGCCACCGGCGACCAATAGAGCGGGTCAGAGCGGCGGGGCTGGACGAGCGGGGGCTAAAAGATAAACGCCACGCCGCCCCGTACCGCCCGGGGAGTGTGGATCAGCATTACCCGCCTGCCACTCTGCATTTGCAGCGGCAGATAACCCTGGGCCAGCAGATTCCTCATCTCGGCCGAAATCTCCATGCGTCCGGAAAGAAATGGCGGGGCCGGAAGGCTCTGGCGTACGGAAATGTTGAAGCCCGGATCGGGCGAACTCAAATTGGTCAGAAACAGGTGTCCCGGCGTCAGCGCACGGAAATCGGTCCACTGATACGACGCCGCGTAAAGCGTTCCTACCTTCGGCGCCCGCCCGGAAATCCGCGCCGACACCGCGTTCTGCGTACCCCGGCGGATGGCGCCCCGGATCTCTGAAGGATCTTCCGTAACCAGCGTGTTCTGATCGGTGCGGAGCACGCCGCCCCGGCTAACGATCATCGCCAGCGTCAGCGCTTCTCCAAAGCTCTGCGACGCGGCGACGGTGACGCCGGTGCGCGACATGTCGCCAATATTGAAAACTCCGCTGAGCGAATTGAAATCGGGGACCACCTCCGGCGATGTAAGAGCTCCATCGGGGGAGGAGATCGTCAGGGCCGCGTTGGTCAGGCTCTCGCGAAAGTATCCGGCGCTGACGCTGCGGCTGCCGAAGTTGCGGCGGTAGCTTACTTCGTAGTTTTCAGAACGCTGCACGCGAGCCGTGCCGTCGCGACGGGTAATTCTCGGCATCAGCGCCAGCGAGTTGACGTTCTGGTGTAGATCGACGCCCGCTTCGCGCGGCAGTTGCGACCGCGAAGACTGGTAGAGCCCGGCCGGCGGCACACCGGAGCTGAATCCAAACTCGACAAGGCCGAGATCCCCCAACGCAAGAGTGGTTAGCGCATAGGGGCTTAGGTAGCTGATCCGCGATCCATACGTCACCGAGTCCAGCGAAGCTCCCACGCGGGCCCACAGGAAGTCGGCAATTCGAACCTCGTCCGAAACACCCACCGACATCGCGCTGACTGCGGCGGACTGATTCTGATTGAACCGCTGCGCACCGGCCATCGGCAGGAACACTTGCTGAACCGTCAGGTGAAGCTCCGGGTTCAGCGAGGCGTCGGCGTCGGTCTGGCGTCTATAGGAGGTGCGGAATCCGGCGGCCGGAACTCCATTGGCCGGCGAATAGCCGACATTGCCGCTGAACATCACCTTGTTCGCGCCGAAGACGGCGGTCGAGAGCGCAAACGCCGTTCCCATGTCGGCAATGCTGCTCGCCCGCGATGAACTGACGTCGCCCGCGGTCAACGCCAGCATGCCGCGCGTCTCCGTCAGGAACTCGCGCTGGCGCTTGGCTTGTTTGGAAGTCTGATCGCGATCGAGATCCGGGAGGAAGCGCAGAACGGGCTTGGTCGCCATTGACGAGCGCAGTGCCCATTTCCAGTCGTCGACCATCAGGGAGGCGGCGCCGGCAGTGGGCCGCACCAATTCAATTGAGCTTACGAGACCTGCAAGGTGGATCGCGAGGAAACTGCGGGCTCCGGGCGATACCTGGACACCGGTTTTCGACACAGGCGCGAAACTGGTCTGGTAGACGCGCACGGTGTAGCTGTCAGGATGAAGCGAGTCGAACCCGAACGCCCCGCGTTCATTCGTTAACGCCTGCTGCAGCATGCTGCCGTACTTATTCAGCAGATAAACGCTGGCGCCCATTTGTGCCGCGCCGTTGGGTCCAGTAACGAATCCGACGAGGGTTCCTGAAAGTCGGGAGCGAAGTTCGGCGGCGCGGGCTGTGGGCGGCACTCCGGCGCACACCACCAATCCAAGCGCGACCGCGCCCAGTATCCGGCGCTGTTTTTGGTGGCGGCGAATCAATTTCCGCTCCCCATTCTACGCCTCTTTCCGGCCGACCGCCCTTAGGTTACGGTGAAAGACGCACTGGGTGTCAGCGTCTGATTCCGCTTCCGGTCCGTGATCTTCATCTTCAGGATGTACTTGCCCGGCTCCAGAGTCTTCAGCGGCAGCAACTTCTCAATCGTCACCTGGCTGGCCGAGACGTTCGGCATGGCCGCCACTTCTTCGGAGAACTCAAGAATCTTTTCGTTGTCGCCGCCGTCACGAACCACTTCATACTCGATCAGCCCATCGGGCTTTTGAGTTTTGTCGTCGGGCTCGAAGTTGTACAGCGACAGGTACAGGCCCAGCTTTTCGTCGCGGCTGAAAGTCTCGCCAACTCGTGGCCTGACCTTCGATGTGCCGATGACAAACATGCCGCTGCCGATATTCTTCGTCGGAACGCGCTCAATCTGGTCGGCCACGATAATGCTGGACACGCCCAGCTTTTCATCGTCAAACCGGGGCACGTTGATCGCCAGCTCGTAGTTGTTCATGTTGCCGCCCACGACATCCTTGGCGACGACGTTCAGGCGGTAGTTGCCGGGGGCCAGCGGCACGGCGTTCTGATACAGCGCGCGGCCCTTCGACGCCCGCTCCAGCAATTCGGCTGGAGCCTCAATCACCACAGGATGCTCAAACACGTTCACCACGCGGCGCGACATGGAGGTGATGCGCGCGTAGATGTTCACCATCGCCTTCGCCACGCCCTCTTCCTGCTTGAACTGCAGGTCGCCCTTCTCCAACTGGATGGTGATGTAGGTCATCACCGACGAGTTGGTGACGCGAATAAAGTCCGCGCGAACCGTGATGGGCAGAACGTTGAACGAAATCCTGCTATTTACCTGCGCTTCGAGATCCTTGAACTTTACGGGTGGCGGCTTCTGCAGCGCCGCGAACTGCTGCAGGCGCTCAAACTGGTTCATCCGCGCGGGCAGCGGAGTGTTGCCCGTGCCTAGGCGCGTTCCGTCGGTACGGCTGAACCGGTCCACCTTGCTCGACATGCCCATCTGCTCGTACATCGTCAGGCCCGCGCCGGGAACGTACAACAGCGCATCCTTCTCCGACGGGTCCATCGTCATGCGGTACTCGCCCGTCATCGTGGGATCGACAAACTCGATCATGATGTCGTTGCCCAAGCCGATGCCATCCAGATAGCGGTAGCGCCACTTCTCGAACGGGAAGGTGGAAGTGGTTCCGCCGCCTTCTTCGATAGGCCGCTCATAGGTGCCGCCCGAAGGATGCGATTCGATTTCGTCGGGAGGACCAAACGTGATGTAGATCCGGCCGCGGTCGGTCTTCCAGCCGGGAATGCCCGACGCATAACGCTCGTTGGAGTAGGCGATGCGGCGGTAGTGCTCTTCCTTGTACTCGTTCTCCATGCTGTCCGGAGTGGGGTCGCGCCGCAGCCAGAAGCCTTCGATAAACTGCTCGCGCTCCTCGTCGGTCGAGAGCTTCTTGAATACGGAACGCTCTTCATCCGTGATGACGTAGGAAACGTCTTCGTTCAGCCAGCGGCGGAACGGCGTCTCAAGCTCTTTGCGGAGCTTGGCTTCCCGCTTCTTC
>JBGTFZ010000106.1:0-53929 GCA_041746955.1 Bryobacteraceae bacterium
GGGATCGAACTTATGCCGCACCTGCAGGTACATCGTGGTTCCATTGATCGCCACTCCCAGCAGGAGCCCGATGATCGCCATTTTGCCGTAGAAGGAATAGCTGCGCTCCCCCGTCAACACGCCCGAGCGGAGCAGCGCCATCCCCAGAAGCATCATAGAAAGCATGTCCCATAGAAATGGGAAGTAAATCGGAAGGGAGTGAAATCTCCAAACCGCTTTGCCCCGTTCTTCCAGATTCTTGGCGTAGTTTCCGCGATAGTTGTCGACGTGTTCCTGGATCTCGGCGGTGGAAGGATACAGGTTCTTCATCTCCTTCTCACCCTTCTCCAACCGCTCCTTCTGGTCCTTGGTCAGCGTAGTGGATTCCAGATCCAGTGCTTGAACCGCACGGTACTTCCGGATCGTCTCGCGCTTATCGAAAAGGTCCGCCACCATCGCCGCGGTAAGTAGCGTCAGCATCATCGCTGAAGTTACAATCAGCGGACGCACACTTACTTTTCTAAAGAGGAACAGGACGAGGCCCATCAGCGCGTAGGGATAAAGGATGTCGCCCCACCAGATGAAGTAGGCGTGGACCATCCCGAACAGCATCAACCAGAAGGTCCGCCTGAAATAGGTGTCGGCCACTTCGATGCCGCCGCCGCGCCGAATCCCGCGATCGAGCAGCAGAAGGCACCCCGCGCCGAACATCATCGAGAAGATGGCCCTCATTTTGCCTTCGCCAACGATGTACACCGCCACCAGCGTGCCGATGTTCAGCGGGTCCGTTCCGCCGCCCCGAAGAGGGTTCGAGTAAGCCTGCTCCGGAAGCCCGAAGGTAAGAATGTTCATCAGCAGGATGCCGAGAAGCGCGAAGCCCCTGACGGCATCGAGACTAAGAAGGCGGTCGGCGCCGCGTACCGGGCCCAGGGAGGCGGACTCGTGCCGTAGCGGAGGTGCGGTGGGAGCGCCCATCCGACTCAGGGTATCGAATTTTCGGCGCGGCTACAATCGGATCATGTACCGGGCCGCACTTCTATTCGCCATGCTCGCCCGAGTGTGTGTGGCGCAGAAAGCGCCATTCGACGCCGGCGCGCTGATGACGCTTACCCGGCTGGGCGAACCGCACCTCTCGCCGGACGGCAAGCGTGTGGCCTACACAGCACGCACGGTGGATGTCGCGAACAATACACAGCCCCGGCAGATCTATTCGGTGTCCGTCGATGGCGGAACTACTGTGAAACTTTCGCGCGAGGGAACCACCAACGAAAGGCCGCGTTGGTCTCCGGACTCAACCCAGATCGCCTTCATCTCCAACCGGTCCGGTTCGTCGCAAGTCTGGATGATGAAGGCCGACGGCGGAGACGTCCGCCAAATGACGACGCTGTCAACGGAGGCATCCGGCGTCACATGGAGCCCCGACGGAAAGCATCTTCTCTTCGTCAGCGAAGTTTATCCCGAGTGCACAACTGAGGACTGCAATCAGAAAAAGCTCGACGCCGGGAAAGACAGCAAGGTGAAGGCGAGGGTCTACACATCGCTGCTGTACCGGCACTGGACCGAGTGGCAATCGCCGCGGCGGCGGCACTTAATGATCCTCCCGGCTGAGGGCGGCACTCCCCGCGATCTTATGCCCGGCTCAGCGCGCGACGTTCCGCCATTCTCTTTGGGCGGCCCGGACGATTACGCCATTGCGCCCAACGGTGCGGAAGTTTGCTTCGCGATGAACGCCGACGACGACCAGGCGATGTCCACCAACTGGGATCTGTTCGTTGTGCCCATGTCCGGCGGCGAGATGCGTAAGATCACGGTGAATCCGGCGGCGGATGCTTCGCCCGCTTACTCACCGGACGGGTTGTTACTGGCTTACCGCGCGCAGACCAAGGCGGGATACGAAAGCGACAAGTGGCGGCTAATAATTATGGACCGCACGACCGGAATCGCGACGACCCTGACGGAATTCCTTGACCGCAGCGTCCAGTCTTTCACGTGGTCACCGGATTCTAACCGTATCTTCTTCACCGTAGAGGATCGCGGCCGGACAACGCTGCAAATGATCGCCACAACCGGTGGCGGCGTCCGCCAGATCATCGCGGCGCAGAGCCACGTTGACGATGTGCAGTTCTCGCCAGACGGGAAGTCGATGATCTATTCGGAGCATTCCGGATCGAAGCCAACTGAGTTCTACCGCGTGAACAGCTCCGGCGGCTCCGCCACACCGCTTACCGGCGCCAACCGCGCAATTCTCGACGCCTATGACTTGCAGCCGTTTGAGGATCTGACGGTGGACGGCGCCGAAGGCGCAAAGGTGCAGAGTTTTGTCGTCAATCCGCCCAACTTTGACCCAAAACAAAAGTATCCGGTTTTGTTTTTGATTCACGGCGGCCCGCAAGGCGCGTGGGGCGAATCGTGGAGCTACCGCTGGAATCCGCAGATCTTCGCCGCCGCGGGATTCGTAGTGGTGATGCCGAACCCGCGAGGCTCGACGGGGTACGGCCAGCAGTTCACCGACGACATCAACCAGGACTGGGGCGGCAAGGTGTACGCCGACCTTACCGCCGTGTTCGACCACGTAGCAAAGCAACCCTGGGCGGATTCGGAACGGTTTGCTGCGGCGGGCGGAAGCTACGGCGGCTACATGGTGAATTGGATTCTAGGCCACTCCGGCCGTTTCCGCGCCCTGATCTCGCACGCTGGAGTCTTCGATCTGCGCAGCATGGCGGGCGAGACGGAAGAGCTTTGGTTTCCGGCGTGGGAGTTTCGCGGAATGCCGTGGGAGAATCCCGATGCGTATGAGCGATGGTCGCCATCGTACTTCGTGAAAAACTTCAAGACGCCGACGCTGGTTATTCACGGCGAGCTCGACTATCGCGTACCGGTGGGACAGGGGCTGCAATTATTCACCGGGCTTCAGATGCAGAAGGTGCCGTCGAAGCTGCTGCTATTCCCGGACGAGGGGCACTGGATTCTGAAACCTCAAAATTCGCTGTTGTGGTACCAGTCGATCATCGACTGGCTGGGCGAGTTCACGGTAAACAAGACCGACGCGCCTCCGCCGCAGAACTAGAGCAACTTGAATCGGAGCAGATCCAACGCGGTCTGCGTGGCCAGTGCGCGGTCGCGCGCGCGCTCCCCGAAGAATTGGAAGCGCTGGGCAGCAGTTCCGTCCGGCCCTGCGATTCCGATCCAAATGGTACCGGGCTCTTCGCCGCCGGTACCGGCATATCCGGTAATCGAAATTGCCCACGTGGATTGCGCCCGCTCCCGCGCGGCCCGTGCAAGCCGCAGAGCCATCGCTTCGCTGACGGGCGATCCGTCAAACTCGCCAGCAAGATCGCGCTTCAGATCCTCGTGATAGACGATATAGCCGCCGCGAAACCACGCGGAACTGCCCGCCGTATCCGTTATGCGCCCGCCGAGAAGGCCACCGGTGCAACTCTCCGCCACCGCCAGCGTCTCGCCGCGCGATTGAAGAAGGTGGCCAACAACGGTCTCAAGCGGGTCGCCGTTGCTTGAATAGATTCGCGTGCCCAGCAACTCCTCGATCTTCGCGCCCACCTCCTGGCACAAGCGTTCCGCTTCATCCAGCGTCGAAGACCGTGCACGCAGATGAACTTCGATGTCGCCAACCTTCGCCAGCACCGTCGTCGCAGGATTGGCGTAGTGCGTGTACACCGGCGCGATCAGCGCGTCCAGTTCGCTTTCGGGCATGCGTGCAACGCGGAAGCGCCGGGTGGCCAAGTGCATCGCCGGCAGCAGCAATCGCAACCGCGGCATTAGCGAACGCTCCACCATCGGCTTCAGTTCACCGGGCGGTCCCGGCAGCATCACGATCACTTTGCCGTCCCGCTGAATCCAAAGCCCTGGCGCGGTGCCGTGCGGATTCTCGAAAATCTCAGCACCGTCCGGGACCATGGCCTGCCGGCGGTTGTTGGCGGACATCGTCCGGCCTAGCCGTGCAAACCGGGCTTCGATTGCGGCGATCACGTCCGTGTTGAGAGACTGTCCGATGCCCAAGGCGGTGCAGACTGCATCGCGGGTCAGATCGTCCTCTGTCGGTCCGAGGCCGCCCGTCAGGATGACGACCGGTGCGCCGGCCATCGCGTGACGAATTGCGTCTTCCAAACGCGAACGGTGGTCACCCACCACACGCTTGCCGGCCACCTCCACTCCGGCGGAGTTCAACTGCTCGGTAAGGAAAAGTGAATTCGTGTCCAGGCGCGTGGGCGTCAGCATCTCGCTGCCCACAGCGATAATTTCCGCAACCCACCCGGGTTGCGGCGACGGCGGCTCCAGCACTCGTCTAGACCAGCGCCCGGCCCCGGACGCCAACGTCCACGCGGAATAGCGCGTTGTTGGTGGCGACGATCATCGCCTTTGAGGGTGTGAAGGCGAGGCCCACGATGCCCGGACCCGACAGGAAGAGATCCGCTTTCGCATCGGGCGTGATGCGCACTACTCCGCGGCGGCCGCTTGTCGAGCCTGCTACATACAGATTGCCCTCGGCATCGAATGCAAGCCCTTGCGGCCTTCCCAAGCCACGATAGAAAACCGTCACGGCGCCATGCTCATCGATCCGGTGAACGCAATCGAAGCTCGACGTGGTGGGGCCGGTGACGAAGAGATTTCCGTCGGGGCTGAATGCAAGGTGATAGGCGGCAATCGACGGCTCCATCGTCGCGAAGACGTAGATCTGCCGGTTCGGAGCGATCTTGAAAATCGTTCCGCTGCGGTCGCCAACGTAGAGGTTGCCGTCGTTGTCGAAAGCCATGCCGGTCGCCACGCCCATGCCTTCGGCGAAGACGGAAAGGCTGCCTTCGCTCGAAACCTGGTAGACGACGCCATCGTGGCGGCTGGAAACGTACAGTATTCCGTCCGGCCCGAACGCAAGGCCAGTGGCGTTCATCATGTCCGTGACGAACGGCCGCACGTTGTAGTTGAGGTCAACTTTGTAGACGGCGACGGCGCTCTTCTGTCCGCGCTGGCCGCTGAACGTTGAATAAACCGAGCCGAACGAATCGACGGCGGGGCTGGCCACCGGGTGCAGACCGTCGGCGATCTGAATGCCGATCTCGCAGTTCCACGCTTCGCTGGGCGCGCCCCCATTGCGGATGACTAGTTCGCCTACCGAGGCTCCGTCGGGTACGCGCGCGATGATCAGCGAATCCGAACCGATCACCACCGGAGCGACGCTATCGCCGATCGCGACCTGCGCGCGGTCCGTAGTCTGCAAGTGCCGGCCGCGAATGCGAAACTCGCCGCCGGGAATCGCGGCAGAGGGCGAAACCTGTTCGATCTCCGGCCGCCCATCGGATGTATTTCTCTTTCGGAGTGCCATTAGGAAACCAGATGCAACCAACGTAGCAGAAGCATCGCGAAGCAGCCGTATACGCCCGCCATCACGTCGTCCAGCACGATTCCCCATCCGCCGGGAAGCTTTTCCAAGCGCCGCGCGGGCCAGGGTTTCGTAATGTCGAACAGCCGGAACAGTACGAAGCCGACGGCAAGACTCAGCGGCGCGGTGGAAGCGCCAACGAAGGTGATCCACTGGCCGAGGACTTCGTCGATGACGACGATTTGCGGATCCTTCGATGAGAGGTGCCGCGCGACGGCTTGAGCGGACCACACCGCGGGAAGAAGCAGCAACGCCGCGCCGAGAAGAGGAGGCACGCCAAGATAGACCGCTGCCACTCCAACAAGCGAACCCGCGGTTCCAGGGCCTTTCGGGAAATACCCGGCGCCGCCGGCCGTGGCCAGCGCAAAGGCCAGCTTATTCCTCATCGATGCGGCAGCGAAGCGGGGTGGGACGAAAGAATGGGGAACAGTTGCGCCGGTGCGGCGGCGACCGGTGAGCCTTCATCGATCAGTTCGCCGACCAGATCGTAGTCGTGCGCTTCGGTGACGCGCAGCCTTCGCATCTGCCCCGGCGCGGGCGCTAGGCCCACGAAATCGTTCACCAGACACACGCCGTCGATGTCGGGCGCCTGCGTTGAAAGCCGCGCCTCCCACAGGAGGTCGGTTTCCTTCGACAGACCTTCGACCAAGACGTCGAATTCGCGGCCCACAAGCTGGCGATTCTTCTTCGTCGAGATTTTTCGCTGGATCGCCATCAGGCGCTTGCGCCGGTTCTCGATGGTCCGGCCGTCCACCTTGCCGTCGAGCGCGAAGCTCTTCGAAGTATCTTCGTCGGAGTACTTAAATACGCCGAGACGGTCTAACTTCGCGGCTTCGACGAAATCGCAGAGCTGATCGAAGTCGTCGTTGGTCTCGCCGGGAAAGCCAACGATGAAGCTGGTCCGGATGGCTACTCCCGGAATGGTGGCCCGCACGCGTTCCAGCAGCTTAAGAAAGAAGTCACCACTGGAGCCGCGCTTCATCCGCTTTAACACGTCTCGCGAAGCATGCTGCAGCGGCATGTCGATGTACTTCACCAGCGCCGCATGTCCGGCTAACGTGTCCAGCAGTTGCTGCGTGACGCGATTCGGATAGCAGTAAAGAAATCTCACCCACTTCGGTTGTTCGGTTTCAATTTGCGCCAGCCTCGCCAGCAGCGCCGCCAAACCATCGCGAAGGCCGAGGTCCTCGCCATAGCTGGTGGTGTCCTGGCCGATCAGGTTGATCTCGCGAACGCCCTGCGCGAAAAGCCGCGTCGCCTCCGTGACGAGACTCTCGAAACGGCGGCTGCGGAACGCCCCACGGTATTGCGGAATCACGCAGAAGCTGCACGGATGGTCGCACCCCTCGGCGATCTTCACGTAGGCGTAGTGCCGTGGCGTCGAGAGGACGCGCGGAGTGCCATCGTGATAGAGATACGGCGCGGGTGTGGCGCCGCCCGCTTCCCAACCCTCGCACAGCGCGACGACGCTATCGAGCTCATTGGTTCCGATCAGCGCATCAACCTCTGGCAGATCCTTCTGGATCTCGCCGCGATAGCGTTCGACAAGGCAGCCCGCCACAATCAACCGCTTGGCTTTGCCGGATTTCTTGTACTCCGCCATTTCAAGGATCGTGTCGACAGACTCCTGCTTTGCCGGGTCGATGAAGCTGCACGTGTTCACCACAATCACGTCCGCCTCGGAGGGCTGCGAGGTCAACTCGTGTCCACGAGACACAAGCTGCCCCATCATCACTTCCGAGTCGACGAGGTTTTTAGGACAACCGAGGCTTACGAATCCGATTTTCAAGGCGGGTAGACTACTTCACTCAGGATACTATGCGGGCAGCCGATAAGCGTTGCATGGGTGAGGCGAAGGCCTGGAACCGGACGAAGGGCGAGTTGATTGCCGGACGGGTGGAGGTGGCGAACACCAGCGCGTTGCGCCGCAAAGGGCTGCTGCGGCACGACAGGCTGGACGCGGGCCAGGGACTTTGGATCGTACCTTGCGAAGGCGTGCACACTTTCGGGATGAAGTTCGCGATCGACATCGTCTTTCTCAGCCGCGACAAGAAGGTGCTAAAAATTCAGAGGGGTCTGCGGCGGGGCCGGATCAGCCTGTGCCTGCGGGCCCATTCGGCGCTGGAACTTCCCGGGAACTCGACGGACAACCTGGATCGCGGCGATCAGATCGAATTCGAACGCGTCGCCTAGCGGCGTGCGTTCCGGTGCTCCACCATCAGGCATTGGTCCATCACCACTTCCAACCCGGCCGCCCGCGCCTTTGCAGCGGCCTCTTCGTGGACCACGCCTACCTGCATCCAGACGCTTCGCGCGCCCTTGGCAATTGCGTCTTCGACGACGCCGGGCACGTGGTTCGGCCTGCGAAAAATATTCACCATGTCCACAATCTCCGGTACATCGGCCAGGCTTGCGTACGCCCGCTCACCCAGCACTTCAGTCTCTGCCGGATTCACCGGGATGATGCGGTATCCCGCGCGCTGCATATACGCCGACACGCCGTAGCTGGGGCGCGTAACATCGCTCGACAGCCCGACGACGGCAATGATCTTGGTCTCCCGAAGAAGCTTCTCAATGCTTGTCAAGCTTCAGCACCCTCCGGAATTTTTCAACTTCTTCCGTCGTCAAATGCCGGAACTCGCCCGGCGGAACGTCAAGGCGCAGGAAGCCAATGCGGACGCGCCGAAGCTTCTCCACCAGCCTGCCGAAATGCTTGAACATCAGGCGGATCTGGTTCTGGCGGCCTTCGGTGAGTTGGACTTCGTACCAGGGATTCTTCGCCGGCTTGATCATCTTCAGGCCCGCGGGCGCGGTGCGCTGGCCGCTCAGCGAGATGCCCTCGCGGAACTTGTTTTCCTGTTCCTCGCTTAGCCCGCCGTTCACTTTCACGACATAGGTCTTTATCAGCTTCGACGACTTTTGCGTCGAGGCATTCGCAAACTCACCGTCGTTGGTCAGCAGGATCAACCCCTCGCTGTGATAGTCGAGGCGGCCGACTGGATAGACGCGCTCCCGGACGCCCCGCAGCAGCCCTCGAATCGTGCGGCGGCCTTCCGGATCGTCCAACGTCGTCACCACGGAATCTGGCTTGTTCAGCGCAAGGTAGACGAGTTTCTTCGGCGGACGCAGCAGCTTGCCGTCCACCTTAATGTGGTCGCGCAGCATGTCGGCCTTTGAGCCAACCTCGGAAACGATTTCCCCGTTCACCGTCACTTGGCCGTCGCGAATCATCTTCTCGGCGGCGCGGCGGCTGGCCACACCCGCTTGCGAGATGATCTTCTGCAGGCGCTCCTCAGGCATGGCCGGAGGGCTCTTCTTCGGCCGTGGCGGCGGGCATTCCAAGCGGTTCCTCGTCCGGCAGCGCGAGGCGGCGAAGCTCTTCGAACTCCTTCAACGTGGGCAACTCGGCAATGTCCCGCAGACCGAACTGCAGCAGGAAATCCTTCGTCGTGCGATACAGGATCGGCTTGCCGATGACGGCCTTGCGTCCCGACGTCGTGATCAGCCGGCGGTCCAGCAGCGTCTTCAGGACGCCCGCGCCCTGCACTCCGCGAATCTCGAGAATTTCAGGCGCCGTGATCGGCTGCTTGTACGCGATGACGGCCAGCGTCTCCAGCGCGGCAAGGGACAGCTTCAGCGGCGGCTTGATGCTCTTGACGAACGCGCGGATCTCCTCGTGATATTCGGGCCGGGTGGAGATCTTGTAGCCTCCCGCGACTTCGCGCAGCGAGAGGCCGCGTCCGGGCAGGTCGTACTCGGCGGCTAAGGTGGCCAGCGCCTTCTGCACATCCTCCAGGGGGCGGGCCAGCGCCAGCGCCAGTTGCGAAGCCGTGACCGGCTCGTCGGTGATATAGACCACTGCTTCGACGACAGCTTTCAGCGCCGGGTCGGAATCGGACTCACCCTGGGTCGCGGGGGCCGCCCCGTCCAGGTTCAACATCTCTTCCATTTCTTGCCTAACGGTATTCCTCTTCGGTTTCTTGGATCTCTTCCGCCGCCTGATCGAAGCCGTCGCCGCGCCGCAGGTCGATGTCGCCGAACGAATCGCCTTGCACCAGCGAAAGCGCCTGGCGCTTCACAAGTTCCAGGATGGCGAGAAAAAGGCAGATCATCGCGCGTTTGGAGCGCTGGGCTTCAAACAGCTTCGCCGCCGAGACGCGGTCGGTCTTGCCCGCCGCCGCGAAAACGGACCGTAGATGGCGGATCATGTCGGGCACGCTGACTTCTTCGCGCTCAACCGAGTATGCCGGGCGGCTCTTCAGCCGTTCGAGCACGGTCTGAAACGTGTTCACCAGATCGACCAGCGTCACGTCGAGACCGGGATCTTCGGCTTGGTCGAGGAAACTCTGGATCTGGGGATTCGACCATGTCGCTTCCTCGATCATTCGCTTTTGCTGCAACATTTCGGCGGCGTTCCTGAACCTCTCGTGCTCAAGCAGACGGTCTACAAGTTCCCGCCGGGGATCTTCTTCCGGGTCGATTTTTTCAAGCTCTGGGTCGCGCGGCAGCAGCAACTTCGACTTGATATGAATCAGCGTCGCCGCCATGTAGACGAACTCCGCCGACAGTTCGATGTCGAGCGAAGCCGCCTCCTCCATGAAGGCGCAGTACTGGTGCGTGATCTGGGCGATGGGGATGTTGTGGATGTCGATCTGCTGCTTCCGGATCAGGTCCAACAGCAGATCCAACGGCCCCTCATACTGGTCGAGGTGGACGTTCCAGGACGAAGACGACACTGTTTCTCACGTTAGCATGCCGTTCTTTGTCCAGCGCCCCAATACCTCCGCCAAACGGGCGAGTTGAAGGGGCTTTGGGATGTAGTCGTCCATGCCGGCGTCCAGGCAGCGTTCGCGGTCGCCCGGAAGCGCATTTGCTGTCAACGCGATGATGGGTGTCGAGGCTGCCGGGCCTTCCATCTGGCGTATCCGGGCCGTCGCCTCAAACCCGTCCATTTCCGGCATCTGGCAATCCATCAGGATCGCCTGATAGCAATTGGACCGTATGGCCTCGATCGCCTCGCCTCCTGAGGAAACCGCTTCCACCTCGTAGCCCAGCTTGCGGATCAAGCCGACGGCCACGCGCTGGTTCACCTGGTTGTCCTCGACCAGAAGCAGGGCGGTGCGTAACTCGCTGTTGTCGGGCGCGACGGGTTTCAAGCTATCGTCCGGGTTCACGGCGACAATCCGGCGGATCGCCTCCAACAGCCTCCCTCGCCGTATGGGCAGCGGAACCCAAAGCGGCTGGAAGCGGAGGGGTACGTCGATCTCGTAGGCTTGACCGGCGGCGGCGAGCAGGATCACGCGGACGTCGAACAGGTCCAGCCCTTGCAGCCAGACGCGGGAATCGGCCGATGTCGTCGAGGAAAAGTCGGCGACGACAATGATGCTCTCCGAGGGCTGCTCCGCCAGCAGCTTTTGCGCCGCTTCAGCGAGGTCGCTGCAATGTTCGACGCGAGCCTGCCATCCTTCCAGATATCCGCGCGCCACGGACCGGATGGCGATGCTCTCGCCGACGAGAATTACCCGGGAGCCTGCGAGGGCGGGGATCTTCGCCGCGCTTGGCGGGCTGGCCTCGACGCGCGTCAGAGATACCGTAAACCAGAATGTCGAGCCTTGCCCGGGTTCGCTATCGACACCGATCTCCCCGCCCATCAGGAGCACCAAATGACGGGAGATCGCTAGCCCGAGCCCCGTACCGCCGTACTTGCGGCGGAAGCTTCCATCGGCTTGCACGAAGGGCTGAAAAAGCCGCTGGCAGGAGGCGGCGTCGATACCCGCGCCGGTATCCGTAACAGTAAAGCGGGCCATTGCCAACTCTTCGTTCAGCGGTGTAAGAGTGGCGCCCACCATCACCGAGCCGGAGTCGGTAAACTTCACGGCATTTCCGATGAGGTTTACAAGCACCTGCCCCAACCGGCCGGAGTCTCCCCGAACAAGCGTCGAAATTTCCTCGGGCAGCTTATGCGCCAGCTCGATTCCCTTCTGCCTGGCCGGCACGGCGAAAAGCTGCACGGCCCGGTCGATCGATTCCGACAGGTCGAACACTTCCTTGGCAACGACCAGCTTCCCGGCCTCGATCTTCGAGAGATCGAGAATGTCGTTGACGATATCCAGCAATGCGCGCGCGCTGATCCGAAGGTTGTCCAGCAAGTCCCGCTGGCTGGTGTCCATGGGAGTGTCGGCCAGCAGGTCCGCCATGCCAATGACGCCATTCATCGGTGTACGGATCTCATGGCTCATCGTCGCGAGAAATTGAGCCTTTGCCCGTACCGCGTCCAGAGCTTCGTCGCGCGCCTCCGCCAACTCCCGGGTTCGCTGCTCCACCAGACGCCGCACAGACCGGGCCTGTCTGCGCGCGCCCTGCAGCACCACGCACAGCAGCGAAGTAATCAGCGCCCCGCCCCCGAGAGTGGACAGGCCAGTCTGCGGTGTGGGGACCAGAAGTCCTTCTACCGGAAGGCAGAAAATCTTCCAACGCCGGCCCGCGATTTCGATGGTTCTAGCCAAACTCTCCTCGGCGCCGTCGAGAGTTTCGAGGTTCTTCGGCGGAATGGCCGCGGCCCCTCGGCGGGACTGATGAAAAGCCAGCAGCCGCCCCGGGGTTTCCGCCGTCTCGTCCACCACGCCAACATGGACTCCGTACCCGATCAGGTATCCAACCGCCAGTTCCAACTGCGCGGCATGGTCGACCGCTGTCACCATATAACCCGTAAGTGCGCCGTCGTGGAACAGAGGGACGATCGCCAACGATCGCGCCGCGACGCCGTCCGTTCCTTGAATCGCAGGTGTAAGCATCGGCTGGTTCCCTTCGGAAGCCAGCCGAAGAGTCTCCGACTGGTCAGCAGGGAATGAGATCCGCAAAGGCAGATCTTTCTCTGGATCGCAGGGTGTCAATTCCATCGCCGTGGGCGCCTTAGTTCCATGGATTCGGCCCAACCACCGTAGTGAACTGGCTGTGCGGGCGAAGGTGCAGGCGGGCCGGAGGAACCGGACATCGTCCTCGACGAAAGAAAACGCCTGCGACGCCGCCGCGACGCCGGCGAGCCACTTGAGTTCCTGGCGGGCCGTTCGATCGATGGCGATCACGCGATTCTGTGAAGCCCGCCGGAAGTCCACGGTCGCATTCGCAATCGCGGTCTCTCGGACGCGGTATCCCGCCCATGCCGAGACCAGGGTGCCGGTCAGCGCGACCCACAGGATGGGCCTTCTGACTCTTTCGAATAGCTGGAACGGCCGCTTTCTTCGTTTCCAGATCATGCGCTGGCTCGAGCCCGGGGACGAAACTCCTTGTGATAGCTATCGGTGGTTACGGGGCGGCGCTTTATGCCAGCATGTCAGCGATCCGGCTGATTCTTCAGGATCGACTTCGTCTCCGCCGCCGCACCGAAGACAAGTGTAACTCCTACGGTTTTCGCGGCCGCGTCCGGCTTCTCCCGGACCGCAGTCTTCCCCAGATTCTCGAAGATGCCGTCCTCCTCGATGCGCTTCAGGAACCGTTCCGCATACTCGGAATTGTAGGGCTGGCCAACCTCAAGAGCCCACATCTTCCGGATCACGGGCTCACTCAAGATATCCAGGCCCTCGATCGAAAGCGACGAAAACGAATATTGGTCCCCCGGATCGACGCCGATCACCAGATCCACCTTCTTCTCCGCCAGATTGATGTGCCGGTCGGGCGTCGCGATCGCCATGATGTACCCCAGCTTGCTGAGGTACTCGCGCATCCGCTCCGCCCCTTCGCGCACCGCCGCCATGTTGGCGATATCGCCGGTCTTGAAGTCCGCCTCGCGAATCAGGTCGGACTCGGGCAGCGTCGGCGGTCCTTGCAACTTCACGTCGCCCAACAGGAAGACTTCGCCTTCGTCGATCGTCACTTCGACGTTGACGCCCTTCACCTTGGGCGAAGGCTCGGCAACGACTTTCGGGAAGGTGACGTTCAAGCGTCCGCGCTGCTCGTATAGAGGCCTGACAGATGTCTCCAGCAACTGGCGGAAGCGCGCTTCGTTGTAGGGGATGCCCACCGCGACGCCATTGATCGCGGGCTTTAGTGCCCCGGCCTGAAGGGCCTGATTCCCAGTGAAGCGTACGTCCGCCACCGCAGGCTGGTTGCCCGCAATGCGGAATACGACGGCCAGATTTCCGGGCGCATCGGCCTCCACCTTGCCCTCTATGGTTCCGGTGCCGGTGTTCTTCGACTCCAGAAACTGATCGATCAGCTTTCGCCACGATTCGATCCTGGCCCGCGTCGGAGGGATCGACGGACCGAACAGCGGATCCCGCGTCTTGATCCAGGCGTCGATCTCCGCCGCAGGCGCGCCCAGATCTTCAAAGCGGTACGGATAGACCGGCGTCGCCTCCGCAATCTGCCACACCGCATCGTAGCTTCGGCCATCGGAGCCATTGAAGTAGCGGTAGCCTACGCTGTCGAACGCTCCGGTGGCCAGAAGACGGTCGCGCGCGGCCTCGAACAGTTCCTTGTTTGCGCCGTCGCCCACCTTCAGGCCGGACGCTGCGATGACCGCGGCGCTGGAGTAGAGCGAATTTCCCTCGACATCGAGCGAGGCGATGGGGTATTCGCGAAGTTCGCCCACCTCTTCCGGAGGCGGCGCGGCTTTCGGAGCGGGCGCGGCGGTCCGCTTCTTCTTCGACTGTGCCGCCGATGGGGCGGACGCCATCAGGCAAGCCGCCACAAGCACAAGAAACAGGCGCATGCCTACACCAACACAGTGAACGCGTTTTCGACGCGGGAAACCGGGCGGTAGAGGGTGTCGCGCTCCTGCGGCTCGCGGCCCGCCTCGCGAATCAGGCGCAGCAGTTCCTGGCGCCGCATGCCTTGGGTCGTAGTCGCGCCAGCGTCGTGATAGATCTTCTCTTCCACCACGGTGCCGGCGATGTCGTCGGCGCCGAACCGCAGCGCAATCTGCGCCACTTCCGGCGTCATCATGATCCAGTAGGCCTTGATGTGCGGAATGTTGTCGAGCATCAGCCGCGCCACCGCGATATTCCGGATGTCGTCGAACCCGGACGTCGTGGGCAAATGCGACAGCATGGTGTTCTGCGGATGAAACGCCAGCGGGATGAAGGTCTGGAACCCGCGCGTTTCGTCCTGAAGGCCGCGCAGCCGCAGCAAATGGTCCGCCCTGTCCTCTTCGGTTTCGATGTGTCCGTACAGCATCGTGCAGTTCGACATTACGCCCAGCGTGTGCGCGGCGCGGGCGGTCTCAATCCACTCATCGCCCGTCAGCTTGTGATCGCAGATAATGCGCCGCACGCGGTCGCTGAAAATCTCCGCGCCTCCGCCCGGCATGGAGTCCATTCCGGCGTCTCTCAACTTCTCCAGCACCTCGCGAATCGTCAGCTTCGAGCGCTTCGCGAAGTAGCCGATTTCCACCATCGTGAACGCCTTCAGGTGTATCTCCGGAAAGCGCTGCTTCAGGCCGCGGAGCATCTCGCAGTACCAATCCAGCGTCAGCGTCGGGTGCAGGCCGCCGACAATGTGGAACTCCGTGATCGATTCCGTCCAGCCTTCGCCCGCGCGATGCCACACCTCCTCGTGAGACATCGTGTAGGCCGTCGAATCCTTCGCGCCCTTTCCGAATGCGCAGAGGCGGCAGGAGGCCGTACAGACATCCGTGGGGTTGATGTGACGGTTGACGTTGAACCAGGTGACGCTGCCGTGCATGCGCTCCCGCACGCGGTTGGCAAGGTATCCGACGCCCAGCAGGTCCGGCGTCCGGTAGAGAAGCAAGCCGTCGTCGAAGTTCAGACGCCCGCCGGCTTCCAGCTTGGCCGCAACCGGCCGCAGCCGGGAATCGTGAAATTGAATTTCGACCACGCTAACTCCTCATGAAAACATCGGCTGCCCAGAACACAAAAAACAGCACGCTGACGTATCCGTTCGTCGTGAAAAACGCTGCGTTCACGCGGCTGAGATCGCTGGCGCTAACCAGCGATTGTTCGTACGCCAGAAGTACGGCGATCACGACGACGCCCAGCGCCGCCAGCCACCCCAATTGAAAAGATGAAAATAATGCGATCAGGCACAGGACCATCGCGACGTGCAGCAGCCGCGACAGGCGAAGCGCGCCAGGCACGCCGAGCCACGCGGGAATGCTGTGCAGGCCGGAGCGCCGGTCGAACTCGACATCCTGGCAGGAGTAGATGATGTCGAAACCCGCCGTCCACAACATCACCGCCGCCGTCAGCCACAGCATTCGCGGATCGTAGGACCCCCGAATCGCGATCCATGCCGCCGACGGAGCGATCCCCAGGGCGAAGCCCAGTATCAGGTGCGAGAAACCGGTGAATCTTTTCGTGTAGGAATAGCCCAGCACCACTGCCAGCGCCACCGGCGAAAGCATCAGGCACAGCGGCCCCAGCATCGCCGACGCAAACACAAGAACTGCGGCGGACGCGACCGTGAAAGTCCAGGCGAACTTGCGGGACAGAACTCCCGCCGGCAGATGGCGCGACGCTGTCCTGGGGTTGCGCGCGTCCATTTCCTGATCCAGCAGCCGGTTGAACGCCATCGCCGCGGAGCGCGCGCCCAGCATCGCCGCCAGAATCCAGCCCAGCTTCGCCGCCAGGCCGGGAGTGGCGAAGCCATCTTCCCTTACCGCCAACAGCGCGCCCGTCAGCGCGAACGGAAGAGCGAAGACCGAGTGCTGGAACGTGATCATGTCCAGCGTCATCTTCAACTTATGAAAGACGGACGGAGATGCGGCGGCAGTGTCGGTCACGATCAACTACTATCTTAAAGGATGCGCCTCCAAACGCTGGGATGGATCGCTTTTTTGCTGCTGGCGGGCTGTTCGCAACAGCCGGAAGCCGGTCTGGGCGAGCGGATCGTCACGCTGCCCGGCGGGAAACGAATTGTCGCCGAGGTAATGATCCGGCCCGAGGACATGGCGCGCGGCATGATGTACCGGGAACGCATGGAGCCGGACCGTGGGATGCTGTTTCTGCATGAGCGTCCTGGCCGGTACCCCTACTGGATGCACAACGTGAAAATTCCGCTGGACATCGTCTGGCTGGACGGCAGCCGCCGCGTGGTTGAGATTTCATCCAACACTCCCCCGTGCCTGGAGCGCGCCGAAAGCTGCAAAGCTTACGGAGGCCGTGAAGTGTCGGCCGCGGTGCTGGAGCTCGCCGGGGGCGAAGCGGCAAAGCTGGGCATTGCCGA
Source organism: Bryobacteraceae bacterium (assembly GCA_041746955.1). Lineage (GTDB taxonomy): Bacteria > Acidobacteriota > Terriglobia > Bryobacterales > Bryobacteraceae > JAPKYZ01. The sequence goes on from JBGTFZ010000106.1 coordinate 16,556, forward strand.
AGGCGCCGTGCTTCAATTCTGAACTCATGGATCAAGACAAGCTGCGAGACCTGCTGGAGCAGGTAAAAACCGGACTGGTACCCGTTGATCACGCGGTGGAGCGCATGCGCCACATGCCCTTCGAGGATCTGGGATTCGCGAAGGTGGATCATCACCGCGCGCTTCGGCAGGGCATGCCGGAAGTGATCTTCGGTCAAGGCAAGACGCCGGAGCAGGTGGTGGGGATTGCGAAAAGCCTGATGTCCCGCAGCCAGAACGTACTGGCCACGCGCGTGTCGCCGGAAGCGGCGGAGATCCTTCGCGCCGAGATTCCGGAGGCGGAGCATTTTCCGCTGGCCCGCATCGTCCGCGTCTGGCGGGACCGCAAGGTAACCGGCAAGGGCCGCATCGCCATCGTCTGCGCGGGCACCGCCGATCTGCCCGTGGCCGAGGAAACTCGAATCACGGCGGAGACCATGGGCAACGAAGTGGACTTCCATGCCGACGTCGGCGTCGCCGGCATCCACCGGCTATTCGCCGTTCTGGATCAATTGCGTTCGGCGCGCGTGATCGTGGCGGTGGCGGGTATGGAAGCGACGCTGGCCACGGCGATCGGCGGCTTGGTGGCGTGCCCGATTATCGGCGTGCCGACAAGTGTCGGGTACGGCTCCCACTTTCATGGGCTGGCGTCCCTGCTAAGCATGCTGAATTCGTGCGCCGCCAACGTCACCGTGGTGAACATCGACAACGGGTTCGGCGCGGCTTATTCAGCCGCGTTGATCAACCGTATCTAGGCTGTCGCGGCGGCGGTGGCGGCCAGCACTTTCGGCGTTTCCGCGAAAATGTAGAAGCCGAATAGCGGCTTCAGGCTTCCCCGCCCCCAGCGGTTCATCTTCCACTGCGCCCGGACAAACCGCGCGTCCGGATGCCGCGAAAGATCCACCATAATCGTGTACGTACCGCAGTAAAACTTCTGAGGAAACGTAGCCACCGGCTGCTTTCCCCACTCCACGCCATCGGGCGATGCCCAGATGGTAACGTCCAAACTTTCCTGTTCGAGTGAGCGCGTTATGCCCAGGGTAAGTTGCAGGGTCCGTCCCGCAGCCGTCGCAACATCCAGCGACGGTCCGGCACCGGGCTCTTGGGCAGTGATTTCAGAGAGGATGAAACCAGGCACCATAGTTTTAAGAGACGGCCAACCGTTGTAAACGGTTCCGTGCTGCTTCCAGCGTCTCATACTTCTTACAAAAACAGAATCGAATCAACTGAGAATTCACTGAATTCTCACAAGATTTCCCCAGATCTTCCACACCCTTGCGGCGAGGTTCAAAGAAACTCGATCCGGGAACCGCCGCGACACCAACGTCTTCGATCAGGTACCGGCAAAACTCCCGGTCGTCGTCAAAACCGAGTCCGGAAAAGTCGGCCATGACGTAATATGCCGCAGCGGGTTTATAAGGCTTCAACCCCGCGCCTGTAAGAATTTCGAGCAATGTGTCCCGTTTCCCCTGGTATTCCGACGCCAACCGCTGGTAGTAGTCGGGCGAGGTCGCCAAAGCTCTCACGCCGGCCTGCTGAAGCGGATGCGCGGCGCCCACGGTCAGGAAATCATGAACCTTGCGGATCGATTCCGTCAGATCCGGCGCGGCCAGCACCCAGCCGACGCGCCACCCGGTAACGGAGTAGGTCTTCGACATGCTGTTCACCAGGACGGTCCGGTCGCGCATGCCGGGCAGGGTGATCATCGGGATGTGTGCGACGCCGTCGTAGACGATGTGCTCGTAGATCTCGTCCGTGAAACAGAGCGCGTCGTATTCCTGGCACAGGCCGGCGATCAGTTCCAGTTCCCGGCGGGAGAAGACTTTGCCGGTTGGATTGTGCGGCGAGTTGACGATGATGGCCTTCGTGCGGGAGGAGAATGCCGCGCGCAGCTCGTCCGGATCGAAGGACCAGTCTGGGGGCTGCATGCGAACCAGACGCCGCGTGGCGGAGCACAGCATCGTGTCCGGATGGTAGTTCTCGTAGAACGGTTCAAAGACGATGATCTCGTCGCCTGGGTTGGTGGTGGCCAGCAGCGTTGCGATCATTCCCTCAGTGGAGCCGCAGCAGACCGTGACTTCAGTTTCCGGGTCGAACTCCAGGCCGTACGTCCGGCGGTACTTTTCGGCGATGGCGTCGCGGAAGGGCTTCGCGCCCCACGTAATCGAGTATTGGTTGACGTCGGCGAGAATCGCATCGCACGCCGCGCGCTTCACTTCGTCCGGTGCGGGAAAGTCGGGGAATCCCTGGGCGAGATTGACGGCGCCAGACTTCAGGGCCAGCCGCGTCATTTCGCGGATCACCGATTCGGTAAAGTGCGCGGTGCGTTCGCTGCGGAATCGCTGACGATTGCTAGTGGTCGCCGGTATCTCCATTCAGCGAGGGTAGCGAAGCGGCCTGTTTGCCGTAAAGGCGCCGGTAAAGATCGGCGTTGCGGATGACGGCCTGTACATACTCGCGAGTCTCGGTGAAAGGGATGGTCTCGACGAACTCCGCCGTCTCCCGCCACTTGTCGGCGGCAACCCAACGGTCCGCGCGGGACTTGCCGGCGTTGTAGGCGGCGAGTGTAACTTCAACCTTGCCGTCAAGCGCGTCCAGCCAGCTTCGGAAGTGATAGGTGCCCATCTGAAGCGACACGCCCGGGTCCAGCAGACGGCGCGTGGAGTAGGGCCGGATGCCCAGCTTGCGGCTGAGTTCCCGTCCCGTCGCGGGCATCACCTGCATCAGCCCCTGAGCCTTGGCTCTTGAAACGGCCAGCGGGTTAAACTCGCTCTCCTGCCGGATCAGCCCGGCGACAAGAAACGGATCGAGATTGCGGGCTTTGGCGTTTCTCTCAAGATCCTCGCGATAGGGAATCGGATACGCCAGCTTCCAGAATTCCATGGGCGCTTTGTCCAGCGGAAGGCTGAGGTAACCCGGATAGTTTCCCTTGATATGCCGGATCGCCTTCGCATGGTCGCCGCGGCGAGACGCCAAGCCGGCAAGTTCCAGCGCCGCCTGATTTGCGGGCATGGCGGCCCTATGGAACCGGATCTCCCGCTCCGCATAGTCGTCCAGGCCGGCAGCGGCCAGCAATCGCGCGCGTTCGCCGCGCACAGTGGCTTCTTCGGTCAACTGAAAGTCGGGCGTCTGCCGGGGCCACGGAAGATTGGAGAAGGCCGCGCTGGCGGGCACCGCACGGAACACGGGATCGGCAAGCCGCTGGCGGGCAAGCACAGCATAGTAATGATTGGCGAACGATTCGTCGATCCGCAGGTAGAAGGATCTGGCCGTGCTGGGATTCTTGGCCGTCTCCGAGAGACGCCCCATGAAATAGAGCGCCGCCGACGCCTGGGTGGAAGCCGGGTGCTTCTCGACGAGCGTCAGAAACTGCTCGAACGCCTCAGGTTTCCTGGCGCGGTACGCGCCGAACGCAATCTTCCAGCGGCAATACGGCACATAGCTGGATTCCGCGGTGGATTCGGCGCACGCCCGGTAGAACGTGTCCTGCTTCGCCAGGTCGCCGTCCAGCAGCGCCTGATTTCCCATAGCCACCAGCGCTTCGACGCGCCACGCCGACGCACGATCCTTCGGGATCATCCCCAGCGCGAGAGATTCGCCCAGCGCATATTGCTTGATCCGCCGGGCAGCCGTCACCGCGTGGGCAACGCGCTCCGCATCGAGTTCCGGATCGGCAGCGGCAAAGGATCTAAGATGCGCCAGCGCGCCCGTCGTATCGCGAGCACCCAGCATGGCCGCGCCCAGCCGTACCTTCGCAATCTCCCGATCCTGTCCGTCGAGCTCCGGCAGCGCAGCCTGCAGTTCCACGCGTGCCCCGGCAGGGTCGCCGGCGGCCAGCAAAGTGGACCCGCGCTCGAACCGCTCCTGCGCGTCCAGCGCAACCTTCATCCGGTCGATCGCGGTGCGGCACAGCTCCGCTTCTCCTGACTTTGGAAACTTGACATAGACGCCCCGGTAGGCGGATTCGGCGGCTTTCGTATCGCCCGCCGCCTCCAGCGCCAGAGCCAGCAGATAGTCGGCCTGCGGCGACGCCAGCTGCCCCGTTCTCGCCCGTAAATGCGAAACCGCACTCAGCGGTTTCCCGGTTGCGATCCAGGAGCGAGTGGCGATAGACGCAGCGGGTGTCAGTACCGCCGAGTCGGCGATTTTCGACGCCACCTCCGCAGCTTCCGCAAACTGCCCGCTATCGAACAACGCCTGCGCCAAGAGGTAATCCACGTAGTCGCGCAACTTCGGCAGCCGTGGACGGACTTGCTTCAAGGCGCCGGTAGCACGGGCGGGGACATTGCTTTCGATGTCGTGAACCGCCAGCGCCAACAGAGCCAGCGCGCCATTCTGGTCGCGCGGATGCGCTTTGGCGTACTTCTCCAAAGACGCGCGGGCGGCCACCGTCGGCTGTCCACGAAGCGTGCGAGCTAAAGTCTCAGGCGTCTGCGCAACCGCGAAGGCTGCGAGAGCGCTACCGCAAAGGACCCGGGTAATCCGGACCCAGATGCGTTTCATCATCCTGGGCAATCGTCTTCACCATCTCCTCATGCAAGTAATCGGCAATTTGCGCGCGCCCCGGTAGAAAGCGGGCGCGATATTCTTCACGCGCCGCATCAATCATCGGGGCCACCGCCGAGTAGATATCTTTTGCTCTGCGCCCAGCCGCGACGGCGGAAGGTTGACGCAGAAGAATTCGCGACGCCGCCACACGGGCATAGCGGCGCGCGGCAAGCTCGATCCGTCGCTCCGAAAGCGGCGCGGGAGTCTCCTTAGCCGCAACCAGCGGCACCAGTTCCGGAGCGGCGCCGCCACGCCTCAACGCCATGGAACCGGCCGCGGCGATCAATTCGATCGCATCCAGATCCGCATCGCCCGGCGTCAGCAAGGCCGCAATCGCGCCGTCCGCGCCGGTGATCGGAACCACGGCGACACTGGCTGCCGCCTCCATCACATGGGCAACCGGGTGAGACAACTCACCCGCCACACAAGCCGCCACAACCGTTTCGCCATCTGACATCGCCTGCTGAATTGCCGGCGCCGCGTTGCGCAATATCGTAATGCGGACCTCTGGGTCGATGCCGCGCGAGCCCTCGAGGACGAACTCGCGAATGCCCGCGCGAAGAAGCAGGCACGGTGAGGCGAAATCGCTGGCGCTGTCCAGCAGAACCTCTTTCCACTCCGATGCTCCGGCGGTGTTTGAAAGCGCCCGCACCGAACGGTTCAGCAGGCTGGCCGGATTCGATCGCGGCGCGCTTCGCAATCGCGCGCCCAATGCATTCGGCATTCTAAAGCCCATGGTAACTTACGAAACATGAACGATGCCCTCCGTTTTACCCGCCGTGAAGCGATGGCCGCAGCCGCGTTGCCGGTAAAAGCTTTCGCCGCCAACGACCGCATCGGCTTGGGGTGCATCGGCGTCGGCATCCGCGGCACGCAGTTGCTGAACGACTTTAAGGTCATTCCGGGCGTTGAGATCGCCGCCGCGTGCGACATCTACGACGGGCACCACGTCGCTGTCCGCGAGGCGACCCGGTTCGATCTTCCCGTCACCCGCGACTACCAGGAGATCCTAAAGCGCAGCGATGTGGATGCGGTCGTCATCGCTGTGCCCGACCACTGGCACCTGAAGATGGCGATGGACGCGCTGGCGGCGGGCAAGCACGTCTATCTTGAAAAGCCCATGGCGTGGTCGATCGAACAGGGCATGGAGTTGCGCCGCGCCGTTGACGGATCGAAGAAAATTCTGCAAGTGGGCAGCGGAGCGGGCTCCTCGGCCGCGGCGAAGAAGGCCCGCGACCTCATCGCGTCCGGCGCGATCGGGCAGCTGTCGATGATCCGGCTGTCGAACAACCGCAACTCGCCCGAAGGCGCTTGGGTCTACCCGATTCCGCCCGATGCGTCGGAGAAGACGATCGACTGGAAGCGCTTCATCGGTCCCGCGCCGGAGCGGGCCTACGATCCAAAGGTGTTCTTCCGGTGGCGCTGCTGGTGGGAATATTCCGGCGGCGTCGCCACCGACTTGTTCGTTCACCTGTTGACGATGATTCATGGCGTGACAGGCGCGAAGGCTCCGCGTTCGGTGGTCAGCCACGGCGGGCTCTACCGCTGGAAAGACGGCCGCACGGTTCCCGACGTGATGAACTCCATCTTCGAGTATCCGGAAGGCTTCGTCGCCGACATGTACGTCAACCTGAACAACGGGCGTGAGCCGCATCCGCCGACATTCATGGGCACCGAAGGAACACTGCTGCTGGAACGCGAGACCGCCCGCGCCACGAAAGTGGTCCTGATTCCCGAGCCGCCCCCGTCGAACGTACAGTCCTACGGTTCGCTTGGCTGGCCCGCAGAGATGCGGAAGCAGTATCTGGCCACCGGCCGGCCGCGCCGCGAGGCGAAGAAGGTCGAAGAGTTCCTCGTCGAACCCGGCCCCAACCATCAGGAGACTTTCGTGCAGGCGCTGCGCACGGGAAAACCGCTGGCCGAGAACGCGTTTGAAGGCTTCGCCGCGTGCGGCGCCGCATATCTCGCGAACCTTTCCTACCGCAATGGCCGCCGCATGGCCTGGAACGTCGACACCGGACAGGTAGAGGCTTAGGGCGCGCGGTGCGCGTCCTGATGGCCGCTTCCGAGGCGGCTCCGTTCGCGAAGACAGGCGGCTTGGGCGATGTTCTTGGCGTCCTGCCCGCGCAGTTGCAGCAGCGCGGCATCGAGTGCGCGGTTGTCATTCCCCGGCATCGAAGCGTTTCGCTAACCGGCGCGCGAAAAGTTTTCGAAGGGCTGCACGTCTGGCTTTCAGGCGGTTTCTATCTGTGCGATGTCTGGTCTCGCGAACATAGCGGCGTCACGTACTATTTCCTGGATCATCCCGGCCTCTATGATCGCGACGGGCTCTACGGGCATCCCGACGATGCCGTGCGCTACGCGGTCCTCAGCCTGGGCACGCTGGGCATCGCGCGGCATCTTTTTCGTCCCGACGTGCTTCACCTGCACGACTGGCACACGGCGCTGACGCCGATTTACCTAAAGACGTTCTTCCCCAACGACCCGACTTTCGAAGGGGTCAAGACGCTTCTCACCCTCCACAATCTTTACGACTGCCGCATCGCCCCCGAACGGCTTCCGGAGATCGGATTGGACCGCCGCTATTTCCGTACGGACTGGATGGAATTTCATGGCTCGGCCAGTTTCCTCAAGGCCGGGTTGGTCTTTGCGGACCAGCTATCCGCCGTCAGCCCCGGGTATGCGCGCGAAATTCAGACGGCGGAAAGCGGCGAGGGCTACCAGGGAATCCTAAGCTCGCGCAGCGATCAGCTTACAGGCATCCTGAACGGCGTGGACTACGCCGAATGGAACCCGGAAACCGACCGGCACATCGCGGCCAACTACTCGGCCAAGGATCTTTCCGGCAAAAGGAAATGCAAGGCCGCGCTGCTGGAGCGGTTCGGTTTCCCCGTTGACGATGTGATCGACCGGCCTCTGGTGGGCGTCGTGTCCCGGCTGGCGGAACAGAAGGGATGGGAGCTGGTCCGCGAGATCTTCCACGAGTTTTGCGCTCTCGACATGACGTTTATCCTGCTGGGCTCCGGCGAGTACCGCTACGAGACCATGTTCTGGCACATGGAAAATTTCCACCGCCAGAAAGTCCGCGCGTTCCTCGGCTTCGATAACGCGCTGGCGCACCAGATCGAAGCCGGAGCCGACATCTTTCTGATGCCCAGCCGGTATGAGCCCTGCGGCCTGAATCAGTTGTACAGCCTGAAATACGGAACCCTGCCCGTCGTGCGGGCCACCGGAGGCCTGGATGATACGATCGATGAAGAAACCGGATTCAAGTTCAAGGGCTATACCGGACAGAATCTGCTGGGGGCTTTGCGCACGGCGTTACAGCGATATGAGTCACCCACAGTCTGGCGGGAAATGATGGTTACCGCGATGGGCAGGGACTATTCCTGGAACCGCTCAACCGATGAGTACATTGCGCTCTATGGCCGCCTTTGAATCGTTTCCGGAGTTGAGACATCGAACCTTTTGGAGTTAGACAGATGGCTGCACAAAACACTTTGACATTTAGCGATTCCGCATTTGACGCGGAGGTTCTACAGGCCGATCAGCCGGTTCTGGTTGATTTCTGGGCGGAATGGTGCGGGCCCTGCCGCATGCTGACACCCACCATCGACGCCCTGGCGGATGAGTATTCCGGCAAGGTGAAAGTCGGCAAGCTGAACGTCGACGAGAACAATCAGACCGCGTTCCGGTTTCAGGTGCGCGGCATCCCCGCCCTGCTGCTATTCAAGGACGGCAAGGTTGTAGACCAGCGTGTCGGCGCGGTTCCGAAGTCGGAACTGATCAAGATGCTGGACGCGCACGTCACCGCGGAATAACGCCGCTAGACGCCGGAAGTAGTCGCCCCTTCGGAGGCGGACCGGACCGTATTGAAGTACTTGAAGAAGATCCCCGTCTTGTACTTGGGTTCCGGCCGCTTCCAACCTTCTTTCCTCTTATGCAGCACCGCGTCTTCCACTTCGAGATTCATCACCCGCATTTCCAGATCGATCAGGATCGAATCGCCCTCTTCGACGAAAGCGATCGGTCCTCCGTCCACTGCTTCCGGTGAGACGTGCCCGATAGAAAATCCGCGTGTGGCGCCGCTGAACCGGCCATCGGTTAACAGCGCTACAACCTCGCCCATCCCGGCGCCGGCGATGGCGCCGGTAACGCCAAGCATCTCCCGCATTCCCGGACCGCCTTTCGGCCCCTCGTAGCGGATCACCACGACATCGCCCGCTTGGATCTTTCCGCCGGTGACGGCCTTCATGGCCTCTTCCTCGGTATTGAACACACGCGCCGGGCCGCGATGCTGCTTCTTCTCGATTCCGGTCACCTTGATCACCGCGCCCTCGGGAGCCAGCGAACCTCTCAAGATCACCAGTCCGCCCGATTTCTTCAGCGGCTGGTTAAGTGGACGGATCACCTTCTGGCCAGCCGTTTCCTTCACGTCCGCCAACTCCTCGGCGAAGGTTTTCCCTGTTACCGTCATCGCCGAGCCATCGGCGAACCCGCCATCCAGCAGCCGCCGGTTGATCACCGGGATTCCGCCCGCGCGGTCAACATCCACGGCCATATACTCACCGGCCGGCTTCAAGCTGGCCAATAGCGGCGTACGCTCGCTGATTTCCTGAAAGTCGTCGATGGTTAGTGGGACGCCCGCCTCGCGCGCCATCGCCAGCAGATGAAGCACGGCGTTGGTCGATCCGCCGGACGCGGCCACCGACGCAATCGCGTTCTCGAATGCTTTTCGCGTCGCAATGTCGCGTGGCTTGCGGTTGTTGCGGACCGCGTCCATCACCACACTCCCGCAGTAGGCCGCGACATCGTTCTTGCGCGGGTCCACTTGCGGAACCGAAGCCGTGCCCATGGGCGACAGGCCAATCGCCTCCATCACCGTGGCCATCGTGTTGGCGGTGAACTGCCCGCCACACGCGCCCGCACCCGGACAGGCATGATCCTCAACGGCCAGCAGTTCCGCATCGGAGATGCGTCCCGCGGCATTCGCGCCCACCGCCTCAAACACGTCCTGAATCGACAGCGCCTTGCCGTTCAGGTTGCCGGGCATGATCGTACCGCCGTACATAATGACGCCGGGAACATTCAACCGCAGCAGACCCATGGCCGCGCCCGGAATCGTCTTGTCGCAGGCCACCAGACACACCAGGCCGTCGAACATGTACCCCAGCGTGCAAAGTTCGATCGAATCGGCGATGAAGTCGCGGGACACCAGCGACGCCTTCATCCCTTCGGTGCCCATGGTGATGCCGTCGGAAATCGCGATGGTATTAAACTCCATCGGCGTCCCTCCGGCGGCGCGAACGCCTTCTTTTACCTTCACCGCCAGGTCGCGCAGGTTGTAGTTGCACGGCATGGTCTCAATCCATGTATTCGCGATGCCGATAATCGGCTTCTTCAGGTCTTCGTCGGTGAAGCCAATGGCCTTCAACATGGCGCGCGCAGGCGCTCGGTCCCGGCCCTGGGTGATCGTATGGCTCGGCAATTTCATGGAATCGGCTATTGTATCAATGAACCCCTCGAATGGACCGCAAAGCCGCGCAGGAGCGAGTAGATCGAATCGCCGCGTTCCGCGCGGAACTAAGCGCTTTGGAGGCGGCCGGCGCAATCGAACTTCCGGACGAACAGCGCGAGAGTCTCCGGAACTATCACGACAGCTTGATGGCCGGTTTCCAGCGCGACTTCGACGTCGATACCACGGCGGGCGCGGAAAAGCTGTCGCTCGCCATGAGAATCGCCTCCGCGCTCGGTGGACTTGCGTTCTGTCTGGCGCTCGACTTGTTTGTCGAACAGTTTTGGGGACGTCTGCCGCTGGCCGCGCAGATTGTTCTGCTGGTGGCGGCTCCGCTGGCGGGGATCGCTCTGGCCGAGTTCGCCTCCCGGCGCGAGCGGACTCTCTACTTTACGTCGTTGCTTTGTCTGATCGCGCTCGCCGCCTTCATGGTAGACCTGACGAAACTGGCCGAGCTGCTCGCGCTGCGCCCGACCCCAGGAGCCATCTTCGCGTGGGCGGCCATGGCGCTACTGTTCGCCTACCATTACCGGCTGCGCCTTCAACTGTTGATCGGCTTGGTGCTGGCCGCCACCTTCGTGCCGCTATGCATCCTCTACGTTGCGGGTTTTCGCTGGGAGAGCGCTTTTGTCCGTCCCGAGTTGCTTTTGATTCCCGGGGCGGCAATGGCTTGGCTGACCACCAGACAAGCGGCGGATTTCGCGCCGGTCTGGCGGGCGGTGGCGACGGCGGCCGTACTCGGCAGTTTGATCTCTCTCGCGGTTTGGGGCTATGGCACGCTTCTGCCCATCGGAAAAGCTTCGGCGGAGGGTATCTACACGCTGCTTAGTTTCGCGTCCTGCGGCGGAGCCATCGCCGCCGCGATCCGGTTCCATTGGACCGAAACGACCATTCTCGGCAGCGTTTTTTTCGTCATTTTTCTTTTGTCGAAGACGTATCAATGGCTGTGGGATGTAGTGCCCGCTTATTTTTTCTTCACCATCATCGGGTTGATAAGCCTGGGACTGATTGCCGCCTTTCGGCGGCTTCGGGAAGCGAACAGGGTTAGGCCGGCATGAAGCTCGTCGGCATCCTAATAGCGTTGGTGCTGGTTGCGAACGGCGCCGCCTTGATGGGCGCGTGGCGCAATCGATCGGTCGTCCGATCGGAGTTCACGGTCACGGAGGAACAGTGCTCCGTCCAGATGGGGGAACGGAACCGGCCTACAACCTATCTTCATTGCCTGTTTTCACAGCGCTGGACAGACGTGTGGTTGAACGAGCGGCGAATGCGGGAATTCGGATTCGATACCGGCGACAGCGATAGGGCCGCCCACCAGTTACCGCGCCGGGGCTTTGCGGCGATCAGAATTGGCGAACCCGGCGCACCGGCTGTCGACTTCGCCTTCGACGCCGGTACTCTCCAAGAACGGTTCCCCGATCGTCAAACTCACACCATCCTTCCGGCGGAGTTGTCCGCGACTTACGCGACTGGTCCTTTTCAACCTCGCGGAGCTATCCTCGTTTTTCTACCCGCGATGGCGATTCCGCACGGGCAAGCGATTCCCGAGCAGCAACCGGGACAGCGGGTTCGCTTCACCGCGAAAATCCGCATCGGCCGCAACTACGAGCCTTGGCTTGTCGAATTCCACCCCCGCTGACCAATTCCCTTACGATCAGCTCATCTTAAGCGCGAGCGGAGCGTCGTCCGCAAAGTGCTTGTTAGGTTAGATTCATGCGCAGCATGAATAAGCCAGCCAACGTGTTCGCTCTCCTGACGGTGCTACTTTACGGTTCGCTGACTGCTCCATCCTTACAAGCCTGCACGCGGGTCGTCTATCTGGGCGCCGATGGACACGTAATTACGGCGCGATCCATGGATTGGAAAGTCGATGTAGGAACCAATCTCTGGATCTTGCCGCGCGGTATCGCGCGCACGGGAGAGGCCGGCCCGCATTCGGCTCGGTGGACATCGAAGTATGGAAGCGTCGTTGCGACCGGCTACGACGTTTCGACGACCGATGGGATGAATGAAAGGGGATTGGTTGCGAACCTCCTATGGTTGGTTGAGTCGAAGTATCCGAAGCCGGATTCCTTCAAGCCGGCAGTTGCGATTTCCATCTGGGCTCAGTACGTTCTCGATAACTTTGCCACGGTCGCGGAAGCGATAGATGTTCTGCGCGCTGAGCCGTTCGTTGTGGTGACCGCAAATGTGCCAGGCGGGGACCGCTTGGCCACTCTCCATCTCTCGATGTCCGACGCTACGGGAGACAGCGCGATTATCGAATACATCGCGGGCAAACAAATCATCCACCATGGCCGTCAGTATCAGGTGATGACCAATTCACCCGCCTTCGAGAAGCAACTCGTTCCGACCATAAGAGACTCTTGTCTTTCTTCGAATCTGCGCCAACGCTCAACATCTTCTGGGTGGACTTAAAAGAGATCGATTTCTCCGGCGGGGCAGGCAAGGGGATGAAGCTCGACTTAGGACCGAATCAGAGTCACATCTATTCCGGGAAATGTGAAATAGGATTTCAAGGTAAGTAAGTCATTTCAATTCTTGGGACTCTGATCTTCGAAGTTGGGACCAAAGAGTCTCCGGCGGGGGAGAGCTTCATGCTCACCCCGCCGATCCGGTAGAATCGCGAGCATGATTACACGCCGCGATTTTGCGCTCGCCTCCGCCGCCGCCTCCTTCGCCTCAGCCGCAGAAACGGGTTTGCCCACCCGCCGGTTGGGAAACATCAACTTCAAGGCATCCATCCTCGGGCTGGGCGGTCAGCATCTCGGCGCGGACGGCGTGGAGCAGTCGCTCGTCGACCGCTTCATGGCCGAAGCCATCGACAACGGCTTGAACTATGTCGATACCGCGCCGCCATACAACCAATCCGAGGAGCGGCTGGGTCGCGCGCTGAAGGGCAAGCGCGACAAGGTGTTCCTGGTGACGAAGGTGGAAACGAACGCGCGCGGCGACGTCGACTACCAAATCCGCGACTCGATGCGAAAGCTGCAAACGGATCATTTCGACGCCGTCCTGCTTCACAACGTCGGCCGGACGGACCGCTATCCGTCGATGGATCAGATGCTGAAGGGCAACGACAGCGCGCTGTCGGCATTGGTCGAGTGGAAGAAGCGCGGCGTCGTGAAACACATCGGCGCAACCTGCCATATGCGTCCGGCGCGGGCGATCCCGGTGCTGGAAAGCGGCGAGATCGAGATCTTCATGTGCACGATCAATTTCGTCGAGCGGCACATTTACAACTTCGAAGAGAAGGTTCTGCCGGAATGCCGGAAGCGCGGCGTGGCTGTGATCGGCATGAAGGTGTTGGGCGGGCCGGTGAAGGAAGGCGCGCGGCTGATGTCGCAGCAGGACTATAACAATACGCTGCGCTACGCGTGGAGCACGCCCGGCCTCTCGGTGGCCATCGTCGGCATGCGGACCATGGAAGAGCTTCGTATGGGATTGAAGGCGGCGCGAGAGTTCCAGCCGATGGCGCCGGCGGAAATCAGCGGATTGGCGGACCGGGGGAAGATGCTTGCGGCCCAATGGGGTCCGCTGCGCGGCCCTGTCGCCTGATGCGCATCGCCAGTATCCACGCCCATCCCGACGACGCGGAAATCCTGGCAGGCGGCACGCTGGCGCTGCTGGCGGGCGCGGGGCACGCGATCACCATCGTCAGCATGACGCCCGGCGACAAAGGGTCGGACCGTTTGGGTCCTGACGAGATCGCCGCCGTCCGCCGGATGGAAGCGATGACCGCGGCGGCCCTGATCGGCGCGGACTATCTGTGCGCCGAGTTCCGAGATCTCGAGATCTTTCACGATCACGCGTCCCGGTCGAGCGTTGTGGAACTGATTCGCCAGCTTCAGCCGGACATAGTATTGACGTCCGCCCCGTCCGACTACCTGGCGGATCACGAAGCGACAAGCTCGCTGGTTCGCGACGCGCTTTTCGCCGCGCCGGCGCCGAACTACCGCACGGAGTCGCCTCCGATTGAACGCATTCCGCATCTCTATTTCATGGACCCGGTGGAGGGGCTGGACCGCCAGCACCGCCGGGTGGACCCGGATTTCATTGTCGATATCGGCGAGACGTTCGAGACGAAGGCGGCAATGCTAGCCGCCCATGCCAGCCAGCGGGATTGGCTGATGCGGCAGCACCAGATGGACGACTACCTGATCAGCATGGAGAACTGGTCTCGCGAGCGGGGCCGCGAAGCGGACATAGAGTACGGCGAGGGCTTCCGCCAGTACCTTGGGCATCCGTATCCCCAGACACCCGCGCTTCAGACCCTGCTGGCCGGGTACGTCAGAAATACCAGCGCAGCCTAACTCCCGCGGTTCTCGGCTGCACCAGCCGCGTGCCGACGAAGATCGACTGGAAGTTGTACAGCGCCGTCACATCGAAGAGATTCGTGCACTGAATTGAGACGTCCCACTTCGGCCGCCCGTCGCGCGTGTGGGCATAGCCGAATACGACGTCGGTTACCGTGCGCGGGTTCGTCCGCGCGGGCGTCGAGACAAGGTCTACGTAAGGAAGCAGGTCGGAGAAATCCGGATCGGCCGCCACCACGACGGGGTCCGATGGGTTGGCGACGAGTCCGCTGTCGTGGCGGATGCTGAGGTTCGAATAGAAGCCGCGGCGTCCTGTCCAGTTCAGGATTCCCTGTATGCCCAGCTTCTGATCGTGATCAATGACGAACGCTCCGGCACTCAGCAGCGCGACCGCATCGTTGCCGATGAACAGGCCGCCGGTGAACGGAGGCGTCGTGATCGCGCGGTAGTGCGTGAAGCTAATCGAGCCGGAAAGTCCGCGCCACTGCGGCGCGACGATGCGGCCTTCGGCGCCGTTCACGCGAATCTTCGCCAGCGTGATCGGGAAGATGATTCCGGTGTTGAAGAAGTTGTTGTTGTCCTGCTGGTCGATGGCGTCCTTGTGATAGTAGGACGCGTTCAGGCTGAACTTGCCGAAGATGGCTTGCTGAAGGCCGACTTCGTAGAAGTGCTGCCGCTCCGGAACGATCGGCGTGGGAACGCCTCCGAAGGTCTCGCGGACGCCGGGGGGCGCAAGCGCCGCGCCCTCCACCGAATTTGACAGCAGGAGGTTCTCGACCGGCGGCGTCTGGAACAGCCGGTTGTAGGAGGCGCGGAGCACCGTTCCGGTTTCCTTCAAGTCGTATGAGACTCCGACCCGGGGCTGCATCTGATACCCCTTCGCCAGGAACACGTAAGCGTCGTAGCGCAACCCCAGTGAGACTTGGAACCTGCCCAAGCGCAGGTTGTCCTGCGCATAGCCGGACAGCATGTATCCGGAATCCTGCGCGCCGAAGTAGAAGCGTTGGCCGCCGCGTGTCAGGTCGTGAGGCAGCAGGTTGGGGTTGTAGTCGTCCGTGTCCGGATCGTTAAATGCAGGATCGGTAATTGCGAAGCTGAAGTTTTCGCGGACGGGGTAACGTTGATAGTCGAACCCGGCGCGAATATTGTGGCGGCCTCGAACGGTGTTGTAGCGGTTGGCGACGGTGAACGTGGAATGCCGCCGCGCCTGCGACGACGTGACCGGAGTATCGAACGGCGAATCGTAGAGCTGCGAACTGACGGCGCGGAAGCTGACGTTGGTGTCCCACGTGGTTCGGGCGTCGATGGTGCGGACCCAAGCCACGGCGCTGGAAAAATCGCGGAGCAACTGGCGCTGCGCCATCCGGTTCTCGTGTTGAGAGCGCAGGTTGGCCAACTGGAATGGCGAGCTACCCGCCATCAGCGTAAAGCGCAGGATGTCGCGAGGGCCGGCGTTCCAATCCAGGCGGCTGAAGGCGCGCTGCGAATGGCCGCCGTTGAACAAGTTGTCGAGCGATACCTGATCCAGATAGCGGTTCGACTTCATCGCGTTGTACGAAGCCGAGTAGCCGATCTTGCCCTTCTCGCCCGACACCTGCGCGACCGTCCCGTAAGTGTCGAAGCCGGCGGCGGTGGCCTGCAAACTGCCGGCGGCGGCACGGCCGGAACCGGATCCGGTCTTGGTGGTGATGTTCGCGACGGCGGAAACTTTGTTGCCGTACTCGGCGGGAATGTTGCCGGTGAACATCTCCACCGTCTGGACGATGTTCGGATCGACGGCGTTCGCGAACGCGCCCGTAAGCTGATCGCTGATCGGCATCCCGTCTACGACAAAGGTCATCTGGTTATGCGCGCCGCGGGGATGGATCGCTCCATTGGCATTCTGAGCGAACCCCGGAAAACTCACCAACACCGCTTCCAGTCCGCGGTTGCCGGCGCTTAGCGCCATCTTCTCGATGTCGGCCTGATTGAGTTGAATGTGCGTTCCGGTTTCTTCGATATCCACCAGCAGACTGCGCTCGAAGATGTTGACGTCCAGCGACTGCTGCGTGTCCTCCAGCGACAGGGTAAGGTCGATCGTGAACGGGACGTTCGTGCGAAGCGAAACCGTCTGAACAGCCGACCGGAAGCCGGGCGCTTCTGCAATCACCTGGTAGCTGTGATACGGAATGTTCGATAGCGCGTAGGCGCCGTCGGCGCCGGATTCGGTGGAACGCAGGAAGCGAGTGACATCGTTCTTGATGATCACTTTGGCGGCGGGCACGGCGGCCCCGGCGGGATCAAGAACCCGGCCTGTAACCGTGGCGGTAGACTGCGCGGCAAGCGCCGCGGGCAATAGAAACAGCAATGCTCGAAACATGGAAACCTCTTCTCTAAAAAGTCGGGACGAAGGCCGGCTTAGAGAGAGGCGGGTGGTGCGCGGGCGGGAACTTTTGGATCGGGGATGAAGCCTTCGCGGCTTTCGGGTGCGGCAATTTCCGGCGCTCCAAGTAGGACCAGCGAAAACTCCGGCATGGCGATGACGGCGCCCTCGGCCTGCTGGGCTTCCAGATGATTCAGCGTGCAATGGCTGGGCGCGCTTAGGTCGTGCTTGTGAAGCGGCGAGAAGATCGCAAGACCGGCCCAGACAGCAAGAAGCGTCAGCAAAACGGGGACAAGTCTGGGGCCGCGGAGGATCAAAGATTCGCCTTCAGTATACGATAGGCAGTTCGTGTCGCAAAAGACCATTCGTGGGCTGATCGTCCTTATTGCCGCGTATTTGCTGGTGGTTTACGCGATCCCGCGGCCGGAATCCGTCACTCCCGAAGGATGGCGGCTGACCGGAATCTTCGCAGCCATGGTTGCCGGTCTGATGCTTCAACCGATGCCGGTTGGGGCGCTGGTGCTGGCGGCGATCACGTGTTCCACGCTCTTCGGCGGGCTGACACCTGCGCAGGCGCTGGGCGGCTATGGCGACCCAACGGTGTGGCTGGTTCAGGCGGCCTTCTTCATCTCGCGGTCGCTGATCGACACCGGACTGGCGCGGCGTATCGCGCTGTTTTTCGTGAGGCTGGTGGGCCAGAGTTCGCTGGGCGTCTCGTACGCACTCGGCGCGACGGACATGGTTCTGGCGATGATCATTCCGTCGAACGGCGCGCGGTCTGGCGGTGTCACGCTGCCGATCGTCCGGTCGATCTCCGAACTCTACGGTTCGCAACCCGGCGCGACGGCTCCGCTGTTGGGCGCTTTTCTAATGGCATCCGTGTATCAGGCGGTGTGCATCAGTTCGGCGATGTTCTTTACCGGACAGGCGTCGAATCCGCTGGCGGCGCAGATGGCGCAGCAGTTCGGCGGCTACGAAGTGACGTGGACCGGCTGGGCGCTGGCGGGGCTGGTGCCCGGAATCCTATCGATGCTGGCCGTGCCCTACGTCGTGATGAAGATTTACCCGCCGCAGATCAAGCGCACGCCGGAGGCCACGGCGTTCGCCCGGCAGCAGCTTATCGAGATGGGGCCGATGAGCCGTGACGAGAAGATCCTGATCGCGGTTTTCACCGCCGTGTGCGGGCTATGGTCAACCTCGTCGATTCACGGCCTGGACATCACGGTGGTGGCGCTGTTGGGTTCGATCACGCTGCTGATGACAGGCGTTCTGACGTGGGAAAAGGTGATTGCCGAACGCACGGCGTGGGACATCTTCATCTGGTACGGCGGATTACTTCAACTGGGCAAGGCGTTGAACAACACTGGCGTTCCGGCGGAGGTGGCAAAGGGCCTGGGCGGCGCGCTGGGCGAAATCTCGTGGCCTTTGATCTTCGCCTTCACGCTGCTGCTGCACTTCTATTCGCACTACGGCTTCGCCAGCATCACCGCGCACCTGCTAGCCATGTACCCGGCGTTTCTGGCCGTGCTGGCGGCCAAGGGCGCTCCGCTGGGGCTGGTGGTGTACGGCTTCGCATGCTTCACGAACTTGTCGGCGGGGCTGACGAACTACGGCACCACCCCGGCGCCGATGTTCTTCGCACAGGGCTATGTGAGCTTTCGCGACTGGTGGCGAATCGGCTTCGTCGCGTCGCTGGTGAACATCGCCATTTGGAGCACGTTCGGCTTCGGATGGTGGAAGCTGATCGGGATCTGGTAGTCGCGGCGGCTACCAACCGAAGCGGACCGGGCTTGGGAAGCCGTGCGCGACGCAGGATTCCAGTTCGCGAAGCTGCTGGAGCAGGCGGGCGAGGTTGGCGGGCGAGTCGCCGCGCTTGACGGTCTTGCCGCCATCGGCCAGGGGCGTGACCTCATCGACGAGCGTCAGACCGGGCAGGGTGGCGGCGACGCGTTGGAGGAGTTGGTCTGCCAGTCCGGCGTAGGCCGAGTAGACGCGGGTTTGGCGCTGGAGACGCAACTCGAGGAGTTGAAGATCGGCCTGGCGCTTCGCTTCGCGCAGCTCGACGATTCGTTCCCGGTCGCAGGCTTTGGCGCGGTCGTTCCAGTGATAGGTTTTGCGCCATCTGCTCCAGCAGCCGGAAATCGTAGCCCTTTCGCAGCCCTTTTGCAGCCTATAGGCGTTGACGAGGCTGCGGTTGGGTCCGAGGTCGCGGTAGATGGAGAAAGCGGCAAAGGCCTTGGCGGATTCGTTGGGCCACCGGTCCCAGGGGGGCATTCCGAGGATGGGGTGGTGCCAGGGGAGAGGCTCGTCGGAGACGGGGGCAGGGGCCGGATCGGGGTGTTCGTGGTCGTCGTCGAACGGGTCGAGGTCGTCGGACTGGTTGTCGAGCATGAGCGGTTCTCCTGGTGTGGAGGTAGCACGCGAAGGGTTTCGGGCGCGGCGAGCGGTTATGGAGAGTGTTGAAGGGATTGGGGAAAAAGAGCGGGAAGCGGGTGTCATCCCACGACCAATAGTGGCGACGCATTAGCTCTCAGTGTGTGTTGGAGCCGACTCAAGAGGCTCAAAGTTAGCCGCTTCAGCCCGGCATCGCGGTCGATCAGACTCATCGGTTTCTCTACGCTTCCGATTCACCCCTGCCCGCCGCATGGTACGCCTTTCGAAAATTGCCGCCCAACGAGAGTGAGTTAAAGCAGATCGAGCGGAACATCGCCCCGTACCTGCGATAGCGGCGTAGCGCCGGGGCGGATGATTCGCCGCCGGTACCCGATAGACTGAGTTAGTTGATCGATCGGTTTCGAACTCGCGGCTAGTCCCACTGGTAGCCAATCGCCAAACCAAAACTGACGAGCGCGGACGAATGTCTCGGAGGGGCGGCAAGCTCCATGTGAGGCTTCAAATAGAAATGCCCGTCAAACGTGTGAGTGACCGATACGTCGATGCCGATGAGGTTGAAAGCCGTGCCCGGCAAACCAGCGTAGCTACGATTGAACTTTGCGTTTGACCAGCCCAGCCGGAGCGAGCTGTGAAGCGCCGTCCGTCGGCTCAGCGCATGCTCATGGAAAACACCGGCCTCACCATAGTAAGCGCCGCGGTAACTGCGGGTATCGACCATTTGCTCCGTGAACAAGGACAACGTGCCAAACGAATAGCGGAACCTGGTAGAAACCTCACAGGTCGGAGGAGCCGGGGCCGGTGCATTCTTCCCTCGGTAGTAGTAACAATCAAGACCTTGCGTCCAACGGAATCTTCGCCACTCGCGCGTATAAGAGAGACCCACATCGATTTCAGTGAAGCGCCCCTGCTTCGGCTCGTGCCCGAGAACAACGGTGCCAAGGCTGTAGATATCAAAATTCTTTATATTCAGCCAGGTTATTGTCTGCTTGACTGGTCCCTGGCTGTACGGGACACCTCGAAATACATAGCGGGACCGAGTGTCCGATTCAACGCCCGCGGCGAATGCACCCGAAGCTGCTTCAGCTGACGCGGAGCCGGATCCAGGGAATAGGGCGGTGATTACAATGAAACTCGCAATGAGATGGACCCGGTCCATGGCTTCACCGTTGTAGCGCCTGCCGGGTGAGTAATGCGGGTGAACTGTGCGCTGCTAGAGACTGCCCGGAGAGGCGAGAAGCCAGCAGATCGGTTGCCGTGTGAGCCGAATCGAGAACGCCGTTCAGCGTCGAATCGAACAAGTAATCGCCAACCAGGAATAGGCCTGGATAGCCGCTCGGTTCGGGCTGATGCGCGACTCCAGGATCGCGCACAGGCAGACCGCCGGGCTGTCCGCTGACAGCAGCCGCCCAGCGGTGTACTCTGCCTTCTAACAGATTTTCACGCGCCTGGCCGCGCAAGGAATCCGGAAGCGAATCGAGAACCAGGTCGATGAGGCACGCGTCCTCTAAGTCGCAGCGCAGCAAAGCTTCCGTGCCGGCCAGCAGCCACCCGAGCACGCCCTGAACGCTCTCCGGGTGACGGGTGCCTTCGTCGTACACGCAGCAGCCGCCAAACGCATCGAGCATGAACCACGAGCCGGCAATCAGCGGACGCCAGAAGGGCTTGCGAAAAAGAATCGAGACTCGCAAATAACGGCCGGGCCGGTCGTAGTAAGCGATATGCGATTCCATCGCCCGGCGCAGGCGCTCACCCCCGAACTCTACGCCGCTGAGCTGGTTGTGCGGGAGAGCGATGAAGACGGCGTCGAAATCCCGCCGAATGGTCGTGCTCGAACCGGAGCGGACATGGAGCGAATAGTTACCTGCGCCATCGGGCTCGACGCGTTGCACCGGCGAGTTGAGTTCGATTCGAGTGCGGGTCAAGCTCTGCCGCAGCCGCCGGGGAAGTTCCTCCATGCCTCCTTCGATCGCGTACTGAGCGACGTATCCGGGCACATCCATCAACACGTTCTTCAGGCCGTTTAGACCGTTTGTCAAATGCGGTTCGGTTGCCAGGTCGCTGTGGGCCGCCACCTCCAGGTACCGCCTCGCGGCCGGATGCGTCACTTGATTCAGAACCTCCTCGTAGGTTTGGCAGGACCACGGATGAGAGTTGTCGTACTGCCAGCAGCTCTCGCACCAGTCTCGAATCGGCAGCATAGCGGATGCTTGCCGGCGGAACTCCTGGATTGCGTGGACTGCCTCTTCGCCGTAATGGCGCTGCAGATCGCTGTCACCGGCAAGAACATGGCCGTCCAGTACGACTGCCTCGCCAGCCGTGGGAACTATGTTGAGTCCCAAACCTGCCACAAGTTGCCGCAACCGGTCGAACCCGGAATGGCTATAGTCATAACATTCCGCAACGCCAGCCTCATAGAGAATCGGCGCCGAATCGAATGCGAGTGTCCGGATCTTTCCACCGGATCTTCCGGTCGCTTCAAACAGGGTTGCACGGCAGGCGCCGCCGTACTTTTTTTCGAGCAGGTGTGCGGTGAAAAGCCCACCTGGGCCACCTCCAATGATGGCTACGTTTGTCATGGTTTTCTCCGTTGTGTCTGGGGCCGTCACAGGGGATAACGGGAAACGGGAGGAAAACCGGACACTATCTGGAGAAGAAGATTCGACGGAGCTATCGGAGAGCGCGCGCCAGCAGAAGCCGGGCTTTGTGCCACTCCCGGCGGATCGTCCGGCCGGTAATGCCGAGAGCGGTTGCCGTCTCTTCTTCGCTCATGCCGCCGAAATATCGCATCTCCACAATACGGGCCATGCGTCCATCGATCGATTCGAGTTGTTCCAGCGCCTGGTGCACCGCGAGGATCTCCTCCTCGCTCCCTTCGGTGCCCGGCGCCATTTCGGCGTCCCGCAGGCTGACATTGCGGACTCCGCCTCCATGCCGTCTGGCGTTGCGGCGGCGAATGGCGTCTACGATCAGATTGCGCATACACCCGGAAGCGTAATGAAAGAACTCAGGCCACTCTTCGACCTGCAGTTTGCCGGATTCGGCAAGCCGTATGTAGAATTCGTGCACGAGCGACGTCGTATCCAGCAGAGTAACCCGTCCCGCGCGAAGCCTGGCGTGCGCCAGGGAACGAAGTTCGGGATAAAAAGCGGAGAAAGCTGTCTGCGGTGGAGAGTTCAAGGAGTACCGCTCCCCAGAGCCGCGGCGATGGCCGTGAAGCCGCCATGCTGTCGCACGGAGCGGAATGCCGGGTCGCGCAACCGGCTCGCATCGCGAAAGTGAAGATCGACCGCTTTCCTGAGCAGATCCACCGAATGAGCGGCATCGCCGACGCACGCATAATACTTCGCATCGAAGAAAATGCCCAGCGCCCTGTTCTCGTCTGCCAGCTTCTGCCATAGCTCCAGCGCCTTCCGTCGCTCCTTCTCCGCCTCTGCCCACGATCGCTGGCTGGCATGCGCGTAAGCCTTTGCCCAACGCGCCTGTGCCTCCAGGAAAGGATCGTTGCTGGCGGACGGATCGGTAAGCACGGCATCGGCAAGGGCGAGCGATTCGGAGTATTCCCCCGAGCGGCGCTGGAGTTCGGAGTAGGTTAACCGCGCGGTCGAAAGCGCTTTTTTAGCCTCGGTGCTCTGGGCCGTTTTTGTCAGAGAGTTATCGAGAACGCTCCGCGCCTCGGCATCCCGTCCCAGTTGCATCAGATAGGATGCCCGGCTATTCTCCGCCGTCAGTCGCAGCGCGTGGGAATCGTCCAGTTTGGCCCCAAGCACTACAAGCGCCTTTTCCACTTGGCGGAGAGCTTTCTCCGGATCGCCGGTTCGCTCCGTGATCCGCGCCATATTGAGCCAAATGGTGCCGATGATGGGATGGCCGGCGCCGAGCGCGCGCGTGGAAAGCTCGAGATCGCGGCGTGACATCGCGAGGGCGCGGTCATATTCGCCGAGTTCCTTGTACACTACGGCGAGATTCCCATAAATGCCGCCAAGGCGGTGGTCTCCGGCGCCGTGAAATTTCTCGACCAAGGCCAACGCCCGCTCCAGGTTGCCGCGCGCCTGCGAGAAGCGCCGCTGCCATGTGTGAATGGACCCGATGTTGGCAAGGACTACGCCCGCGTCGCCGTTCTCGTATCCCAGCGCGCCTTTGGCAACATCGTAGGCGCGCTGGTATAGCCGCAACGCCTCCTCCGGTTCCCGAGTTCTTAGCAGCATGGCCAGGCTATTCAGCGTAGGACCGATGTCGATGCGATCCGAGGCATTGGCGCTGCCGGCAACGGCAAGCGATTCGCGCAGCTCGGCTTCCGCTCTTTTCATGTCGCCGGTTTGCCGGCGAAGATTGCCCAGGCTGCCAAGCGCGTCCGCAAGCTCGGGCAGACCGCGATTTCCTAATCCGCGCGCCAGGCGGACCGCTTCCTCCAGGATTGGCCGCGCCTCGTCATACAGACCGAGGTTCGTGTAAACGTAACCGATCATCCGGAGCAATCGCGCCTGCACCTGCGGCTCATTCGCAAGCTCTGCGCGAACACGCGTAGCACCCCGGTCCAGCAGATCGCGCGCAGTCAGTGCGCGGCCTTTGGCCTTTTCGGGCGCGGAGGCTTCGAAGAGGTCGGCGAGAAAACCTGAGACCCTCTCGGCGGTGGCCGATTCGGCGCGCGCGTGGGCTTCTGCCTGCCGGGCGCGGATCAATCCCGCCGTAATCCCGGCGATGCCCGCCAGGAGCAGACAGAAAACCGCTGCCGCTGCAATTACGCCGATCCTGTGCCGTCGCACAAACTTCCGGAAGCGGTAGGCGGTGCTCGGGGAGCCTGCTTCGACTGGCTCATGCCGCAGATAGCGGTGAATGTCGGCGTGAAGAGCCGCGGCCGATCCGTAGCGGTTCCCGGAGTCTTTGGCCATGGCCTTCCCGATGATTCTGTCGAGATCGCGTATGAGAGCTTTCTTGCGGGAGGGATCGGTAGCCGCTTTGCTTGGAGCCGGCGGATCGGCTCCCAAAATCGCCTTCTCCAAAGCTTGCGGTGAGCCGCGGCCAAGCGTGTATGGCCGTGTGCCCGCGAGGAGCTCGTACAAGATCACCCCAAGAGAGTAGACATCGGATGCGGTGCCGATGGGCCGTCCGAGAATTTGTTCGGGAGAGGCATAATCAGGAGTCATCGCCCGGCCCGAGGCTTGCGTAAACTCGGTCTCCGCGGCTTCACTCTGCTCGAGAAGCTTTGCGATGCCGAAGTCGAGCAGCCGCGCCTGTCCATCTTCCGTCACCAGGATGTTGGACGGCTTCAGATCCCTGTGCACGACCAGGTGAGCGTGGGCGTACGCGACAGCCTCTACAACCTGGAGGAACAGCCGCAGCCTGCCTTCTATATCAAGTCTTACCCGCTCGCAATATTCGTCAATGCGAATTCCTTCGACATATTCGAGAACGAGGAAGGGCCGTCCATCGGCGGTAAGTCCGGTATCGTAGAGCCTGGCGATATTGGAATGAGTGAGGCCGGCAAGGATCTCGCGCTCCCGCGCCATGCGCGCCGCAAGAGCGCCGGCTCTCCACGTCCCATGCGGCAGCTTTAGCGCCACTGGGCAGCTCAGCAGACCGTCCCCGCGCTTCGCCAGCCATACCGTACCCATCCCGCCATGGCCGAGCTCGCGTTTGAGCTCGTAAGGGCCGATCGTCTGGCCCGGCGACAGGGCTTCCGCGCCGCCCGGCCACGTGGACAGGGTCAGCTCTGCTCCGGGCAGCGTTCCCCATAGCGGTCCGGTACCTGCTTCCACACGCGAGAGCAGGTCGCGCAGTCGCTCCTTCAACTCGCCATTTTCGGGTGCAACAGCGTCGAACCAAGCCCAGCGCTCCGATGCGGGCAGATCCAGCGCAACGTCCAGTAACTGACTGAGCACCGGCCAGTTGGCGGCGTCGATGGTCAGATTCTGCACGTCTTTGCAATAATACGCGAAAAAAATCTTGGTTAGGTGTACGCCTTCGGCTCCGGCTTTCGTTTCTCTCTGTGATGGTGCTTGACGGCGCCGTTCACAATAGATCGGCGAGTTGCTGAGGTTTGATGCCGCAATCGGAGTATCTTCCGCAACAATCCTAAGCCCAAAGTCCATTTGCGAAGAGGGACAACGGTTGCGCGGCCGTCATGGTGACGAAGAAAGCAGTGGCTTCCTCGCGTGCGCTCCGCGATGAATTCGATGCGTTCCAAAGCCTGGACGAGTGCTTGTCCCGTTGGGCGCGGCAGCGTGCTCACGCCGCGATGGTGACGCGCTGAATTCCAACGAACTCCAAGCTGGTCGGCTCCTGACCTTGCACGTCAAGACAAAGCTCAATCGCTTCGCGAATCTCCCTCATTAGCTCGTCGAGCGATGAGGCGTCAGTATGGCACCCGGGCAACTGAGGTACCGAGGCGACATAGATCCCCTCTTCGTCGCGCTCAATTACAACATCAAACTGGCGTGTCATCTTTCTAGTCTAGGTCTTCAAACACCCGACCAGGATGCCCGATCCACAGAAATGGCGCAAGGCAGCCATCCCCAACCGAAACATAGGACGCTTCTTGCGATCCTTTGTCACCACTGTCACCACTAAAACACATTGCGCCCTAACGCCGACCGTGCAATACTGTGGAAAATCTCAATTCCACAGGAGCTATCGCCTTGCAGACTGCCCTCCTTGCCCTGGAAGACGGTTCGGTCTTCGAGGGTCTTAGTTTTGGCGCGCCCGCCATCCGGACCGGAGAAGTGGTCTTCAACACCTCCCTCACCGGCTACCAGGAAATCTTCACCGATCCGTCCTACGCCGGACAAATCGTCGTCCTGACCAACCCCCAGATCGGCAACTACGGCACGGCGGCCGTCGACAACCAGTCAAAACCCTGGATTGAGGGACTGATTACCCGCGAGCTTTCCGCCACCACCTCCAGTTGGAGAAGTGACCAGGACGCCGATGGATTTCTGCGGGAGGCGGGGGTTCCGGTAGGCTCGGGAATCGATACGCGCGCCCTGGTGCGGCGGCTGCGCATGCGCGGCGTGATGCGCGGCACGCTGTCCACACAAGGCGGCGACCCGGACGAGTTGGTGGAGCGGGCGCGGAACTCCCCTTCAATGGCGGGGCTCGACCTTGCGACGCGAGTCTCCACTAAGCAGCCATATCCCTGGGACGAAGGCGTTCCGGAGGCGTCGCCGTCGGATCTGCTGGCCGATCAGCAGCCGGCGCGCTTCTCCGTTGTTGCGTTTGACTACGGGATTAAAAGGGACATCCTGCGTCAACTCGCGCACCGGGGTTGCAGGCTGACGGTGGTTCCGGCCGGCACCCCTGCGGAGGACGTGCTGGCGCTGAAGCCGGACGGCGTGTTCCTGTCCAACGGACCTGGCGATCCGGAGCCGTTGGAATACCAGGCCGCGCAAGTGCGCAAACTCATCGGCAAGATGCCTATTTTCGGAATCTGTTTGGGCCACCAGGTACTGGGTCTAGCTTTGGGCGGGCAGACTTACAAGTTGAAATTCGGCCATCGCGGCGGCAATCATCCGGTTCTAAACCGGCGCACGAACCGCGTGGAGATTACGGCGCAGAATCATGGCTTCGCGGTGGACCCGGATTCCATCCGCGAAAGCGATGTCGAGCTGACCCATGTGAATCTGAACGACCAGACTCTGGAGGGTCTCGCAATGAAGTCGCACCCCGTGTTCAGCGTGCAGTATCACCCGGAGGCCGCGCCGGGCCCGCACGATTCGCACTACCTGTTCGACGAGTTCATCGGCCACATGGCCGCGTGGAAAGAAGGGGCCCGCTAATGCCCCGGCGCGACGACCTGCACCGCATCCTTATCGTCGGTTCCGGACCGATCGTCATCGGCCAGGCCTGCGAGTTCGACTACTCCGGCACGCAGGCGTGCAAGGCGCTGAGGGCCGACGGATTCGAGACGATTCTGATGAACTCCAATCCGGCGACGATCATGACCGATCCGGAATTGGCCAACCGCACCTACGTCGAACCATTAACCGTGGAGTTCGCCGAAGAGGTGATTCGCCGCGAGCGGCCGGACGCTCTGCTTTCCACTGTTGGCGGGCAGACCGGATTGAACCTGTCGGTCTCCCTGGCCGAGCGCGGCGTGCTCGACAAGTATGGCGTGGAGCTGATCGGCGCGAAGATCGAATCGATCAAGAAGGCCGAGGACCGGCTGCTGTTCAAAGACGCGATGCGGTCAATCGGACTGGAGACGCCGCAATCGCAGCTGTGCAACAGCGTGGAAGCGGGCGAAGATTTCGCGCGCCGGATCGGCTACCCGCTGATCCTGCGGCCCAGCTTCACGATGGGCGGATCGGGCGGCGGCATCGCCTATAACCACGAGGAACTGATCGACATTCTGCA
Organism: Bryobacteraceae bacterium; assembly: GCA_041746955.1. Taxonomy (GTDB): domain Bacteria; phylum Acidobacteriota; class Terriglobia; order Bryobacterales; family Bryobacteraceae; genus JAPKYZ01. The sequence goes on from JBGTFZ010000106.1 coordinate 44,058, forward strand.
GGGCGGGATCGACCTGTCGCCCGTCGGCGAAGTGTTGATCGAGGAAAGCGTCCTCGGATGGAAGGAATACGAACTGGAGGTGATGCGCGATCTGGCCGACAACGCGATCATCATCTGCTCCATCGAGAATTTCGACCCCATGGGCGTCCACACCGGCGATTCGATTACGGTGGCGCCGGCGCAAACTCTGACCGACCGCGAGTATCAGATGATGCGCGACGCCGCGCTGAATTGTCTGCGCGAGATCGGCGTCGAAACCGGCGGATCGAACGTGCAGTTTGCGATCAACCCGGCTAACGGCCGCATGGTGATCGTCGAGATGAACCCCCGCGTTTCGCGCTCGTCGGCATTGGCGTCAAAGGCAACCGGCTTCCCCATCGCGAAGATCGCCGCGAAGCTCGCAGTAGGATACCGGCTGGATGAAATCGCTAACGATATCACGCTGAAAACCCCCGCTTGTTTCGAACCCACGATCGATTACGTCGTCGTGAAAATTCCGCGCTGGCAGTTCGAGAAATTCCCCGGCGCGCAACCGGTGCTGGGCACGCAGATGAAATCGGTTGGCGAGGCGATGGCGATCGGCCGGACCTTCAAACAGGCGCTGGGCAAGGGTTTGCGCAGTCTTGAGACCGGCAAGAGCTCGACGGTGACCGAGTACTCCGACGATCTGATTCCGCAGCGGCTGATCACGCCGAACCCGGACCGCTTGCAGTATATTCGCTACGCCTTCCGTCGCGGATGGACGGTGGAGCAGGTTCAGGAGATGACGTCCATCGACCCGTGGTTTCTGACACAGGTGAAGGAGACGATCGACCTGGAGGAATCGCTGAAGGGACGAACGCTCGGCAGTTTGACGGTGGAGGAAATCCGGCGGGCCAAGCGCGACGGGCTATCGGACGTGGTTATCGGACGGGCGGTGGGCTCCACGGCGCTTGAGGTGCGGGCGCGCCGCAAGGATGTTGGCGTGGTGGCGAAGTTCAACCGCGTGGATACGTGCGCCGCGGAGTTCGAAAGCTTCACGCCTTATCTGTATTCGGGCTACGAGACCGAATGCGAGGCCGAGCCTTCAGACAAGAAGAAAGTGATGATCCTGGGAAGCGGCCCCAACCGCATCGGACAGGGGATCGAGTTTGACTACTGCTGCTGCCATGCAGCGTACGCGCTTTCGGAATTTGGCGTCGAGTCGATCATGGTGAACTGCAATCCCGAGACCGTGTCCACCGACTACGACACGTCCGACCGGCTGTACTTTGAACCGCTGACGCTGGAAGAGGTGCTAAATATCCACGACACGGAAAAGCCCGATGGCACCATCGTTCAGTTCGGCGGACAGACGCCATTGAATCTCGCGCTGCCGCTGAAGAAGGCGGGCGTTCCGATCATCGGCACCGCGCCGGAGAATATCGATTTGGCGGAAGACCGCAAGTTGTTCGGCAAACTTCTGGACGAGTTGGAAATTCCAGCGCCGCCGAGCGGCACCGCGACATCCGCGGAGGAGGCGTGCGCGGTCGCGTCGCGATTGGGCTTCCCCGTGCTGGTGCGGCCCAGCTATGTACTCGGTGGACGGGCCATGGTGATCGCCTACGACGAGGAGACTGTGCGCCGCTACATGCGGGAGGCGGTGCATTTCTCGCAGGAGCGTCCCGTCCTGATCGACCGCTTTCTTGAAGACGCGACAGAGGTGGATGTGGACGCGCTATCGGACACGCAGAATGTCCTGATCGCCGGCATCATGGAACACATTGAGGAGGCGGGCGTGCACTCCGGCGATTCGTCGTGCGTCCTTCCCCCTATCTCCCTTACCGAAAGTGACCGCGCGACGATCGAAGAGTACACCGTGAAGCTGGCGCGCGCACTGAATGTGGTTGGGCTGATGAACATTCAATACGCCATCAAGGCCGGCAAAGTGTTCGTGCTGGAAGTGAATCCGCGCGGCTCCCGTACAGTGCCCTATGTTTCGAAGGCCACGGGCGTGCCGCTGCCGAAAGTTGCAGTGGGTTTGATGCTGGGCAAGACGCTGCCGGAGCTGGCGCATCTCACCAAAGGCCAGTCGTCGGGCGTACTGCCGGTGTCGAAGTTCTTCGTGAAGTCGCCCGTATTCCCGTTCAACAAGTTTCCGGGAGTCGATCCGGCGCTGGGTCCGGAAATGCGCTCAACGGGCGAGGTTATGGGGGTCGGTGAGAGCTTTGGCGAAGCGTTCGCCAAGGCGCAGTTGAGCGCGGGAACTCCGCTGCCCGACAAGGGTACGGTGTTCCTCAGCGTCAGCGAGGCGCACAAGCAGGAGGCGGTTGAGCTTGCCCGCAAGTTCGTCGCATTCGGATTCACGCTGGCCGCCACTCGGGGAACGGCATCCGTCCTTCGTGCCGCGGGCCTCGCGGTGCGCACCGTATTCAAGGTGAATGAAGGCCGTCCAAATGCCGTAGACCTGATGAAGGCCGGGCAATTGCATCTGGCGATCTATACGACGCATGGCGCGACATCGTTCAGCGACGAGCGGGCGATTCGCAGCAGCGCGATCACCAGCCGGGTTCCGTGCATTACGACGATGAGCGGCGCGAAGGCCGCCGCTGAAGCACTGGCCTCACGCCGGCGTGATCCCGTTCGCGTCTGGAGTCTCCAGGAGATCCACCAAACCGATGCCAGCGATGCCAGCCGCACCCGCAGCGAGGCAGTCGTCTAGCCGCGCGGGAGTTACGCCGCCCAGCGCCAAGACAGGAATCGTCAGCCCGCGAACCAGCCGCTCGAAACCGTCAAGGCCGAGGGGCTGTCGCGTGCCGGCCTTCGAAAGTGGCGCAAAGACTGGCGAGAGATACGCGTAGTCCGCGCCTGCCGCTTGTGCGCGCTCCAGATCAGCCCGGTTGTGGCAGGAGACGCCGATCAGAAATCCATTCGGGGTCAAGGCGCGAAGTTCGCTTGGTGCGAACGATCCCGATGGCAAGTGCACGCCCGCTGCTCCAGCGGCCAGCGCAACATCGGCTCGGGTGTTGACGACGACAGTCCTGCCGAAAGCTACGTACCAGCGCGTCAAATCGAGAAGTGCCCGCGCCGTGATGTTCTTGTTGCGAACGTGAACCACGTCCGCTTCGAAAACCCGGGCACGATCGACGATCGCATGAATCACAGCGCGCGGTAGTAAGCCTCTCCCGCGCAGGACCGGCAAAGATGCTTCCCATCCTTTGCGACCTCACGCCGGAAGTTGACGTGCTCTCCGCACGCGTCGCAGATCACGCGTCCGAAGCGCTTTCCGGGAAGGTCCGCTTCCGGAATCTCCACCTGCACCCACGCGTGATCGAAAAGAACTTCGTCGGGCACGAGGCGGTATGCCTGCTCCTGGCCGGACTTGTCAGGCGCGAGATTGCGCGACGATTCTTTCGCCAGGACTCGTACGGCGCGGCCTGTGTCCAGATCGCAGAACGTTGCCGCCATCTTTCCGAAGTCCATGAACTTCAGCGCACGCTTTCCCAGCTTGCATCCAGTGACGAGTGAGATGGCATCCGATGCGCAGCGGTCGATCTCGACGTAAGTGACGATGCGTTTGCGATCGGCGCCAAGCGGATCGTCAATCCCAAGCAGCCGCAGCCCATGCAGTGCCAGCCGCAAACCCAGCACGTGTCCCGCGCAGCGGCACGCGCCGCGTTCGATCCCCAGCGTTTCGTACTGCTCAAACGTCATCATCGCGAAAGAACGTGTATGGAAGCGGGCGGAAACTCCACTGTCCAGTCTCCATTGTGGCTCAGGTCTTTTGCGAACGCGCAATATCCTCCGGCAAATTCCAACAATGCTCCCAACGGTCGCGCATGGGCCCGCTCCAACGTCGCCGGAATCTGGTTGGGTCCCAATGATCCGTTTCGCGGCGTCGCGATCGCGCTGGAGTGAGGGACGCAGATCCAGACACGGTCGCCCTTCAGGCGGCCCGGGTAATATTGGCCCGCGATCTGATGGCCCGCGACGCGAAGGGTACTGGTGTTGCGCTGGGGATCCAGTTGCAGGATCTCCGCTTCAAGAACGCTGTGCAGCCCCAGCAGGCGCGCCACGTCCAGCGTCGCTGGTTTATCCGCAATCTCGCGGGGTGTGCCGGACTGTACGATGCGCCCTTCGCGAAGGATCAGCATCTCGTCACCAAGCTCGAAGCATTCATCGAGGTCATGCGTGACTAAAAGAATGGGCGTCGCGAAGTTTGCCCGCACTTGGCGGATGATCTCGTAGAGCTCAGCCCGCAGGGGCGCGTCCAGCCCCCGTGCCGGCTCGTCCAGCAGCAGCAACCGGGGAGACGCCACCAGCGCGCGGGCGACGGAGCAACGCTGGCGCTGCCCGCCGGAGCATTGATCCGGACGCCGGTCCTCGACGTCCGCAAGTTGAAACCGCTCAAGCATCTCTTTCACGCGGCGATGGCGTTCAAGGCGCGGGATCTTCTCGGCGGCGAACAGCAGATTCTCGCGCAGCGTCATGTGGGGGAACAGCGCGTAGTTCTGAAAGACGTAGCCGTAATGCCTGCGCTGCGGCGGCAAATGGACGCGCGCCGCGCCATCAAACAGCAGAATATCGTCCAGCAGAATGCGGCCCTCATCCGGACGCTCGAATCCCGCGATGCAATCCAGCGTCAGGGTCTTGCCCGCTCCACTGGCGCCAAAGAGAACGGTGACTCCGGCAGCGGCGCGGAAATCGACATCCAACGAAAACGCCCGGAAATGTTTCCGGATGCGGGCCTGAATCATGCGGGCTGCCGCCGCGCAATCCGGTTCACAAAAGCCAGCACGGTGATGGCGATCAGCGACACCACGATCGTCAACGTTCGCGCCAGGGCGCCATTGCCACCTTCGACAGCGTCGTAAATCGCCACCGACAAAGTCTGCGTGCGTCCGGGAATATTGCCCGCAATCATGATCGTCACGCCAAAATCGCCTAGTGCCCGCGCGAAACACAGCGCCGTGGCCGCAAGGATGGAGCGTCCCGCCAGGGGAAGCGACACGCGGCGGAAGATTCGCCATTCGGATGCCCCCAAGCTTCGCGCCGCCCTTTCATAACTGTGGTCCACACTTTCCAGCGCAGCCCGCGACCACTTCACCAGCAGCGGCAGAGAGTGAAGAATTGCGGCCACGACAGCGGCCTGCCAGGTGAACACCAACGGATCGCCGAAAATCCATTCCCATAGTTTCCCCAGCGGCGTCTGCCTGCCGATCAACACCAGCAGATAGTAGCCGAGCACCGTCGGCGGCAAAACCAGTGGAAGGGTAATCGCGGCGTCCAGCAAGTCCTTGCCGCGAAATTCGCGGTTCGCCAGCAGGTAAGCAACCCACAATCCGATGGCCAGCGAAATCAACGTCGATAGCCCGGCGACTCGCAGACTCAGCCATAAAGGGAACCAGTCGACGGTCATCGAAGCAATCAGTATAGAGCCTTCGTTGGCGATAGGATAAGGGGCATGCTCTCGCGACGCGCGCTTCTCTGCGCCGCCACCGCCTCGCCGCTGCTGGCACAATCTTCGTTCACCGATGGCGAAGCCCATGGCGACGCGCCCTATTTGTTGGAACCTGGATGGAAGCCGCTGTTGAATGGACGCGACCTTAACGGCTGGGTTAGCCAGGGCGGCAAACCCCAACAATGGGTGACGACGAGTTCCGTGCGTTGGAACCGTACTGGAAATCCCGCGCAGTTGGGCGTCAAGCCGGAGCCCGGCGGCACCATCGTCAACACGGGCCGCGGCTACGTGAACAACATCCATACCGAACAGAAGTTTGGCGACATGGAGTTGTATCTTGATTTTCTGATCCCTAAGGGATCAAACTCCGGCGTGTATCTGCATGGACTCTACGAGGTGCAGATTTTCGACAGCCATGGATCATGGGAAGCGATGAGCGCCGTTGACGGCGGAGCGATCTATCACCGTTGGATCGACGATCAAGGAGTCGGTGGCTCCGCGCCGCGCGTGAACGCCAGCCGGCGTCCCGGTGAGTGGCAGAGCTACACAATCTGGTTCCGCGCGCCGCGGTTCGACGCAAGCGGGAAGAAGACGGAGAATGCAAAGTTCCTTAAAGTGCTGCACAACGGGGTAACGGTGCAGGAGGATGTTGAGATCGATGGCGGCACCCGCGCGCACATGCCCATTTCCGAGGCTGCGGAAAATCCCCTGATGCTGCAAGGCGACCACGGCAGCGTGGCCTTCCGGAACCTATACTGGCGGCCGCTTCGAAAGATGATTCATGCCTGACGTCGCGTCCGGCTGGATCGACGTAACCATTCCGGTTCGTCACGGCATGGTGCACTGGCCGGGAGGTCCCGTGCCCGCCGTTGAGCTGGTGATGGACATGCAGAAGGGTGCCGCCGCCAACGTTACCCGCATGGCGATGAGCGTTCATACGGGCACCCACATGGATGCAATGCGGCACTTCATCGCCGACGGCCAGACGATAGAGACGATGCCGCTGGATGCCGTGATCGGCCCGGCAAGACTGATCGAGATCGAGGATCCGGTGGCCATCCGTCGCGAAGAAATCGAGCCCTACGATCTTCAGCCGGGCGACCGCGTGCTTTTCAAAACCGCCAACTCCGCCCAGCGCTGGAATGACGACGATTTCCACGAAGACTTTATCTACATCGATCCCGCTGCCGCCCGCCTGCTGGTGGAACGTGGCGTACGTACGGTTGGCATCGACTACTTGTCGGTTGCACCCTGGAGCGACGGCGTGACGACGCACGTGATCCTGCTTGGCGCGGGCGTGTGGATTATCGAGGGGCTGGACTTTCGCGGAGTTGAGCCTGGCGATTACGATCTGATCTGCCTGCCGTTGAAGATCAACGGCTCCGATGGAGCGCCATCGAGAGCGGTAATCCGCAAGCGTTAATCGGCGTCGCCGTCCTGATGGCGGTCCGGAAACCCATTATTTTCCGAGCCTATAAACACTATGTCGTTTTGTGGGCTTTATCGGTAGGAACTGCAGCTGGGTAAGCTGAACGGTGTGCCGTTGAAGGTTCGGGAAGTCATTCGGAAGATTGAAAACGCAGGCTGGCGGCCCGTGCGAACCTCCGGAGACCATCGCGTCTTCCGAAGCCCCGATGGTCGCATTACGGTAGTGTCCGGTCGGCTCGGGGACGATGTTCGACCCGGCACGTACAAGGCGATTTTGAGGCAAACTGGTGTTGAGGAGGACAAAACATGACCCGCAAGTATTCGCTGGTGATGGAAAGCGGTCCGGGTGGGTACAGCGGCTACGTTCCCGAACTCCCAACGATTCTGGTCACCGGTAGTTCCGCCGACGAGTTGATGACGCGCACAGCCGAAGCGATCCAAGTGTATTGGGAAGCGATTAGGGCGGAGCGCTCACCAACCTCAGAATTGTGCGAGATCGAAGTCGAACTGCCAGGCTGAGCGTGGATTTGCGGTTCCTTGCGCCGTTTTCGGCGAGTTGGGCGGGGTGTAGATTATTGAAGGGTCCGCAGACGCACGAGCAGTCTCGATTTCGAACCGTGTGACGATTGGTCGACCTTTCAGGTCTATGGTTTGGCGTGGACGCATGGAATGGCCGGGAGGATGCTGTTCCTTTGGACTGGAGTCTGGTGCAACCGGCGGTTGCTCCGTTCACCCGCGTATGCAGCTACGATCGGGCGGGATTCGGTTGGAGCCAGCAAGGTCAGTTGCCAAGATCTTCGACGAGAATCGCTGAGGATCTTCGCGCGCTCCTGTTGGCCGCGGAGATTCCTGGTCCATACTTGCTCGTTGGACATTCGATGGGAGGACTGTACGTTCGCACCTTCGCTCGTAAATTTCCGCAGGTAGTGGCGGGACTCGTCTTGGTCGATGCGACACATGAGGACCAGTGGGACTACGAGCCGAAGCGCTTCTGGGAACCAACTACTTTTCAGTCGATTTCGCCTCAAACCGCCCGATGTCGCGCGCCCACAGACCGTGGCGGCAATCTTGAGCGAGATGTGGGCAACTGACCAGTGGAAGGCCACCGAACGTGCGGAGAGCTAAGGGATAAAGATGACCATCGAAGAAGCCCAAAAAGAGCCGAAGCGATTACCTGTCGTTCCCGTCATTGTGCTGTCGGCTGGCGAAGAGATCGGCTGGACGGAGAATGCGCCAATGGGCGCGCTGAAATGGCAGCAACTGCAGCGAGAGATGTCGGCATTTTGAAGATCAACGGCTCCGATGGAGCGCCATCGAGAGCGGTGATCCGCAACCGTTAGTCGGCGTCGCCGTCCTGATGGCGGTCCGGTAGCCCACTATTTTCCGAGCCTATAAACCCTGCGCCGTTGATCGTTCCTAATTGGCGAAGTCTCAACTTCCGGAGGTGCCGTCATTCAGCCGCCATGGCGGACCAGTCCAAACCCTCAGGAACAAAATCCACTATCGTGGTGTCGAATATGGTTAACTTGATCCCCGTTGTCACTCTGGCGCTGACGTTGACGGCCTTCGGCGCACAGTCTCAGGAGCCGGACACAACTCCGCACACTGAGCACTATCTGGAGGCGAACGGAGCGCGGTTGCACTACTTGGACTACGGTGGCTTGGGCGAGCCGCTCGTTCTACTGACTGGTTATGGGGCTTCCGCTCACGTGTTCGACCGGTTCGCAACCCGCTTTACGAATCGCTTTCGAGTGGTGGCACTGACGCGCCGCGGGACGTCACCTACATCCAGACCAGCCTCCGGTTACGACCTCGAAGCGCTGACCGCCGATGTCCTGGCAGTTATCGATGCCCTGAAGCTCGATCGCGTCCACATCTCCGCTCATTCATTGGGTGGCGCGGAGGCAACCCAGCTTGCAACCACACGTCCAGATCGGGTCGCCAGCATCGTGTATCTCGACGCAGCACTCGACGCCGCTCCAGCGGAGGCAATCCGGAAGCAGGCCCCGCTGCCTTACCCGAAGCCCGCGCCGGGCACGCCTTTCGCGCAGGTGCAGGAATGGTGGACGGCCTACAGACCTGATTTCTCAAAGGTCAGGGCGCCAATGCTCATGTTCTACGCCATCCAGGACCAGCCGCCATTGCCGGCCAACGTGCCGCCGGATGTGAAGACCAAGGCAGAGACGTTCTGGCGTGAGACTTGGCTGCCATTCAGTCGCAGCATGATTGACCGTATTCGCCAGGCCACACCAACCGCGCGTGTGGTCGTTTTCGAGAACACCAGCCACTACCTCTTCCGCGACCGCGAAGCGGATGTCATCCGCGAGATGGTGACCTTCTACGAGCAGGTCAAGAAGTAAGGGGCTTCGGTCCGTCGAGCAACGGGCCAGCACCCACGGAGAACAGACTTCAAACCTCGCGGTGCGCCAGCCGGCGGGCCGGCGCGGGTGATGGGCCGCTCCTGGTGAAGGGAAGGCGTTACTAGCGGGCACGAAGCACTGCAACGATCCGGTTTGTGCCGGATTGCGCGACCGGGAACGATCCACCGGGCCACAGAACGCCATTATCTGTAGAAGTGTCGCGCGCCGGTTCTGGGCGAATGGTCGGCCATCCGGAAGCTGATCACGCGAGGCCCTCAGGGGCGATAAGTCGCGACAAGTCGCCTAGCGTTTACCGGAACTGTCCGCCACCGCGTGCGGGGAAGAGTCGTAACGAATTCCATTCACTAGCCAGTCGTTTCACGGCGTCCATGGGCATGAATCTCGGGCCCAGCCAGCCTGACTTCTTTCTTGAAGCCAGCTGCAGCCTCAGCAGCGAGGCTTGGCTTGCCCCGCGACTACCGCCGCTGATCGGATTAGCGGGACGGCCCCAACCAAAGGCGACCAGTCGCGCCATCATCCCGCAAGCGTTAGTCGGCGTCGCCGTCCTGATGGACGCGGAAGTTCCCGGCGAGGTACGGTTCCTTCTTCTTGTAGGTTTCGATCTTCGAACCGATCGGCCCCTTACGCGTACGTTCCAGGATGCC
>JBGTFZ010000107.1:0-5615 GCA_041746955.1 Bryobacteraceae bacterium
CTGACGAAATGAAGCCGCCCGGGCGCGCTGATTCCAGCGGCCGTATTGTCGAAGCTGACGCTGACGCCGGTCAACGATACGGGCAGATACGGAGTGGAATAGACCTGCGTTACGGGACTGAGGCCGCTTCCGAAGATCGAGATGTACGACCCCGGCGCGAGGCCATTGCCGGCGCGTCCGCTGGCCGCGTCCACCACGCCGCCCTCTCGAATCGCAGGCTGGGCGATCGTGCGCACGCTGATCGTCTGGCTAATATTCCCCACGTCCACGCGAAAGGCCTGATCGCCAATGGCCGGGCCCAGCGTAACGCCCGCGAATGCCACGCCGTAGGGATCAGTAAACTCGCCAGCGACATCCACGCTTCCGCCGCCAGCGGTCATTTGCCAACGGACGCGAGCGTTGCTGACGGGCACGCCATAGCGGTCGGTAACCCGGGCCAGCAGCGGATTGCCATCCTCATCGAAGACGGCGCCTGGAGTGGCCGTGAAGAAGTTGCCCAACGGGTAGATGTTGAATGGAACTCCATCACCGACCAGATATTCGTACGGAATGCGCAGCGCGCTACCCGCGCCCGTCACGCGAATCACGCCCTCATAGCTGCCCGCTGCGGGCGGCAGGCCGCTTAGCCGGACGGATATTTGCGAGGTTTGATTCGGGGGAATACTTAACTGCGTCCCCTGGTCGATGGTCACCCTGGAGTTGGAATCCGGATCGCGCTGATCCACCTGCAATTGAAGCTGCACCGGCGCGTTACTCATATTCGTGAGCCGCAGATTGCGCACGATGCCCCCGCCGCCCGCAACACCGAAGAAAACCATTGCCGGATCGGCCGTCACGGACGGCATCAACGCCTGATTGGCGTCCAGCTTGCCCGCCCCGGTGGAGTTCACGCGCGCCTGGAACCGGACCCCATTTTCGTCGAAGTCATCGACAGCCGGATTGGCACTATTGGTAACGGCACTCTTAAGTTGCGCGGCGGTCCAGGTGGGATTGCGCTGGCGCACCAGCGCCACCGCCCCGGCCACCATTGGCGTGGAGAAGCTGGTTCCGTTCACCGCCAGATAACCCGTAGGAGAGTAGCCGCCGCCGTTGGGATCGTACTTCTGGGCGGCCGAATAAAGATCAGTGCCCACTGCCGTCAACTCCGGCTTCAGAACGGCGTTATTGTTCTCCAGAGAGAACATTGTGGGTCCCTGCGACGAAAACACCGCGATCTCATTTGGCGCTGCATCCAGTTGGCGGACTTCCGGGTCCAGGGTTAGTTCGATATTGGCGTTGGCGTCCAGTTGCTGCTTCAGGCTGTCGCCGTCGCGATCCCGGATCAAGGTGGCGGGGATGCCGGTGTTCTGCAAGTCGGTCATCTGAAAAAGCTCGTTCACGCCATCGGGCTGGACAATTATGGCTGCAACGGCTCCGGCACGCTGCGCGTTGTTGACTTTAAGTTCCCGCGCACAATCGCCCCGGTCGATCACCGCGATGCGGCCGGACAGAGTGCCGTTGCCTAGCGGACGGCATGCGCGGCCATCGTCTCCGATGCGGGCTACGTAAGTGGCTCTTGCCGTCACAGTCCTTAATGGGCCGTTGCCGAAAATTGTTTCAATCTCCCGCAGGGCCGCTGTGCCTTCCACCCGGATCTGCTGAAGATAAATATTGCCGTTTGTGATCGCGCCAACGGTGATGGCGTCCGGGGCGGTGCCCGGGCTCTCGGTGGTGCCCAAGCCGGGAAATCGAAATCCCGTGTCGCCCGTGTTGCCCGCCGCAACGACAATGGCGGTATTCATTCGCGCCATCTGATGAATGGCGTCGGCCAGGGGGTCGCACGGTGAGTTTCCGCAACGGTCAACCGCTCCCCATGCTGCCGGCGCTGCAAGGCTTAGCGTCACCACATCCATGCCGTCCGTAACCGCGTCTTCCAATGCGCGAATAATCACGTTGACGAACGTCATGTCGTTCACCCCCGGCGAACCGAAGATCTTGTAGCTGCCCAGAAACGCCTTCGGCGCTACGCCGGTAATGGTGGCCGCCGGACCGGTAACCCGAACACCCGCGGCGATGGAGGCGACGGCGGTGCCATGTCCGTCGCGGTCCCGCGCGGAAATGTCGTCCGGGCGCGAGAGGCGGGGGAACTGTCCCAGCACCAATTGGCTGACATAGCTTCTCGCGACGATGATCTTGTTATTCGTGTACGTACGGTCGGCGTCGGCGTTCACGCGCGGGAATCCGGCCGGTACCGTGAGCGACGGGTCCTGAAACGCCGGATGCATGTGGTCGATTCCAGAGTCCAGAATCCCGATGCGGCGGCCCGCCCCCGCGTTCGATTCGCCTCCCAGCGTGCTCCATGCCTGAGGCGCGTTCACGATTCCCGTCGCTGCGTCGTCAATCAGCCTCCGGTACCGGCGCATGCGAACCACGCCGCGAACGCCCGGCATTCGCCGGAGGCGCGCCGCGCTTTCCGCGTCGCCTACCATGTAGATCGCGTTGACCAAAAGCTGGCTGGCGCCGATGACCTCCACCGGCTCGGCTTCGAGAATCTGCCGCATCCCGGCCTGTTGCGCGACCACGGCCTGACGGGCGGCGGCGCCCGACTGCGTCGTCAATTCGGCCCGCGTGACCATACGCTCGGCGGCGGGGGGCGCGTCCAGCCAAACTACCCAGCGATCTTGCGAAAAGGCCGCCGGGATCGCGAAGAAGGCGGCGAGAAGAATCCGGTTGAGAAGAGACATTCTTGTTCCAGTCGACTTTGGTGTGATCGACGCCGCCCGAGGCGGGAGAGTTGCAGGCTCGCTCGACAACGGCGTATCTCCAATGCTACCCTAAACTTAGAGGTATCCCAGAAATGGCTAAGCCGGCATACGCCGTTGGAACGCAGATCGAGCACGCAAAATTCGGGCTAGGCGCGGTCACCGCTTGCACGGACGATCAGATCGCCATCAAGTTCGACGAACACGGCGAGAAGAAGTTTATGTTGAGCATCGCTTTGGGACACCTCAAAAAAAGCGACCGGCAGCCCCCGGCCACCAAGCAGCGCGCGGCGCGCAAGAAGGCCACCAAGACCACCGCGAAGACCACCAAGAAAGCGAAATCCGAGCCAGCCGACGCGCCTGCATGACCGTATCGGCGCGCTCGTCCTGCCGCGTGGACCTTGCGGGCGGCACCCTGGACATCTGGCCGCTGTATCTGAATCATCCGGGCGCGGTGACGGTAAACTTCGCCGTCGATTGCTTCACCCACTGCAAAGTCTCTCCTGCGCCAGGACCAACGATTAAGCTGCGTTCGCTGGACATGAAGAGCGCCGAGTCGTATGCATCGCTCGACAAGCTGCTTGAAAATCCGAGCCCGAAGCTGCGCATTCACGCCTGGGTGGTCCGGCACTTTGCGCCGTGGCTTCGCGATCGCGGCGGGTTCGAATTCGAGACACGGTCGGAGTCGCCAGCCGGCGCCGGAATTTCCGGTTCGTCCTCATTGCTGATCACCTCTGTCGGCGCGTTCAACAGGCTTTGCGGCACTCGATACTCGCTCGAAAAGATTCGCGAAGTGGCGCAGAACATCGAGGCGCAGGTAATTCGCGTGCCAACGGGCGCGCAGGATTATTACCCTGCACTGTACGGCGGCGTAAGCGCGATCGAACTCGGCGTGGCGGGAATTTCCCGGAAGGCTGTGGCCGTCGATCCGGATGATCTCGATCAGCGGATCGTACTGGCCTACACGGGCGTGCCGCGCAACTCCGGAATCAACAACTGGGAAGTGACGAAGGCGTACATCGACGGCGACAAGGCCGTCCATCGCAACTTCAGCCGCATTTCCGCAATCGCGCAGGGAATGCGCGCGGCGCTGGAAAAGGCGGACTGGCCGGAAGCCGCGCGGCTGCTGCGTGAAGAGTGGCGGTTCCGCCGCACCAATGCTCCGGGAATTACTACGCCGTTGATCGACCGTCTGATCGCCGCCACTCGCACGAGGGGCGCGCGGGCCGCGAAAGTCTGCGGAGCGGGTGGCGGAGGCTGCGTCTTCTTCCTGGTCGACCGGGGCGCAAAGGATCGCGTATCGGCGGCCATCGCCGACGCAGGGGCCACCGTGTTACCCGTGAAGGTTGCTCCGCATGGAGTCCGAGTCAAAACCTCCCGCTAAGAACCCTCCGCCCCGCATCGGCGTCCGCGTGGCCATCTTTGCCTTTATCGAAGTGCTGACTCTGATGGCGTCGGGGCAGGTGCTGATGCCCTGGGCCGGGCCCTTGGTGACGGGCGCATTCAGCACGTTCCTTGCGGCGGCATTGGCCAATGCCATCACGCTGCGCATCTATGAGCGGGGCCGCCTGTCCGATATCGGCCTCGGAACCAACAGCGGCTGGAGCCGAAACGCACTGATCGGCGCGGGCGTCGGAATCGGCTCCGCGGTGATCGCGGCGGGAGTGCCGCTGCTTACCGGGATGGCGAGACTGGTGCCCGCTCCGGAACAGCCGCGAAATCTCGCCAGCTTCATCTTTGTCTCGGTGGTGCTGTTGTTCGGCGCGGCGGGCGAGGAGATGCTGTTCCGCGGCTATGGTTTTCAACTGCTGCTGCGCCGGTGGGGCGCTTTCGCGACGATCCTGCCCACGGCTGTGGTCTTCGCGTGGGCGCATTCCGGCAACCCGGACGTCACCTTCCTCGCCTTGGTCAACACGTTCCTCTGGGGCGTCCTCTTCGGCCTGGCGTTTCTCCGCAGCGGAGATCTGTGGCTGCCCATCGGCGTTCACTTCGGGTGGAACTGGGCGTTGCCGATGCTTGGGGTAAACGTCAGCGGCTTTACAATGGGGGTGACGGGCTACACGATGCAGTGGAACGTGGGAACGCTCTGGAGCGGTGGCGGCTACGGGTTGGAAGGCAGCCTGCTTACGCTGCTTGTGCTTCCACTCACCACTTATGCGCTGTGGCGCGCGCCGATCGCGGTCCGGCAACCATTCCTGTTCCGAAGCGTCGAACAGGAAGAGGCACCATGAACGCATTTCGCTTCGCGCTGCCGGCTTTGCTGGCCGTCGCGCTATTGGCCGAGAAAATCACCGACGAAGACCGTCTGCGTCTGATTCGCGGCCTGTCGGCGGAATACGCCAACGCGAAGGTAGAGTTTCCCCGGTCGAAAAAACCGCTGGAGATCACCACCGATGGCGCATGGAACAAGGACAAGTGGAGCGACGCCATGCGCGAGAACGGGCCCAGCGTCAAGACCGGCGATCAGGTGCAGATCACGAAGGTTTCTGTCAATGACGACAACATCGTGTTCGAGTTGAACGGCGGCTTGAAAGACGGTCGAAGCTGGCGGGACCGAATACAGGTGGGCATGGGCAGCGGCCGATCAATGGGTGGCGTGCCGATTGGCTCCGGACAGCTATCGGCGGGAACGGCGATCGTTCTGAAATTCGACCAGCTTCTGGAAGCGGATCTGGAAGTGGCCGCCGTGAAGAAGCTTCTGGCGCCGGTGCTGGACTTCGACAAACGGTCGGCAACGGAATCGTATGTCGAGAATCTGCCGCCGGAGATTCAGGAAGCCATCAAGGCGAAGAAGGCCGTCGAGGGAATGGACCGGGAGCAGGTGATCCTCGCCCTTGGCCGTCCGCGTTACAAGAGCCGCGAGACGAAAGAAGG
>JBGTFZ010000108.1:0-3393 GCA_041746955.1 Bryobacteraceae bacterium
CGGCGTACCGCAGCAGTTGTTGCCCCCCAATGTCGCCACCGGATTCATCGGGTCGTAGGTATACGCGTCGCTGGGACGGCCAGACGCCTTGTCCCATCCCAGGCTTCCGTCGCCGCGCAGGGAGTTTGCGGAGCCGCCGCTGGAAAGGTACATCGGGCGGAACTGCGTTCCGGGAACCGGCCAATCGTCGTGCCCTTTCCATTTGTTGGCTCCCATATAGAACAGCTCCACGCGCGGCTCTGAATCGACGCCGTTCTTCTCGCCCTTGACGTAGCGGTTGTACCAGCGCAGCTCGCGCGGCGGATGCGTCAGCGCGGCGGAAGGTCCAAAGTCCATCTCGCCAAACTTCTGGCTGGGCCCGTGGCCCCAGGGTCCAATCCACATCCGCACGTTTTCCCGCGCCTCCGGCTGCCCTTTCGCGCGGACGCCCACATAGCCGTTGATCGTCCCCGCCAGGAAAATATCGAACCAGCCGCCCTGTGTGTACAGCGGCACACGAACCTTGTCGAAATGCTCCTCGTCGGAAATCTGCTTCCAATAGTCGTCGTAGGACGAATGCGCCAGCCAGTCGCGATAGTGCTGGACAACGGTGTTGGAGCTTGCAAGATCTCCTGTCGACAGCGGCAGATGCCACAGGGTGTTCTCGTACCGAAGCTCCTCCGGCGAGACGGCGGACGCGTGCCAGTACTGCGGCTGCATGATCCGGTGCGGCATTCGCACGACACCCCAGCCGTAGTTGAAGCTAAGGCGGAACGCGCCACCGTGCGTGATCCAGTTGTGATAGAGGCTGGTGGACGCCACGCGCGGGATTGCAGCGGCAAGGGACGGCGGATTCTGGCTGATCGCGGCCCACTGCACGTGGCCCAGATAGCTTCCGCCCTGTGACGCGACCTTGCCGTTTGACCAGGGCTGCTTCGCGGCCCACTCGATCGTGTCGTAGCCGTCGCGGTCTTCCGTGCGGAACGGTTCCCACTTGCCCTCTGACTCATAGCGGCCGCGGACATCCTGGACAACGACGGCATAGCCGTTTTGGGCGAAGGGAACCATCTCTTCATGGACGCCATCGCGCTGGACGCCATACGGAGTGCGCACGACCAACGTTGGATACTTTCCAGGCTCCGCCGGAAGGTAGATGTCGGCGTAAAGCTTGACGCCGTCGCGCATCGGAACGGCCGTGTGAGACAGGATACGAATCTTTCCGAGGATCGGCTTTCCGCCGGCTGCGGCGGCGCCCGGTCCTGTGAAGTTAGGTTGAGCGAACAGGGAAACCGTGGCGAAAGCGGCGATGGCGAGACGCATTCTCTGAATTCTAACGAAACTGAAAGCCTTTTGGCGGATAACGCATGGGTGCCCTTTCTTGAAACGGGTCGATTTTGTTATTGCCTTTTTTTTGGGGGGGTACTTTAGATAAATGATGCATAAAATTGGCTTAATTGTGCTAGCTGTTAGCAGCAATCTATTCGGTCAATCGATCCCCTGCGCCAACTGCAGCGGGGCTCCCTGGTACGACGATGAGCCTGGCACCGGTAAGTGGTTCATCGATACGAATGGGACGACTGTTTCTGGGACCTATGAATCGCCCTACTACTTTTTTTGCGGATCCACAATAAGGAGAACGGTGAGCGGATCGTACGCCCCCGGAACGGGATGTTTACGTGGGTTGCTACAAATCCAATCCCAGCGACCTGTCCAGGCGCAGATATTGCGGCTTCGCTTACATATTCTGGAAGTGCGGCTTCCGGCGGCTGCGATTCGGGGAGCGGATCTTGGTCCAATTCACTTGGCGATAGCGGAACGTTTACAGTCGGACGAGAATGCGACGCACCAGTCGGTGAGCAAACGTACTCCTCCGGAATTTGGGGACTGGGACTTCCAGCCTATGCGTCCGCAAACGATTTTCTTGGCTTGGTCGCTGCGGACCGAAGCTTTGTCGGGCGGGTGGTTCGTGAGCAGAGTCCGGATCCGCCGCAGACCGACGGTTGCTGGTTCCCGGGGTCGCCATATGTCGCTGAAGTGTCACTCTCGGGCGGTACATGGGCCATCGGAAGTCATGGCTATAACACCTACGGTTACGATGAAGTGGGCTATCTGCCTAACTTAGCGAACTATTATCAACAAGAGCGCCCAGCCCGAGGCTATCCCATGCCCTGCGGATTTACCCTGCGGCAAGACATGCAAATCAAATGCAATTTACGTAGTCCATGGCGCTGGTATCGACAAAATATACTTACCGGTGAGATCGGCCCTAATTTTGTGGCCGCCAGTCGCGGTGGAGTTTATGTTTCGCGCCAATGGCCGCAGTAGGAGAAAGTTAGTGAAGACCAGTTTCGCAATCACGTGCACCTTGGTAGCGCTTCCAGTTGCCTACGGCCAAGCCATTCCACAGTCGCTCATCCATTCCAATGTGCCGATCTCAGATGCGAGACGCTTAGCGGCGGCGGTTGATCTCGTAGAACTCGAGCTTGGAGTTCCAATCGACTACGAGGACCCATGGTAATCTCGACCCTCAGATCCTAACGGATTCGAGGCTACCAGAGTATCGCTCCGGGCCGGCGGCTCTGCTGCCGCCGGTTCGCGACTTTATCGCGCCCCAGCTTACCGGAGATCGCTTGCAGCCAGCCAATGCCATTCGTTTCATGGTCGATCGCTATCACGAAGATGGGCTTCCGGGACGATTCGAGATGCGGCCGAGAGGCAAAGGCTTCTCGGTGATTTCCATCGCGGAGCAAGTCAACCGGCAGGGCAACATCGAGTCTGTCGAGACGACGCCGGTTCTGGATACACGAATCTCGTTACGGGCTGAGAAGATGAGTGGAGCGAAGGCGCTTGCCGCCATCGTGGACGCGGTCAACGCGGCGGGAGGCCGCGAGACGCTCAAGCTTGGGGTAGTTCCCCTGAATCTCTTCGCCAACAAAACGGCACTGCTAAGCGCCTCGAATGAGCCGGTTCGAATCGTGTTGGATCGGCTTTTCCAGGAGATGAAGTGGACCGATTCCAGGACCGACTCAGCGAATCCCCAAGTGACTTGGCGCCTCTTCCGCGACACCATCCATGAACGATTCGTTTTGAATCTCCGAATCGCCGAAAAACTGACGCGCGGCAGGAATGGCGCGCCGGTTCGCGTCCCGCAGTAGGGCAACGGCAGCGCTCGCTCGCCCGCGCGGCGATACAGTATTGGCGATGATCACGCGCCGAGCCTTCCTGCCCATGGCCGCCGCCCCGGCGATTCTCAGATCCCAGACGCGGCGGCCAAACGTCCTGATGATCGCGGTGGACGATTGGAACGATTGGGTAGGCTGCCTGGGCGGGCATCCGCAAGTGCGCACTCCGAATCTGGACCGTCTTGCGGCCAGCGGCTGCCTGTTCACCGACGCCCACACCGCCGCCGCCATC
>JBGTFZ010000109.1:0-12987 GCA_041746955.1 Bryobacteraceae bacterium
AACAGGGTCGAGCGCTTCTTTCGCGATCTCACGCAAAATCGGCTGAAACGCGGTGTTTTTCGGGATGTCGAAGAGTTGATTGCCGCGATCGATCAGTTATGTCGACCGGCACAACGAAACCCCAAAGCCTTTCATCTGGACCGCCAAAGCATCGGATATCCTGGAGAAGGTCAAGCGCGCCCGCAAGGATGTCGATACTGCTCAATCCGTGTGACGCACTACACTAAAATAGGTAAGTTCAACATGATTTTAGCTGATTCTAAGTTGAAAGGCTACAAACGCCGCTGCCCTAGATCTGTTCCATGCGCAGCCTCCCTCACCCGACCAGCGTTTGTCGCTTCTTGGATCGCATAAAAACATTCTTAGCCTTAATTGTAGTGAACAGTACCCGCACGCAGGACCGCGGCCCGAAGTCGCTGAACCACCGCGTCGCGATCAGCTTCGCCGGCTATAAGCTCGTGGTCTCATCGAGCGCGTTAACCGGAAGTCATCATTCGTTCGCGGGAGGCCGTGGCATCTATGAAGCGCACTCGAGTTCCTTCCGGTCGCACGCGCCTCAGCCGAATCGTTGTGCCGCACCTTCTCTCGGCACCTACTTCGTCTCGCAGCCCGATAGCACGCTCGTCTTCCAACACCACGACCGCATCTGCCACTGGATTCGATGCGTGCGAGCATCGGCCGCAGCTTTCCGACGATCTCACTCAAACGCGACCACTGCGCACCTCATCGGCATCCGCCGGTCGGATGTCGCCGCGTCGAGCCGAACATCCTGTAGGCATGGCTTGCATTCGAGTACGCACTCGCTATAATCCGAGGTTTCGGATGACACCCGCCCTCGCTATACTTCACCGGATCGAAACAGAAGAGTTTCCGGCGATGCAGTACGACGCAGCCCAGATGGTCCGTCACTTGGCACATGAACTCCGGCAGCCGCTGAGCACCTTGGAGTCCCTGGCCTACTACCTCGACATCATTCTTCCCGTCGCCGACATGAAGGCACGGCAGCAGATGGAAAAAATTCAGCAGCTTGTTCAGCAGACCAACTGGATTGTCGACGACGCCGTGCACTTTCTGCATGCATCGCCCTCGTGTCCGGCTTCGGTAGCGCTGGACGACGTGATCACGCAGATTCTGGCTGACCGCACCCGCGGCAGGCGGCTGAATCTTCACCTGGAACTCGGTCCGGAACCGTGCATCGCGATTATCGACGCGGCCCAGGCGCAGCACATGATGTCGAACTTACTGACGCTGTTTCGCCAGATTGCGCAGCACGACACGCCAATCAGCATCGCCACCGAAGTAGCGCCCGGTGAGGCGAAGGTGCGGCTGTCGTGCATCGCGCCCGGAGTTTCCGGCGAGGAACTGACGCGGCGTTTCCAGCCGTTCTGTCAAAGCGCGCCGGCCGGCGGCGGACTTGCGCTGGCCAGCGCGAAGTCAATTATCGAGCGGCACCGCGGCACGCTTGAAGTTACGGCTGGCGAGGGTCAGCGCGTGACGCTGCTGCTCCGCTTTCCGGCCATGTCCTGAACGAACTCCGCCAGAGTGGGCGAGTCCCATCCGTCGAAAACGGGCTTGCCCGATAGCAGTTTCGGCAACGCGCCGGGCCCGGTTTGAATCACACCATCGGCGCGCTTCAGTTGCACCTGTGCGCTGATTTTGAAGTCGTCTATGCGCGGGTCAATCGTCACCAGATAGCAGTCTGGCTTCAGGAACGTGAGGACGCTGTTCGATTCGATGATGACCTCGGGGAAGCCGTCCAGTAACTCGCGAAGCGATGGCCAAGCCTCGCCCAATTCACCCTGGCGCGTACGCAGCCAGAAGGATCGTTTCGCTCCCGCGGAAAGGTAGCGGCCGGAGTCGGTCGAATCCGCGGAAGCCTGTTCGTCCAACGCATAGGGATGCGCTGGATTCGCTGGAGCGCAACCGCACTCCGCCCCTTCGTCGGCGCACTCGCCATGGCCATACTGCGTGATCTTAATCGCCGTCCAATCCAGATGCGCGGTGGCGCGGATGATGGCGCAAACGGTGGACGTCTTGCCAATGTTGCGCGAGTGCCCGCCGACAACCAGGATCATGTCTTGCCGTCGAGCCGCTTCTTCAGCGCCGCCACTTCCCTGCGAAGATCGCCGAGCTTTGCCAGATGCGCCATCTGTTCCAGATACTCCCGGATCGGCCGCGCTGGAATTCCCCAAACCGTTTCGCCGGCGCGAATAATTTTCGAGGAAGGCACGCCTGACTTCGCTCCCAGGATGGCGCCTTTGCCGATCCGCACTCTGTCGGCGATACCCACTTGGCCGGCGACGATGGCGTAGTCCTCAATCACCGCGCCGCCCGAGACGCCGGTCTGCGCCGCGATCACCACGTGGTGGCCGATCGTAACGTTGTGGCCGACGTGAACCAGATTGTCGAGCTTTACTCCGTTGCCGATTCGCGTTACGCCAAGCGCCGCGCGGTCAATCGTGGAGTTCGCGCCCATCTCGAAATCGTCGCCAATCTCGACGCGCCCAATCTGCGGGAACTTTTCGTAGTGATCGCCCACGCGCGCGAATCCAAATCCGTCCGCGCCGATTACCGCGCCCGCATGGATCGTCGCGCGACTGCCGATTGCGACATCGTGATAGATCGTCACGTGGCTGTGCACGCGGCTGCCCGCGCCAATGCGCACGTTAGCGCCCACCGTGCTGTAGGCGCCGATGGAAACGTCGTCGGCGAGCTCCGCCGACGGATCGACTATAGCCGTGGGATGAATACCGGCCGCCGCAGGCTGCGGGTGCAACGTGGCGATGACGCGCGCGAAGGCGGCCCTGGGATCGGAAACGCGAATGACAGCGCGGCCGTTGGAGACCGGAAATTCCAGCGGCGCGATCAGGCATCCTGCCCGCGAGGCTTCCGCGGCTGCCGCTGCTTTTACGCTGCCCGCGAATGCGATTTCACCTTCGGTGGCAGTGTCCAGCGACGCCGCGCGCGCGATCTCGATATCGCCGTTTCCTTCCCATTTGGCCTGCAAAAGCGCGGCCAATTCACTGACGCGCATATCATCTAAGTCTATGCCCGTGGACCCTTCGGCCACTGTTGCGCCGACGGCTCGTATCGATTCTGAAGCCATCATCGGCCCCCAATGCGTCATCGGCGAATACTGCGTCGTCGAGAAGGACGTAATGATCGGCGCCGGATGCAGGCTGGAACCGTACGTCTACATCAAGCGGTGGACGACCCTTGGCGAGCGCAACGAAGTCTCGGCCGGAACGGCGCTGGGCACCGATCCGCTGGACAAGAACTTCAACTCGCGGGACCGCAGCTATCTGCGGATCGGAAACGGCAATAAGATTCGTGAGCACTTCACCATCTCGCGCGGCACCGCCCCGGAATCGGAAACGGTGATCGGCGATGGAAACTACATCATGACCAGCGGCCACATCGCGCACGACTGCCGCATCGGCGACAACAACGTGATTTGCAGTTGCGCGCTGCTGGCGGGCTACGTCGAGTTGGAAGACCGCGTATTCGTCTCCGGGGGCGTGGTGATTCACCAGTATTCGAAGATCGGACGCCTCGCCATGGTGGGAGGAAACTCGCGCGTCAATCTGGACCTGCCACCGTTTTTCCTCTACTCGGAGTTCCACGCGAAGCCCGTAGGCGTGAACCTGGTTGGATTAAAGCGCGCGGAAGTCAACTCGACGGAGATAGCGGCTCTGAAGTCGGCCTACCGGCTGCTGTACAAGTCCGGACTGAAACTTGAAGAGGCCCTAAGACGCGTTGAGGAGCTGGACACCGAAACCTCACGCCATCTTGTCGACTTCGTCCGCGCAAGCAAACGCGGCATCGTACGGCGCGCGGAGTAGAGATACAAAAAACGTGGGGCATGTCGGAGGGCAAGCCCCACGCAAAGGA
Organism: Bryobacteraceae bacterium; assembly: GCA_041746955.1. Classification (GTDB taxonomy): domain Bacteria; phylum Acidobacteriota; class Terriglobia; order Bryobacterales; family Bryobacteraceae; genus JAPKYZ01. Next base: position 3,892 of record JBGTFZ010000109.1, read on the forward strand.
CAACCCAACAATTGGATTTGAATTTCTAGTGGGCGGCGAGGCCCGGTTCTCTCACGGAATCTGCCGTTTGCTCACCCGCCCCGCCTGAGGCCCGCACGCGAAAAACGTCGGGACAGATGGCGAAGCGTGCGCGGTAATCGTCCCGAATCGTCTGTTCGAAAGTGGACTCCGTGCCCGGCTCCACCAGCGCAACAATGCACCCGCCGAAGCCGCCGCCCGTCATCCGCGCGCCCCACACGCCGGGGAGACGCAGCGAACGTTCCACCAGAAAGTCCAGCTCTTCGCAACTGACTTCGTAGTCGTCGCGGAGGCTCTGATGAGACTCAACCAGCAGGCGGCCCATGTCCGCAAGATCGTCCGCTTCACACGCCGCGGCGAACTCCAGCACGCGCTGGTTCTCGCCCGTCACGTGCCGCGCGCGCTTCGGAAGCTTGGTCGAATACGCCGCGTCCCGCAGCGATTCGACGCCCAGCGCACGGGCATCCGCCCCGCACTCCTGGACGCGATCCTGATACGCCGACCGGGCCAGATTGTGGCTCACCATCGTGTTGACAACGACCAGCGATACACGGGGAAGGGGAATCGGGCGCGATGACTCCGCCCGGCAATCGAGCAGAATCGCATGCCCGTCGACGCCGAACAGCGACGCGTACTGATCCATGATTCCGCAGGGAATGCCAATGAAGTGATGCTCCGCGCGATTGGTAAGGCGGACCAGTTCCAGTTTGTCCGGCGGATCGTCGCCGGAAAGCGCCAGCGCCACCGCCACCTCCAATGCGGCGGAAGAGCTTAAGCCACTGCCGGTGGGAATGGAACTGTCGACAATTAGTTCAACGCTCTGCTGGCGGAACTGCCGCGCAATGCCTACCACGTAGTCCGACCAGTGTCCGGACGGCTTTGAGGGGAGCGACGCGGCGGCCCACTCCATCGTTTCGTCAAACGCCAACGACGTAACGCGGAACCGTCCATCGCTGCGCGGCGATGCGCATACTGTGCAGGCCAAGTCGATCGCGATGGGCAGCACCCAACCCTGGTTATAGTCCGTATGCTCACCGATAAGGTTCACCCGCCCGGGCGCGCGGAACTTCTTCATGAGTGCCGTCGGTATCCAAGGAACGTCAGGATAAGGCCGAAGCCCAGGATGACCGCGCCGCTCCACAGGTTGACGTTGGCATCAGTCAGCCGCGCGCGTTCCGGAGACAGAAGGCCCATCGACAGAACCAGCACTCCCAGGATCGAAAAGAGCAAGCCCGCTGGGCGACGCAGGTCCATAGATCACCAGAACAACACATTCAGCAAGGCCGCCGCAGCCAGCACCACCAGTCCCAGTGGGGCGGGCTTTTGATACCAGCGCCAGCCGCTCTCGTCCGGGAGAACGGTCAACCCGTAGACCAGGTTCTCCAGTTCCGCAGCGGGTTTTGGCTTCGTTGCCAGGCTAACCGCAATCGTCACCACGAAGCACGAGGACCATGCGAAGATCGCAATCCAGAAGTTCTGGGCCATCGTGGAGGGAAACTCGTTCAGGTTTGCCAGCCACGCGCCTTTGCCTTCCGCCATCGTCAGGCCGTGTGTCAACGCCGCCGCGCCCGTTCCCGATAGCAGCCCCGTAAAGGCCCCGTGCCCGGTGGCGCGCCGCCAAAACATTCCCAGCAGAAATGTTGCAAACAGCGGAGCGTTAACGAACCCGAACACCAACTGCAGGAAGTCCATGATGTTGTTGAACTGCTGGGCCAGATAGGCCGTCGCGACCGACAGCCCAATTCCCCACACCGTGGTCCAGCGGCCCACTGACAGGTAGTGGGCGTCGGACGCTCCCTTGCGGATATACGCCTGGTAAATGTCGTACGTGAACACGGTATTGAATGCCGTCACGTTGCCGGCCATGCCGCTCATGAACGAAGCCATCAGCGCGGTAAGGCCAATGCCCAGCATTCCCGACGGATAAAACTGCGCCATCAGCGTCGTCATCGCCTGGTCGTAGTCGTAGGAATTGCCCTTGACCGGCAGCGAATAGCCAAGGTCCATCGACGTCATCGCCAGCGCGGCAATCCCCGGCACGATGACGATGAAAGGCATCACCATCTTTGGAAACGCCGCCAGCACCGGAGTCCGGCGCGCCGCCGACATCGACTGTGCGGCCATTGCCCGCTGCACCACCAGAAAGTCGGTGCACCAGTATCCGAAGCTCAAAACGAACCCAAGGCCGAAGACCAGGCTGAACCATTCGACGCCCATCGGATTCTGAGACGCGTCGCCGGCGTACTTCCAGGTGTGCGTCATCACATCCGGAACCCGCGCGGACACTCCGGCCCAGCCGCCGGCGCGGACTACCGCGAGAATCGCAAGCGGCGCAAAGCCCAGCACGATCAGGAAAAATTGCAAAACCTCGTTGTAGATTGCGCTGGTCAACCCTCCGGTCATGGTGTAGATCAGCACGATCGCCGCGGACAGAAGGACGCTGGCCGTGAAGCTCCAACCCAGGATCAACTGGAACAACAGGCCCAGCGCGTACATTGAGATTCCGCTGCTGAACACCGTCATCGCCGCGAAGCTGATTGCGTTCAATCCGCGCGTCTTTTCGTCGAAACGCAGCTTCAGGTACTCCGGAACGGAACGCGCCCGGCTGCCGTAGTAGAAGGGCATCATCAAAACGCCGACAAAGATCATCGCCGGAACCGCGCCGATCCAGTAAAAGTGCGCGGTCATGATGCCGTACTTCGCACCCGACGCGCACATCCCGATCACTTCCTGCGCGCCAAGATTCGCCGCCAGGAATGCCAGCGATGCGATCCATGTCGGCATGGAGTGGGAGCTGGTAAGGAAGTCCGCGCTGGACCGGATGCGCCGCCGCACGGCGAACCCGATGCCAAGAACAAATCCGAAGTAGATCGCAAGGATCAGGTAGTCGACCGCGGCTAGCTGCAAGCCATCTGTGATATCACAGACAAGTCTCTTATGTGGCAACAAACGTACGAACCGCTGGGCGGAAGCCTGCTTGCGTCTTCCCTGGTAGCCGCGCTGCCGATCCTGATGCTGCTATACCTGTTGGGCATTCGCCGGACGGCGGCGTGGATCGCCGCACTCTGCGGGCTTGCTACCGGCGCGCTGGTGGCACTGTTCCTCTATCGCATGCCTTTCGAGATGGTTGTCGCATCCACTCTGTACGGTGCGGCGTTCGGACTTTTCCCGATCGGCTGGATCGTCTTCTGGGCCATCATTCTTTACCGCATCACGGTCGTGACGGGTAAGTTCGAAGTGCTGAAAGATTCCGTCGGCAGCCTGACGCCGGACCGCCGTTTGCAGGCGCTGCTGATCGCCTTTGCGTTCGGCGCGTTTATCGAAGGCGCAGCCGGATTCGGCACTCCCGTTGCGGTCGCGGCGGCGATGCTTACTGGCCTGGGATTCTCGCCATTTTACGCAGCGGGAATTTGCCTGCTGGCGAACACGGCCCCAGTGGCTTTCGGTTCCATCGGCATTCCGGTGATCACTTTGCAGGGCATTACCGGACTTCCGCTGCAGGACCTCAGCGCGTGGGTGGGCCGCATCTGCGCGCCAGTTAGTTTCTTCGTGCCGACGTATCTGGTGATGGTGATGGGTGGCTTCCGCGCCGTATTGGGAGTGCTGCCGGCAGTCTTTCTCTGCGGGGCGGCATTCGCGGGCGCGCAGTTTTACGTGTCGAACTACATAGGCCCGCAACTGGTGGACATCGTCAGCTCGCTGGCGGCTATCGCGTCGCTGGTAATACTGTTTCTGGTGTGGAAGCCCAAGGACGAGTTTCATCTTGCCGGAGAATCCACCGTGCGGCCGGTGCTGAAGAAGCATCCGGCGGGCGACGTGGTGATGGCGTGGATGCCCTACCTGCTATTGGTTTTCTTCGTGATGATGTGGGGCACGGACAGCGTGAAGGCGATTCTGAATCAGGCGACGACGCTGATCAATTGGCCGGGGCTGCACAATCTGGTGGAGCGCGTTCCGCCGGTTGTGCGGGACCCCGCGCCCTACGCCGCCGTCTACACCTTCAACTTCATGTCTGCGTCCGGAACGGCGGGGATGTTCGCCGTGATCGCGACGGCCTTTGTCCTGCGCGTCAGTCCTAAGCAATTAGGCGAAGTGTTCCGCACGACATCGCGGCAGCTTGCGCTGTCCATGCTGACCATCGCCAGCGTGCTGGGCTTGGCGTTCCTGATGAACTACTCGGGCGCAACGGGGACTCTGGGGTTGGCGCTCGCAGCCACCGGCGTCCTGTTCCCGTTCTTCTCCGCGATCCTCGGATGGCTGGGCGTGTTTCTTACGGGCAGCGATACGTCGGCCAATGCGCTGTTCGGAAATCTGCAAGTGGTTACCGCGAATCGTCTGGGGCTTGACCCTGTGCTGATGGCGGCCTCGAACTCCGCCGGGGGAGTGATGGGCAAGATGATCAGCCTGCAATCGATCGCCGTGGCGGCAGCGGCAACGGGAATGAAGACAGAGGACGAATCGAACTTGTTCCGCTTCACGCTTCGCCATAGCGTCATTCTGGCGACGGTGATCGGGCTTGTTGTGGTGGTCTATTCGGCCATGCGCTGAATCCTGTGATAGAAGGACGTTCCGCCAATCGACGTGCGCGCCAGCGGAGCGTTCAGGTGGCGTATCGATTCGACGTTGCCCAGGGCAAGATAGCCCCCCGGGCGCAGCGCATGAGACAGGCTGTCCAGCGTCCGCTTCTGCGTCGCGCTGTCGAAGTAAATCAGCACGTGGCGGCAGAGGATCAGATCGAACGTTTCGCCGGAGGGCGCGCGTAGGTCGTCGCGCCGGAACTCCACCCAGGTGCGCAGTTCGGGTTGAATCTCCCACTCCGGACCGTCCTTCAAAAAGAACCTGCCCAGCGTTTCCGCGTCCAGGCCACGCGACACTTCGAGCGACAGGTAACGTCCGGCGCGCGCGCGTCGGACCGCATCTCCTGAAATGTCCGTCGCCAGCAGCCGTGCGCGGCTGCGATCCGCGCCCAGTTTCGACAGCAGCATCGCAAGGCTGTAAATTTCCTGTCCGTACGCGCAGCCCGCGGACCAGATGGATAGCGGACCTTCGCGCAACAGGCGGGGCAGGATAGTGTGCTCCAACGCTTGAAATAGCGTGCTGTCGCGGAACCAACTGCTTTCCTGCGTGGTCACCGCGTCGATCAACTCCTGACGCAGCGCGGGCGGAATTGGCAGCGAAAGCTGCCCGGCTAAGTCGTCGAGGTCCCGCAGGCGATGAGCTTTGAAAATTCGTTGAAGCCGCCGGTCCAACGGCGCGAGATGGGTTGCGTCGAGAGCGATCCCCGTCTCCGACAGTACCCAGCGGCAAAAGGTGTCAAAGGCGCATTCAGGCCGGCGGACACGAGACTCCACGTTGAGTACATATCGACCGGCGGGAGCGGCGTTTGCGCCGTGAAAATTACTTAGGCCTGACGGGGGAAAGAACTGCCTTCAACTGTAGGAATGCGGCTTCCGGGAATTCCGTCTTCAAGCGCTCCCGGCCTTCTGGAACGGCGCTTGCCGAGTCGGGGCGGATTGCGCGGCCCAGCATTTGTGTGGATTCCGCGTCCGGCGGATTGCGCTCCAGCGCCGCGCGGAACCGCTCCGCCGCTTCTGCGTTCCGGCCTCGACGCAACAGCGCGTATCCGGCGTTGAAGTGATAATCCGGATCGGATTCCGCACCTCCGAGCGCCTGCTCGAAGCTCTGAAGCGACTCATTCTCGTTCAAGCGACTTTGTGCCGCGCCCAGGTTATTGAACACTTCGTTCAGCGGAAGTTTTTCCGACACGCGCAGAAAGGCTTCCTTGGCGGCGCTGAAATCGCCCAGATGGTATCGCGCCAGCCCAAGGAAGAAAGTCGCCCGGCGGTAGTGCGCGTCGTTTGAATGGATGCGGCTGAACCACAGCGTCGCTTCCTGCCACTGGCTCTTGGCGAAATGGAGGGAACCCAGTTCGAACGCCGGCGCCGCATAGTCCGCGTCGAGTTTGGCCGCCTGCATGAATTCGTGGATGCGGATCTCTTCGCGTCCGGCGGTCAAGCCACGCACATAGGCCTCCAGCGCCTCGGTTTTCAGCGGAGGATGCCTTGCCAGAAACGCCGTCCGGTCCGGCGGGGCCAGCGGGAACAGCGTATTCATCACCCTCCAAGCCAAACGGCCTTGCAGGCGCGAAAGCTTGGCTAGGTCTTCCGTTTCGGAGAGCTCGGCCAGCGATGCAAGTTTCTTGACGTCGAGAATGGTTGCCGTCGTCTTGACGCCGCGTCCCGCCACTTCGTAGCGTCCGAATACGACATGCGACGCGTCGAGATCCATCGCGATTTTCATTACGGTGGCGCGCGTCAAGGGCACGCCGGGTTTCACGCCCAGCCGGCGTTCCACCTCGCCGCGGTCGAGACGGTCGACGGTAAGAAGACCCTCTCCCGCCAGCGAATCGGACACGGATTCGGCAATGCTCTCGCCGATCCAGCCCGAAGAGCTGTCCTGGGTTTCGTTGAAAAAAGGAATGACGACGAAGGTTTGCGCCGGGACCGAAAAGGAGAGCAGCAGCGCAGCGGCCGTCAGAAAAAACCGCCCCATCTGCCTTCAAGCCTAGCAGACGGAGCGGTGAGGAGAGACACTCTCGACGCGTAGATTATTCGCCGGCGGGGCGGCTTCCCGGCTCGCTGAAGACCAGCTTCGTCTTCGTTCCGCCTAGGCGGATTTCTTCCACCTTCATCTGCCCGCCGCCACTGTTGTAGCGCACGGAGGTGGAACCAAACTTCTGATCGGCAGCCTCCACTTTGACGTCGGCTTCCACTTTCTCTTTGCCGCCTTTGATGGTGACGCGGTTTTCGTTTACCTCGACTTTGTAGTCGCCGGGTTTCAACGTGGTGCCGTTTACCACGGAGGGTTGGAATAGCGTGATCCGGTATGAATCCGCCGCACTGGCAACCGCCAGGGCCACCGTCGACACGGCCAGCAGCAACTTTTTGGTCATATGAGACGCTCCTAAGATTTCCTTCTCGTGTTTCCGGCCTTGCCGCCGGAATTGCTTACGTCTGGAAATACGGGCGCGGCTAAAAAATGTTCCGTTCGTTGGGCGATAGTTCGCCACGGAAATTCAGCGCTTCGCCAACATGTGTTGCGGCTGCATGGAATATCGCGGCCTCGTCTCCGAAGCCGGAAAGAAGAACGCGGTCCTTTTCGCGGCGGAACCAGGTGGTCTGCCGCTTGGCGTAACGGCGCGTCGCTTGCTGTGTCGCGAGGATCGCTTCGGCCCGCGTCATGCGCCCGTCGATCACGGCGATAGCTTCCCTGTATCCAACGGCGAGGAATGCCTGCGCTTCGGATGAAACGCCGGCGGACAACAGTCGCGCCACTTCGTCCACCAGTCCGTCCCGAAACATTTCTTCGCATCTTTGATTGATGCGCTGATAGAGGTCCTCCCGTGGGGGATCGAGGATCAGGCGGAGAATCCGGTACCCGCCTAAGGGCAGCCGGCCCTCTCCGAACCGTTGCGACATCGGCGCGCCGGAAGCCAGACAGACTTCAACCGCGCGGATCGTCTTGCTGACGTCATTGGGATGAATGCGGGCGGCGGCAGCCGGGTCCAGCCGCTGCAGGATTCGATGGGCATGCCCCGGACGTTGGCCCTCCTTCCGCATCAGGCGCGTCCGCAATTCCGGCCTGCGCCCCGGCCCGTCGAACAATCCCTCGAGCAGCGCCTGAAGATAGAAACCCGTTCCACCCACCACCAGCGGAAGGCGTCCGCGCTGCGCGACATCGTGGATCGACGCCCGGGCCAGCGCGGCATAGCTGCCGGCGTTGAAGGCCTCGTCCGGGGTGCATATGTCGATCAGGTGATGCGCGACGCCACCTCGTTCGGCGATCGCCGTCTTCGCTGTGCCGATGTCGAAACCGGCGTAGACCTGCATCGCGTCGCAGGAAATCACTTCGCCGTCGAACCGCTGGGCCAGGGCGATGCCCAGGGCGCTCTTCCCGCTTGCCGTAGGACCCGCCACCGCAACGACAAGAGGGCGTGGGTCCGGCGGCATTCCTTTCCATTTTAGGATTCGCCGTTAGCAAACTTAAGAAACGTAGCGGCGGTCGATGAATCTAAAGCGCAAGGTTATACTGAAAATTGTCCTGTTCCCTTGTCGAGGCGGGCCCGCAGCGGTCCGGCCAGACGGAAAGACGGTCTGAATGCTTTTCCAGCGTTTCGTGACGACGCTAGCCGCCGCCATCCTCCTTGTTTCCAGCTCCTTCGCTCAGCAACCGGGTGCGGCGCCGGCCAAGCCGGACAAAGCCGCGGCCTACTATCACTACGCGATGGGCCATTTGTATGCTGAGCTTGCGGCAGCCTACGGCAATCGCGGCGAATACGTCACGAATGCAATCGAGAATTACCGCGCCGCGCTGAAGGCCGACCCCAAAGCGACGTTCATCGTCGAAGAGCTGGCGGAGATTTATATTTCGGCGGGACAGTTGCGCTCCGCGGTCTCGGAGGCCGAAGACGCGCTGAAAGCGAATCCAGACGACCTCGCGGCTCGCCGCCTGCTGGGCCGGATCTACTCTCGAATGCTGGGCGACAGCCAGAGCGGCCGCATTAATGAGCAGATGGTGAAGCGGGCGACGGAGCAGTACGAAAAGATCGTCGAGAAGCAGCCATCGGACGTCGAAAGCTGGCTGATGCTGGGGCGGCTCCATAAGATTGGACAGGATTCGCCAGCCTCGGAGCGCGCATATCGCAAAGTGCTGGAACTCGATTCCGACAATGAGGACGCAAACGTCGGTCTGGCCATGGTGTACGCCGATCTCGGCGACAGCAAGACCGCTTCGGAGCTTCTGGAGAAGGCCGCCGGCAAGAATCCGAATCTGCGGACGCTGACGACGCTGGCATCGAACTACGAGCAGATGCGCGACTATAAGCTGGCCGCCGAGACGTTGAAGCGCGCCATCGATCTGTCGCCCGGCAATCCCGACCTTAAGAAGGCCTACGCGCAGAACCTGCTGTTCAGCGAACAGTACGACGAGGCCCTGGCGGTCTATCAGGAACTAACGACCGATGATCCGAAAGACGCCCAGTCCTGGCTGAGGATTTCGCAGATCCACCGGCAGCAGCGG
>JBGTFZ010000110.1:0-21133 GCA_041746955.1 Bryobacteraceae bacterium
ACGGGCTTCGGCGTAACGCCAAGGCTGCCGTTGTTAAGGAAATGCCGCCACTCGGGAAGCAGGAACTGTTCCTCCCGCAGCTTCTTCCAATAGAGCGAGGGCTGGGACTGGAAGAGCGAGTCGGGCGGTAGTGCGGCGACGGAGCCGAAGAAGCGAAGGATATCTCTCCGGTGCATGACTGATTATAGACGGCGCCTGCGGCCGTGAGGGTGCGCCGGCCCTGTGGCGACCTACAATGTCCCCCACCGCAGGAAACTTGACGACCTGTGTTATCATTCTAAGGCTGGAGGGCTTCGGTCCATTCCCGGCAATTCCCTTACGGAGCAGACTAACGATCTCCCTCATGAGTTTCACAGTGTTTCTCGGAAACATTCCCACGTGGGTCACAGCGGACGATATCACCGCATGGCTTACAGCAGATAATCTCGTAGCCGACAACATTAAGGTCATCCGGAACCCAGAAACACAGGAATCGAAGGGTTTCGCTTTTATCGACGCGCCCAACCAGGAGGAGATGAATTCCATCATCCGCCGGTTTGACCGCGCGCCGCTTGAGGACAAGCTTCTCCGCGCGAATCCCGCGCAGCCGCCCCGGGGCAAAACCGCTGGACCTGTCCGGACCGGTGCGCCAAACTTCCAGAGTTCCGCGCCGCCGGCCGCCGTGGGTGTGGGTGCGGATCCCAACCGCCGCGGTGGCCGCAAACACCGGAAGGGCCGTCCCGACGGGCCTCCCAGCGCCTTCGCCGAAGAACTCGCCAAGGCGCTCTAGTCCCCTTCTGTCGCGCCGGCTGCACAGTTTCGTTGCAGCCGGATGATATACTCGCACCCGAAGCCTCCGCAGCTTTAGCTGAATCCCATCGCGAGGCGCAGTCTTTCTAAGGAATGCCCAAACCGGCGAACCCCACTTGGTTTCGTGCCGCCCTTGCAGTGGCCTTGGCGGCGATCGGCTATGCCGCGCTCCATCGCGAGTTCGGCCCCTTCGTGGCCGTCGCGGCGGGTCTTGCCGTAGCTCTTTCTCTCATCGCCATCGAAGCGGCTCTCCGGCGAATGGAGCCTGCGAAACTACGCGGTGCGGCTTTCGGAGTCCTCGGCGGGCTCGCCGGGCTCTGGCTGTTGAACCCCTGGCTCGGCGATGCGGCATGGTTCGTCATCCTTGCCGCGGCCCTCGGCCTCACCTACCTTGGGGCCGCCGCCGGCTCTCACGCAGCGGAACACCCGCTCCCATCGCGGAGCGCCCTGCCCGCTCCCGCCTCCTCAACCAAGAAAATCTGCGACACCAGCGTCATCATCGACGGACGCATCGCCGACATCTGCGAAACCGGTTTCCTCGAAGGCGCGCTCGTCGTTCCGCAGTTCGTCTTGCGCGAGTTGCAGCACATTGCCGACTCGGCCGATTCCGCCCGCCGCCAGCGAGGCCGCAGGGGACTCGACATTCTGCGCCGCCTCCAGGCGATCCCTACCGTAAACATCGAAATCGTCGAGGACGACCCGCCGCAAGCGCCCGATGTCGACACGAAACTAATCGAGCTGGCGCGTATGCTGAACTCGAAAATCCTGACGAACGATTTCAACCTCAACAAGGTCGCCCAAGTACGCGGCGTCGAGGTGCTGAATATCAATGAGCTGGCGAACTCCCTCCGGCCCGTGGTCCTTCCCGGCGAGAACATGCGCGTCATGATTCTCAAGGAGGGTAAGGAGCATAACCAGGGCATCGCCTACCTGGACGACGGCACGATGGTGGTGGTCGATAACGCCCGCCGCCTGATCTCGAAGACGGTGGACATCACGGTCACCAGCGTGTTGCAGACGACGGCGGGGAAGATGATCTTCGGGAAGTACGAGGATAGCAAGCCGGCTCTGCTAGAGCGCGCCGAGCGCGTGACGCCCGCCGGGGCGTAGCTAACTGGCCTGCCGGACACTGTTTTTATGCTGATTCAACGAATCGGAGGGAGTTCTGGCAAATGCCTAAGCTTGGCTGCGTTTGATGGATTTCACGATCTCATCCACGGTTAAGTCTTTCTGCCATTCCCTGCGGTCCTTTGTGTAGTCGCCGGGCCCCGACCGGTGCAACCGGAGGAAGCGCGCTAGGCCAGCCACGCCGATTTCCCGTTGGAGAACCTCTAAGGCGTGCCGTTCGAACTGTTCGTCCGTCATCGTGTCGAGACTGCTCATAGCAACTTCTCCTTGTTCCAGAATACCGGGTTCAGCACGGTTAAACGCGGACTACCCTCCTTCCGGGAAAGTCGTCGTCCGTAGTGAGGAGGGCATCCACCCCCGCGGCTTCCGCGCAAGCCAAGTGCAATGCGTCGTAGGCGCCATATCCGGCGATCTGCAAATTTGCTGCCCGCGCGACAATTGAATCGTTTACCTCGACGGTTTCGGATGCCAGGGCCAGTAGGGCGGCACTCTCCAGTCTCCTTTCCACGTGCGGATTTCGATCGATCTCATCGGCCAGTGCTTGGCTGGCGATCCACTGGAGCTCACCGTCGCGCATCCGTCTCAGGATCGACTCAATGGCTTCAGCTTCCCTTCGAATTCGTAACTGGGTCTGATCGTCGGTGAGTCGATTGATACAGCATGCGTCGAAATACACCTTCGTGCCCATACTCTACGATTGTCCTCAACGCGCAATTGTAGGCACTCCTTGTCTCAGGACAACGATCTCAACGTCCGGCGCTGCGCCGTCTTCCCAACCAAACCAGACTCTGCACCCGGTCGTTGAGCGGCGATGCCACAGCGATGGCGGCGAGCGTGTAACGCCCGCCGGAGCCTAGTCCACTATAGAAGGATGGCGGGCGTCTACCGCGTATTCCTGTCTCATTCAACTCACGACGACCGGTTCGTCGAGTGGCTGAAGGAGCAACTCGAAATCGGCGGGGACATCGAATGCTGGGTCGACCAATACAACATCGACTTCGGCGATAACTTCGTTTCGACAATCAACGATGGACTGGAGCAGTGCGCGGCCGTGCTCCTGGTGCTGTCGGCAACGGCGGTCACGTCCGATTGGTGCCGGAAGGAATGGACCTACGCGCTGAACGGAGGCAAGTTGATCCCTGTCCTATATGAGGAATGCCCAATCCCCGCCTTGCTGCAGACGGTCGTGTACTGCGACATGCGCACCAACCAATTGGGGCAAGCCGCCAAGCTGAAAGCCTCGCTGCTGAAGCGCGCCGGTCCGCAACCGCAGCCCGCAACCGCAGGGGCCTCCCTCGACCACTTCACCGGACGCGAGACCGAACTCGCCGAACTCAAGGAGCGCCTTTCCCAACCTGGCTCGCTCGTCCCGATCGTCGGCATGCCCGGACTCGGCAAAACCTACCTCGCCCGCCAATTCATCCGGCTGCACGCGAATCTCTTCGACGGCGTCTACGAAGTCGACTGCCGCGGCAAAGGCCTTGGGGAAATCACCGGCTCGCTCGGCGGGAAGATCGGCATTGCGTTCGAGGGCGACACGGAGGCCATCGCCGCACAGCAGAAGCAGTGGCTGGAACTGCGGCGGTGCCTCCTCTATCTCGACAACGTCGAAAACAACGACGCCCGGGCGCTGATTCCGGGTGCCAAGGCGTCCGTCCTCGTCACGGCCAACGATCCAACCATCGGGTTCCTCGCGAAGCCGAAAAGCTTGAGTCTGAAGGTGTTTGCCGACGAGGAAGCGCACCAGCTCTTCGCGAGCATCCATTCGGAGCCATACGACCGCGACCTTGCGGACGAGGTATTCCGGAAGCTCGGCCACCTGCCCCTCGGGATTGCGGTGACGGCGGGTGTCCTGGCCAATAGCGAACTGTTTACCCTGGCCGGTGTCGCCCGCGACCTGCCCGCGCTGGCGAGCCTCGATCATGCGGATGAGAATTTGGGCCGGTGGTTTTCGCGAGGGATCGAGGTGCTCGATCTGGACGCCACGCGCCTGCTGCAAGCGATGGCCTGCTGCGCTCCGGGCGGTTTCCTTTGGGACTTCGCCTGTGTAGTGAATGGGACCGATCCGGAAGCGTCGCGGGAGACGCTTCAGCGGCTGCGGCGGTGGTCGCTGGTGGAGCGGATCTCGCCCGGCAAGACGCGGTACCGGCTGCATGCGCTCATCCGTTTGGCGGCGGACCCGCCGGTGGAGTTGCGTCAGGCGCACGCGGAGGAGGTGGCTGCAGCGCTCGAAGGGCTGCAACGGGATCCGATCCGAGCGGGAACGTATCTGGACGAAGCGCGGGAGGTGTTGGCTTCGGATCGGGTTTCGAGTTACACCGCATACTGCGTCGCCACTTGGGCCGGCCTTTCCGCGAAGGCCCTCGGACGCCTCGCTGAGGCTTTTGAGTTTCATCAGCGGGTCCTCGACATCTCGGCAACGGATGCTCGGCGGGATTGGGAGCAGATCGGACTTGGCAACCAGGCGGGGATCCTGACGGCTTGGGGCCGGTTGGACGAGGCGATGGCGCTGCTGAAGAAGCAAGAAGCCATCTGCGAGGAATTGGGGGACCGGGCAGGCCTTGCACGATCGCTGACTAACCAAGCATTGATCCACGCCGCGCAACGCGACTTGGACGAAGCTTGCCGCCTAAAGCGCGAGGCCCTCCACATCTTCCGGGAACTGAAAATGCCTCGCGAAGCGGAAATCGCCCAGCGACACCTTGCCGCCTTTAACTGCCCTCCCGCCGACCCCTGACACCCCATCACCACCTACACACCCCAAAAAACCCAACCGCATCCGTCACTTCCGTCCGCCCCTCCCCGGCCAGCCTAACCACCCGTGCTACCCAGTCAACAGGAGCAACGATGTCCCCCTCGCAATGCCGACCCGCGCCGGGGCCACGAAAGGGCTATGAAAGGCTACGATTTTCGGCGATTCTTACGGGCGCAGCCCCCAGTCGCCAACTCCGCCCCTCAGCCGCTACAATAGGAATCCCATCGACGAATGCAAGTCTCCGTCATCCTGCCCGCCGCCGGGCTTGGCACCCGCATGAAGACCCCCGAAAAAGCGGGAACGTCGCGGAAACAATTCATGCTGCTCGACGGCGTGCCGATCCTGATCCACACCCTCCGCAAGTTCGCCCGCATCGACGAAGTCGGCGAAATCATTGTCGCCCTCCGCGCCGAGGACCGCGAATGGGTGGAAGACCTCGTCCGCAAGGAATCGCTGACGAAGCCGGTGCGCTTGGCCGAAGGTGGCGACTCGCGGCAGGAGTCGGTCGAGAATGCCCTCGCGCTCGTAAACCCGTCGGCGGATCTCGTCGCCGTTCACGATGCCGTGCGCCCCTTCGTCGATCTGGACGTAATCTCGAAAGTCATCCAGGAAGCCGCGCAATCCGGCGCGGCGATCGCCGGCATCGTCCCCGTGGACACCGTAAAGCAGGTCCATCTCAACAAGATTCGCGGCACCATCTCGCGCGACCGGTTGGCGCTCGCGCAGACTCCCCAGGTCTTTCGCCCGGACCTGCTGAAGCGCGCGTTCGAGAAAGCGCGCGCCGACGGCTTCGACGGCACCGACGAATCCAGCCTCGTCGAGCGACTCGAAGAAATCGAAGTCTCCGTCGTCGCGGGCAGCGATCGCAACATCAAGATCACGAAACCGTCCGACATGGACACCGCGCGAATGCTTCTGGCGCAGGAGACCGCGCGGGCCTGATGCCGTTCGAGTACCGGACGGGCCTGGGGTGGGACAACCACCGGACCGCTCCCGGTCGGCCGCTGATCCTGGGCGGCGTGGCCATCCCCTGCGAGTTCGGGTTGGAAGGACATTCCGATGCCGACATTCTGCTGCACGCGCTAACGGACGCGGTTCTGGGCGCGGCGGTGCTCGGCGATATCGGGATGCACTTTCCGGACACGGATGCGCGATGGAGGGGCGCGGCCAGCGGTCGATTCCTGGAACATGCTCGCGAGTTGGCCACCGCCGGCGGATGGGAGATCGTCCACGCCGACTGCACGGTGATTCTTCAGCGTCCGAAGCTGAAGGACTTTCGCGAGGCGATTCGCGATTCCGTCGCCGCCTGCCTTCGGCTGCCGGTGGATTGCGTGAATGTGAAGTTCAAAACGGCGGAGAAGGTGGGTCCGGTGGGGGAAGGCCGGTCGGCGGAGGCGCAGGCCGTCGTTACCCTTCGGCGTCCGGAGCGTTCAGCGGCAGGTTGACCGGCCCAGACGGCGAAGATTCGCGCCGTTGTTGAGCGTGACGCCGCCATCTGCCGTAAGCCGCACTTGAACCGCGTCGCGGCTGCCGGAAGTGGACAGATAGCGCAGCGCGGGCGCACCCTGAACCAGCCCGACATCCCAAGCGCCGGCGTCGCTCCAGTTGGAGACTTGGCGGTTGTCCATTACCGTGTTGCGGGTGTTCCGCCCGTACGATACGTAGCGGCCCGACGGGCAGAAATGAATCTCGGCTTCCGTGAAGGTTCCATAGATGGGCCGGCCCGCTTCCTTATAGGTAAGGGCGAAGCGGTAGCCGCGGAAGAACTGTTCAATCGACGCGCGTTCGGAGCCCGGTTGGGCGTCGGCGGCGAACAGAAAGAAGGCTGCGGCTAGGGGAATCCAAATCCGGAAATACTTGTTCATCACTGCCTCTCGCAAGACTAGTGCGGCGGGCGGGCAAATCGTGACAAAAGATCTGGATCAATCCGGCGAACATCCGATAAGTAAGTGAGGTGGCGATCATGGCGAATTTGTCCGTTTCCGCCGACGACAACCGGATCGTATTGAACTTCGGCGATTTAGGTTCCGTGATGCGCGTACTGTCGCATTGGAACAACGCGTCGCGCCGCGACGACTTTACCCGGCGCTTGCAACAGACCGCCGAGACGCTCGGTCTCGATCTCGAACTTCAGGTGAAAGGCAAAACCCTGGAACGCTTCGGTCCCGGCAACACCTCCGGCATCCTGCGCCGCTTGATGCACAACTTAGCGGACGCCGCTGGCGACTCGCGCCGGCAGGAACTCGTCACCCTCCAGCCACGTGGGTAGCTGCGGCTGATTGGCCACTTCCATCCCCAGCACCATCCCGAACCGCGCCATCTCCTCCATACCGGAGAAGTCCCAGGACGCCTCGTACGCGTCCGATGGACGATGGTACTTCTTCGCGTTGAACTCCAGGAAGAAATCGTCCCCGGCGCCGCCGGCTCTTAGCTCGTTTCCCATCTTTACCGAAAACGCCGGGATTCCCACGCGCGCCATCGAAAAATGGTCGCTGCGGTAGTAGCTGCCCTGTTCGGGTCGTGCGTCCGGCGCGATCTCCAACTGGAATCGCTTCGCGATGTTCTGGACGGTGGGCCAGACGGTGGTCCGTTCGGCTCCTGTCAGCACGATGTCCTTCGTGCGGCCGAACGGATATAGCGCGTCGTAGTTGATGTTCAGCGCGTGCTTACCCGCCGGGATGATCGGATTCTTCCCATAGTGTTCGGCGCCGCGAAGACCGCTCTCTTCCGCCGTCACCGAAAGGAAGATCGCCGAACGCCGCGGTTTCGACGGCAGGTTCGCCCATGCGCGCGCGATCTCCAGGATCACGGCGCACCCGGTGGCGTTGTCGACGGCTCCGTTGTAAATCGCATCGCCGTCTACTGGCGTGCCGATTCCCAGATGGTCCCAGTGCGCCGAGTAGATCACCGCTTCGTTCTTCAGCGCGGAGTCGCTGCCCTCGATCATGCCGACGACGTTTCGCGTTTCGATGGCCCGCAGTTTCGTCGGCAGCTTGCCCGAAATTTTCACGCCCATCGGCAGCGGTTGAAAGCCCCGCGCATCCGCCATCGTCAGCATCTCGTCCGACGTTTTCCCGATCGCGGCGAATAGCCGGTCGCCCGCGTTCTTCGTCAGCCATCCCGCCAGCGCAAGCGCAGGCTCGCCGCCGTCCAGCTTCATCTGCGGATCTTCCTTGCCCCAGGAATTCCGCACCACCTCCCAGCCATAGCCGGCCGACGGAGTGGTGTGAACGATCAAGCACGCGACCGCGCCCTTCCGCGCCGCCTGCTCGAACTTGTAGGTCCATCGTCCGTAGTAGGTCAGCGCGCGTCCGCCGAAAAATTTCGGGTCTTCCGACGGCGGTTCGTTCGTGAACAGCACGACGACTTTGCCGCGGACGTCTACGTCGCGATAGTCGTCCCAATCGAACTCCGGCGCAGAGATCCCATGGCCCATGAAGATCGCCTCCGCCTCGAAGGTCTCGTTCTCCTTTTGGCGTTGCGTGCCGCCGACGAATTCCTTGTCGAAGCGCAGCGGCACGCGGCTGTCCTGCTTTACGATTTCGAGCGCGGCTGCGGCGTCCGTCGTTACGCCCACCATCGCCACACGCTGGAAGTATCCGCCGCCGTCGCCCGCCGGTTTAAGTCCGGCCAGCGCGAATTGCGTCGCAAGATACTCCGTCGTCAGGTCTCCGCCGCGCGTCCCGACTCCACGTCCCTCCAACAAGTCGCTGGCGAGAAACTTCACGTGCGCGCGCATCCGCGCACCCTGTATGTCCGTCACTTGCGCCGCCAGTGGAGCGGCAATCGCGAGAACCAACCAAAGCTTCACGGCATCTCCTCGACGCCCGTGAGGTAGAAGTCTTCTTTACGCTCGACGATGGTCGCCTTGATCTTCATTCCCGCTCGAAGCTTCGCCCATTCGGCCGCGTCGGGCACCGGGAAGCCCATCGTCATCGCTTCCATAAAATCCTTGATCTCGTCGTGCTTGATGACGGCGACTTTCGTCTTCTCCTCCAGGCGGATCACTTCGCCGGTCAGCGTGTGACGCTTCTCCTCTTCGGCGACGGTTGCCGGAGTGGGCGCGGGCGCACACGCTCCGAAGATGGCGAACGATGCGGCGACAATGGAAAGGATGATCCGACGGTTCATGGTTCTTATTCTCGCCGTTTCACCGGGCTTCGCGCAGTTCTTGCAGAAGCCCTACGTACAGCTCGGCGATCATGCGAAAAATTCGTCGCCGGAAACCTCGGTGATCTTGTGGCATGCCGCCGACGAGGAAGCCGCATGGTCCGCCGAATCGAAACCCACCGGCGGGAAGAACTGGCGCGCCAGCGCCGCTTTGCTGCTGCGCACCATAGACGTCGGCGGCGTCTCCGCTCATCGTGTCTACCAAGCCACATTGACCGGCTTGCCTCCCGGCGAGCCCTTCGAGTATCGCGTTCTCCGGAACTCACAGCCGATCTTTACGTCGCATGCGAAAGCTCGCTCCGCGCCTGGCCAGTCGTATTCGATGGCTGTCCTCGGCGACATTTCGCAGAACTCCCAGGGGCAGAAGAACGTCGCCTACCAAATGGGTCTGGCGAAGCCGGATTTCTTTGTGGCCGTCGGCGACGTCGTGTATTCGCGCGGTCGAGTCAGCGAGTACTACCGGAACTGGTTCCCCATCTACAACTGCGACAAGCTCACCGCCGGAGCGTGCGCGCCCATTCTGCGCTCCGTAACGACGGTGGCGATTCCGGGCAATCACGACACCAGCCCGGTCGCCGACTTCGGAGCCATGCCCGATCTCATGGCGTACTTCTACTACTGGGCGATGCCTCTCAACGGTCCGGTAACGGCGGCGCAGGGCCCGCATGTTTCACAGTTGAAGGGTCCCGAGGAGGCGGTCCGCGCATTCTCGCGCGCCGCGCCGGCCTTCCCGCGCATGGGCATGTACTCGTTCGACTATGGCGACGTGCATTGGACGATGCTCGACTCCAACCCATATGTCGATTGGACAGACCCGAAGTTGCGCGAGTGGGTGAAGCAGGATCTCCGCTCCGCGGCCGGGGCGAAATGGCGGTTCGTCGGCCTTCATCATCCGCCGTTGCAGTCGTCGAAGGCCCATTTCAACGATCAATGGATGCGCCTGTTGTCGGAGATCTTTGAAGAAGAGAAGGTGGACATCGTATTCTCCGGCCACGTGCACAATTACCAGCGCACGTTTCCGATGCGGTTCAAGGTCGACCCGGCGGACGCCGGCAGTCCCATGAAGAAGGGAGCGATCGGCGGCGTATGGACGCTGGACCGCGAGTTTGATGGCGTGTCGCGCACCAAGCCGGCCGGCATACTGTGGGTGGTAACCGGCGCGGGCGGCGCTGGCCTATATAACCCGGAACAGGAGAACGACCGCTCGTCGTGGCAGGAGTTTACCGCCCGCTTCGTTTCCACCACGCACTCGTTCTCCATGGTGGACGTTACGCCCTCCGCGATTACGCTGAGGCAGATTGCGGCGGATGGTCGTGAGATCGACCGCTTCCGGATCACCCGTTGATGCGGCCGTTTGCGCTTGGCCTGTGCTTTCTGGCGTCCTGCTGGGCGCAGGACTTTCTTCAGAAACCTTATCTACAGTTGGGCAACCATCCCCGGAACGAGTCGCCGGAATCTCTCTCGCTGCTGTGGCACGCGCCGGACCGCGACGCGCGCTGGTCCGTCGAGGTTCGCAACGGTTCGGAAGCGTGGAGACCGGCGGCGATCGCGTTGGCGCATCGGATCGACGTCCGTGGCGTAACGCGCCATCGCGTGTACGAAGCGGAACTTCTCGGCCTTCCGCCCGGCCGTCCGTTCGAGTATCGCGTGACGGTGGATGGCCGGTATGTCTTCGCGGCCTCCGGGGTCGCTCCTCGAGCGCCCGGTGAGCCGCATACTTTCGCCGTCGTAGGCGACACCGGAGAAGGTTCGGGAGGACAGAAGCGAATGGCCGTGCAGATGTTTCGGGCCAAGCCGGAATATCTGGTGATCGTCGGCGACATCGTTTACTACAGCGGTTTGGTCTCGCAATACTACGACCGCCACTTTCCGATCTTCAATTGTGATGCCGTGCAGGAGGGAAAGTGCGCGCCCATCCTTCGGTCCATGACGACGATCGCGATTCCGGGAAATCACGACATTCTCAACACCACGCGGCTTGGACGAAATCCAGGGGCGCTCGCGTACTTTTACTATTGGAGCCAGCCGCTGAACGGCCCGGTGATCGACCCGGAGTCGCGCAACCTCCCGGAGATGAAATCGAACCGCGACGTCGTGCAGCAGTTCTACGATACGGCGCCGAACTATCCGCAAATGGCGATGTACTCGTTCGATTGGGGCGACTCGCATTGGTTGATGCTGGATTCCAATTCGTACGTCGATTGGAGCGACCCGCAATTGCAGGAATGGGTCCGCAAAGACCTCGCCGCCGCGAAGAACGCGCGGTGGCGGTTCGTCGGGCAGCACCATCCGGCTTTCTCGTCGGCGAAGAAGCATTCCGATCAGCAGTGGATGCGCCAGTTGGCTCCCGTGCTTGAAGAAGGCGGAGTGGATGTCGTTTTCGCCGGACACGTGCACAACTACCAGCGCACCCGTCCGCTTCGCTTCCGTCCTGCGGGTTCTCCGGGACGCGTCAACAAGGTCGGCGGCGAGTTCGCGATCGACCAAGCCTTCGACGGGAAAACGCGGACGCGTCCGGACGGCGTCATCTGGATCGTCACCGGCGGCGGCGGAGCCAGCCTAAAGAACGGAGGGCAGGACGCCAAGCCGTCCAGTTGGCAGCCGTTCACGGTGGCGTTTCATGGCTCGCGACATTCGTTCAGTTTGGTAGACATCTCGCCGGCCACCGCGACCATCCGTCAGATCGACGAGGATGGCCGCGAGATCGACCGGTTCTCCATCACACGCTAGTCTTCTCCCGCCTGGCGGCGCCACAGTTCCGCATTGACAGATTCAAACACGTGTTTTAAACTGGTGTTTCCAGCATGCGGAGCGTTCAACCAAACCCGCAGTCTCGCGGCAAGATTCTCGCCGCCGCCGGCGAATTGTTCGCCGAGAAGGGATATGAGGCGGTTACCGTCCGCCAGATCTGCACTCGTGCGGGCGCGAACGTTGCGGCGGTGAACTACCACTTCGGCGACAAAGAATCCCTCTACAAAGAAGTCGTCGCTTCATTGGTCGCCTTCGCGGGCCGCGCGGCATCCGAATCGCATACGGGTTCCGCGGAGCAGCAGCTTCGGCAATTCATCTCGCGCTATCTGCATGGCTTGTTGGGCGCGGACCGGCCCGCATGGTCGCTGCGCCTCATGCAGCGAGAGTTCGCCAATCCCTCGCCCGCTTTGAAGCTGATTGTGGAAGCCGTGGTGCAACCTACGGAGCGGCGTCTGCGCGGGATCATCGGGCGAATCCTCAAGCTTTCGCCAGCCAGCACATCGGTTCGACTGTGCGCGCATAGCGTGATCGGGCAGTGCCTGCACTACAAGCACGCGCAGCCGGTATTCGTTCATCTGTGGCCGGACCTCTGGGGAAAACCGGACCGCGTGGACGAGCTTGCTGAACACATCGCCGACTTCTGCTTGGCCGCACTCCGCGGCATGGCGCGATCGAAGAAAGGACGCAATGACTGAGAACGCAAAGAGCCGTTTGCCCAGGGTGCTGATCGGCCTCGCACTGCTGGCCATCGGAGGCTACTTCGCCTGGCGCTACCTCGTTCGCCAGCCGGACGCGCCTTCGAACGTCGTGACGCTTAGCGGGCGCATTGAAGGCGACGAGTCGCTGATTGCAAGCAAAGTCACCGGACGAATCCAGGAAATTCGCGTACGCGAAGGGGACAAGGTTTCGGCCGGCGACGTGATCGCCATTCTGGAAGACGATCAGCTCCGGGCGCGTGAGGAGCAGGCCCGGGCTTCCGTGGCGCAAGCCGACGCGCGGGTCCAGCTGTCGCAGCGCCAGATTGGTGTCCTGAATCAGCAGCTTGTCCAGGCGCAGATCACAGTGGGCCAATCCCGCCAGGATGCGCAGGGCCGGGTCGGCCAAGCGGAAGCAAGTTTGGCGGCGGCGGAAGCGGATCTCGCTCAAGCGGAGGCG
This sequence comes from Bryobacteraceae bacterium, assembly GCA_041746955.1. Lineage (GTDB taxonomy): Bacteria > Acidobacteriota > Terriglobia > Bryobacterales > Bryobacteraceae > JAPKYZ01. The sequence continues at coordinate 12,749 of JBGTFZ010000110.1, forward strand.
GCGTTGAAGTTGACGCTGTACGATCGCGACGCATACACGAAGCTGGCGTCGGCAGGTGCGGTTTCGGAACGACGAGGCCGGGAAGCGGTGACCGCCGCTGAAACCCAGGAAGCGGTGGTCCGGGCGGCGCGGAAACGCGTCGACGCCGCCAAGGGAACGTTGGCCGCTACAAGGGCAGGCCTGCAAAACCCGGACATCCGGATGGCCGAAAGCGCCGGCATCGAAGCCCAGATTCTACAGGCGCAAGCCGACGTGGCCGCAACGAGGGCCGAAGCCGCGCGGGCGCGGGCCCAGCTCGACGAGGCGAAGGCCAATCGTCGCGATCTTCAGGTTCTCGCTCCATTCTCGGGCACGGTGGCCACTCGTGCCGCTGAGCCCGGCGAGGTAGCCGCCGCCGGAACCACGCTGATCACGCTGATCGACATGAACAAGGTGTACCTGCGCGGATATATCGCCGAACGGCAGATCGGCCGCATCAAAACGGGCCAGCCCGCGCGAGTTTACCTGGACTCCGATCCTTCTCAACCTTTGCAGGCGGAGGTGACGCGCATCGATCCACAAGCTGCGTTTACTCCGGAGAACACCTACTTCCGCGAAGACCGCGTGAAGCAGGTGGTTGGTGTGAAGGTGGAACTCCGGGAGGGCACCGGATTCGCGAAACCCGGTATGCCGGCGGACGGAGAAATCCTGGTCGACGGAGGCGGCTTCCCGGATGGAAAGCGCCGTTGAAGTTCGCGATCTAAAGAAGAGCTACGGAACGGTTGAGGCCGTCCGTGGTCTTGATCTTGACATCCGGAAGGGCGAGATCTTCGGCGTCATCGGTCCGGACGGCGCGGGCAAGACCAGCGTATTTCAGGTGCTGGGCGGCGTGATGCAACCCACGTCGGGAACGGCCGTGATGTTTGGCAATCCCGCGCGCGACGCCCGCGAGTACGTCGGATATTTGACGCAGACTTTCAGTCTGTATCAGGACCTCAGCGTCCGGGAGAACCTTCGCTATGTTGGGGAACTCCGCCGCGTTCCACGCGCACTGATCGAGGAGCGGGGAGACAAGTATCTCCGGGTTTTCGCAATGGACCGCTTCAGCGGCCGTTTGGCCGGACGGCTGAGCGGCGGCATGAAGCAGAAGCTTGCCCTGACATGCGCGTTGATCGCCGAACCGCGGATACTGCTTCTGGACGAGCCCACCACGGGTGTGGACCCCGTCTCTCGCCGCGAGTTCTGGCAGGCGCTTGCCGAATTGTCGGAGCAGGGGATTACCGTGGTTGTGGCCACACCCTATCTCGACGAGGCGGAGCGGTGTCATCGCGTGGCTCTGATGTCGGATGGCGTCATTCAGAAGAGCGGGACGCCGCAGGAATTGCGAAGCAGTCTCGGCCTGCACCGGCTGGAATTGCGAACCTCCGCTCTGCAGGCCGCCGAAACCGCTCTGCATGGGGCTTCCGGCATTCATGACGCGCAGCGGTTCGGAGACCGCCTGGATGTGATGGTGGAAGATATCGAAGCTGGCGAGGAGCGAGTCCGGTCTCTTGTCCCGGATGTGATTTCTCTCGACCGCCGGGAACCGACACTCGAAAACATCTTCGTTTCCGTGCTGACGGATCTGGGAGGCGAGATTCCAGCGGCGGACTTTCCCACGAAGCGGAATCTTCCCTCGCGAACAAACGACGTCGCGATTGGCGCGCGCGAATTGACGAAGCGCTTTGGAAGTTTTGAGGCTGTCAAGAATGTCAATCTCGCCATCCGGTACGGCGAAATCTACGGACTTCTGGGCGCCAACGGAGCCGGCAAGACAACCACGATCAAGATGCTCTGCGGCCTGATCGGGCACACCTCCGGCGAGGTGACTTTGGCCGGTTCCGGCGGAGAAGCGATCGGCCCGGCGGTTCGCAGCCGCGTCGGATACATGTCGCAGAAGTTCTCGCTCTACGACGAGATGACGATCGACGAGAATCTGGAATTCTTCGCGGGAGTTTATGGCGTTCCGCGGGAGGAACTGGCCGAGAAGAAAGCGTGGGTGCTCGCCTTTTCCGGCCTTGAAGGAAAAAGTGGACAGATCACCGGCAGCCTTCCGGGCGGGTGGAAACAACGGGTCGCATTCGGAGCCGCCATCATGCATGAGCCGTCGGTGCTGTTTCTGGACGAGCCTACATCGGGTGTCGATCCGCTGGCGCGACGGGGCTTCTGGCGCATGATCAACGCCCTGGCGGACCGCGGAGCGGCGGTTCTGGTGACGACGCATTATCTGGAAGAAGCGGAACAGTGCAACCGGCTGGGGTTCATGGTCGCGGGGGAGCTGGCCGCCGAAGGTTCGCCGACGGAAGTGAAACGCGAGACTGCATCCCAACGTGGCGGAGATCCATCGGACTACTCGCTGGAGGATGTGTTCATCCACTTGGTGGAGCAGCCGCAGCGCAATGGCGCCGGGGCGCGGGAGACCTAAGGTGCGCATCCTCGCGCAGGCACGGAAAGAGTTGACGCAGATTCTGCGGGACCGGCTGGCGCTGGCCCTTGCGCTGGTCCTTCCCGTGGGGTTGATGATTCTGCTGGCGTCCGCTATCTCGCTTACGCCGAAGCGGCTGCCCATCGCGATTCGAGACTACGACAACTCGCCCAAGTCGCGAGATCTGGCGCGGGCCTTCATGTCTTCCCTAACGTTCGAAGTGAAAGCCGCGCCCATTTACTTGCCGCCGGAGGATGTCTTTGCCACCGGCAAGATCCGCGCGATTCTCGTCATTCCCGAGCACTTCGGCCGCGACCTTGCGCGCAATCGCAGAGTTGACGTTCAGGTAATCGCCGACGCGACCGATTCGAATACCGCCACGCAGATTCGCGGTTACGTGGGACAAATCGTGCAGGCCTTCGCACCGGCGCCGGACCCTCCGCTGGTGCTGGAGACGCGGCTTTTGTACAACCCGGGACGCAGCTCCCAACTATTCTATGGGCCGGGCGCTTTTGTTTTCGTGCTCTCCATCTTTCCGCCACTGCTGGCCGCGCTGGCGATGTCGAAGGAGAATGAGCAGCGCACGATCGTTCAGGTATACGTTTCCAGTATCACCGCCGCCGAGTACCTGATGGGCAAGGTGCTGGCGTTCATGGCGGTGGCCGCCGCCGCGTGGATTTGCACGCTTTCGATGGCGATGCTGGTGTTCGGGCTGCGCTTTGCGGGCGATCCCACTCCGTTCTTTGTGGCCAGCGCGCTGTTTCTCTTCACATCGGTCAGCTTCGGCGTCATGGTGGGCTCGACGATGCCGTCGCAGGCGGTCGCCGTTCAAGTTGTTTCCGTCGTGGGATTTCTGTCGTCGTTTCTCCTGTCGGGATTCATCTTTCCAGTCGAGAACATTCCGCCCGGACTTCGTTGGGTTTCCTCCATCGTGCAGGCGCGGTACTTCATCGACGTCTCCCGGGATGCTTTCTTGCAAGGGGGCGGCTGGCCCGCCGTCGGCCGGGATGTATTGATGATCGCCGTCATCGGCGTAGTGTTTTTCTTCCTGGCATGGCGCAGCAAACGCGATATGCAGGTGAATGCCTGATGGGCCGCTTTCTCGCGCTGTTCAGGAAAGAGCTCAACCAGATCCGTGGCGACAAGCAGCTGGTGATGTCTCTGATCGTTCCCCCGCTGCTTCAGATTCTGCTGTTCGGCTTCGCGCTGGACTCAGAAGTGAATAATCTCCGCATCGGCGTTGTCGACTACAGCCGGTCTCCGGCGAGTCGAGAGCTGGTCTCATACCTGACCAGCGCTGGCGTCTTCCGGATGGAGGGCTATGCTGTCAGCGCGGGCGAACTTCAAGTGCGGATGGACCGGGGCGATCTGGATGTCGGCATGGTCATCCCCGTCAGCTATCACCGTCAACGCGCCGAAGGGCGGCAAAGTCATCTGCAGCTTCTGCTGAACGCGGTAAACGCAAACACGGCGACGATTGCGGAAGGATACACGCGGGCCATTGTGTCGTCGTTCAGTGGCCAGCAACCGGCGATTCAAACCCGCGTGGCGCTGTTGTTCAATCCCGGCCTTGTCTCGTCGTGGTTCATCGTCACGGGCGTCTTCGGCGTGCTGCTGGTTCTGAATGGATCGATCGTTGCTGCGAATTCCATGATCAAAGAGAAGGAAGCGGGCACGATCGAGCAGTTGCTGATGACTCCCGCCAGCTCAACGGAAATCGTCGCAGCGAAGATCGCTCCGCTGTTCCTGCTTCTGCTGGGGATGACCACGCTGGTGCTGATCGTCACGCGCCTGGCGTTTGACGTGCCCCTGCGCGGCAGCCTTCTGGTGCTCTACGGCGCCGCGGCGCTTTGCCTGCTTACCGGCATCGCGATCGGAACGATTCTGGCGACGTTCGCTTCGTCGGCGCAGCAGGCGCAACTATTGGCGCTTTTCATTAACCCGCCCTTGGCCACGCTATCGGGCGCGTTAACGCCAGTGGAGGCGATGCCGCAGTGGCTTCAGCCGGTCGCCGAGATAAATCCGGTGCGCCATTTCGCCGTAATCGCACGCGCCGTGATGATCAAGGGTTCAGGGATTGAAGACCTGTATCCAAACTTCTTCGCGCTGGGGTTGTTTGGTTTCCTTCTTCTCAGCATCAGCGTTTGGCGCTTCCGCAAGCAATTGAAGTAGGAGAACTCATGAAGCAGATCATGTTCAGCATTCTCGCCGCGGGCGGCGTCTTCGCGCAGGTCGCCGCCGTGCAGAATCCGGTGCCGGGCACAACGTCCAGCGTCAATACGATTAATCCGTCGATACAAGTTCAAGGCGCGTACGCCGGCAGCGTGGCGGACGCCGAACGGACTGGCGGGGTTCTCTCGTTGGGCCTGCGCGATGCCATTGCGCGCGGGATCCGATCGAACCTGTCGGGCGTCCAGTTTCAAGCCGCATTGCTACAGGCGCGGGGGCAGTCGACGATCACTCGCAGCACGCTTCTGCCGAACGTCAGCGGCAATCTGCGTGAGGTTTTGGCGAAGACCAATTTACGCGCCCTGGGCATCCGCGTCCCGGGCGCTCCTTCCGTTATCGGACCGTTCAACTATTTCGACCTACGTGCAACGGTTACGCAGTCGTTGTTCGACTACAGCGCCCTCACCGGCTATCGCGCTTCGAAGGAAGAGATTGCGGCGAATGAGTTCCGGCTTGCCGATGCCCGAGACGCAGTGGTGCTGGCGGTTACCGGAATCTATCTTCAGACGCTGACGGCAGAGGCGCGCATTCGCGCCGCCCGCGCCCAGGTTGAGACCGCGCGAACACTCTACGATCAGGCTGCCGCACAGAACAAAGAGGGTGTGCTGGCGCTGGTGGATGCCAACCGCATTCAGGTACAGGCGCAGGCTCAGCGGCAGCGGCTGACTACGCTGGAGAACGATCTCGCCAAGCAGAAACTGAATCTGGCGCGGACGATCGGGCTTGCTGCAGGCCAGCAGTTCGAACTGGCAGACGCAATGCCGTTCAGGGAGGAAGTGGATATGACGCTTGATGGCGCGCTCAGCGGTGCGTACGAAAAGCGTGCGGACTTGCTGGCCGCCCAAGCCGCCCTCAGCGCTTCGCAGCTCCGGCACACCAGCGCGCGCGCCGGTCGCCTGCCGTCTCTATCGGTCAGCGCCGACTATGGCGTGATTGGAATCAACCCCGCGCAATCGAACGGAACGTTCAACGTGGCGGCGAATCTCAACATTCCCATCTGGGCGGGGGGACGCGTGAGCGGAGAGGTGGAGCAGGCTTCAGGGGACCTGCGTCAGCGGGAAGCCGAAGTGGCCGACGTGCGGGGACGGATTGATGCCGACATCCGCGGCGCATTTCTCGACATCGAAAGCGCGGCGAGCCAAGTGCAGGTTGCGCGCGCGAACCTTGACTTGGCGCGCACGAACCTGAATCTTACCCGGCAGCGGTTCGACGCCGGGATCACCGATTCCGTGGAATTGTCCAATGCCCAGGACGGTTTGGCTTCAGCGGAGCAGGACGTGATCACCAGCCAGTTTGCGCATAGTCTGGCGAAGGCCGTTCTAGCTCGCAGTGTCGGGCAGGCGGAAGAGTCGATGTTCCGGATGCTGCCGGTTCCTTAGCGGTGACAGCATCGAACCACAGCGATTTTTCCAGGACCAAACGCTACGTCCATCCTCAGGTCGAAACCGCTCTCGCGGCGTTTGATCATGCGCGCGAGGCAAAGGGTAGGCATAGTTTTGGGCATAGTAAGTCCCGGGGAAGCCAAGTATTTACGTTTTGAAGGGGTGAGATGGTCGGGGCGAGAGGATTCGAACCTCCGGCCTCCTGGTCCGGACCAGGATTCGGGGTGGGAGGAGGAGTTGCGATGGGTTGCTCCGAGTTGCGATGGGGTTTTATTTTCTATAGCTTCTGGCGGTTTAGCGCGGTGGGCGTCGTAACCGGCCGTAGTAGGTGGATGCAGGGTGTGGGCAAAGTATTGGGCATAGTCACTCATCGAGTCCGATCCCTGAATCGGGTACAGTAAGAGCGTCGTCCCATGGCAAAAAAACCCGCACCCGCCCAGCAGCCCAAGTCCGCCGCGGCGAGGCCGTCAAAGTACCCTCGCCAATCTGTTGAGAAGGCACTCAGGGTTCCCCAAGCAATATTGGACAAGAATGCTGGTCATGCTTGCACGCGTGCTGAGGCGGCAGGATTTCTTGGGCTAAAGAACGAAAAAGGCCCGTTTGGCGTGGAAATCGCTTCTGCAAAGAAGTAGGGCTTTCTGGATAACCCAGAAGCCGAGAAGATTCGGCCCACGGAACTGGCTCGGAGAGTACTTCGACCGAAGAGCCAAGAGGATCAGCTCAAGGCCTATCGGGAAGCGGTACTTCAAGCTCCCGACATCGCGGACGTATATCGGCACCATCGAGGAGAGAACATTCCCCAAGACAAGTTCTTTAAGAATACGCTCTTGGACAACTTCGGAATACTAGAGACTGATTTCGCAGACTTCAAACAGCTTTTTCTTGAATCCCTGACGACCGCGAAGCTCGTTGAGGAACACGGCGAAAACCTTCGAGTCTTGGACATCTCCGAAGAGACACCGACACTGACCCGTGAAGAAAAAACTGAGCACATCAAGAAGCTCGGTGCCACGGCGAACATCGAGGCTGGCGATTCGTGCTTTGTGATGCAGCCGTTCGCGGAGCCGTTGGGCAGCTACTACGTGAAGGTCTTCCAGCCCGCGATCGAGAAGGCTGGCCTACAGTCAGTGCGGGCGGATGCTGAGATATTTGGCACAGGGAAGATCATCGACCAGATTTGGCGTGGAATCAAGAACGCCAAGGTGCTCATCGCCGAGCTGACTACGCGAAACCCCAATGTCTTCTATGAGCTCGGAATCGCACATGCGCTTCAGAAACCCGTGGTCCTGATCGCGGCCAACGAGCCAGATGTTCCTTTCGATCTCAAGCACATCCGCGTAATCTACTAGGACGTTCAAGTAGGACGTTCAAGATCCTTTTTGGGGTAACAAGCTAATCGACAAGCTGGCGGAGAACATCTTGTCCGCGATCAAGAACCCAGAAGAGGCAATCTTCAAGGAGCCGAGCGATGGTTGATAGCCCTGGCAAGCGGACGTCTGGGGTCTAAGCCACGCGCCGGGAAGGCGGCTTGATGCGGAAGTCGACCTCCAGTCCAGCATCGGTGAGCATATTGACGAGCGTGTCGAGGGAAAACCGGCTGATCTTTCCGCGAGTCAGATCGGAGACCCTGGGCTGACTCACTTTTAGTCGCTTCGCTGCATCTGCCTGGGTCAAGCCTTCCTTTTCGATGAACTTCCGCAGGGCCGTCATCATCTCTGACCGGATGCGCAGATTCCTGGACTCGGCGGGTGAGAAACCGAGATCGGTAAAAACGTCGCCGCTGCCCATGGTGATCGTTGTGTCAATTGTGGTTTTCATGACTTGCTCCTTCATTTCGAATTTCCGCGCCTCAATCAACGCAGCGTAGCGTTTCCTGCCCAAGTCGAGATCGGCCTTTCGCGTCGCCTGGGTCTTCTTGACGAAGCAGTGGAGCACGTAGACAGCTTCCTCGTATCGGGCGACGTAGAACATTCGATACTCGTTGCCGCCGTGAACACGGATCTCCATTACGCCCGATCCGACATCCGGCATCGGCCTAAAATCGTCAGGCACTTCGCCGCGCTGAACCAAGCCCAATTGGTAGCCCGCGTCGGAACGAATGTCAGCCGGGGCCGCTTGCAACCGGGCCCGACTGTCACCCATCCAGGCGACTGGCTTCCGGCTCGACACTTACTTAGTATACAAGATTGGATATATCAGTCGAGGCCGAAAACGGCGACGAACGGGCGGGTGAAAGCGACCGAGAGTGGGAAACTCTCGACCGTGGAAAGTCTAAATGGTTGTAGCAGGAATTGGTCGGGGCGAGAGGATTCGAACCTCCGGCCTCCTGGT
>JBGTFZ010000111.1:0-19381 GCA_041746955.1 Bryobacteraceae bacterium
TTCGGCGTGGCCTACGTGATTGCCTCCAAGATGCTGTTTGCCTCGCACTATTTCCGCAGTGCGGTGGAGCTCCGCTACGTAATCCCCGGCCAGGATCAGAAGAAGGGTGGAATGCACTACCTGATCACGGTGCAGCGCAGCACTATTTCCTCCTTTGATTTTTGCATGGGTCTCTTAGCGCTTCAGGCGCACGGTGATCTCCAGGCCGCCAACGATCGCCCGCCCGGGCATCGCCACGCCCGGGATCTCTTCGTAGTAAGTGTTCGACAGATTCGTCGCCTGAAAAAATGGACGAATCCACTGTGCCTGATGAACCAGATAGAAGTCGTAGAGTGCATACGTCTGGCGGTTCAGTCGCTGCAGGACGCCAACACGGGTCCGCATCGCCATTCGTGCCGGAAGGGATCCCTGCCACTGCACAACTCCCGAATGGACTGGATAGTTGAACACATACTTCGACTGCAGCCCGTTGAGAGCGGCCGCCGAGCCCTTCATGCCGGTGTAGCGAAGATCAAGCGTCTGACTGCGGTACGGGCGAAGTCCCAACGACGCTTCGATCCCCGTGAACGACAGCTTGTGAATGTTGACGGCTTGCCAACGCACGGCGGGTGAGGGGCGCACATAGTCGATACCGTTCTCCTCGCGCCGGTGAAAGACAACCGCTTCGCCGCGCCAGCCATTGGCAGAGCCGGGCAGCCAGTCCAGGCCGCCTTCGTAGCTCCACGCGCGCTCCGGAGTCAGACCGGCATTGCCCAGGTTGGCCGGGTCGCTATAGTACAGCTCTGTATAAGTCGGGATGCGGAACGCACGGCTGGCGCTGCCCCGCACCTTCCACGCGGGCGCGATCCAAAACGCGGCGCTGGCTGTTGGGCTGAATTGCGAATCAAACGATCCGTACACTTCTTCCCGGGCGCCGGCAGTGAACGAAAAGCGGCGAAGAGCCCGGACATCGATAGATCCGTAGGCAGCACCGCGCCGGCGGCTGTGCGCACCCAGGTTCGAACTCTCGATATCGTCGGCGTATCCTTCGCCCCCGTAGAACAACCGGATGTTTGGCGCAAGTTCCTCCCGGCGGCGCAGCGCCCCTTGCCAGCTTCGAGTGGCGTGATGGTTGTGGAACACCTGCGGCCGGTCTCGGAACAGCACGAACAGGTCGCTATGCCGGCGGAACGTGAATGTCGCTTCCGTTTTCTTTCCCAACTCCTGACGCGCACCGGCAAACCAGGTCTTCGTGTTCTCCCACGAAGGGAAATTGCCATAGAACTGATCCGCTCCGAATGGTTTGTCGGAATAGCCGAGAGTCAGGTTGGACCAGCCGGCACGCGTCTTGGCTCTTGAGATCGTCGAAAAGATCAGGTTGCGGTAGTCCCGGTCGGGCCGAAAGCCCGTCGAGAAATCACGCGAGAAAAGCAGCGATTGAAACCATCGGTCGCCTCCGAAACTCAGCGATGCCCGCTCCTGGTTGACGCCGAAGTTGCCTAGGGCGCCGCGAAGACGAAACTCCGGCGCCTCCGGCCGTTCCGTAACGAAGTTCACCACACCCGCCGAAGCATCGGAGCCATAGAGTGACGATCCGGAACCTCGCAGCACCTCGATTCGCGAGATCGCTTCCAGTGGGACAGGCAAGTCCAGCGAGTGATGGCCGGACTGCGCGTCGTTCAGCCGTAGACCGTCGAGAAGAATCAGAGTCTGACCGAAAGTGCCGCCACGAATCGACAGGTCCGCCTGCACTCCGTTGGGTGCGCGCTGCCGCAGGTCGAGCGAGGAATCCAGCTTCAGGAAGTCGGCAAAAGAGTTTGCCAGCAGGCGAAGGCTCTCCACCGGGATTGTGCGGACGCTTCGATCCGCTTCCTCGGCGGGCACCGGCTCCCACGTTCCCGTGACGATTACGGTGTCCTTGCGCGGCTGTTGCGCGGCTTGACCAAAACAAACGGCGGCAAACAAGGCCGCTCCTACCAGGCGAGACACTGCCTCTCAGTGTACGGATAATGAGAGCGATGCTACGCCGTCATTTTCTGGCCTCGCTGGCCGCCGCCGCCAGCCGCGATGGAATCGAAGAAGCCGACAAGTTGGTAGGCGGCCAAGTCTCGTCGGGTTTCGTCGAGTCCGCCTCGCTGCTGGTTCGCCGCCCGGGTTCCAACTTCGCGCGCACCTACGGCAAGGCCACGGCGGACGCTCCGTTTCTGATTGCTTCGATCACGAAGCCAATGACCGCGCTCGGCGTGGTGAAGCTGCGTGACCGGAAAGAACTCAGCCTGTCGGACCCGGTCGAAAAGTTCCTGCCGGAGTGGCACGGGGCGGAGCGCAAGGGCGTGACGATCTTCCACTTGCTGACGCACACCTCCGGCCTGCCGGACATGCTGCCGGAAAATGACGAATTGCGGAAGCGCCACGCGCCTCTTGCAGAATTCACCGCGCGCGCATGCCGCACGCCGCTGCTGTTCGCGCCGGGAACGAAAGTCAGTTACCAGAGCATGGGCATCCTCATCGCCTCCGCCATCGCGGAGAAAATTACGGGTGCGCCGTTTCGCGAGTATCTTGCTCGCGAGGTTTTTCGGCCCTATGGGATGAAATCCACCAGCCTTGGTTTGGGTGGCCGTCCGTTGTCGCAGATGGTTCGCAGCCAAGTGGGTCCGGCCACGGATTGGGATTGGAACAGCGAGTACTGGCGCGATCTAGGCGCACCCTGGGGCGGCGCGCACGCGACATCGCCCGACATCGCCGCATTTCTTGAAGTGTTCCGCGACGATCAACCCAGCCTGAAGGAGATGATCACGATTCAGACGAAGGGCTTGAATGACGCATGGGGGCTGGGATGGGTTCGCAACGCGGCGAAGCTTGGCAGTGGCTGCTCGACGGGGACGTGGGGCCACTCCGGCTCCACTGGGACTCTTGCGTGGCACGATCCCGCAGCCTCGCTGAGCCTGGTGTTGTTGACTTCGAAGCCCGCCGACGAATCGAAATCGAAAGTGATACAGCCCGTTTCCAACCTCATTTCGCAAGGTGGAAGCGATGCCCGCGCAGGCCAGTGAGAGCCTGATCCTTCGAACGTATCCGTCGAAAGAATCCGACGTGATCGTCAGCTTTCTGACTCGCGACGGAGGCAAGATGCGTGGCTATGCGCGCGCCGCTCGGCGTCCGAAGTCGAAGTTCGGCGCGGGGCTGGAGAGGTTGTCCCATGCAACGCTCTTCTATGTCCTTCGCGAGAATCGCGAGTTGTTGACGCTTACCGGCTGTGACCTCATCCAGTCGCAGTTCGCCATCGCGTCCGACTACGATTGCAGCGTCGCCTTGGACTACATTGCCGAGATTGCGGATCTTCTGCTTCCGGCCAATGAAGTGAACGAGAGATTCTTCCGGCTGATTCTTGCCGTGCTGGAGGATCTGCGCGGCGGCGGGCCGGTTTGGCGCGCGGTGCTGTATTTCTCGCTGTGGTCGGTAAGGCTGTCGGGCATACTTGGAGATCCCGTTGTCGCGGAGGAGTCGCGCGAAATCGCGGCAGGCATTTTAACCACGCCGATTGCGCAACTGCCGTCGCGAACGTGGGAACGTTCAACGGCGCGCGATCTGCGCCGGTGGCTGCTGCGCGACATCGAAACCCACGCCGAACGCCGCGTTCAAAGTGCGGTGATTCTCGAATCCTTGTAACCTATCTTCTTGCATGGTTTTCTACCAGGACGTCGTACTTCGACTCAAGAAATATTGGGCCGACCGCGGTTGCGTAATTCAAGAACCGTTCGACATGGAGGTTGGCGCGGGGACGATGTGCCCCGAAACATTTTTGCGGGTTCTTGGACCGAAGCCGCATAAGGTTGCCTACGTCCAGCCCAGCCGCCGGCCCGCCGATGGCCGCTATGGTGAGAATCCCAACCGGCTCTACAAGCACCAGCAGTTGCAGGTGATTCTAAAGCCTTCACCGCCCGACGTCATCGATCAGTACCTCGGCTCGCTTGAATCCATTGGCGTCGATCTTTCCAAGCACGACATTCGTTTCGAAGAGGACAACTGGGAATCGCCAACGCTTGGCGCGTGGGGCGTCGGATGGCAGGTGATGCTGGACGGCCTGGAGATTACTCAGTTCACGTATTTCCAGCAGTGTGGCGGAGTCGATCTGGATTTGGTGCCCGCGGAATTGACGTACGGGCTGGAACGCTTGACCGCATTCATCCAGGGCGTTGAAAGCATCTACGACATCCAATGGGCGCCGGGATTTACGTATCGCGACGTGCGTTACCTCGACGAGTATCAGATGTCCGTTTATAACTTCGAAGCCGCCAGTGTGGAGCGGCTTTGGCAGTTGTTCGCGATTCACGAAGCCGAGGCGAAGGATCTGCTGGCGCGGGAGAATGCGCCGGTGCTGGCCGCGCATGAACAGGTATTGAAGTGCTCGAATATCTTCAACCTGCTTGACGCCCGTGGAGCCATCAGCGTGACGGAGCGCGTTGGCGTCATCGCCCGCGTGCGCAAGATCGCCGTCGCCGTGGCGAATGCCTGGGTGGCGCAGCAGTTGGAGGCGGCCGCTTGAAGTTCCTTCTGGAGGTGGGTGTCGAGGAAGTGCCGGACTGGATGCTTCCCGATGCAATCGCGCATCTTCGCGCACAGATTAAGGCGCTGCCGTTGAAGGTGACGCTGGCTGAAGCTACGCCGCGACGGCTTGCTGTCGTTGCGGATCGAGTTCCCAGCCGCGAACCGGATCGTACGGAAATCGTCAAGGGTCCGCCGCTTGCCGCGCCGCCACAGGCTGTAGAAGGCTTCGCGCGGAAGCACGGTGTCGATCCCGCGTCGCTCGAAAAAACCGAAGCGTTCTATCAGTTCACGAAGCGGATTCCGGGCCGTGCGATGGCGGAGATTCTTTCAGAGAAGCTGCCGCCGATGATCCTGGGCATTCCATGGCCTAAGACGATGCTGTGGCCGGGCAAAGGGGGCGCGCGTTTCATACGGCCCATCCGCTGGATCGTCGCCCTGTTGGGCAAGGACGTAGTGCCGTTTGCGATCAACGGTGTCGAGTCTGGCAACACGACGCGCGGGCATCGTCAACTGGGAAAGAAGAAACCGGTGCGCGTCTCCATTGCCAGCTACGAGAAGACGCTTGAGAAGAATGGCGTCATTCTCCGAGCCTCAACGCGCCGGGAGAAAATTCTTGCCGAGGTCGGCCAGGACACGCCGCTCCTTGACGCGCACGTCTACCTGAACGAGTGGCCCACGGCGCTGCACGGTGGTTTCGACCCCAGCTACCTGTCGCTTCCCGCTGAAGTTCTGGAGACCGTGATGCGCCATCACCAAAAGTACTTTGCGGTGCGAGGGGAGGACGGGAAACTGGCGCCGGCGTTTATCGCGGTGATGAATCGCAAGGACGACCCCGACGGCCTGATCCGCGCCGGCAACGAACGCGTCTTGCGCGCGCGATTCAACGATGCCCGGTTCTTCTTTGACTTCGATCAGAAAAAGAAGCTGGTGGACCGCGTCGAAGATCTGAAGCACGTCACGTTTCACAAGGACATCGGCAGCTACTACGACAAGGTGCATCGCATGGCCGCGCTATGTGAAGACGAAACGTCGAAGCGTGCCGCGATGCTGTCGAAAACCGATTTGACCACCGAGATGGTGAAGGAGTTCACGGAGCTTCAGGGCATCGTCGGCGGGCGCTATGCGGAGGTGCAGGGCGAACCGCAGGCGGTGGCCACGGCCATTTACGAACACTACCGGCCTCTCTCAATGGAGGATTCGATCCCAGCCACGGCCGCTGGGCAGATGGTTGCGTTTGCGGATAAGTTCGACACGCTGACGGAGATGTTTCGCATCGGGCAGACACCGTCAGGATCGAAGGATCCCTTCGCGCTTCGCCGCGCCGCCCAGGGAATTGTCCGGATCCTGGTAGAGGGTGAGATCCGTCCCGCAATGCCGATGAGTGATGCGCTCCGAGAGTTTCTGCTGGATCGAGTCCGGTACTATTTCCGCGACGTGAAAGGCTTTGCATACGACGAAGTGAACGCGGTGATCGCGGCGGGCTGGGGCGACTTGAAGGACGTCCGGTCTCGGCTGGACGCCGTAAAGGCCGTGCGAAAGTCGGAGAATTTCGAGCCTCTTGCCGCTTCCTTCAAGCGAATTAAGAACATCCTGAAGCAAGCGGACTTCACCCCGGAACGGCCCGTCGACGGCACGCTGCTGGAGCCGGGACCGGAGGCCGAACTGGCGGCGCGTTTCCGCGAAGTGAAGAGCCGGCTTTCAGGCGGCTACGCGTCGCAACTTGAGACCATCGCGTCGTTGCGTCCGGCTGTGGACGCGTTCTTCGACAAAGTGTTGGTGAACGCCAAAGATGCGGCTGTGCGCGCCAATCGGTTAACATTACTCTTCGAACTTATGCGTGAGTTTTCGCAGGTGGCCGACTTTTCCGAGATCGTCACCAACCAATAAAACTCGCCTCAGTGGAAACAGGGAGCAAGCAAGCGAAATGAATAAGTATGTGTACTCGTTCGGCGGAGGAACCGCCGACGGTGATGGAACGATGAAGGATGTTCTCGGCGGCAAAGGCGCGGGCCTTGCGGAGATGTCCAAGGCAGGCGTACCCGTCCCGCCCGGCTTCACCATCTCCACCGAGGTCTGCAACATTTACTTCCAGAACAACAAGAAAGTTCCCGCCGGTATCGACGGGGAAATCGGCGAAGCCGTTTCGAAACTGGAGGCCCAGATGGGCCGGAAACTGGGCGACGCGAACGATCCGCTGCTGGTCTCCGTACGTTCCGGCGCGAAGTTCTCCATGCCCGGAATGATGAACACCATCTTGAATCTGGGATTGAACGACAAGTCCGTGGAGGGCTTGGCCACACAGGCCTCGGGGAACTACCGTTTCGCGTACGACTGCTACCGGCGCTTCATTCAGATGTTCGGCGAAGTGGCGCTCAATATCGAAATGGAAATGTTCAATCACATTTTCGACGAGCAGAAAAAGAAATCCAAAGCGAAGCTGGACACCGATCTCGACGCGGAAGATCTGCAGAAGATCATCGCGGGCTACAAGAAGCTGGTGGAGAAGGAAACCAAAGCGGAGTTTCCGCAATCGACGCGCGCGCAGCTGGATATGTCGCGTGACGCCGTCTTCCGCTCGTGGTGGAACGACAAGGCAGTCTACTACCGCAAGATGGAACGCATTCCGGACGCCATCGGCACAGCGGCGAACGTGCAGGCGATGGTTTTCGGAAACATTGGCGAAGATTCCGGCACGGGTGTCGGCTTCACGCGCGACCCGGGTTCCGGTGAGAAGGTGTTCTACGGCGAGTTTCTGATGAACGCCCAGGGCGAGGATGTCGTCGCCGGCATTCGCACGCCGCGCCCCATCGCGGAGTTGAAGTCCGAACTGCCAGAAGCCTACGACCAGTTGGTGAAGATCACGTCGGACCTTGAGAAGTACTACAAGGACATGCAGGACTTCGAGTTCACGGTAGAGAAGGGCAAGCTGTTCATGCTGCAAACGCGGAACGGCAAGCGGACCGGTCCGGCGGCGGTGAATCTTGCGGTGGACATGGTGAACGAGGGTCTGATCACCAAGCAGCAGGCGGTGATGCGCGTCGCGCCCAGCCAACTGGATCAGCTTCTGCATCCGGTCTTCGACAACGCTTCGTTGAAGACGCTGACGAAACTTACCACCGGCATCGCGGCCTCACCGGGCGCGGGAGTCGGAAAGATCGCTTTCTCGGCGGAGCGCGCGGTGGAGATGTCCCAGCAGGCTCCAGTGATTCTCGTCCGCAAGGAAACGACTCCGGACGATATCGCGGGCATGGACGCGGCGAAGGGAATTCTTACGGCCATCGGCGGCAAGTCCTCGCACGCGGCCGTGGTGGCGCGCGGAATGGGACGGCCCTGCATTGTGGGTGCCGGAGCCCTGCAGATCAACGAACATACCCGTCGCGGCATCATCATTGCCGGCGGCAAGAATTTCGAGATCAAAGAAGGCGACTGGCTTTCGATGAACGGCACAACCGGCGAGGTCTACGCCGGCCAGGCCAAGACCACCGACCCCGATCCGTCGTCGGGCAAGCTTGCAACGTTCATGAAGTGGTCAGATGAGTTCCGCGGCAAGTTTGGCGTTCGCGCCAATGCCGACATCCCGCGCGACGCGAAGGTGGCGCGGAAGTTTGGCGCGGAAGGCATCGGGCTCTGCCGAACGGAACACATGTTCTTCGCCGAAGACCGGCTGCCGTTCGTGCAGGCGATGATTCTTGCGCGCGACGAAAAGTCGCGCCGCGCCGCGCTGAAGAAACTGCTGCCGATGCAGCGGAAAGATTTCGCGGGCCTGTTCAAGGCGATGGACGGATTTCCGGTGGTGATCCGCACGCTGGACCCTCCGCTTCATGAGTTCCTTCCAAAGCGCGAGGAGCTGATGGTGGATTTGGCGAAGCTGCCGAACGCCGACGCGAAAACGAAGAAGGCGATGTCGCAACGCTACGACATCCCGCTGGGCGAATTGAAGAAGCGCCTGCCCGAGTTGCTCCACCGCGTGGAGGAACTGCACGAGTTCAATCCGATGCTTGGCCATCGCGGCTGCCGCCTGGGGATCACGTATCCCGAGATTACGGAAATGCAGGCGCGCGCCATTTTTGAAGCCGCTGTTTTAGTGGCGAAGAAGGGCGTTAAGGTGATTCCTGAAGTGATGATTCCGTTGGTGGGCAACTGGAAGGAACTTGAAAATCAGAAACAGATTGTGGAGACCGTCGCCAAAGAAGTATTGAAAGCCGCCGGCGTCAAGCTGAAGTATTTGATCGGGACGATGATCGAGATCCCGCGCGCCGCGCTGACGGCCGATAAGATCGCCATGCATGCCGAGTTCTTCAGCTTCGGCACTAACGATCTGACGCAGACGGGCCTGGGTCTTTCCCGCGACGACTATACGAAGTTCTCAGGCCACTATCAGGACCTGAAGATTTTCGATGCCGATCCATTCGCGGAGCTTGATCAGGAAGGCGTTGGCCAGTTGATCGAAATCGCTGTTGAGAAAGGCCGCAAAACGCGTCCTGACCTTGAAGTGGGCATCTGCGGTGAGCATGGCGGCGACCCAAGCTCCGTTGATTTCTGCTACCGCGTGGGGATGGACTATGTGTCGTGTTCGCCCTACCGCGTGCCCATCGCGCGTCTGGCCGCGGCTCAAGCCGCACTCTCCAAGACCGCCGCAAAGTCGGAAGCCGGGCGAACCGCCTAGGATTACTTCTTGGGCTTCGGGTACACCAACTCGAAGCCCTTATCCTGCGCGCCTTTGATTCCGCACGCCCCAACTACGTCGTAGCCTTTCGCCTTCAGCATGGCTGCCGCACGGGCAGCTCGTCCTCCGGCGTTTCAAGCGGTGACGATGCGCCGGTTCTTCGGCACCTCGCTCATCCGCTTCTCCAACTCGTCGATGGGGATGTTGACGTAGCCCTTTAGTGTGCCAAGTTCCTCAATCTCAGCCGGTGTGCGGACGTCGAGAAAGAAGACCTTCTCCGTCATCAACTGCTTCAGCTCTTCTGGAGTGAGTTTCTTCACGTCGTCCTGCGCGAAAACCGCAGCGCCCAGCGCCGCAAACACTAGAACGCTTTTCATGACGCCATTGTCTCAGAAAAGAAATTTCAGGCCGCCCACCGCCCACGCTTTCGGATTCTGGAAGCCATCTTCAAAGTAGGTCTGATTGAAGATGTTCAGCACCCGCCCATAAAACTCCAGCGACGCGCGGTCCGACACAGGAATCGTATAGCTTCCCGCCAGATTCGCTTGCCGAGGGCCGTCGAAAAGGAATGGCCGGGACCCGCCGCCGACGAAGAAGGAACCGGACACGTAGTCGCTGGCCGCCAGCAGGTCGAAAGAAACCTGGGTGCGTCGTCCGATCTGCTGCATCGCAACCAGCTGGAATGTGTGCGGGTAGTAGCGGATCGCGCGCACCGATCCGTCAGTAAGGATCGAGTTTCGCTCGTCGGCATTCGTGTAGGTGTACGACGGCAGCAGCGTCATTCCGCGCCAGGGCTTGGCTTCCGCCGACAGCTCGACGCCGCGGGCGAGTCCGCCGCCAGTGTTGAGATACCCGCCGAAGCGCCCGAACGGATCGTTGCGGAGGTTTCCGAAGGCGATCACGCTCTGAAGCCGCGTGTAGAAGTAAGTCGCGCTCATGCGCAGCCGGTTGGAGGCGAAGTATTGGTCCACGCCGGCGTCGAAGCCGACGGCGCGTTCCGGACTCAGCCTCGGATCGCCCAGCGGAAAGAAATCGCCGCCAAAGAAGAACGTTCCGAAGCGTTCATACAGCGATGGCGCGCGATAGGAATTTCCCGCATGCGCGCGCAACTTCGTGCCCGTGGACGGAACCAGATATGCAATCGCCGCATCGCCCGTAAGCGCGGTTGGCGGAGACTGGACCACCAACCCGTTGTAGGCGGGCGCGCCCCCTGTGAACTGAGGTTGGTTCAAAGAGAATCCCTGCCACCGGCCCGACACGGACAGCAGCAGGCGTTCCTGGAATAGCCGCATTTGGTCCTGCACGAAAACCGCGCTGCTGCGTTGCGATCCTTTGGCCTCGGCGGCAAACCGCGATGATGGATCGGGATCTCCATTGAAAGACGGGCTGCCGAACGCTTCCCGCTCCCATTCGTATCCAGCGGAAAGAAGATGCGTGCGCCATCGTGTGATGTCTACGCGGCCCTGGGCGGTGTCGATCCGTCCGTTAAAGCCGCTGACGGAGCGGTACAGCGGTTGGAAGCCGGTACCCACAGGGCCATTGATATCGCCGCGATTCGACAGCATTGCCTGATACGACGCGCGGAAGCTGGCCCAATCGCCAAGCTGTTCGGTCCAGCGAAGCATCGTCGAATTGAAGTTCGACTCGCGCCGGCGGTCGGGATCGTTCGCCGCTGGAAAGAACGTCACGCCGGGAATCGCCCTCACCGGACCGTTGCCCGGCGGCACGACGCCCGCTTGCGGAGTTCCATTGGTGCCCAGCAGCAAGTCGTTGCCGAAGTACCTCGCGCTGATTGCGGAGCCGGGTCGCAGACGGTACTGCGCCCAAAGTTGACCACTGGTGTTATGGACCGGGTCCTGCCCATCGACACCCCGGGACACGTTCAGGTGCGCCAAGCCGACGCTATACACGAAACGCTGGTCATGCCCTGCGCCTCCGCCAAACCGCGCCAGTCCACGTGCGAAGCCCAGGCCGCCGCCTTCGCCCAGCACTTCACCATGGAACGGCCCTCCGCCCTGGTCGGTGACCACTTGCACGGCCCCGCCGATCGCGTTCGTTCCATACAGCGACGATCCAGAGCCGCGCAGCACCTCCAGGCGATCCGCGTTGATCACCAGCAGGTCACTAAGGAATCCAGTGGCGTCCCCTTGCGGCGCGGCGACGTCGCGAAAGCGGAACCCGTCGATCAGCACCGCGGTGTCCACTTGCCGCAATCCGCGAGTCATGATCTGCGTGAACGCGCCCGGACCGCCCGCCTGCAGCACGCGCATCCCCGGCACTGTTTTTAGCGCGTCGGAGAGGGCGTAGATCTGCCGGCGGTCGAGTTCGCCGCGGTCGATGACCGTTACCGACTTCGCCGCTTCGTCAAGCGTCAGCGGGGAGTTCTCCGCCGTAACCGTGATCCGCTCCCGGACTTTCTGTAAGGCGAGAGTAAGTGTGACAGTCTCGGTGGAGCCGGGTTCCAGTAAGACAGACGCAGCATCGGAGGCTTCAAGACCTCGCGCGGTCGCCTGCACTAGATACTCGCCCGGTGGCAGTCGCTCGAAGCGGAATCCGCCTTCCGCGCTGGACACCGAAGTTTGCAGCGGACTTCCGCCGCGTGGGAACACACGTACCGTGGCATTTTCAATGGGTGATTGGCCCGGATCGAGGATCCGGCCCGTGAGGGAAGCCGTCTGCGCGAACGCCGACAGCGAGCATAGAAAAAATAGACTGGTCTTCATGACCTAAGTCCCTCCCGCGAGAGATGAGGTTCAACTTACTCGCCGGACGGCAGGTCTTCGGACTTCGAGGCGTATGGCTAACCCTACTCACCGCGGCTTCCCAGTCCATCTGGACCAGTGCCGTAAGTGCGGCTTTCGTTCCTCGTTACCGCTGCGGGGCAGTCCCGGAATTTCACCAGGTTCCCTCTTGGCGCTAAGCGTTCAGCTCAGCGACCGCCGGTTTCATTGAGAATACCATTTCGCACCGCGATTTTCAAAAAAACAAAACTTGCAGTTATTGTGGTTTCTGAGGCGGCACGGTTTCGCCTTTGCGGCGTAGTGTAGGAGGCTTACGCGGCGGTTTCGTGGGATCGGTGGACTTTGCCTCGCCGGGCTTCGGCTCCTCGACGGGCTTTGCCGCTTCCGGGTCTAGCGGAGCCTTCAGCGCATCCAGTTCCTTGCGCCGCTGCTGATCGCGCGCGGCGGCGTCGGCCGTGCGCTCCGCCAGATCCTCCTGCGCCAGTTCGAACGAGTCTTCCGTCGTCTCGATCGCCAGCGTCAGCGCGAACTGATAGCGGGCGATGTCGCGCGGTTTCGTCTCATCGATGGCGCGCAACTGTTCCAACATCGCGCGCTCCGCCTGCGCGACGGCGATGACGCCTTCATCGATGGGCAGCTTGCGGCGCAGCGCGTCGTCGGTGACGATATCCATCGCTTCGACGATCTTCGTGTACTCCTCCAAATATCCGTGAATCAACCCCGAGCGTCCCGCCTTTTCGATCTTCAACGCCTGCTGGATCAGGTCTACTCGCTGGCGGGCGAAGTTGACGTACACCTTCAAGCGTTCGACAGGCTCCTGCACCAAGCGGATCTGATCGGCTTCGTCGGAAGTTAGAAAATCCTTCTGCGCGAAGACGGACAGACCGGCGAGAAGAAAAATCAGTATCTTCATTTTCGCTTCCCCATGATGCGGCCAAGAATGCCTTCCTGGACGGCGTGCAAACGCTTTTCGATTGGATCGATGGAAGCCTGTTCGCCTGCCGGCAGGTCAGACTTGAGAGTATCGAGGCGGCGCAGAAGATCCCGGCACCGTTGTTCGGCCCGCTTCATCACTCCGACATTGCGCTTGGCCTCAATCGCCTCGGCGGCCAGTTCCGTGCCGTCCGCCATCTCGTCCAGAGCTTCATTCATCTTGGCGAAATCGCCGTCGATTGAAAGCTGGCGGGCGTCGGTGAACTTTTGCGCGGCGAACTCCATCGCTTTCGTGGCGCGTTTTGGCGGGTCGTTCTCGGCGCGAATCTGGTCCAGATCCTGCGCCACGATCGACATCGCCAGTATTGCCAACCACGTCATCGACGGCTCGCCTCTTTCTCTAGTATGCGCGCCCTTTGCCGCGCCTTGAACTCTTCGTCGGGGTACTTGCCCACGCTTACTTCCAGGAACGCGCGGTACGCCGCCAGCGCCGGTTTCACCTGCTTGTTGCGATCGAGAACTACGGCGCGAAAGAACAGGTGGCCGGGCGTTTCCGCGCCCAGCGCTTTCAACCGGTCCAGCACCGCGATCGCCCGCGCATCTTCGTTCAGCGAGATGAACATCCCCGCCAACTCGTTCAACGCCTCCGTCGAATCCGGCTTCAGATTCACGGCTCGCGCAAACTCCTGCGCCGCCGGACCGAACTGCCGTTTGTCACGCAGCAGCCGCCCATGCGTCAGGCGAAGATCGAAGTCCTCCGGAGCCTTCACCAGCGCCTTGCCGATCAACGCTTCCGCTTCGTCGAATCGCCTCGTCTTCAGATACGCGCCGGCCAGCCGGGTTTCGATTTCAAGCGACGGCTCGTCTTTCAG
Source organism: Bryobacteraceae bacterium (assembly GCA_041746955.1). Classification (GTDB taxonomy): domain Bacteria; phylum Acidobacteriota; class Terriglobia; order Bryobacterales; family Bryobacteraceae; genus JAPKYZ01. The sequence continues at coordinate 13,740 of JBGTFZ010000111.1, forward strand.
CGCGGCTTCATACAGCGGAATGATCTTCCCGGTTTCGCCCGCGTCTTCGTAGGCCTGCGCCAATTCCAGCGCCGATCCAGCCTTTAGAAAGAGGGGAGCGGCTTCGTCCAACTTCCCCCCCGCCAACAGGCATCGTGCAAGGCCCAACGTAGCGGCGGCGAGCGTAGGGTCAAGCTCCACTGCCTTTCGATAGTGCGGATCGGCTGTGGCGCAATCGCCGGTCTCGCGCAACGATTCAGCCAGATGATATAGCGTCCGGACATCGCCGGGCTTGTGCGACCGCGCTTGCTCCAGAATCGGGATCGCCTCCTCGAATCTGCGATACCGGTACAGCAGTAGACCCAAGTTGATCTCCGCTTCGAACATGCCGGGTTTCATCTCCAGCACCTTTCGAAATCCGGCCATCGCGGCGTCGTCTTTGTTCAGGAAGGTCTGTGCCAGCGAAAGATAGAACAGCGCGGAATAGTCCTTCGGTTCCGCGGTTACTGCCTTCTCGAAGAGCGCCTCCGCCTCTTCGAACTTCGCGGTCTCCAGCGCTTTGATGCCGGCGGAGACATCCGCCGTCTGCATGGCGATCCACAATGCGGCGGCAAACACGTCGGCTAGGTCTCCAGCACCGTCCGCAGCGCGCGCCCGGTGTGCGAATCCGGTTGCGCCGCAATCTGCTCCGGCGTCCCTTCGCCCATGATCGTACCTCCCCCCGCGCCTCCCTCCGGACCCATGTCGATCACCCAGTCCGCGGCGCGAATGACGTCGAGATTGTGTTCGATCAGCAGGACGCTTCCTCCCTGTTCGATCAGACGATGGAAAGCATCCAGCAGTTTCGCGATGTCGTCGAAGTGCAGGCCTGTGGTGGGCTCGTCGAAGATGAATAGCGTATCTTTCACCGAGGCCTGACCGAGGAACGCGGCCAGCTTAACCCGTTGCGCTTCGCCGCCCGACAGTGTCGTTGCCGATTGCCCCAGCCGCAAATAGCCCAAGCCGACATCCACCAGCACCTTCAACTTTCCCGCAAGCCGCGGGACATCGCCGAAGAAGCCGAGGCCTTCCTCCACGGTCATGCGCAGGACGTCGTGGATGCTCTTGCCGTTGTAGTGAACGCCAAGCACCGACGGCTTGAATCGGGTTCCGCGGCAGTCTTCGCAGACCAGTTCCACGTCCGCCAGGAACTGCATTTCCACCGTCACCGTGCCGTCCCCCTGGCACGTTTCGCAGCGGCCCCCGGGAATATTGAACGAGAAATGCCCGGCCGCGAAGCCCAGCTTCTTCGCCTCCGGCGTGCCCGCGAACAGCTCTCGAATATGCTCGAACGCTTTCACGTAGGTGACGGGATTGGATCTCGGCGTACGTCCGATGGGCGACTGGTCAACCAGCACGACATCAGAAAGCTTGTCCGCGCCACGAGCCTCGCGGCACGTCGGCTTGTCGGCAATCGTCTCGTTCTCGTCGCGTGCGAATGCGGACCGTTCCGGATTCCTCTGCCGCATCTGGCGGTCCAGCGTCCGGTGGATTACGTCGTGTACCAGCGTCGATTTGCCAGAGCCCGATACGCCGGTGATGGCCACCATCAGCCCTAACGGAATCGACACGTCGATACCCCGAATATTGTTGGCCCAGGCACTTTCGAATTTCAGCATCCGCTTGCGGTCCGGCTTGCGCCGCTTGCGGACGCGCACCGCCTGCAGTTGGCCCAGCAGATACTTCGACGTCAACGTTCGATGGCCGTTCGCGCTATCCAGAAGCCGACTGAATTCACCAGCGAATACCACCTCGCCTCCGCGCTCCCCGGCGGCGGGACCGAGATCGATCACGTAGTCGGCGGAGCGCATCACTTCCGGGTCATGCTCAACCACGACGATGGTGTTGCCGATGTCCCGCAGTTCTTCGAGAATCCGGATCAGGCGTCCGGTGTCGCGATGATGCAGGCCAATCGATGGCTCGTCCAGGACGTAGCACGCGCCAACCAGCCGTGACCCCAGGCAGGTTGCCAGCTGAATGCGCTGCGCTTCGCCGCCGGAGAGCGTCGACGACAACCGGTCCAGCGTCAGATACTCCAATCCGACATCGTTCAGGAACTTCAGCCGCTGCCGGATTTCGACTTGTATCGTTCCGGCGATCGCCCGTTGTTCCTCCGCCAGATCCATGGAGTCGAAGAACACCCGGGCGTCGCCGATGTTCAAAGCGGCGATTTCGGCGATGGTCTTTCCTGACAGACGCACGAATCGCGCCTCTTCGCGGAGGCGGCTGCCGCCACAATCCGGACACACAGCATAGCCTCGATACCGGCTGAGAAAAACCCGCACGTGAACTTTGTACTTCTTCGTCTCGATCTCTTCGAAGAACGCGCGCACACCGTCGGCGATCAGACTGCGCTCGGCTGGCGTCAAGTCGGAGAAAGGCGCTTTCCAGCGAATCTTGCCCTTTGCCGACTTCTTGAAGTCCTCGTAGAACCACTTGTACGCGGGTTTTGACCATGGATCGATGGCGCCCTGATCCAGCGTCAGCCCCGGGTCTGGCGCAATCAGATCCATGTCGTAGTCGATGGTGCGGCCAAAGCCCTGGCATCGCGGACACGCGCCACGAGGGCTGTTGAAGCTGAACAGCTGCGGTTCCGGTTCGGCGAACGTCTTGCCGCAGGTCTTGCAGGCGAACAATTCGCTGAACCGGATTTGCCGCGCGGGGAACGCGCCGGCCTCCTCGAAGATCACTTCGCCGCCTTCGCGGTAACAGGTCTCCACCGCGTCCACCAGCCGCTGCCGCAGGTCTGGCGCGATGGCAAAGCGGTCCACCAACGCAAACACGGGCTTTGAGAAATCGATTTCCAGCAGCGATTCGGGAGTCGAGAATTCGTACGTCTGCCCGCCCTGGTACAGCCGGTTGAATCCCTTGCCGCGAAGGTCGAACAAGCGGTCGCGAAGCGATGCCGTTTCGGTGGCGGCCTTCTTCGCTTTGCTTGCCGGACCCTTCGGCACAGGCGCCGCTTCCGCCACCTTCACCGGAAACAACGCGTACCAGCGCGAGCCCTCCGGCTCCTTCATCACCTGCGCCGCCACGTGGTCCACCGTGTCGCGCTCGACGGGCTTTTCGCAGTTGGGGCACCACGTGGTTCCGGCCCGCGCCCATAACAGGCGCATGAAGTCGTAAATCTCGGTGGACGTGGCGACGGTCGATCGCGGATTCCGCGTCGTGTTCTTCTGCCGGATGGCGATCGGCGGCGCGATCCCGTCGATCGAATCCAGATCCGGCTTCTCCATCCGCTCAAGAAATTGGCGGGCGTAGCTGGATAGGCTCTCGACATACCGCCGCTGCCCCTCGGCGTAGATGGTGTCGAAGACTAGAGACGACTTCCCCGAGCCGGAGACGCCCGTTACCACCGTCAGTTGGTGGTGCGGAATGTCTACCGAAACGTTCTTCAGGTTGTGGACCCGCGCTCCGCGGACCGAGATGGAAGATGTCACCAGAGGGTTCGTCTTCTATTCTATCGGGTGGGCATCCCGTGCAGACCGTCACCCGCCGTCTTCTTCATTGGTACCGCCGCCACCAGCGGGCGCTGCCGTGGCGCGAGACTTCCGATCCCTGGAGGATTCTGGTCTCCGAGATCATGCTGCAGCAGACGCGGGTCTCAACTGTCATTCCCTACTACGAGAGATTCCTCAGCCGCTATCCCGATCCTAAATCGTTGGCCCATTTGCCGGAGGCCGAACTACTGACCGCGTGGAGCGGATTAGGCTACTATTCCCGGGCACGCAACCTGCAAAAGGCCGCCCGGATAATTGTGGAAGCCGGGCAGTTCCCGGATACCTACGACGGGGTCCGTGCGCTGCCGGGTGTCGGCCCGTACACTGCGGCGGCGATTGCTTCCATCGCGTTCGGGCTGCCGTATGGCGTTCTGGACGGCAACGTCGCCCGGGTAGCTGCCCGTTGGCTGGCGGAGACAGGTGAAATCAATAAAGCCAATACCAAAAAGCGTTTACAGAAATTTGTTGATGCGATACTTCCATCACGAGACCCGGGAGAATTAAACCAAGCCTTGATGGAACTTGGGGCCACCGTCTGCACGCCAAAGGCTCCGAAATGCCTGATCTGCCCGATTGCAGCGTCCTGCGAGGGCCGCCGGAGGGGGATAGAGTCGCGGCTGCCGAATAAGAAACAAGCAGCCGCAATCCTCCTTATTGAGCAAACGCTGCTGTTGATTGAGAGACGAAAACAGTTCCTTTTTTGGAAACAGCCCCCCTCCGCACGGCGTCTGAGTGGGTTCTTGGAACTGCCGAACGATTCCCAATTGCCGGACGCGACTCCGGGAGAAGTTCTCGGATTTTTCCGGCACGGAATTGTTAATCATTCGTATAGAATCACAGTCAGAAGAGCGGAGCTCTCGCATCCGCCAAGTGGGTTTAACTGGATTTCACGAGATCGTTTGGACGACGTGCCTCTTAGTACAACTGCCCGGAAGGCACTGGGTTTTGTTAGGTAGAAAACTGCTTCAGGGAAGGTCAAGAATGAAAAAGCGCTACGCAATTCTCGCGGCTGCTGCCGCGCCGTTCGTACTTTGGGGATTTTCAAGTGGTCCGGACCCGGGCAATTCCGGCGTTCCGGGAGAGCTGGGCACCTGCGCCCGGTCCGGCTGCCATTTGGGTACGCCAGTCGGTACTTCAATGTCCGTCACCACCACCGCGTCGGGCTATACGCCCGGCGTGGCGATACCTATCACCGTGAGAATCACCGACGAGTCTGTGCGATATGGGTTCCAGGCCACCCCGCGTTTGGCATCCGACTCGAAGGTTTTGGCTGGGACGTTCCAGTCGACGGAATCGACAATTCGTATTATTTGCTCCAGCGTGGATTTCGTCGATCAAACGGACAAGACCGGGACCGCATGTCCCGCCAACCGGCCGCTGGAGTATATCGAGCACTCGTCGCCTCGCACGACGAACTCGTTCAGCTTCAACTTCACGCCCGCCGCAAGCGCCACCGGCGAGATCGTCATCTACGCCGCGGGCAACGCCGCGAACGGCAACGGGACGAACAGCGGAGATCGGATCCACACGGCGACGCTTCGGCTGAATCCCGCTGCGGCCGGCGGCACTCGTCCGGCGATCAACTCCGGCGGCGCGGTCACCGTCGTCAATTTCGGCGGCAGCCCCGCGGTCGCCCCCCAAGGCTGGATGGAAATCTATGGAATGAATCTGGCGGCCAGTACCGCGGACTGGTCCTCGACCATCGGCAGCGGCACCGCCCCGACCATGATCGGTGGCGTTGAGGTGACGATCGGCGGAAAAGCCGCATTCCTCAGCTTCGTTTCGCCGGGACAGGTGAATGCGCAGATTCCCGACGACATCGGCAGTGGGCCGACGGTTCTGTCGGTAACGTCTCCCGGCGGGACTAGCGACAACTTCAATATCACCGTGGCCAGCGTGACGAATTCGTTCCTGGCGCCGCCAGTGGCGCCGTTCAAAACCACCACCCGGCAGTTTGTCGCTGCCTTGTTCGGCGACAGCACCGCCAGCGGTCCGTTCGTGGGCAGCCCCGCCGAAAGCCCGTCTTACCGGTCGGCAAGGCCCAACGACCGCATTCTGATCTACGCAATCGGTTTGGGCGCCGTAACTCCGGCGCAGCAGGCGGGACGCGTGGTGGCGGGGCAG
>JBGTFZ010000112.1:0-72583 GCA_041746955.1 Bryobacteraceae bacterium
GCCGGGCGACAACGTGCAGATGGAGATTGAGCTGATCACGCCGGTGGCAATGGACAAGGGGCTGCGGTTCGCGATTCGCGAGGGTGGCCGGACGGTGGGCGCCGGGACGGTGACGGAGATTCTGTCGTAGCGGCTGGCGCATTGGATTTAAAACCATGAATAAAGAACGCATCCGCATCCGCTTGAAGGCTTACGATCACCGCGTCCTCGACCAGTCGACGACCGAGATCGTGGACACCGCCAAGCGGACCGGCGCGGTGATTGCGGGTCCGATTCCGCTGCCGACGCTGAGAAACCGCTATACGGTGCTGCGGTCGCCGCACGTGGATAAGAAGTCGCGGGAGCAGTTTGAGATCCGCACACACAAGCGCCTGCTCGACATCATTGAGCCGACGCAGGACACGGTGGACGCATTGATGAAGCTTGACCTTGCGGCCGGCGTGGATGTCGAGATCAAGTCGTTTGGAAGAAAGTAGTAAGGCGGCATTTGCCCGCCTGAGTAGATTGAGGAAATCATGAGCTGCCCAGGAATTCTTGGCAAAAAAATCGGCATGACCCAGATCTTCCGCCCGGACGGGCAGGTGGTTCCCGTCACGCTGGTGAAGGCGGGCCCCTGCATCGTGACGCAGCGGAAGACGCCGACCACCGACGGGTACGACGCCGTGCAGTTGGGGCTGGTGGAGTTCGCCAAGGCGAAGAATGTCAACCGTCCCACGGCGGGCCATTTGAAGAAGTCCGGGGCCGAGGGCGTCCGCTTTCAAAGCGAGTTTCGCCTGGGTCCGGGCGACGACGACCTGAAGCCGGGAGACCGCGTGCTGGCGGACAACTTCAAGCCGAAGGAAAAGATCGACGTCACCGGCGTGTCGAAGGGCCGGGGATTCGCGGGTGTCGTGAAACGGCATAATTTCCGGGGCGGCGAAGGCTCCCACGGATCGATGTTCCACCGTGCGCCGGGATCGATTGGCGCGTCCAGCTTCCCGTCGCGGGTTTTTCCAGGCATGAAGGCTGCCGGGCACATGGGGCACGAGCAGGTGACGGTCCGCAATCTGGAAGTGGTCCAGGTGGACTTGGACGACAACGTCCTGATGGTTAAGGGAGCGATTCCGGGGCCGAACGGGTCCTACGTCATGCTCCGGCGCGCGAGAACGCGGCGGGCATAGGAAGGTTTTTCAAGATGCCAACGGTTGATGTCTGGAATCTCCGCAACGAAAAAGTAGGCTCGGTAGAGCTCGCCGAAGAGGTGTTTGCCGCCGAGATCAACGACGCGCTGCTTTATGAAAGCGTGCGCCATTACCAGGCCGGCGTCCGCCGCGGAACCGCAAAGGCGAAGAGCCGCCATGAAGTGGCCGGGTCGGGCAGGAAGCTTTGGAAGCAGAAGGGCACGGGCCGCGCGCGTGTGGGCTCCATCCGGTCGCCGCTGTGGCGGCACGGCGGAACGGTCCACGGGCCGGTGCCGCGCGACTACAGTTACCGGCTGAACCGGAAGATGGTGTTGGGCGCGCTGCGGTCGGCGTTGTCGGCAAAGCTGCGCGACGGCGAATTGAAGATCGTCGATCAGTTCGGGTTGACCGATCACAAGACGAAGCAAGTCCGCATGGCGCTGACGGCGCTGGAGGCCAAGCGCACCGCGCTGATCGTCCACACGGGCGAGAACAAGAATCTGGAACTGGGATCGCGCAACCTTGAAGGCGTCAAGCTGGTTGCGTCGAAGGATCTGACCACCTACGATCTGCTGCGGCACAAGCTGGTGGTGATCTCCAAGGAAGCCGCCGAGAAATTGTCGGAAGGCTTGCGCCCGGCCGCGAAGGCCGCCGCGGAGGGTGCGAAATGAACGTTCACGAAGTAATTATCCGGCCCGTGGTTACCGAGAAGGCCGTCATGGCCAAGGACGACGCGCGGACGCTGTGCTTTGAAGTCGCCCCGATGGCGACGAAAACCGAAGTGAAGCAGGCCGTGCAGAAGCTGTTCAAGGTGAAGGTGGCCGCCGTCCGCACTGCGAATTTCGATGGCAAGCTGCGGCGGCGCGGGCGCTTTACGGGCTACCGTTCCGATTGGAAGAAGGCTTTTGTGGTGCTGAAGGCGGGCGAGAAGATGCCCGAGTACGCGGAGATCTAATGCCGATTAAGACTTATCGTCCGACGACTCCCACGCGGCGGTTCCAGACGGTGGAAGCGCGCGTGGACATCACCCGCGAGAAGCCCGAGAAATCGCTGACCGAGGGAAAGCACAAATCGGGCGGCCGCAACAGCCTGGGCCAGACCTCCGTCCGGTTTATCGGCGGCGGCCACAAGCAGACCTACCGGATCATCGATTTCAAGCGCAACAAGCCGGGCGTCACCGCCCGCGTCGCGTCAATCGAGTACGATCCCAACCGTTCGGCGCGCATCGCGCTGTTGAACTACGCCGATGGCGAGAAGCGCTACATTCTGGCTCCCGTCGGGCTTACCGTTGGCTCCACCGTCGTGTCGGGCGACGAAGCCGACATCCTGGTGGGCAATTCGCTTCCGCTGAAGCTGATCCCGGCCGGCACCACGGTTCATGCGATCGAGCTTCGCCCCGGCAAGGGCGCGCAGATGGCGCGTTCGGCCGGCGCGCAGGCGCAGCTGGTGTCGCGCGATTCCGAGTTTGCGTTGTTGAAGCTGCCGTCGGGCGAAGTCCGGCGGGTGCCTTCCTCCTGCATGGCGACGATTGGCCAGGTGGGCAATCTCGATCATGAAAACGTGTCGCTGGGCAAGGCCGGGCGCACGCGCCACCTGGGCAAGCGGCCCCACAACCGCGGCGTCTCGATGAACCCGGTGGACCATCCGCACGGAGGCGGCGAGGGCCGAACATCCGGCGGCCGCCACCCGGTAACGCCCTGGGGCCAGCCGACGCGCGGCTTCAAGACCCGCAACAACAAGCGGACCGACAAATTTATCGTCAACCGGAAGTCGAAGAAGCGGTAAGGAACCATGAGCCGATCTTTAAAAAAGGGTGCGTTCACCGATACCCACCTGGTGGTCAAGGTGGAGGCGCTGAACATCAAGAGCGAAAAGAAAGTCGTCAAGACCTGGTCCCGCCGGTCTACGATCATCCCGGATTTTATCGGCCACACGCTGGCTGTCCACAACGGGAGAAAATTTATTCCGGTGTACGTCACCGAGAACATGGTGGGCCACAAGCTGGGTGAGTTTTCGCCCACCCGGACCTTTAAAGGCCACGTCGCGAAAGTGGCGGAGAAGGGCGGAAGGTAACGATGCCGCAGATGGAAGCAAGAGCGGAAGCGCGGTACATTCGCACGTCGGCGCAGAAGGCGCGCCTGGTGATCGATCTGATCCGCGGCCGCAAGGCCGGCGAGGCGATCCACATCCTGCGCCAGACCAACAAGCGCATGGCGCCCGTGATTGAAAAGGTTTTGCGTTCGGCGATCGCCAACGCGGAGAACAAATCGAACGACGTCGATGTCGACAAGCTGGTGGTAAGCGAGGCCTACGTGAACGAAGGCCCGCGGATGAAGCGCATCCGCCCCGCGCCCATGGGCCGGGCCTACCGTTACCAGCGCCGCATGGCCCATATTGTCGTCAAAGTCGCCGAAGAGCCCGCCGAAGCCGACAAGGCCACGGCGGAGAAGGAATAGCATGGGTCAGAAGGTTCATCCCTACGGCTTCCGGCTGGGCGTCACGAAAACGTGGCGTTCGCGCTGGTTCTCAAAAGCCGACTACGCCAAGCTGCTGTTTGAAGATCTGGAGCTGAAAGAGTCTCTCCGGGACCGGTTGAAGTCGGCGGGCGTCAGCTCGATCGAAGTCGATCGTCCGGGCAACAAGCTTCGCATCACGATCCGCACCTCCCGCCCCGGCATTATCATCGGGCGCAAGGGCGCCGAGATCGAGAAGCTGAAGACGGATCTGGCGAAGAAGACCAGCCGCGAAGTTTTTATCGACATCCAGGAAGTGCACAAGCCGGAACTGGACGCGCAGCTGGTTTCCGAATCGATTGCGATGCAGCTTGAAAAGCGTGTGGCTTTCCGCCGCGCGATGCGCAAGGCCGTCGATAGCGCACTGCGCTTCGGCTGCAAGGGAATCAAGGTTCGCGTTTCCGGCCGCCTGAACGGCGCCGAGATCGCCCGCAGCGAGTGGTACCTGCAGGGGCAGCTTCCGCTGCACACCTTGCGCGCCGACATCGAATACGGTTTCGCCCAGGCCTATACGACCTATGGCGTGATCGGGATCAAGTGCTGGATTTACAAGGGCGAGATCATCGACTATCTCAGCCGCCGCCGGGATCTGCCGGAGGCGCGTCCGCGCCGCCGGGATCGCGACCGCGACCGTGATCGCGGAGGAGACCGCCGCGGCCCGTCGCCCATGCAGGAAACCGGTGCGATACAGCCGCCGCCCACCATGGCCGTGGCAACGCCCGCCATCATGCCGCCGGTGGCAACGCCAACAGCGCGTAGCTGGAAGCAGGAGCCGGCCGCCGAAAGCGCCCCCGCCGCAACGCCCGCGCCCGAAGAGGGGAAGGAATAACGCGCCATGTTGATGCCGAAGAAGGTCAAGTACCGCAAGCAGCAGCGGGGCAAGATGAAGGGCAACGCGACGCGCGGCTTTACCGTCGCGTTTGGCGAGTATGGCCTGAAGACCCTCGAAAGCGCCTGGATCACCAGCCGCCAGATCGAGGCGGCCCGTATTGCGATGACGCGCCACATCAAGCGCGGCGGCAAGGTTTGGGTTCGTCTGTTTCCGGACAAGCCTTACACGAAGAAGCCGGCCGAAGTCCGTATGGGTTCGGGCAAAGGCGCGCTTGAGGGCTGGGTGGCCGTGTGCCGCGCCGGGAAGATTCTTTTCGAGATGGAAGGCGTAACGCCGCAGATCGCCGAAGAGGCGTTCCGTCTGGCCGCGGCGAAGCTTCCGGTGAAAACCAAGTTCGTTCAACGCGAGGGAGTTTGAAGGATGAATGCGTCGAAGATTCGCGAACTGGATCCGAAGGAGATTGAAGCTCAGCTTGCCGAGACCGGCGAGCACCTTTTCCGCCTTCAGTTCCAGATGAAGATGGGGCAGACGGATCCCCTGAAGAAATTCCGCATCCTGCGGAAAGACCGGGCGCGCATGTTGACCATCCTGGCCGAAAAGCAGGCCAAGCAGGCGGAGAAGCAGTCATGACGAAAACAGGCCACAAGAACGAGAAGTTGGGCCAAGTGGTGTCGGCCAAGATGGCCAAGACGATTGTGGTGGAGGTGACGCGCCGCGTCGCGCATCCTATCTACAAGCGCATCATCACGAAGCGCAAGAAATTCTATGCGCACGACGAGCAGAACTCGGCCAAGGCGGGCGACACCGTCCGCATCGTCGAGTGCCGTCCGCTGTCGCACCTGAAGCGCTGGACGCTAAGCGAAATCGTGCGGAAGGCCGTCCAGGTGGACGTCGAGCCGGAAGATATCAAAGCTTAGGAAAGGGGAGAACAAACCATGATTGGAATGAGAACAATCCTCGCGGTGGCCGATAATTCCGGCGCCCGCCGCCTCTCCTGTATCCTGCCCCGCGGCGGCGACAAGGGGTTGCGCGCGGGTCTGGGCGATATCGTAACCGCTGCCGTGAAGGAAGCGGCGCCCGACTCCGCCATCAAAAAAGGCAAGGTCGTGCGGTGCGTGATCGTGCGGATGCGGAAAGAAACCCGCCGCAAGGACGGGACCTATATCCGGTTCGACGAAAACGCCGCTGTTCTGGTGAACGAGCTGGGGGAGCCGGTGGGGACGCGCGTATTCGGTCCCATCGCCCGCGAGCTTCGGGACAAGCGTTTCATGAAGATCGTTTCGCTGGCTCCGGAGGTGATCTAGTTATGGCAAAGCCACAATTTTTCGGCACCCGCGCGGCGGGCGCTCCGAAGCGTATCCGGCTCCGGAAGAACGACACCGTGAAGATTATCGCGGGCAAGGACAAGGGAAAGACGGGCCGGGTTCTGGAAGTGGACCACGAAAAAGGCCGTGTGCTGGTTGAAGGCGTGCAGATGATCAAACGTCACACGCGCCCGAATCCCGCGCGGCAGGTGAAGGGCGGAATCGCGGAACGCGAGGCGCTAATCCACGTCTCAAACGTCATGCTGACCACTGCGGACGGCACGGCGACGCGGATCGGCTTCAAGATGGACACGGTGGGCGGCAAGGCCCGGCGCACCCGTATCGCGAGAAAAACCGGCGAAGTGCTGGAAAAGAAGTAAGGAATTATGGCGGCGAGACTCAAAGACCATTACGTGAAAGCCGTGGTTCCGGCGCTGAAGAAAGACTTCGGCTACGAGAACATCATGGCCGTGCCGAAGATCGACAAGGTTTCGATCAACATCGGGCTGGGCGAGGCCACCCAGAACTCCAAACTGATGGACGTTGCCGTGAACGAACTCGGCGCGATCTCCGGACAGAAGCCGGTGGTGACGAAAGCGCGCAAGTCGATCGCGGCGTTCAAGCTGCGGGAGAACATGCCCATCGGCTGCATGGTCACGCTGCGGGGCGACCGGATGTACGAGTTTCTGGACCGGCTGATGAACATCGCGCTTCCGCGGGTTCGCGATTTCCGCGGCGTCAATCCGAAATCGTTCGATGGACGCGGCAACTACACGCTGGGGCTGAAGGACCAGCTGATCTTCCCGGAGATCGACTACAACAAGGTCGACAAGACGAAGGGAATGAATATCTCGATCACAACGACGGCGAAGAGCGATGCCGAAGGCCAGGCGCTGCTGAAGTTGATGGGCATGCCGTTCCGGCAGTAGAAGGAAAAATACATGGCGACTACCGCGAAACAAGCCAAAGACCGGCGCTTTAGGGAACTCAGCGACGCCGCCCGCGCGGCGGGCAAGAAGTACAAGTTCGCCACCCGGCTGCGTAACCGCTGCCGGCGCTGCGGACGTCCCAGGGGCTACCTTGGCAAATTCAATCTGTGCCGGATTTGTTTCCGGCAGCTGGCGCTGGCGGGAGAGATTCCCGGAGTGGTGAAGTCCAGCTGGTAAGTGCCGAACGCGTTCCGGAGTTTGGATATCGCCGGAGCGGAGAGCGGAAGCGAGAAAGAAAAAGGTAATGAATATTTCCGATCCCATTGCAGACATGCTGACCCGCGTGCGGAACGCGATGCTGGCGCGGCACCTGAAAGCCGACGTCCCCGCGTCGAAACTGAAGACGGAGATCGCGCGCATTCTGAAAGAGGAAGGCTACATCCTCAACTACAAGCTGACCGAGGAAGGCGCCAGGAAGTTTATCCGCGTGTACCTGAAATACGCCGGCGCCAATCAGCCGGTGATTTCGCGGCTGGAGCGGGTGTCGCGGCCGGGCTGCCGCGTGTACGTCGGCAAGGGTGACATTCCACGGGTGCTGGGCGGCCTGGGAATCAATATTCTGACGACGCCCGGGGGCGTTATGACTGGGGCGCAGGCGCGCAAGGCCGGAGTCGGCGGCGAAGTGCTGTGCCAGGTCTGGTAAGGGAACGCTAATGTCGAGAATTGGAAAGAAAATCATTAGCGTGCCGGCCGGCGTCAAGATCACGATGGGCAACGAGATGCTGGTGGAGGGGCCCAAGGGAAAGCTGACGGTTCCCGTACCCGCCGGAATTCAGGTGGAGCAGACCGGGCAGACCTTGGAATTGAAACGCGAAAGCGACACGATGCGGGCGATGCACGGCCTCACCCGCGCCCTGACGCAGAATGCCGTCACGGGCGTTTCCTCGGGCTGGACGCGAGAGCTGGATATCGTCGGCGTCGGCTTCCGCGCGGACATCAAGGGCAGCCTTGCGACCTTCACGTTGGGCTACTCGCATCCGATCGAATTCGTGCTGCCGAAAGGCGTGGAGATGGCGATCGACAAGGCGATGCACATCGTGCTGAAAAGCCACGACCGCCAGTTGGTGGGACAGGTGGCAGCGAATATGCGCGCCCTTCGTCCGCCAGACCCTTACAAGAACAAGGGCGTGCGGTTCACGGGTGAGTCCTTGCGCAAGAAGGCCGGAAAGACCGGAGCGGGAGGTAAAGGGAAGTAATGATTGCCAAGGTAAACAAAGGCGCACGGCGCCAGCGAATTCACGTCCGCATCCGCCGGCGGGTTACCGGGTCGGGCGCGCGGCCGCGGCTTGCCGTGTTCCGCAGCGTCAAGCATATTTACGCTCAGGTGATCGACGATGCGTCCGGAACGACGCTGGTGTCGGCCTCGTCGGCGGAGAAGGGCTCCGCCGTAAAGAATGGCGGCAACGTCGGCGGAGCGCAGGAACTGGGCAAGCTGATCGCCGAACGCGCTAAGGAAAAGGGCGTGGACAAAGTGGTCTTTGACCGCGGCGGTTATCTCTATCACGGTCGAATCAAGGCGCTTGCCGAGGCGGCGCGCGAAGCAGGATTGGAGTTCTAAGCATGAGCAGTGTGCCCGCATCAAAGCGCGTCGATCCGTCGTCGCTGAATTTGAAGGAGCAGGTGGTTTCGATCAACCGCGTGACGAAGGTCGTCAAAGGCGGAAAGAATCTCAGCTTCTCGGCCCTTGTCGTTATCGGCGACCCGGCGGCGAAAGTGGTCGGGTTCGGTACCGGCAAGGCTAAAGAAGTGCCGGCGGCAATCAAGAAGGGGATCGAATCGGCGAAGAAAAATCTCCGGAAGATCCACGTGCTGCCCACCACCATCCTGCACCCGGTGCTGGGACGGTTTGGGGCGGGTCTGGTGCTGCTGAAGCCGGCTCCGGAAGGAACCGGAGTGATCGCAGGCGGCCCGGTGCGCGCCGTGATCACCAGCGTCGGCATCCCGAACGTACTTACGAAATCGATCGGCTCGCACAATCCGCATAACGTCGTCAAGGCGACCATCGACGCGCTAACGCAACTCCGCGACCGTAGCGAGGTGGCCGACATGCGTGGCGTCGCGCTCGATAAGGTCGGACGCTAGAGATGGCGGAAACCAGGATGTTGAAGATCCAACTATTCGCCAGCACGGCCGGTTGCCCTGAGAAGCAGAAGGCGATCGTGCGGGCGCTGGGCCTGAAGACGCTGAACCGCATCGCCGTGCGTCCCGACACCCCGTCGTTCCGCGGCATGGTGGCCAAGATTCCGCATTTGCTGAGAGTGGTGGAGGAAGCCCAATGAACCTAAGCCAGCTAAAACCGCCCCCCGGGCAGAAGCACAAGAAACAGCGCGTCGGCCAGGGCATGGGCTCCGGACGCGGCAAGTTTTCCGGACGCGGCGCCAAGGGCCAGAAGTCGATCTCCGGTTATTCGAAGATGCGCGGGTTCGAGGGCGGACAGATGCCCTTGCACCGCCGCCTTCCGAAGCGCGGCTTCACGAATCCGTTCCGCCAGGAGTGGTGCGTCGTAAACCTCGCCCGGCTGGAGCAGTTGGAAGGCGAGACCTTCACGCCCGAATCGCTGATGGCGTCCGGCGTCATCAAGAAGATCGGCCGTGGCCTGAAAATCCTGGCCAACGGCGAGATCAAGCGCAAGATCCACATCACCGCGCATGCCGTGTCGGCGGCGGCGGCGGAGAAAATCAAGGCAGCGGGCGGCGCCGTCGAGCTTCTCGCTTAAGCACCACCGGGCCGCGTAGGACAATACCCTTATGTCGAAGTTCTTTGAGGCCATCGCGAACGTCTTCCGGATTCCCGATCTGCGGAACCGGATCCTGTTCACGCTTGCGATGCTGGCGATTTACCGCCTGGGCGGGCACATTCCCACCCCCGGTATCGACGCCAACCGTCTGGAGCAGTTCTTTCAACAGAACGCCGGAAGCTTCTTCGGCTTCCTGGATCTGTTTTCCGGCGGAATGTTCCGCCGTTTGACGATCTTCGCCCTGGGCATCATGCCCTATATCACCAGCTCCATCATCCTGCAGTTGATGACGGTGGTTGTTCCGACACTTGAGAAGCTTTCGAAAGAAGGCGAGTTGGGCCGCCGAAAAATCACGCAGTGGACGCGCTACCTGACAGTGATCCTGGCGCTGGTGCAATCTTCGGCGATCGCAACCGCGCTGCAATCCGCCACCGACCCATCCGGAGGCGGCGGCTTCGTCATCAATCCCGGCATTGGCTTCATCCTGATGACCATGCTGTCGCTAACCACCGGTACGGCGTTCATCATGTGGCTGGGTGAGCAGATTACCGAACGCGGCATCGGCAACGGCATGTCGCTGATCATCTTTACGGGCATCGTGATCGGCCTTCCCACGGCGATGAGCGAGATCTACACCAACGTGTTCGTCACCCGCCAATGGAACGCGCTTCAGGTGATCATGATCATGGTGATGATGATCGCCGTTGTCGGCTTCATCGTCCTGGTCGAGCGCGGTGAGCGCCGCATTCCCGTCCAGTACGCAAAGCGCGTCGTTGGGCGGCGCATGTTCGGCGGCCAGTCCACGCACATGCCGTTGAAGGTGAACGCCGGCGGCGTCATCCCCGTCATCTTCGCGCAGAGCCTGCTGACCATTCCGCAGAGCTTTGTCACCATCGATTGGGTCCGCAAGAACCAGTGGATTTCCGGAATGCTGGACGCCATCTCGCACACCCAGGTTCTATACTTCGTCCTCTACACCGCGCTGATCGTATTCTTCAGCTTCTTCTACGTGTCGATCATCTTCAATCCAAACGAAGCGGCCGACAACATGCGGAAATACGGCGGATTCATTCCGGGCATCCGTCCCGGCAGGAACACAGCCGAATATATGAATAGGATCCTGACGCGGATCACCGTTGTCGGTGGCCTGTATCTGGCCCTGCTCAGCATGCTTCCGGAGATTCTGATTTCTGGCATCAAGCTGCAGCGCCTGCCGCTGATGGGCAACTGGATCGACTCCAATTTCCCGCGCTTCCTGCTGGACGGCCTGGGCGTCTCGTTCTACTTCGGCGGCACGTCGCTGCTGATCGTCGTCGGCGTGGCGATGGATACGGTTAATCAGGTGGAGGCGCAACTGATCATGCGCCACTACGAAGGATTCACACCCCGGTCGGGCCGGATTCGCGGCCGCCGCTCCGGGATGTAAGCTCGTTATCTATGCACACGGGCGCAAGCCCAGCCAAGGCGCTGGTGCTTTTTGGCCCCCCTGGTTCGGGGAAAGGCACTCAGGCGAAGATGCTGACGCACTCCCTGAAGTGTCCGCACATCTCGACGGGGGACATGCTTCGGGACCGCGTCCGCGCCGGCGATTCTGTCGGCACGAGAGTCCGGGGACTATTGAAGAGCGGGCATCTTGTGCCCGACGAACTGGTAAACGAGATGGTGATGGACCGGATCGCACAGCCCGACTGCCAAGGCGGCTTCATCCTCGACGGTTATCCCCGTACGCTGCAGCAAGCCCGGCGGCTGATCGAGGCCCTCGAAGAACGTCAGGTGAAACCCGTCGTCGTCCACCTGAAAGTGGACGAGGAGAAGCTGGTGCAACGGCTGACGAACCGCAGGCTGTGCCCGCAGTGCGGAACACTCTACAACGTTCTGCTGAAGCCGCCCATCGTTCCCGGACGCTGCGACATCGAAGGCGCGCGGCTGATCGTGCGGGAGGACGACAAGGAACTCGTCATCCGCCAGCGGTTCGAAGCGTATGAGAAGCTGACGCGTCCCGTGATTCGCTTCTTTGAGAACAGTGTGCCCTTCTTCGCCGTAGAGGCCTCCGACGCTCCGCCGCACACCATCTTCCTTGAGATCGGCGCGTTTGTGGCAAACGGAAGCTCGGGAGGCGGTAAGTGATCATCCGTAAGAGCGCGTCGGAGCTCGAAAAGATGCGGAAGTCGGGACTGCTGGTCTACGAGATTCTGCAGAAGCTCTCCGCGATGGTCGCCGAAGGCGTCTCCACCTGGGATCTGGAAGTGGCGGCGGAGGCGATGGTAAACGACGCAGGCGCCAAGCCCGCCTTTAAAGGCTACTATTCGCAGGCCGCGGGCACGAAGTATCCCTACGTGCTGTGCACCTCCCTCAACGCCGAAATCATACACGGGTTTCCGTCGCCGAAAAAGGTATTCAAGGCTGGAGACATCATCTCCATCGATACGGGCGTGTCGCTGGACGGCTACTACGGAGATTCCGCCGTTACGGTTCCGGTGCCGCCCATATCGCCGGAGACCGACAAACTGCTGCGCGTCACCCGCGAGTCTCTTGAACTTGCCATCTGCCAGGCGCGCGCCGGAAACCGGTTGTTCGACATCTGCGGCACGGTGGAGAAGCACGTCAAGGCGAACGGCTTCTCCGTCGTCCGCGAGTTCGTCGGCCACGGAATCGGCACGTCGCTGCATGAAGAGCCGCAGGTCCCGAATTACATCGACCGCCGGAACGACAATCCCCGCCTGAAAGAAGGCATGACGCTGGCGATCGAGCCGATGGTGAACACGGGCAAGCCCGATGCCAAGGTTCTGAAGGACCGCTGGACGGCGGTGGCGGTGGATGGCCGGAATTCCGCCCACTTTGAGCATGTGGTCGCCATCACCGCCGACGGCCCTTGGGTACTGACGCGCCCTTAGCTACACTCTCCTTACGAACTTCGCCAGCTTGTTTCTGCTGGCTCGACGTTCTGCGACGAACTTCCAGGCCTTCGAGCAGTAGAGGCTAGCCAACCGCCGCTCAGTCGGGCTTGATATATATCCGTAACGGATATAGTATTGGAGCATGGCGGCGAAAAACACGGCGCAAGCTCCACTCACTCCCGCAGTGCTGCACATCCTGCTGGCGCTTTCGACCGGGGAGCGGCACGGGTACGGAATCATGAAACAGGTGCAGGCGGACTCGCAGGGCACGGCGAAGATGGGCCCGGGGACGCTGTATGGATCGATGGGGCGGATGATGGAGGCCGGGCTGATCCGGGAAAGCGATAAGCGGGTCGATCACGAGATGGACGACGAGCGGCGGATCTATTACGAGCTCACAGGCGCGGGGCGGGCGGCGCTAAAAGCGGAGTTGAAGCGGTATCGCGGCGTGGTGGCGTTGGCGGGAGGACGTTTGGCGCATGGCCACTAACGTCGCGGACCGGCGCTACCGGAGTTGGTATGCGATGCTGCTGCGGCTGTATCCGCGGCCTTTCCGTGAGCGGTTCGGCGAGGGGATGGCGCAGACATTTCACGACTTGTGCCGGGAACACAGGGACGCCAGGCGGGGACTATTCGGGCTCGCGCTGTGGATCTTCTTCGAGACGTTGGTGGGAATCGTAAGGGAGAACACAACTCATATGTCGCAACTGGGAAAGACGATGCTGCGTGTGGCGCTGGTGGCGTTGGGTTTGTTGATGGTGCCCTTGGCCGCTTCGCGCGTGGTGGAGGGATGGAACTGGGGCCCGGGCGCGTTCGTGTTTACCTATGTCCTGTTCTTCGGAACAGGGATGGCGTATGCGCTGATCGCCAGGAAGATGAACGCGTGGGCGTACAAGGCGGCCGTCGGACTCGCGCTGCTGGCGGGGTTCGTGCTGGGGTGGGCCACCATGGTCCATATGTCGGAAACGGAAAATCCGGTGAACCTGGTGTACTTCGGCGTACTCGCGGTGGGGGCCGCCGGGGCCGGGTTGGCGCGGCTGGAGGCGCGAGGGATGGCTCGCGCGTTGTTCGCAATGGCGGCGGCGCTGGCGGTGGCGTGGGTAATTACCCAGGTGCTGTCGCCGGACGCGCCGGCGGGGCCTGTCTGGAATATCGGGGTCATCCATGGCGGGTTTGTGCTGTTGTTCGCCGCGGCGGGTCTGCTGTTCCGGCACGCGAGTTTGAACGAATCGAAGTGAGACGAGGCCGCCGGAATTCCGCCCACTTTGACCATGTCGTAGCTATCACCGCCGACGGTCCCTTAGCTACACTCTCCTTATGAACTTCGCCAGCTTGTTTCTGCTGGCAGGTCTCCACGTTGCAGCCCTGGCCCAGCTTGTCCCGCCCTCATTTTGGTAATAATATAGTTCGCAACTCACGCGGCCTGGTGGCGTAGGCCGGAAGATTGGGTCTCAGTGCGCCTTCTTTTGACGCTTAGCCTTCTGCTGCTCTTTCTTCCACTTCTCTTCTGCTGCAAGTAGATCGGCCTTGGATACGGTGAGTACAGACCGCAGAGCGTTGCTCATGCGCTCCGATTCGGAGTTGCCAGGTACGTGCGGTGCTGATGCTGGTTTCATGTTGTCCCTCCGGTTTAGAACTGAAGCTTATCCTGTTGATTGGATTCGGACGCGCGCTTAGCAGCGGCTATGACCTCTAGACTCATGGGAATTTCGAGCCGCTTGCCGCCCTCTACAATCTCCTGAATGGTTACGATGCTGATCTGATCGTAGCTTCGCCCCATGGTCTCGTGCCGGTACTGCCCTGCTGCCTTGGCCTCTTTTAACATTGGGCCACTTGGCTTCTCAAGCGTTATCAGAACGGCCAGCGCCGCCTGTTCCCGGCCCATGTCACCGCGCAGTGTGGCGATGTCGCTACGCTTCACACCCCCGGATTTAACTTGGAAGATGATCTTGGCGTTGTCGTGTTTGCCCGTCATGAAGTAAGCCCGCGCATCAATCCCAGCGTCCGCGCCTCTTTTCTCATTGATGACCGCCCGGTTGCTCGTGTACGTGAGCACAGCCCACTTCTCAAATTCCTTGGTAAGAATATACTTGACTAAGGAACCGATTCCCGGCATACTTGGTTCATGGCACACGAACCCAAGACGCTCCAGGAAGCCATTCAGTTCTTCTCGGACCTCGACAACTGCCAGAACTACCTTGTAGCGAAGCGCTGGGCCAATGGCGTCGTGTGCCCTACCTGCGGATCGAATGACGTTCGCTACCTTGCCAACCAGCGCCGTTGGGAGTGCAAGGCGAAGCACTCCAAGAAGCAATTCTCGATCAAGGTCGGGACCATCTTCGAAGACTCCCCGATCGGCCTAGACAAGTGGCTTGCAGCGGTATGGATGATTACGAACGCGAAGAACGGCATTTCGTCTTGGGAGATTCACCGCGCTCTTGGTGTCACGCAAAAGACCGCTTGGTTTATGCTCCATCGCGTTCGTTTGGGTCTTCAGTCGAATGATGGGGGCAAGCTGTCCGGTGAAGTCGAAGTCGATGAATCCTTCATCGGCGGCAAGGCCCGCAACATGCACGCTGTGAAGCGTGCGGAGCGGATGACAGCGGGATCGAACAAGGGAAAGACCATCGCGGTCGCCATTGTCGAGCGTGGCGGCAAGGTCAAGACTACCGTTGTCGAGCGCCGTCGAAAAAAGGAACTTCAGGCCGCAGTCCGTGAGCACGTCGAAGTTGGCAGCGCGATCTTCTCCGATGAGCTTCTGTCCTACGAAGGACTGTCCGAAGACTATCGCCACGCCGTCATCAATCACGCTGTCGAATATGCGCGGGGCAACGTGCACACGAACCATGCCGAGAACTTCTGGAGCCTCTTGAAGAGAGGAATTCACGGCACGTACGTGAACGTGGAACCTTTCCACCTGTTTCGCTACCTTGACGAACAAGCGTTTCGCTACAACAACCGGAAGTTGACCGATGGTCAGCGGTTTGAAACGGCGGTTCAGCAGATCGTTGGCAAGCGCCTCACGTATGCCGATCTCACGGGCAAGGCAGGGTCAGACGCGGAAGCGTGATGCCCCGCCAAGGGCGCGGGAAACGCCGCTAGCGGCGGGGCCGTCTAAGTCTATACAATGCCTGAGTCGATGATCCAACTTGAAATCACGTGGGGGGGGACTGTCAACGGCTTGTCGGAGCACAGGCTGAGCGTAGCTGCATTTGGCGAACCCCTGAAATTGTTGCTCAGTGCGATTAGGCGAAAGGCCAACAGCAAACTTCGTGAAGCCGCTGACCGAAGAGATGTTGATGTTGGCAGGTTCAAAGCTGAGGCGCGGAAGATTGACATTGAGATTGAATCGATCACTCACGGTTCCGGCGGGATCAGCAGCGTTGTGACCGTTGAAGCCCCGGTTTCTGGACAACATTCCCTCTGGCCAGATGGGCTAGCCGAGGATTCCCTGAAAGATGTTCTCGGCGACATCGAATCCGAGGGGAGGGGCAACCGTAGGAATAGGGCCGTTCGGGCATATCTTGCGGCTCTAGACCCCCGAGTTACGGCACAAGACTACACGGCTAGTGTTAATGGGACCGTTCTAGCCAGGGTTCATTTGGGAACATTCATTATCTCTGGCGAACTTAGCGATGTCCCCTATATTGTAGAGCCGCGCGGTCGAATTGTGGGCCTTGGATTCGAACCTGGCCGCCCATTCATACGAATAAAGACAGCCGACGTAAATCAATCGGAAACTACATTTGCGGCCACCCAGGGACAAGTTGACGAGGCTCTCGAATTAAGGGACCGGGAG
Source organism: Bryobacteraceae bacterium (assembly GCA_041746955.1). Classification (GTDB taxonomy): domain Bacteria; phylum Acidobacteriota; class Terriglobia; order Bryobacterales; family Bryobacteraceae; genus JAPKYZ01. Next base: position 16,232 of record JBGTFZ010000112.1, read on the forward strand.
GTTCGAGTCCTGAGCGTAGTATCGGCTCTTGGCAAGAAGGTTTTGCGAATACAAGCCAGTGAAGATCCTCCCGTCCGACTCGACGAGAACGCCTATATTTTCGAGAAATGGAGCGTAGTCCTTGAAAGGCTGGCTCAATGAAGCCATGGGAATCGCTAATCTCTCTTGAGCGGATCATGGAGTTGCACGGCAAGGCAATGACGAAGGTTGGGCAAGCGCCAACCGTGGATCGGAAAACGCGGGACTGCGTTGACGGACGATTAGGTAATGCTTGGACAGGAGAATCTTATGTGGGGGATGCCAGGGATGCAAGACCGGGACTGTGTTTCGCTGGCTTTCTACTGTTTTACCTAGTCAGAGACCATTGCTTCCCTGATGGAAACAAGCGAATCGGTTGGGTCGCAGCGATGGAGATCTTGGCAAGGATTGGCCTTACTGTTAAGGCTACAGATGATGAAGCCACTGACTTCGTTACCAGAATCGCAGATCAAGAACGGGACGATTCTGTCAAGTCGGGGCTAGATGCCTCACTTTGGTTGGCTGGCAGACTTGAAGCACCAGCCGTCTGACGGGCGGTCGCTTTCTGGCAACGTTCGCTTCTTCGGCCCGCGCTTCTTAGGGTTCTTGTCCGCTTCCTTCTTGTAGGCTTCCATCCGCTTCTTCATCTCATTGCGGGGCACGCCGAGAAGCTGGCTCATCGCGTGGTCGAACGCCTCGAACTCCGGGTTCCTTGATGTTGCCATTCTGTGGACATCGTAACCCACTACGTTCGCGCTTGAAAGTGAAAAACATTCTGCTCTTGCCGGAAAACATTCAGGTGGTAAAATGTTGTGAGAGGTACCCGAAATGAGCACCGACGAACAAGACGCGATCATAGGCCGAATGATCCGGGAACGCTCGGAAGTGCAGAAGAGCGTAGCTGCCTTGCGTGAGGATTTAAAGGCGAAGGCGCGGTCGATGGCTGAACTTGTATCAGCCATCGAAGGACTCGTGAATGGGGAAGCGCGACCGGCCTACATTTCAGACCCAACGAACGACCACACCCAGCACGCCATTTCAAAACTTCAGTCGGCGCCGGAGAAGGAGGCTATCCTTCAATCTCTCCACCAATTCAACGGGGCGTCGAAGCGCCTGTTGGATCTCAAGAACAACCTCGCCGAATTCGGCGCGTAAGAAAATTCTAACCCCACCGGGCCTGTCACGCCGCCTTCAGCGTACCGACCGCCATTCGCTTAGTCAAGTATATTCTTACCAATTCCTTTCGGAGTCGGTCGTCTTGCTTGTGCGCGAGAGCCTGGGCGGAGGCTATATCACGCGGGATACCGTCCGCTTGGACTTGAGAGAGTACGCCTACCCCCAATGACTCCTCAAGACGCCTCAGGACGAGCGAAATAGAATGATAGGTAATATCGATTCCAATCCACTCGCGTTTTAGCAACTGGGCCGCTACGATTGTAGTTCCGCAACCGCAATAGGCATCTAGCACCACCTGCCCCTCTTGGCTGCACGCCTTTATGATCCGCTCCAAAAGGGCTAGGGGCTTTTGCGTGGGATATCCGAGGCGCTCAGCTGATGTCGCTTGAAGTGAGTTGATGTCAGTCCACCAGTCTTCTGGAACCTTTCCTTCGTCGAGATAATACTTATAGTATTTCGTCTCCCCCTTAGCGTTCTTCGTTCCATAAACCAAGCGATACTCGCGGCCATCGGAATCGGTTTCCATGCGCCCGCCGAAACTCTTCTTCCCGCTTCTCATTTCTATACGAACCTGATCACCATTGAACACATACTCAGAAGATTTTGAGTAGAAAAAGATGACATCATGCTTGCGCCCGAAGCGGTTCTTGCTCTTGCCGCCGTGGCTGTAACACCATACGATCTCGTTTATGAAGTCGCCACCGTCCGAACAGAAAACCGCATCCAGAATCAGCTTTAGGTAATGACTTGAAGTAGGGTCACAATGCAGGAAAAACGTACCCGTTCTCTTGAGGACGCGACGAATCTCGGTAACGCGAAGCGCAATACTGATGAGATACGCCAACAATCCCCCTTCCCCAAGGACAGGGTGTAGGCCCTTGAGTAGGTCCACAAGCTGAGGCTGAAAGCGACCATGGTCGTTGGATAGAACTTCCGCGTAACCAGTAGTAGCCCTGGCATCCCAAGTCCACGTGTCCATGAACGCCTGCGCCTGCGCACGGTCCTCTCCCCCTACGTTGTTGTAAATCTGGTTGTAGTTCCGCTTCGAGTTGAAAGGCGGATCGATGTAGCATAGATCAACAGTCTCATCTTTGATCTTCTTCCGAAGAATGTCCAGGTTGTCGCCGTAGAAGAGTTTGTTCATATGCGCTCTGCTTGGGCTCCAGGTGTCGGCCCTAGGGGCAGGAATGGTTCCGAAGAGACCGGTGCCTTGATTGGGAAGTTGTTCTCTGTTAGCGCGGAATATTTATCCAGTGGCCTGTCGTAGGTATGGAACTCTGTGACTTTTAGTTGTTCTGCGGTCGCCAGATGAAGAGCGTCGGCAGGCTTCAGTACCCAACCTTTTTCGATTGCCGCCCTCATCAATCGTCGTGCCCGTTCGGCGATTGGTTCATACACCTCCACTAGCTTTATTGGTGAGCCGATCCGCCAGAGGTTCCCGATCTTGTCTTCGATCCCTGGATCTAGGAGTTTGTTGTCCTGCTCAACCTTGGCGAATGCTACTTCTGTGATGCTGATAACAGAGGTGACAATCTGGAAGGTTTCCCCGCTCCGCTTCATCAGCGGCGCGATGTGCTGGATTCTATCTTCGGTGCCGTTAATGTACGACAGCGGGACGCAGGCATCCCAGTAGATGAATGGGAGGCTGTCAGGCATCGCGCCCCCTTCGGATGGCATCTTCTGGCGATAGATCGTTTAGCGATGGCGCCACGCCGCGAGCAGTCTCATAATTCGGAGCGGAAGGCGGCTCATCTAAAAGAGCGATACTCCTGACTTGACGGATCGCTAAAGGCCTTCCATTCAGTGGATCGCGGGTGATGAGGCCTTCAATGAACGCCAGTCTGCCCCAAGCGTTACGCAGCAATTCTTCTTTGCCCTCGGCTATGTAGCAGCCGACGGCCTTGTCATAGAGCAGATCGTAAACCGTAAAGCGGAGAGCGCCCCTATTGGAAAGAGCCTGGACCCTGCCTTGAATCGCACCGAAAGAAGACGCCGCCGTGGCCGGCGCTTTAATCGCAAGCAGTTCCGAGACAGTGCCGACTGCCGCCGCTGTCTTGGCTTTGGGGAAGACAAGCAGCCTGGGAGGGCTATCCTGGCTCGTGGGGATCACAGCATCCCTTTGAGCGGTCTCGAACCTCACAGCCTTAACGCGACGGTCCCGTATCGAGATTATTTTGTTTACAGCCCGGCGAACACGCGGGGACACCTGGACCGGCGTGTGGTTCTCAAGGGCCGTTCCCACTGCCGCATAATCGCGGGCGACTTGCTCTGCGGCTTGGGGATCACTAAGGGCTCTTGCGGTCGCTATGGCGCTGCTGACCTGAAGGTCATCAATAACCCAATCTAGTTCGGGCGATCCGGCGTCCTCAGAGAGAGCGCTGACTAGTTCGGCAAAGCGCCCTATGGTGCGGGCGAACTCGCCAAGGGGAATCTCCCCATCAAGAGCGATTGTGATGGTATCGTCTGGCATGATTCAGCCTCCCTATGCTACGATCAAGTCACCTGAAGATCATTAGCATTTCAGAAGGAGCCGTGATTCGTAGTCACGGCTTTTTCTTGTCCGGCTCCAAGGGACGCTTTCCGCGCCTTTGCCTCAGGGCTTCTTTCTCAGTTAGCTTGCGATGATCGCTCCTCCATCTGCTTGCCCGTCAGGTGATCGAAAGTCAGCCGCTTCCCCACGATACCCGAAACCGCCAAGCCGAATCTCTCTGCATCGGTCATCTTGCGATGGTTGTAGCGGAAGCACTGTTCGTCCAAGTAGCGGAACAAATGGAACGGCTCGACACTCACGTAGGTTCCGCCGATGCCGCGCTTGAGCAAGCTCCAGAAGTTCTCCATGCCATTGGTGTGGACATTTCCACGGACGTACTCTTCGGCGTGGTTGATGACCTTGTGAGCGTAGTCGGAAGCAAGCCCGTCGTAGCTTAGCAACTCGTCAGTGTAGACGGTCGAGCCGGGCGCGACGTGCTGCCGAATCTCAGCTTGGACTTCATGCTTGCGGCGGGTCTCTACAACGGTGGCCTTGACCTTGCCCTTACGCTCTAGCATTCCCATGACGATGACCTTCCCCACGGTTCCGCGCCCGTTGATTCTGGCCTTTCGCTTGGAGACGTGCATGTTACGAGCTTTACCGCCGATGAACGATTCATCGGCCTCAACTTCCCCCGACAGTTTTTGTTCGGGGTCCAAGCCGAGGGCAAGGCGAATCCTATGATTCATGAACCATGCAGACTTCTGAGTTACGCCAACGGTGCGGTGAATCTCATAGCTGCTCACGCCGTTCTTGCAGTTGACCACCATCCACATCGCCAAGAGCCACTTATCTAACCCGAGTGGCGAACTCTCGAAGATGGTCCCGGTCTTTGTGGTGAACTGCCGAAGTGCATGCCTGCTGCCACATTGCCAGCGGTTGTACTTCTCCTGAAACAGGACGTTCTTGCTGCCGCATCGCGGGCAAGTCACACCTTCAGGCCAGCGGTGTGCGACCAAGTAGTCCCGGCAGTTGTCGGGATCGGCGAAGTAAAGGACCGCTTCTTGCAGGGTGTTCGGGCTGGCCATGACTCAATAATAGGGCCGGTCCGTGTGAGTTGTCAACTATATTATTGCCCTCATTTTCGGTTCCCACGACGTACTCCGGAGAAGGATACAAACTTGTCCCGCTCGGTCCGGAAGTCGCGAAATTAGACTACGCGGCCTATATGGGTTCGATCAATCACATCCGATCGACGATGGGAGGGAAATGGCCCCATGCCGGGCTGACTCTCGACGATCAGGCGAAGGATATGGCCGGGGAAAAGGCGCAGTGGGATGCCCGGAAGTCGTTTCCCTACGCGGTGCTAAGTCCGGACGGATCGGCTGAGTACGGCTGCTTCTACATCCGGCCCAGCGGCAAGCAGGGATACGACGCTGTGGCCACGCTGTGGGTGACCAAGGATCAGGCGGAGCACGGCTTCGACCGGAAGCTGGCGGCGGACATGAAGTCCTGGCTGGCGACCGGGTGGCCCTTCACGAAAGTGGCATGGCCGGGCCTGGACATGCCCCGGGACGAGTGGAATGCGCTTCCCGCGAAAACTCCGAAGAAATAGCTAAAGTCCAGAGCCACTCTGGTCGATAGGCGTCCATGAGCCGACCTATGGCCCAGGACGTGGCCCCATGCTGAACCCGCTGGCCGGACGCCTGACACACTACATGGATTTGCTGGCGACGCGGCAGAAGCTGATCGCCTCCAACGTCGCCAACGCCGACACCCCCGGCTACCAGACCAAGGACATCGACTTCCAGTTCGAGTTTCTCTCGCTCACCAAGGGAGAGCGCCCGAACGTGGTCGAAGCGTCCGGTCTGGACAATAAGAACGACGGCAACAACGTCTCCATCGACAGGGAGATGCGTCTGCTTTCGGAGACCGCGATGCGGTTTAACGTCGCCGAATCTATGCTGAAGGGCCAGATCAAGGCCGTTCGCGACGCGATCCAGGAGGGCAAAGGCGCATGAGCCTGTTTCAACTGCTTTCGGTTTCCCATTCCGGGATGGCGGCGCAGCGGCACCGTGCGGAACTGCTGGTCGGCAATATCGCCAACGCCGAGACCACGCGTACCGCCGACGGCGGGCCGTACCGGCGCCGCGATGCCGTGTTCGAGAGCCAGTCCCAGTCGTCACCCTTCTCGGCCGTCTTTCAGACCCAGCTGGACGGGGAGGCGACGGGCGTTTCCGTTTCCGAAATCCGGATTGACGACCGCGATCCGGAGAAGCGCTATGTTCCCGGGCATCCCGATGCGGACGACAAGGGCTACGTCGCGTTCCCCCGTCTGAATCCGGCCGAGGAAATGGCAGACCTGATGAACGCAACGCGCGGCTATCAGGCGAACGTATCGGCGATGGCGGCGATCAAGGACATGATCAACCGCTCCATCGATCTGATGAGGTGACGCGATGACCCCAATCGCACCGATACGCACCCATATCGCGCCGGTGGAGCTGCCGTCGCTTAACCCCAAGCCCGCCGGCGAATTCTTCTCCGACCACCTAAAGGCAACCATCGATACCGTCGAAAGTCTGGGAAAGACATCAGCACAAACGGCGGAGCGGTTCCTGAACGGCGAGGGGGAAGAACTGCACAACGTCGCGGTGGCCTCGCAGAAGGCCGCTCTTTCGTTTGAGCTGTTCATGCAGGTAAGAAACAAGGTTGTCCAGGCGTATCAGGAAGTAATGCGAATGCAGGTGTGAGGAGACGGATTCGCCCCCGTCCGACGTTCCGGCTCAAATACACATGGATCAGTTTCGAATACTTCTGGAACGGCTGACGCTCCGGCAGAAAATTACACTCGGCGGAACGGCAATCGCCGTTCTGGCGGCGCTCTCCTTCTTCGTTCGATGGAACGAGCAGCGGGACTATCGTCCGCTCTTCACCGGGCTCTCCGCCGAAGACGCTGGCAAGATTACCAGCCGTCTCCGGGAAAACGCCACCAAGTTCAAGCTGAACGAGACGGGCGATACCGTGCTGGTTCCGTCCGAACGCGTGGCGGAAACCCGCCTTGAACTGGCCGCCGAAGGCCTGCCCAAGTCGGGCAGGATGGGGTACGAGCTTTTCGACAAGGTCAATCTGGCGACGACGGATTTTCAGGAGCGGGTGAACTTTCACCGCGCCATTGAGGGCGAGCTGGAGCGGAGCATCACTTCGTTGCGCGAGGTAGAGTCGGCGCGCGTCCACGTCACTTTCGCCAAGGAATCCGTGTTTATGGAATCGCGCCAGCCCGCCAAGGCCAGCGTGGTTCTGAAGCTCGCCGGGAACGCCCAACTGGACGCGCAGAACGTAGCGGCCATCTCGCATCTGGCCGCCAGCGCGGTCGAGGGGTTGGAGCCTCAGGCGGTCAGCATCCTCGACACCCAAGGCCGCTTGCTCAGCCGTCCCCGGAAGCGGGGCCGGCCCGGCGATCCGGAGCCCGACGACGCACAGTTGGAGTTTCGCGGCAAGCTGGAGCGGGAACTTCTGGCGAAGATCGACAGCACGCTCGAACCGCTGCTGGGACCGGAGCACTTTAGAGTTGGAGTTTCGACGGAGGTCGACTTTTCGAGCGGCGAGCAGAGCGAGGAGTCCTTCGACCCATCGCGTTCGGTGATGGCAAGCCAGCAACGCACGGAAGACGTTAGCGGTTCGACTGGAGCGTCGGGTGTGCCCGGCACGCCATCCAGCCTCCCGCGGCCCACGTCGAAACCGGGTGAGAACGGTAAGAATGTCGCGCGGCGAAGCGAGAACATTACCTATCAATCGACACGCACAGTCAAGCGCCTGTTGATCCCGCAGGGGTCCCTCAAGCGCGTCTCCCTGTCTGTGCTGATCGATCACGACCTTCGCTGGGAAGGCGCAGGGGAGAAGGCCAAACGAATCCTGGAGCCACCGTCGGCGGAGAAGCTAAAGAAAATTTCCGACCTGGTGTCGGCGGCTGCCGGGCTGCAGACCCAGCGCGGCGACCAGATCATGGTGGAGTCGATGCCGTTTGAGGCGACATTGAATGCGCGTCCGCCCGTCGATGGAAACGCTCCCACCGACGCTCCGGCCGCTGGCGGCGGCTTTGTGTGGCCGGCCTGGATGCCGGCGCCCTTGCGCAATCCTCTCGTTTTCGCGGGTATCGCGGGTGTGATCGTCCTCGGAGCGCTAGTGGCACTGGTCCTGCGATTCTTCCGGCGGAAGAAGGTCGCAAAAACCGCGGCGCCAACGGCGATCGCAGGCCCGCCGGAAGGCGTATCCGCTGAGTCGAGATCGCTGGAAGACACGCTGGCCGATCACGAGAAGAAGAAGCTGGAAATGGAAGCCGCCGCCATGAAGGCGCTGAAGCTTCCCGGGCCGGGAGCGAACAAGGGAGACGTTCTGCAGAAGCAGGTAATGGAGTCGGCCAAAAAGGACCCCGCAGGCATCGCCCAGGTAATTCGAACCTGGCTGCAGGATGACGCCGTAGCTAAATGATCACGAACTCAGAGAACAAGAACGCCCAGTCCGGAGCGCGGAAGGCGGCGATCTTCCTGATCGCGCTTGGCGAAGAGCTTTCCTCTCAGGTGTTGTCGCACCTGGAGGAAGACGAAATTCATCGCGTCGGCCAGGAGATCGCGCGATCGCAGACGATTACCACCGACCAGTCCGAGCTGATCGTCGAAGAATTTTACAACATGCTGGTCGCACGGGATTTCGTGATCCGGGGCGGCGTCGACTATGCGCGCAAAGTGCTTCGCCAGGCGTTCGGACCGGAGCGTGCGGCGCGGATCATTGAAAGAATGCTGCGCCAGCTGGGTGGCGAGAATCTCAGCTTCGACATTCTGAAGAAGGCGGACCCTCAACAGCTCGCGAAGTTTATTCACAACGAGCATCCGCAGACAATCGCTCTCATTCTGTCGCACCTGCCGCCCCAACAAGCCGCTGGACTGCTGTTCTGGCTTCCGGCGGCCCTGCGCTCCGACGTTTCCTTGCGAATGGCGCAACTGGATCAGATTTCACCCGAGATTATCGGCAAAATTGCCAACATCGTGGGCATGAAGATCCGGGTCATGGGCGAGGTCAGCCGCGAATCGGCCGGCGGAATCAAAGCGGTGGCCGAAATGCTGAACCGACTCGATTCGACGACGTCAAAAGAACTGCTGGAGACGCTGGAGGGCGAGGACTCCAAGCTGGTCGAACAGATCCGGCATCTGATGTTCGTGTTCGAAGACCTGATGCTGCTGGACCTCAATGGAATCAAGGAGCTTCTGGGGCGCGTGGACCGGAAGATTCTCACCGTTGGCTTGAAGGGCACCTCCGAAAAGCTCAGGGAACACTTTCTGCAGGCCATGTCGCAGCGCGGCGCGGACATGCTCCGCGAGGACATGGATGCCATGGGCCCCGTCAAGATCAAGGAAGTGGAGGCGTCGCAGCAGCAGATCATCTCGATTGTCCGGCAGTTGGAGATGGAAGGCCTGGTCAGCATGAAGGGCGCGGTGGGCGAGCAGTATGTCCTCTAAGATCGTCCCCGGCCGCGGGCGCGGTATTGAGCAGTACACGTGGCGGGCTTTCATTCCCGACCTTCATGGAAATTCCGAAGGCGGTGGGCCGCTTTCCGGCCCGGGGATGGATGCGCAGCTATCCATGCTCGCCGCCGAGGCGGACCGACAGATGGGCGAAGCGTTCGAGAGGGGCCGCAAGGAGGGACGCGCCGAAGGGGAACGGGCAATGATGACCCAGTTGGACCCCGTCATCTCGCGCCTTTCAAAAACCATCGCTGAAGTCGCGTCGTCCGGAAGCGGTCTGCGGCGGCAGGCCGAAGAAGATGTCGTCAAGCTCTCGGTGGCGATCGCCCGGCGGATTCTGAACCGCGAACTGTCCATCGATCCCGACGCGATTATGGGTCTCGTCAAATCGGCGCTCGGCAAGATCGAGGCTCGTGAGATACATCGAGTTCTTGCGAACCCGGAGGACGCGCCCCGGATTACCCGGGCGCTCGACTCGCTTTCGCTGGTCGAAAAAATCAAGGTATCGGCGGACTCTGCGCTGGAGCGCGGAGCCGTCCTTTTTGAAACGTCCCGTGGCGTGCTCGACGCGTCGGTCGGCACCCAACTCGACGAGATTGAGCGTGGACTTACAGATCGCATTCGGGGGCGGGGATGACGGCGCCGGCCTGGAGTGTCGATCCGTACCTCCGCGCCCTCGACGGGATCGATCCCTTCCGCTGGTCCGGCAGAGTGACGGATCAGGTTGGGCTGCTGATCGAAAGTCTCGGCCCGGCGGCTTCAACCGGCGACTTCTGCGAAATTCTGATTCCCGGAAAAAACCCGGTTCGGGCCCAGGTGGTCGGCTTTCGAGATGGCCGCGTGCTCTCCATGCCGCTTGAAGACACCGATGGCCTATCGCTGGGCGCCACCGTCGTGGCCCGTCCGGAGGCGGCGAAAGTTGCCGTCGGACCCGGGTTGCTGGGCCGCGTCATTGATGGCTTCGGACTCCCGGCCGACGGAGGCCCAAGGTTTACCCCTGAAGCCCACTACGACCTCTACCGGACGCCGCCCGGACCGATGGATCGTGCTCACATCCAGGAGCAACTCGTTACGGGAATCCGCGCGATCGATGGATTTCTTCCCACCGGCAAAGGGCAGCGGGTTGGCCTCTTCGGAGGCTCGGGTGTGGGAAAAAGCACCCTTGTCGGATCGATGGCCAGGAACAGCGATTCCGACGTCAGCGTCATCGCACTGATTGGCGAGCGCAACCGCGAGGTCCGCGCATTTATTGAGCATGAGCTGGGTCCGGAGGGTCTGGCGAAATCCGTCGTTGTCTGCGCAACCTCGGACCGGCCCGCGCCGCTGAAACTCCGCGCCTGTTTCGTCGCCTTGGCCATTGCCGAATATTTCCGGGACCAGGGCGGAAACGTGCTGTTGGTGATGGACTCGGTGACGCGTCTCGCCATGGCGCAGCGCGAGATTGGACTGGCCGCCGGGGAGCCGCCTTCGCAAAAAGGCTACACGCCCAGCGTCTTCAACCTGCTCCCCAAAATCTGCGAGCGCGCGGGAAAGTTTCCTCAAGGCTCCATCACCGGGTTCTTTACGGTTCTTGTCGAGGGCGACGACTTCAACGAGCCCATCTGCGACGCGGTAAGGTCGATCCTCGACGGCCACATCATGCTGTCGCGGGAACTGGGGCAAGCGGGGCACTACCCGGCGATAGACATCCTGCAGTCGGTCAGCCGGTTGGCGGGCACACTCGCCGCACCGGAACAAAAACGGTCGGCCCAGGCGTTGCGCGAGGCCATGGCGGAGTACGACCGCGCCTCCGATCTGATCAACCTTGGCGCGTATGCGGCAGGCTCAAACCGCAAGATCGACGCCGCGATCCGGGCCCGCGACGACATCAACCAGTTTCTGCGGCAGGACGCCAATGAGCGGACGGCCTTCGAACAAACCCGGACCAGCATGGATCAACTGGCGGCGATGGTTGGATGAAACGATTCGAATTCCGGCTTGCCCGCGCACAGGAAGTCCGGCGCATGCAGGCGGAAGTGGAACGGGAGAAACTACAGCGCCTTCTGGCGGCCGGCGAAACCTATCGCGGCAGGCTTGCCGCAATCGAAACCGAAAAGACGGCGACGTTCGATCTTCCGCTGACCCATCAGCCGCAGGCGGGAGCGTACCGCCGGCATCTTACGGCCACCGGCGACAAGCTCCGTGGGGAACTCAGCCAACTGGAGACGCAGATCCAGGCTCAGCGAATGAAGGTGATCGAATCGGACCGGCGGACGGAACTTCTGGAGCGTCTACGGAAGCGACGCTTCGCGGAATGGAGCGCCGGCTTCGCGCGCGAACTGGACGAACTGGCCTCCGACGCCCATCGCGCGCGTTTGCACGCCGCCCGAGCCCGTGTTGAGAAACGCTAGGTACTCCGCCGGGTTCTTCGTCAGGCCCGGGAAGCTGGCCACCACCTTCTCTTCGGCGTCCAGGATGGCGTAGAACGGAATGGCCGCGTTGCCGAACATCTTCTCCTGGTAGGCCTGATTCTCCTCGCTGGCCGCATCCGTGCCATCGGTGTACAGTTCCAGCAGCACGAACCGGCCCAGCGCCTCGCGAATCTCCGGCCTCGGGAACATGTTGGCCTTCATCCAATGGCAATTCGTGCAGGCGTAGCCCGTGAAGTTGACGAAGATCATCTTGTTTTCGGCACGAGCCTTCGCCAACGCACCCGGCAAGTCGTTCTTCAGCCACGCGGACTTCTCAGCAGACCCGGCATTAGCGCCAACACCAAACTGGCCCTCGGCGGGAAGCGGAACGTAGGCGTCCAACTCGCCCAAGCGGCCTCCAAACATTCCCGGAAGCAAACTGAACGCAAAGATGGCGAACAGCGCCCCGGCCAGGATACGGCCCGTCCCGGCGGGTTCATCCCTCTTGACGCCTTCCATTGGCAGCAGACCCAGCAGATACATGCCCGGCAGCAGGAAAAGCACGAACCATGCGGCCAGGAAACGCTCCCGCGTCAGGAACCCCCACTGCATTACCTGATCGATATTTGCGACGTACTTCAGCGCGGCGGCCAGAATCACAAAACCCATCACCACCTTCACGCGGGCCAGCCATCCGCCGGAACGCGGCATGCTCTTCAACACGGAGGGGAACAGCGCGAGAAAGAAGAACGGCAGCGCCAGCCCGGTGGCGAACGCCATCATGCCGAACATCGGCTGCCAGCGGTTCCCGCTGACCGACGCGGCCAGCAGAGTGCCGACGAACGGCCCCACACATGCAAACGCAGTCAATGAAAATGTAAGCCCCATCAGTAGCGTGCCAGCCGTTCCGCCGGAGCCCGACGCGGAATTCAGCTTCGTCAACAGGCCCGACGGCAGAGTGATCTCGAAAGCGCCGAACATGCTGAAAGCCAGCGTGATGAAGATCGCCGCGATGAACGCGTTTACCCAGGGATTCGACGCGATCTGCACCACGCCGAACGGACCTAGCGCCGCCGTCAGCGCGACCCCCAGAACCGTGAACAGCAGCACGATGCCCAGGCAGAACAAAAACGCCTGCGAGATTTGGCTCGCCCGCGAACGCCCTTCGGACTGTCCCAGGAAAAACGACATCGTGATCGGAATCATCGGGAACACGCACGGCGTGAAAATCGCCGCCAATCCGAAGCCAAACGCGATCCAGAGAAACTGCGCCAATCCCTCATCCTGCGGCGATGGCGCGGGCACGGTAGACGTCGATGGAGCCACCGGAGCCGGGTCGCCCACCTTCAGAAATGTCGATGGCATCGGGGGCACGGCGCCTTGCACGATCTCCACCGATTTGCGCTTTGGCGGAAGGCACAGCCGCTCCGTACACGCCTGATAGCGTATGCTGACTTCCGCGCCCGCCGGCACATCGCCTTTGATGTAGAAGACGGCCTCGGTCTCAAACGTCTCGGTCTCCACGCCGAAATTCTCGTCCAGCTTCCGGATCGGCGCGGACTGCCAGATTTCGAGATTCTCGACACCCTCGATCTTCGCCGTCGTGGCGATCGGGGGCCGCGGCGTCGTCATCGAGTACAGATGCCACGGTGCGGTAATCGCAGCCGACAGCCGGATGATCTTGCCATCCGTAACGGCGGACCAGGCAACCGGATCGGGCGTCTTCGATTGCGGGAAGGACGAAAGCGCGCAGACGGCAAGGACCAGTGCGGTGCGCATAACTTTATTGTCAGTCAGCGAAGGCACGGCTGGGTTTGGCGCTGCCGCTCCATTCGGAAAGCTCTTCCTCGATTCGCTGATTGATGCGGCCTTCGGCAAATTCCGCCGCCACCCGGATCGCATTCTTGATCGCGTTCGCGTTGGAGCGGCCATGGCAAATGATCGTGACGCCTTTGACGCCCAGCAGCGGCGCGCCACCATACTCGGAGTAATCCATGCGGCGCTTCAAGTCCGCGAATCCGTTTCGAGCAAGCACCGCGCCGATCTGGCGGCTGATCGTCGCCTCCAGCGATTGGCGCAGCATTTGCTTGATCACGTCGACGATGCCTTCGCTAACCTTCAGCGCCACGTTGCCCACGAAGCCGTCGCAAACCAGCACGTCCGCATACCCGGTGTAGACGTCGCGCCCTTCCACGTTGCCGATGAAATTGATGGGAAGACTCTTCAACAGGGGAAAGGCCTGGCGGGTAAGTTCGTTGCCCTTGTGTTCCTCTTCGCCGATCGAAAGAAGTCCGACGCGCGGACGGTCCGTCTGGAAGATCACGCGTGAATAGACTTCGCCCATCACCGCGAACTGCGCCAGCATCTGGGGTGAGCAATCCACGTTGGCGCCGACGTCAACCAGCACAGCGGGAGAGCCTTTGAGTGTGGGGAATGCCGTTGCGAGAGCGGGCCGCTCGACACCGCGAACCATGCCCTGAACCAGCTTCGCCGTAGCCATTACGGCTCCGGTGTTGCCGGCGGAGACCATGCCCTGGGCCGTGCCTTCACGCACCAGCCGGCAAGCCACCCGCATGGAGCTGTCGCGCTTCGTCCGCATAGCTTTCGCGGCGGAGTCCTCCATGGTGACCACTTCCGAGGCGTGATGCACCTCGATCGGCAGATTCCGCGCGCCTTGCTCCCGCAGCTCCTGATGGATCATGTCTTCCCGTCCCACGAGAATGACGCGAACGTTCAGAGCGCGGACCGCGCGTATCGCACCCTCGACTTCGGACTTGGGGGCATGGTCGCCGCCCATAGCGTCGAGAGCGATCGTGATCATCCGGGATTGGCTACTGGCCGGCGACTTCAACCACTTCGCGCCCCTTGTAGAACCCGCAATAGGGGCAGGCGCGGTGAGGCATCTTCGGTTCGCGGCAATTCGCGCACTCGGAAATGTTGTAGGCCTTCAGGAAATCATGAGCCCGGCGGGTGGAGGTGCGACGCTTGGAGTGTCGGCGTTTCGGATTCGGCATGCTTACGTCCTTCGAAAAATCGTTTCAAACTTGCTTACCTGGCGGAGAGCTTGCGGAGGGCCGACCAGCGTTCATCCACCACATTCACCACGCAGGAGCAATCTTGCCCATTCCGGTTCACGCCGCACACCGGGCACAAGCCCTTGCAATCGGCGCGGCACAAACGCTGCATCGGCAGCGCCAGCAGAACCTGCTCCCGCAAAACTTCCTTCAAATCCAGTCCATCGCCGTCGTAGAAAGCGATCTCAACTTCACCGGCCTTTAGCGCAACCTCGCCAGCCTCCGGCGTGGACTCCTCGGGCGAGTAATACAGATCAAACTGCCGGCGAATCGGGAAGACCGCCAATTCGAGACATCGTTCGCAGTCCGATTCAAGACCGACTTCAAACTCCCCTTGGATGCGAATTTCCTCCACCGATCCAAGTAAATCCGCCCGGCCTTCCACTCGAAGACCCGTTGTCTGCCTCAGTTCGGTGTCGAAGAAATCGATCTCTCCCGGCGCAAAGGTGAGGTCGAAAACAATCGGCCGAACTTCCATGTCCCTGATATTCAAGAACATAAGCACCTCCCGGCCGGAAACGGGCACACAGCAAGCCCGATCTGCCTCAAAACAGACAGTATAGCCCGGTTCGGACCCGTGAAGCAAAGGCCGCACCTCAACTTACAGGAGAAGCGCGGCCAAGCCAATCAGCGTGGCAAGCGCCAGCACGACGGCAATAACCAGACTCAGCGGCAGGCGCGGTATCTGAAGATCGTCACCATTGCGGAGCCGCTCCAGATTCCGCCAATGGGATGCCGCCGCCAGGATGGTCGCGATGGCAGCCAGCACGATCAAAGCGATCCCGAATCGAATAGCGGTTTGATGGTGAAGTATATTTTCAGGGGAAGGTGACGTTTCACTCACAGACCGGAAGAATCCCACCAGGCCGAAACCGAAACTGCTCATGGTGAGGGCCGTGCGAACCCACGCCATCGTCGTGCGGTCAAGCGCGAGGTGTGTGCGGAACGCCGCGAAGCCGGTACGGGATTGCGCCAACCCCGTGCGCGGGTCGGCAGCCGAGGGGTCGATCATTCCGACTCAGGATATCGCGAGTGAATCAGGAATCCGGATTGGGTAGAAAGGGTTGCTCCACTTGAGGGAGCGGGGGGGGAAAGGCGGGCGATCTGAGGTTGAGTGAATCGGGGTACTTGGGGCGGGTCCGGATTCCTTTTTCGCTTGTCCGGAAGGTAATGGGCACGGGAGGAATTGCAGCAGACGGAGCTACCCAAGCCACTGGAAGCAGGGCGGTTATTTTTTTGGAACGGCCGTGATTTCCTCCGCGGCCCACATCATCGCCCGCGGCACATGAAAGAATCCCTTGTAGGAATTGCCCTTTGCGTCGTGAGTGATGCGGCCCTCGCGCGACGCGTAGCCGAACCACTCTCCGAATTCGTCGTCGACGAACGTCCGCCACGCATACTCGTCAATACGGTCCAGCCAGCCCGCCCACTTGGCATCGCCCGTGCGGCGCCATGCGTGGGCAAGCGCCAGAATCGCCTCCGTGTGCGGCCACCACAGCTTCATATCCCACTCAAGTTCCAACATGGGCTTCGACTGCGTATCGAGAAAATAGAAAAGTCCGTCGTAGCGGCTGTCCCAACCCAGCTCCAGCGATCGCTGAATATTCATCAGCACGCGGTTGAACTTCGCGGTGTCGGGGAACTGGTCCAGGATGCGCAGCAGAAACCACGAAACTTCCAGCGCATGGCCGGGACACCACAGCCGGCCTGTTGGCGAATCGTCAAAGTGCGTCCGGTCCACCCGGATATTCTCGACAAACACGCCCAGCTCCGGATGCTGGTGCGCCAACGCCTCGTCCAGCATCTGGTTCAACAGTTCCGCATGGCGCGGATCGTCGTGGGATGGCATGATCTCCAGCAGCATGGAGATCGTCACCATTACGTCGGCCAGTTGCGACAGCCCGTGACGCGGGCGGCCCAGCAAGGTGGGGTCGGCAATCCACTCCCGGATCTTCCAGAACAGTGCGGCCGCATCATCCAGCGGTTCCTGCCGCGCCGCCGACCGTGCGTATTCGGCCAACCCGATTGCCGCGAACACCGCGCCATATGGCTTGCGCTGAAAGGAAGCCGGGCTCCCGTTGCGATTCAACGAGAAGTAGAACCGCCCCTCCGGATCGCGTCCATGGCGCATCAGGAAATTCAGGACAGGCTCGGCAGCGGCAGTGTCGCCCAGCTTTGAGAACATCCAAACCGCGCGGCCCGCCATCCAGACGTACTTTCGCTCGTCGTAGACGGCGCCGCCGCGATCGAGACAGCTCCAGAAGCCGCCGTAGCGCTGGTCGATCGCATGCGTCTTCCAGAAACGCTGCGAGCGCTTCAGTTGTTGAAGGTACTTTGCCGCCCGCTCAATCAAGCCAGCATCTTGTCGACCACGTTGCCGTGAACGTCCGTCAGCCGGAAGTCGCGGCCCTGGAACCGGTAGGTCAGGCGTTTATGATCGACGCCCAGACAGCGCAGCAGCGTCGCCTGAATATCGTGAATGTGGATGGGGTCCTGGACGATGTTGTAGCCGAAGTCGTCCGTTTCACCGATCACCGCGCCGCGCTTCAATCCACCTCCTGCGAACCACATCGTGAAGCATCGCGGGTGATGATCGCGCCCGTAGTTGGCGTCGGTCAACCGGCCCTGGCAGTACACCGTTCGGCCGAATTCGCCACCCCACACCACCAGCGTGTCGTCCAGCATTCCACGCTGCTTTAGGTCGGTGACCAGCGCCGCCGAGGGCTGATCGACAGCTTGCGCCTGAAGGCGAAGATCGCGCGGGAGTTCCGCATGCTGATCCCAACCGCGCTTGTAAAGCTGTATGAAGCGGACCCCACGCTCCGCAAGGCGACGCGCAAGCAGGCACTGCGACGCGTACGAACCGGGTTTGCGCGCGTCCGGCCCGTAGAGGTCAAACACGGATTCGGGTTCCGTGGACAGGTCCATCAGCTCCGGTACCGAGGTCTGCATCCGGTAGGCCATTTCGTACTGCGAGATTCGAGTCTCGATTTCCGGATCGCCAAAGATCTCGCTCCGCATGCCGTTCAGCGTCTTCAGCGAATCCAGCATGCGGCGGCGGGTCTCGCGATCGATGCCCGGAGGGTCGGAAAGGTAAAGCACCGGATCGCCGGAGGAGCGGAACTTCACTCCCTGATAGTTCGACGGCAGAAATCCGGAAGACCACAGCCGGGAGAACAGCGGCTGGTCGGTATTCAGTCCGCTGGCTTGGGAAAGCAGGACGACGAACGCCGGAAGATTTTCGTTCTCGCTTCCCAGTCCGTAGCTAACCCAGGACCCCAACGACGGCCGCCCGGGCTGCTGGCTGCCGGTTTGTATGAACGTGATTGCCGGATCGTGGTTGATCGCGTCGGTATGCACCGTCCGCACCAGCGTGATGTCGTCGGCGATCCCCGCGATATGCGGAACCAGATCACTAAACCAGGAACCGGCTTCGCCGTGCTGGGAGAACTTGAAAATCGTCGGCGCGACGGGAAGGGTCGACTGGCCAGACGTCATGCCGGTAATGCGCTGGCCCATGCGGATGGAATCCGGCAGATCGATTCCGCGCTTGGCGTCCAGCTTCGGCTTCCAATCGAAAAGGTCGTGCTGGGACGGGCCGCCGGACTGATGTAGGAAGATGATCCGCTTCGCCTTCGGAGCGAAGTGCGGGATTCCAGGAAGCGACGCGCCCAGCGATTGCAGTGCGGCAAGTCCCAGACCCCCGGCTGTCCGGGAGAACAAGGCCCGGCGGGTCATCATGTTTTGAAGATCGTTCCGCATCGCTATTCCTTCGTGACCGCCTCGTCGAGATTCAGAATGACGCTGGCGATTGTCGTCCACGCGGCCAGTTGTGCTCGGTTCAGTTCCTTCGGCGTCTCGATTTCGCCGTTCGACAGCAGCCTGTCCACGCCCTCGGGAAAATTGCGATAGACGGCCAGTTGATCGCGATACTGGCGGGCAAGCAGGTCGCGTTCGGCACGTTGCGGCGCGCGGCTAAGCGCGGTGCGGAACCCGAACGCCAACGGATCCTTACCGCCTTCGATCATCATTCTGGCGGCCAGCGCCCGCGAAGCTTCAACGTACGTTGTGTCGTTCAGCAGCACCAGCGCTTGCAGCGGAGTGTTGGTCAACGACCGCCGCCCGGTGCACTTCTCTCGATCCGGCGCGTCGAACGTTGCAAGGCCCGGCGGCGGCGCGGTCCGCTTCCAGAACGTGTAGAGGGACCGCCGGTAAAGGGCGTCGCCATGATCCTGCTCGAAAATTTGAGAGGAGAACGTATCGCCGTACGCGATGTCTTCCCACACGCCCTTCGGCTGATAAGGATTCACGGACGGCCCGCCGACCTTGGCGTTTAGCAGCCCACTCGACGCTAGCGCACTGTCGCGGATGGCCTCGGCGGGAAGACGGAAGCGGGGACCACGGGCCAGCAACCGGTTCTCCGGATCTTTCTCCAGCAACGCGGGAGTCGAGCGGGACGATTGCCGGTAAGCCGCCGACATCACGATCGTCTTCTGCATCGCCTTGATGTCCCAGCCGCTGGTCCGGAACTCGGTCGCCAGCCAATCCAGCAGTTCAGGGTGAACGGGAAACTCACCCTGGCTGCCGAAGTCTTCGCCAGTCTTCACGATGCCGTGTCCAAAATACATTTGCCAGAAACGATTCACCGCGACGCGCGCGGTTAGCGGATGATCCGGCGACAGCAGCCACTGCGCAAGGCCCAGCCGGTTTTGCGGCGCCCCGGCGGGCAGCGGCGGAAGGAAGCTGGGAACGCCTGGCGTTACCGTTTCTGTGCCGTTGCGGTAATCGCCGCGGCCGAGAATCTTCGTCTCGCGCGGGATCGCCATTTCCGACATCACCATCGAGGTGGGAATCTGATACTGAAGTTCGTCGCGCTCGTCGTAGAGACTGTTCAACCGACGGTTGAGGGTGCGCAAGTCTTGGGGCGCGCCGTTCTCGAAGAAGAAATCAAGCAACGCCAAGCGCTGATCGGTTGACCGTTGCTTTGCCGGAATCCGCAGCGTCGATTGGGCCGGTTGAGTCACCGCCAGAAATTCAATCTCCGCAGGGTCGAGACCGCGCGAATAAAGGCGCAGGTCGTCCAGCGAAGCGCGAATCCAGCGCTCGGGCGCCGCTTCATCAATATCGGTCAGCTCGACGCGCGCGTTGTTAATGTAGATCGCCGGCTGCGGCTGAGACAGGTTCACCGCGGTGTGCACCCACGGTCCCGTCACGGTCTCCGTCTTCGTGCGGTAGGTGCGGCCCCCCGTAGAAATGTAGAAGCGAGATCCGCGCCGGTTGCGGCCAATCGCGCGGCCGCCGTCGATCCAGAACGTGAAGGATGCGCCTTGCAGCAGCGTGCTGGGCCGGTTGTCGAGACGCGCGCTGACTTTCGTCCAAAGCGCAAACGCGGCGGCGTCTCCAACGCCGGGAAGGTCAACCAAAGATCTCTCGTCCAGCGCGATACCCTGTCCGTCGGCACCAGCAACAAACCCCGGCTCACCCTTCGTGATGCGCCCATGCTGGTAGTGGCCGCTGATGTCTTCTAGCGATCCGTCGAACGAATAGTGCGCAATCAGGCCCGATGCATCGGAACGCGGACGCGGCTTGTCGGCCTGCTCCTCTTCCCACGCCTTGCGCAGGCCGGTAATTCCGGAGCGGTCCATCTCGGCTTCGGCCTTCGCAATGTCCGACGAAAGGCGGTCTACCTGCGCCTGCTGCGATTCATCCGGCAGCATTAGGAACGGCCGCGCATTTCCTTTCTGCCCGTCCAAACCCTTCTCGCTCACGGTATTGAAGAAGGCGAACATCCGGTAAAAATCTTTCTGCCGGATCGGATCGTATTTGTGATCGTGGCAACGGGCGCAGCCGGTGGTCAGCCCCAGAAACGCGGTGGATGTCGTCTCGACGCGATCGACGACATACTCGACCAGATACTCCTCGGGAATTGCGCCGCCCTCGTAGTTAATCATGTGGTTCCGGTTGAAGCCGGTTGCGATCAACTGCTCCCGCGTCGGATTCGGCAGCAGGTCGCCCGCAAGCTGCCAGGTCAGAAATTTGTCGTAAGGAAGATTTCGATTGAAGGCGTCGATCACCCAATCGCGCCAGGGCCACATCTCGCGGCTTGAATCGATGTGATAGCCATGCGTGTCCGCGTAGCGCGCCATGTCCAGCCACGGCACCGCCATGCGTTCGCCATAAGCTGGGGACGCTAGCAGCCGGTCAACGACGCGCTCATAGGCGGCCGGTGACTTGTCGCGCAGGAACGCGCCTAGCTCATTCGACGACGGAGGCAGTCCGGTTAGATCCAGAGTGACGCGGCGCAGAAGCGTCGCGCGGTCTGCCTGCGGCGATGGCTTCAACCCTTCTTTCTCCAGCCGCGACAGGATGAAGTGGTCGATGCCGTTGTCCGGCCAGGAATCGTTCTTGACCGCCGGAGGGTCGATGGCCTTCGGAGGGTCGAAGCTCCAATGGGTCTTAAATGGTGCGCCTTGCGCCACCCACGCCTGAAGAGTCTTCACCTGCGGCGGCGTCAGTTCCGCCGTGCTGGGCGGCGGCATTCGCAGCGCCTTCTTCTCGTGCGTGATTCGCGCCACCAGTTTGCCGGAGTCGATTGCCGCGCGCGCACCGTCTTCCGTGTCCAGTCGAAGGTTCGCCATGCGATGCGCCTCATCCGGGCCGTGGCACGCGAAACAGCGGTCGGACAACAGCGGACGCACGTCGCGGATGAAGTCGATTTTGGCTGCGGTTTGCGCAGTGGCCGATAAGGCCAGCAGAGAACCGGCAAGCAGGTACTTCATTTCCTTAATTATGGCACTCGGCGCGTTTTCAGCCTCGCCGCCACGCAGGGGCGCGGGCTGCTGCGTTTGCTGCTATTTTGGGGAGTTCGTACTTATGGCAAGCCCTACTCCAATCACCGTTGCCCATGGCGACGGAATCGGCCCCGAGATCATGGCCGCAACCCTGCACATCCTGAAGGAAGCGGGAGCCAATATCGACATTGAAGAAATCGAGATTGGCGAAAAAGTTTATCTGCGCGGGATCAGCGCGGGAATCGAGAATTCGTCAATCGATTCGCTCACCCGGACGCGCGTTTTCCTGAAAGCTCCGATCACCACGCCACAGGGCGGCGGCTTCAAGAGCCTGAACGTCACGACGCGCAAGATGCTGGGACTGTACGCCAACATTCGGCCGTGCGTCAGCTACCACCCGTTCGTCAGCACGAAGCATCCGGTGATGGATGTCGTGATCGTTCGCGAGAACGAAGAAGACACGTATGGCGGGATTGAGCACAAGCAGAGCGACGAAGTCCACCAGTGTCTGAAGCTGATCACGCGTTCCGGGTGTGAGCGGATCGTCCGCTACGCATTCGAATATGCGCGTGCGAACAATCGCAAGAAGGTCACGTGCTTCACGAAAGACAACATCATGAAGCTGACCGACGGTCTGTTTCATAAGGTGTTCGACGAGATCGCGCCGGAGTATCCAGACCTCGTGAATGAGCATTGGATCGTCGACATCGGAGCGGCCAAGCTCGCCGACACGCCAGAGGCGTTCGACGTGGTGGTGATGCCGAACCTTTACGGCGACATTCTCTCCGACGTTGCCGCGCAGATCGCAGGTTCGGTTGGCCTCGCCGGTTCGTCCAATGTCGGGATGAAGTACGCGATGTTTGAAGCGATCCATGGCTCCGCGCCGCGGCGTGCGGGGCAGAATCTGGCAAACCCGTCGGGCCTGCTGCTGGGGTCCGTGATGATGATGAATCATATTGGACAGTCCGATGTCGCGTCGCGTGTGCACAATGCATGGCTGCGGACGATTGAGGATGGCGTCCACACCTACGACATCTTTAAAGACGGAGTCTCGAAGGAGAAGGTGGGCACGAAAGAATTCGCGCAGGCCGTGGCCGCCCGTTTGGGCCAGAGCCCCGAAAAACTGAAGCCCGTCGCGTACAAAGCTTTTAAGCCTCTTGCATTGAAGCCGGCGTCCACCCGCGTGGCGTCGAAGAAGGAACGTGTGGGTGCAGACGTATTCGTCGGATGGACGAAAGCGCCGGACGAACTGGCGGAAGTTCTGAAGCGCACCGAAGCCGCCGGCCTGACGCTGAACATGCTGTCGAACCGCGGGACCAAAGTATGGCCGGAGGGTTTCCCGGACACCATTTGCACGGACGTTTTCCGCTGCCGCTTTATGAAGGATGGCGGCGGACTTAGCGGCGCGATCCTCGCCGCGCATCTCGCGCGTGTCGAAGCCGAGGGCCTGGATGTCGTGAAGTTCGAAAGCCTATACACCTTCGACGGAGAACCCGGGTTCTCTCTCGGCCAAGGTCAATAGATCTCCCATGCTCAAGGTCGCGGTGGTAATGGGGTCCCAGTCGGACTGGGAAACCATGCGGAACGCCGCCGACGTTCTGGAGTCTTTTGGCGTCGATCATGAGTGCCGCGTGGTCAGCGCGCATCGAACACCGGTCCTGATGGCGCAGTTCGCAGGCGAAGCGGAATCGCGCGGCATCGAAGTGATCATCGCGGGCGCGGGTGGGGCGGCGCATCTTCCAGGCATGATCGCTGCGCACACGACAGTGCCGGTGCTGGGCGTTCCCGTGGAGTCACACGCGCTAAAGGGAATGGACTCCCTGCTTTCGATCGTTCAGATGCCGGCTGGTGTGCCGGTGGCTGCGCTGGCCATTGGGCCCGCGGGCGCCAGGAACGCCGGTCTTCTTGCCGTGGCGATTCTCGCGAATCACGATCCAGCGCTGCGCGAAAAGTTGAAGCAGTTCCGCTCCCGGCAGACCGAGGAAGTGCTGAATCAGAAGTTGCCGTGAAGCCCATTCTTCCCGGCGCGACCATTGGCATACTCGGCAACGGGCAGCTCGGGCGTATGACCGCGCTTGCCGCGCGCGCGATGGGCTATCACGTCGCTGTCGATCCCTGGGTTCCGGCCTCGCCGACGGGCCAGGTGGCGGACCGGGAGTTGAAAGACGCTTCCGTCGTCACGTACGAGTTTGAAAACGTCGAGCCGGTGGCGCTGGACGTTCCGGTGCGGCCGCCGTTCGATGTGCTGCGCATCACGCAGGACCGTATTCGAGAGAAAACGTGGCTTCGCGATTACGACATCCCGGTAACGCCGTTTATTCCTGTTCTGACGCCGGGCGATCTAGAGGCCGGGCACTACCCAGGCGTCTTGAAAACTGCGGGTTTCGGATACGACGGAAAGGGCCAGAAGAAAGTAGCGAACGCGGCGGAAGCGTTGGCTGCCTGGAGCGGCCAGCCATCGATTCTTGAGCAATGGATCCCGTTCCGCCGTGAAGTCTCCGTGGTGGCCGCACGAGGACAAGACGGCGAATTCGCACACTATGGCGTGATCGAGAATTCTCATTGCAACCATATCCTCGACGTCTCGAAAGCGCCCGTCGATGGAGCGGGCGAGGCGATCGGCATCACGCAGAAGATTTTTGAAGGGCTGGGAATTGTGGGCTTGGCCTGCGTCGAATTTTTCGAGACGGAAGCGGGCGGCGTGATGGTGAATGAGATTGCGCCGCGTCCCCACAATTCAGGGCATCTGACGATCGACGCCTGCGTCACCAGCCAGTTTGAGCAGCAGGTTCGCGCGGTGTGCGGCCTGCCCTTAGGCTCAACCGCGTATTGCAGTCCCTGCGCGATGGCCAATCTGCTGGGTGACCTGTGGTCCGGTGGCGAGCCGGACTGGGCGGCGGCGCTGGCCGATCCGCGAGTGAAGCTTCATCTCTACGGAAAAGCCGATCCGCGCCCGGGGCGTAAAATGGGTCATCTGACGGCCTTGGCCGAAACGGTGGAAGAAGCGGAAGCCGCCGTACGCCAAGCGCGCCAGCGTCTTCTTCATCGCACGTGAGCCGCTTCGAAAGCTACTCTGAAATAGGTCGAATCGTATGAAAATTTGCTATCTTGATGCGTACTCTGGGATCTCCGGCGACATGACCGTTGGCGCGTTAATCGATGCAGGCGCGGACGCGGCTGAACTGATCGATCGGTTGCGCACGCTGGGAACGAATGCGGAGTTTCGTGTCGAGAAGACGAAGCGCAAGGGCATCGTTGGAACGAAGTTTCACGTCATGCCGCCGGAGGGCGACAAGAGGCACCGCCATCTGCATCACATCGTCGAGATGATCGACAAAGCTCCGCTGCCCGCGCCGGCGCAGGAGATGGCCAAGCGCATTTTCAACGCGCTGGGCGAAGCGGAAGCGCACGTGCACGGCATCGAAATTCGCAAGGTCCATTTTCATGAAGTAGGCGCGGTGGATTCCATCTGCGACATCGTCGGCGCCGCCATGGGATTTCATTTGTTGGGCATCGACGCCGTTCATTGTTCTCCCGTGAACGTTGGCGGAGGGACGGTGAAGGCGGATCACGGCGTGATGCCGGTTCCCACGCCCGCCACCAGCCTGCTGTTGGAAGGGAAGCCGATCTACTCACGTGGACCACAGGTGGAATTGACGACGCCAACCGGCGCCGCTATCGCCGCTGCGATGTCGAAGAGCTTCGGACCGATCCCCGCCATGAACGTCAAAGGGAATGGATTCGGCGCGGGCGATAAAGACTTCGAAGAACAGGCGAACCTGTTGCGGGTGTTGATTGGCGAATCGTCGTCCGCACCGGAGTCAACCACCGTTGCCGTGCTGGAGGCCAATATCGACGACGCTTCGCCGCAAGTGCTGGGATACGCGCTGGAGCGGCTGATGGACTCGGGTGCGCTGGATGCTTCGCTGCAGCCGGTCTATATGAAGAAGAACCGTCCCGCTACGCTAGTGCGCGTGATTGCGCGGCCGGAGGATCAGGACAAGCTTTCGCAGATCCTTTTCGCGGAAACCACCACTCTGGGCGTGCGCATCTACAATGCCGAACGCCGGGTGCTGGAACGCCATTTTGAAGAGGTGGACACACCTTACGGACGCGTCCGCGTGAAGGTTACCGGGCATGGGCGTGTCCCGGAGTATGAAGACTGCCGCAAGCTGGCGGTAGAAAAAGGCGTGCCCTTGAAAGACGTGCTGGCAGCCGCCTCGAACGCATGAGCGAAAAGCCGTATTACCTGACGACGCCGATTTACTATGTCAACGCGGCTCCGCATATTGGACATACTTACACAACGATCGCCGCCGATGTAATCCGCCGCTGGAAGCGTCTGAACGGGACCGAAGCTTTTCTGACGACCGGCACCGATGAGCATGGCCAGAAGATCGCGCGCGCGGCTGCGGCCCAGGGAAAGCCGCCCCAGGAATTTACCGACCTGATCGCGGCGGAGTTCAAGGCCACGTGGGACTCGTTTGGCCTGAAGTACGATTTCTTCCAGCGGACCACAGATCCCGTCCATGCGAAGTACGTCGGTGAACTTTACTTTGCCTGCAAGAAGAACGACTATATTTACTCCGGAACCTACTCCGGATGCTACTGCTTTTCCGACGAGCTGTATGTCACCGACGCGAAACCCGGAGACCCATGCCCGGATTGCGGGCGCCCGCTTGAGTTCATCACGGAAGAGAACCAATACTTCAAGCTTTCGGCCTTCACGGGGAAGTTGATCGAGTTTCACGAGGCAAACCCTGAATGGTGCCAACCGGAGATCCGCCGGAACGAAGTGCTCGCATTCCTGAAGCAGGAAGGCGGCTTGAAGGATCTTTCCATCTCCCGCTCGACGGTGAAGTGGGGAATTCCGGTGCCCGATTCACCGGGTCAAGTCTTCTATGTCTGGTTTGACGCGCTGATGGCGTACTACACCGCCGCGCAGGAGAATGGCCTATGGCCCGCCGACCTGCACCTGATCGGGAAGGAGATTCTTCGCTTCCACGCGATCTATTGGCCCGCATTCCTGATGGCGGCGGAGTGGCCGCAGCCGAAGAAGGTATTCGCGCACGGGTGGCTGTTGTTTGACAACGACAAGATGTCGAAGTCGAAGGGCAACATCGTTCGCGCGACGCCAATACAGAAGGTGCTGGGAGCGGACGCGCTGCGCTATTTCCTGCTGCGCGAAGTGCCGTTCGGTGGCGACGGAAGCTTCTCGTTTGAAGCGTTAGTGACCCGGTACAACGCCGACTTGGCGAACGGGCTGGGCAATCTTGCGGCCCGCACTTTGAAGTTGACGCGGCAACACGGAGTCTCGGCTGGTGAGTTCAATCATCCCGCCGCCACCGCTGTGCGCGAAGCTTACGATTCCTTCCAGTTCCATCGCGCGTTGATGGCCATTTGGGAGATCATCACGCATCTGGACGGCTACCTTGTCGAGAAGGCTCCGTGGCAGCAAGCGCCTGCGGACGCGTCGGTCACGCTGGCATACGCGCTGGGCGGCCTTACTCTAATCTGCGATCTTGCTGAGCCCGTGCTCCCCGAATCTGTCGCGAAGATCCGCGCGCAGATGCATGGCGCGGACCTGACCCCAGTATTTCCCCGCGCCGACGCCAAGGACTCGATCCCCAAAATGCACGAACTCGAACAGGAAGAACTCGCGCGGCAGAAAGCCTTGCTAGCGCCGAAGGAGCCCGAAACGGCGAACGCCACGGACACGGCGCACATCTCCATTGACGACTTCTCGAAAGTGGAACTGCGTGTCGGACTTGTCCTCTCGGCTGAGCCCGTGCCGAAGGCGGACAAACTGCTTCACCTGAAGATCGACTTAGGCGAAGCTTCCGGGCCGCGAACGATTCTGGCCGGCATCGCCGAACACTACAAGCCAGAGCAGTTGTTGAACCGCAAGGTAGTGGTAGTGGCGAATCTCGCACCGAGGAAGATGCGCGGGATCGAATCGCAGGGCATGGTGGTGGCGGCGTCGCTTGACGGAGGTGCGCCCGTACTCGCTGGATTCCTTGAAGATGTTCCCGTCGGCGCGCGCCTGAAGTGATCGACTCGCACTGCCATCTGGACGACGCGGCGTTTGACGCCGACCGCGATGCCGTGATCGCGAGGGCGATCGACGCGGGCGTTGAAACGATGCTGACGATCGATGCGCCGGTCTCGTTTCTTGAAACACACTCCGCGCTGCTGGGCACCGCCGGAGTGCATCCGCACGAGGCATCGAAGGCCACGCCGGAAACGATTCCCGATCTTCTGGAGGCCGCGCGGCATCCGAAAGTCGTAGGGATCGGCGAGATCGGCCTGGACTATCACTACGAGTTTTCGCCGCGCGACGTGCAGCGGCGTGTTTTCCTTGATCATCTTGAGGCCGCCGCGAATTTGAAGATGCCCATCATCATCCACACACGCGAAGCTTGGGACGACACGCTGGCTATTCTTCGTGAGAATTGGCGGGGGCAGGGAATCATGCACTGCTTCTCCGGCGGTCCCGCGGAAGCGGAGATGTGCCTCGACCTTGGATTTCATCTTGCCTTTGGCGGCGTCGTCACCTTCGCGAAAGCCACCAATGTTCACGAAGCGGCGCGTGTTACTCCGCTTGACCGGCTACTGCTTGAAACGGACGCCCCGTACCTGGCGCCCGCACCGCACCGGGGCAAACGAAATGAGCCGGCCTTTGTCGCCCGGACGGCGGCGCGAATCGGAGAACTCCGGAGCGTGGCTGTGGACGAGCTTATACGGGCGACGACGCAGAATTTCCGGCGGCTGTTTTCGCTAGACTGAGGTTTACCCGCATGTCTTTTGGCAAACTCGGCGCAGCGTTGACGGCCGCTGAGATCCATTTCCTAGTTAGAGACGATCTGGAGCGCGTCGAAGCGGCCATCACCGAACAAAGCGTCGGATCGGTCGAGCAGATCGCCGAGATCAGCCGCTATTTGCACGCCAGCGGTGGAAAGCGCATCCGCCCGACCCTCCTTCTCCTGGTCTGCAAACTGTTCCGCGAACCCGACGCGGCGGCGATCAGCCTGGCGGCGGTCGTCGAGATGATCCACGCGGCCACCCTGGTTCACGACGACGTGATCGATGTCGCCCAAACCCGGCGCGGACGCCCATCGGCCAACGTGATCTGGGGCAACCACACCAGTGTTCTCGCGGGTGACTGGATGTACATGCAGGCCTTCCAGGTGGCGCTGCAACTTCGGAACTTCCATATCCTCGACATCCTGATCAGCCTGACGCAGATGATGGTGGAAGGCGAACTGATCCAGCTTCAACGAATCGGCCGGATCGACGTTTCCGAAACCGACTACATGGAGCTGATCGACCGGAAGACGGCGGCTCTCTTTTCCGCGTGCGCACGATTGGGCGCCGTGGCTGGCGGCGCGGATGAGGCGACGGAATCCCGGCTGAGCGAATTCGCCTGGAATCTCGGAATGGCATTCCAGTTGATCGACGACATGCTGGATTTCACGTCGCGCGAAAAGGTGCTGGGCAAGCCGGTGGGCAACGACCTGCAAGAAGGCAAGGTGACGCTGCCCATGATCTATGCGCTGAACGAAGCTACGCCCGCCGAGCGCCAGTTGGTCGAGACCGTTCTTCGGGACCAGAATTATTCCCGCGTGCCTTTGTCGAAGATCCAGGAGTTAATCACGCAGCGCGGCGGCCTGGACCGGGCTCGCGAACGGGCGCAGTTCTTCACAGACCGCGCCCGCCAGTTGATCGCCGGGTTCCCCGAATCGCGATGCCAGGCTGCATTGGCCGCCGTTACGGAACTGGTGACGGAGCGCGATCGTTGATTCGGGCCCTGCCGTGCGCGCTTCTGGCGCTGCCGCTGATGGCCCAGCTTTCGCCACTGCCCTATCCAAAGATCGCCAGCCGCTTGACCGCCGCGCTGGAACTGCGAAGCGGCGAACGCGTTTTGATCCCGCGCGACCCAGGCTATTTCGACGCGCTCATCCCGGAACTGGAGCAGCGGGTCCGCAAGGCCGGCGCGATCCCGGTGCTAACCGAGTACTCCCCGAAAGGCCAGCCGCGCCCCGGACGCGCCATTCGAGACCTGCTGGAAGAAACGGACGTGTTCCTGTGGCTGCCATTCCGGACCACGGTCCGCGAGGTGACTCCGCAGGAGAATCGCGACATCGCCCGGTGGACCGATCTCGGCGGCGCCCGGCGGCAGATTCATTTTCATTGGGACCAAGGGAGCGTGCTTGCCGATGGGCTGCCGGGTGAGCACACGGCGGCGCTCGACAAGGTCTATCTGTCGGCGTTGGCGATCGACTATCGCGCAATGGCGAAGGCGCAGCAGCGGACGGCCTCCCGCCTTCGCGAAGGAGTGGTCCGCATCACCACGCCCGCCGGAACCGACCTGCGGTTTGAGATTCGAGACCGGCCTTTCAATCGCCAGGATGGCGCCGCCTCCGCGAAGCGCATGGAATCGGCCAAGGTGCGCGTGGACCGCGAGATTGAATTTCCCTCCGGCGTTCTGCGCGTCGCGCCGATTGAGGAAACTGCCAACGGCGTCGTGGTCGTCCCGGAAGCACGGTTCGGCGATATCGTCGCGAAGAATCTGCGGCTGGAGTTCAAAGACGGGAAGGTATCGTCGATGCTGGCTTCGGAAGGGCTGGCCGCCGTGCAAAACGAGTTGCAGGCAGCGGGCGACGCCGCATTCCGCTTTCGCGAATTTGGCCTGGGCTTCAATCCGCGCCTGCGTCCGCTGAAGGGAAGCAAGGTTCTGCCTTACTTCGCGTACGGCGCCGGGATGGTGCGGATCAGCCTGGGCGACAACGAAGAGCTGGGAGGCGCCATCCGCGGCGGATACCGAAGGTGGTTCTTCTTCCCCGACGCCACGGTTACCGTAGGCCGCCAGACCATCGTGCGCGGCGGTACACTTGGGCCGTGAACCGGCGTACGTTCCTAGCATCCATCGCCGCGGCCTCCGCATCCCGCGCTGACATTCCCTTTCCAATTGGCGTGACCGACTGGAACCTGAAGCTGTCCTCCGATATCGAGGCGGTTCGTCTGGCATCCTCAATTGGCTTCGCCGGTGTGGAGGTCAGCCTGGGCCGAAAGCTGGTGGACGGGCGTCTGCCGCTTTCGCATGCCGATAGGCAGGACGCCTACCTCGCCGCAGCGGCCGAACACAAGATCGCCCTCGCGGGCACGTGCCTGGATATCCTCCACGTAAATTATTTGAAGAACGATCCGCTGGGCCAGAAGTGGGTGGCGGATGGAATCCCTGCGACGAAGCGCCTAAAAGCTCGCGTTATGCTGCTGCCCTTCTTTGGCAAGGGAGCGCTGAAGACCCGCGACGAAATGACGTTTGTGGGCGACGCACTTCGCGACTTGGCTCCCGAAGCCGAGAAGGCCGGCGTCATCCT
This sequence comes from Bryobacteraceae bacterium, assembly GCA_041746955.1. Taxonomy (GTDB): domain Bacteria; phylum Acidobacteriota; class Terriglobia; order Bryobacterales; family Bryobacteraceae; genus JAPKYZ01. Next base: position 47,053 of record JBGTFZ010000112.1, read on the forward strand.
GGGGCTTGAGAATACTGTAAACGCCGCCGACAACTTGTACATCTGCGAGCGCAGCCGCTCCGCCGCGGTCCAGATCTACTACGACTGCGGGAACCTGCGGAATGCCGGGTTCGATCCGCTGAAGGAACTTCATGAGATGGGTGTCGCTCACATTTGCCAAGTGCATCTGAAGGACAATCCGCACTACCTCGGCGAAGGACCCATCGACCTGCGCGCGATCGTCGGCAGTCTCCGGAAAATGGGATACAAAGGCTTCGTCAACCTAGAGACAGACTCACCCACAGGAGACATCGCCGCCGACATGAGCCGCAATTTCAGCTACCTCCGAAAAATCGCGGCAGTAGGCTAAGCGATCCCGAAAAGCGTACACCTCCCAAAGGTGGAAAACCAGACCCGTTTGGTCGGATTGCATTCTCCTATATTCAGGTGGGATTAACGTTACAAATAGGGCAATATCAACTTTCCCCAATGAATCCAGCAACAAACGGGCGAGTTAGGGGTTGACACTTCGGACAAAAGGGTTTAATCTCAGTGTCGAAGCCGAGTTGTAACGTGTAACTTCTATCAAGTGTATAGCGAGGTCCGCGAATGACCTTTCAGGTCGGCGAGAAGGTGGTGTACCCCAATCAGGGGGTCGCTACCATAGAAAATATCAGTTCCCGTACTTTCGGGAGCAGTTTCGAGAGCTTCTACCTATTGCGCCTGTCGTGCTCCAGCATGACGGTGATGGTGCCGTTCTCTCACGTTCACCAAATCGGACTCCGCAAAGTCACCCGCGGCGGAGAAGTTACGAGAGTCCTGGATTATCTGGCTTGCGGTACCTGCAAGTGCAGCGAGGACTGGAAACGTAGATTCAAAGAGAATTCCGATAAGATGCAGGCCGGTAGCCTGCTGGAGATCGCTCAGGTCTTCAAGAGTTTAGTAATGCTTGTCCAGGAAAAACCACTTTCTTTCCGGGAAAAGAAGATGTTGGAGCGTGCAAGGCAAATGCTGATCGGCGAAGTTGCCACCGCTCGCGGAGTTCGGGAACCAGAGGCGGTCGTGATTATGACCAAGTCTCTTTCCCAGGCCAGTTTGAAGTTCCCCGAAGCGATGTAAAGCTGCGGATTCATTTTTCCTCCTCCTCTTTCTTTAAGAGCCGGTCGAGCACAACGCTTCGACCGGCTTTTTATTTCCGCCCACTTATCATGAAGAAGATGCTACTGGCGATTGCCTTGGCCCTGAGTGTCGTCGCAGCAGCCCCCTTCAGCGAAGCGTCGGCGTACCGGTTTGCCGAAAAGGCGGTGTCCTTTGGCGCGCGCCCGTCCGGATCGCCCGCCCATGCCCGCCTCCAAGGGTTTATTGTGGAGCGCCTTCGATCCTTCGGATGCGAAGTAACCGAGGAAGTCTTCAGCGCCAGCACGCCTTCCGGGCCGGTGCCCATGAAGAACATCCTCTGCCGGCTGAAGGGTTCGGCTGGCCGGAGCGCGCTGGTCGTCTCGGGCCACTACGACACCAAGGTGATGCCGGGCACCCACTTCGTTGGAGCAAATGATGCAGGTTCTTCCACCGGACTGCTGCTGGAACTCGCCCGCACGCTGGCCAACCAGCCTCGAAAACGCGACGTGTGGATCGTGTTCTTCGACGGCGAGGAAGCCGTAGGCCAGTGGACCGCCACCGACAGCCTCTACGGCAGCCGTCATCAGTCGGCGCGATGGGCGTCCAGCGGCTTCCTTGGCAGGATCGACGCACTGATCAATGTCGATATGATTGGCGACCGGGACCTGAACATCTTGCAGGATCTGAATTCCTCTCCGGCGCTGGTAAGCCTCGTCTGGAAGGTGGCGGCCGATCTCGGCTACGGACGGCATTTTGAACAGGCGCAGACGGCGATGGAAGACGATCACATGCCCTTCCGGAGGCGCGGCGTCGAGGCGATCGATCTGATCGATTTCGAGTACGGTCCGTTGAACCGGTACTGGCATACGGACAAGGACACGATGGATAAGCTAAGCCCGGCCAGCTTCGGCGTGGTGGGCAAGGTGGTCATCGAAACATTAAGGAGACTGGATAAATGAAGAGACGAAATGCACTGGCGGCGATGCCGTTTGCTCCACTGGCGATGTTCGCGGCGGCGATTGACGGTCCGCTGCCCAACGTGACTTTCAACGAAGCGGATTCGAAACTAGTGCCGGACCCGTCGGGCGATTTGCGGATTTACTTCGACGGCGGGACGGACCAGTTGAAGCGCATGACCGCCGGCAGCCTGCGCCTGAAACCTGGCGCGACGCCGCATCCGCCGCACACGCATCCCGAGGAAGAGTTCATGGTGGTGACGGAAGGCACGGGCGAGATCTTCTGCGACGGTAAGACGATCAAGGTTGCCCCGGGCGCGATCATGTATTGCGCCGCCGGGAAGTCCCACGGGATTCTGAACACCGGCAAAAAGCCGATGATGTTCTACTTCTTCAAGTGGAAGGCGTGATCTTGCCGCGCCAGAGATAGCCTCCGCGATCTGGATGAAGTGCAGCGAGACGACCGAGACGACCGCTCGCCTACATCGCGACAGGCAGTGTTACCGTGAACGTCGATCCTTGCCCAACAACGCTACGCGCATCAATGGTCCCCTTGTGCTTCTGCACGATGTTCAAGCACGTGAACAGGCTTAGCGACGCGCGTACCCGCGCTTCCTCGCGATTGAACCCGGCGTTGAAGATCCGGGGCAGATCCTCCGCCGCAATTCCCCGTCCAGTATCGGCAAAGCTAAGGCGCACGCCCGCGCCCGCGGGACGGGAACCGATTCGCACCTCACCCGGACCGTCGATCGCCTGGCCGCAGTTGCGAAGCAGGTGCAGGAATACCTGATTCAATTCCGCCGGGAAGCAGGAGACGCGTGGGATCGGCTGGAAGTCGCGAACTACAACGACACGCCGCCCAAACTCGGGAGCAAGAATCTCCAGCGCCTGCTCAATGCCTTCCAAAAGGTCTGCTTCGCGGAACTCGGCAAGATCGATACCGGCGAAACTCTTCAGCCGGGCAATGGTGGATGAGATACGGTCGGCAGCCGCGGACACGGTTTCCGCATTGCCGCGAAGGATGTCGGGCACACCTTCCCCGCCAAGCCTGGCCGTCGCCCGCACTAGCGTGTCGGCGGAACTGCGGATGACGCCCAAGGGCGAGTTCATTTCGTGCGCCAGCGCCGCCACCAGACTTCCAACCGCGGCCATCTTCTCCGCGTTGACGGTTGCCGCCTGCTCCGCGCGGAGCGTTTCCACCTGCGCCATCAGGCGCATGGCGCGAAGCCGTAACTGATTCTGTTCGCCCGTAATCGTCTCGCGAATCTGCTGGTAGGCCTTGAACCGGCTTAGCGCGTCGCCCAGATCGCCGCGCTTTTCACTGATTGCCGAGATCAACTGGTAGGCGTCCGCAAGCTTCGGCCGCGCGCCAATCGCTCCTGCGCTTTTCTCGGCGCGGACGGCATATTCCATTGCCTGATCGAGATTCTCTCTGCGCAGATACAGGCGTCCCAGATCGATCAGAGACGTGATCGCGGCGCCGGAGTATCCCTCATCGGTGCGGATTTGCAGGGCCTGCAGCAGATACTTCTCCGCCGCTTCCTCGTCGCCTTTGCGCCAGTGCGTGGCGCCCATTTCATTTAACGAACGCGAGATCAACAGCCGGTTGCCGCTCTCCTCACCGCATGCCAGCGCGCGCCGGTGGAACTCCAGGGCCTTGTCCAGGTCTCCCAATTCCATGTGTGCCGCGCCGATTTGCGCGTAGGCCCGCCCTTGCGCGATCAACTGAGGTGTGGAATGCTCAAGCACCTTCAGCGCCTGCTCGGAATGCTCGCGGGCGGCGTTGAAATCTCCCAGCGAATGGCTCATTCCCGCGCGCGCCACCCACCCGAAAGCCTCATCGGCGCGGTCAGGCGATTTGGCCAGCAGCTCCATTGCGAGGTCGCCCTCGCGGGTCATCTCGTCGTAGTTGCCAAGGCTCCAGTGGATCAGCGCCAGCACTCCCCGCAGCCGGCCTTCGTGTACGGGATCGTCGCCAAGAAGCTGAAGCGCGCGTACGCATTCGTCGATGGCGAGATGCAGGTCAGACCGCAGATAGTGGACGAACGCCAGAACGCCAAGGCTGCGTCCAATCCCCGGCAGGTAATGGATCTCTTCTGAAAGCCGCTTCGCCTCGCCGCCGATTTCCAGCATGCGATCGAAATTCTCGGTCTCGCGGAGGCGGTAAGCCTCCTCGGTTAGAGCGTCGATGCGCTGCTCTAGCTCAATTCGATCCGGCGCAACTTTATCTTCGACCATTCCCACTCTCCAAGGCCGAGGCCTCCGGCGATTTCGACGTGCTCCGGCTGTTTGCGAACGAAAACCGAGTGCTTGTCGGGAAGCTCGTCCGCCAGCTTCAGCCTTCCCACGGCCAGACGCTTTTCATCGATCTCGCGCCAGCAGACATGATCCAGCGCGACGGCGTCGGTGGCGAAGAACATCGCCTTCTGTTCCCAAACGTACTCGGGCCGCGCGGAAGGTCCGCCATGGTAAACGCCCTTGATTCCGTCCAGCACGTGAAGAACGGCCTTGTCGCGAATCACAGGCATCGCAACCACCGCCGGAATAAACGCGCCGCAGGCGTTGAGAGAGTGAGTGGAATGGCTCCGGCTAACGTTGTTCACCAAGCCGTGGGAAAGATTCTTCAGTGCCAGAGTCACTCCCGCGGACTGATGATCCTTCAGCACCGGCAGGTTCACCAGCTTATTGATCTCCGTCGTGATGAACTTCGCGGCGTAGCTGCGCCGCACGGTTTCGTCGCGCACGTCCTGGTTGGTATGCGCCAGCGCCATGTCCAGATAATGGTCGGCGTCGTATCCATTGACGTTTGGCGAAGTGGCGCCCAGCAGGCTCTGTTGAACGTCGTCGTATTTTGGAGCTGCCGAGGAGATGCGCACACCCTGCGGCAGCCACTTATCAAACCCGGCCTTCAGGAACTGGTCGTGATAGCGGTCGTAGACCACAATGTCGTTCTTCTTTACACCAGCGGATTCCAGACCCGCGATGATTTCCCGCACCACGCTGGCGTCGGAAATAACATGCGGCTGCCCGACCGGGTTTACTTTGATTCCGACTACATCGCCCGGCTCAAAGAACAGCTTCCAGGCCGACTGCCAGTCCGGCGCGCCGGTTAATTCCGTCATGCCGCGCCGCATCATCGCCTGGATCGCTTCGGGTTGATAGCGGTTGGTGACGATCGGCGAAGGGTGGGAAACTCGCGTCACCTGGCCCCGGAACATACCCGGCATGGAATGTTTGGATGCCGCGGACCGGGAGAAATTCTGGGCGGTGGCGGCCAGTTGAGCAGCCGTCATCGCGGCCACTCCTTGAACCAACTGACGCCGAGTCCATTTCATGGTTCGAGTATAATCCCGCCATGGCAGGCATTATTCCTACGCGCACTCTCGGACGGACGGGTGTTCCCGTGTCGATTCTCGCTTTGGGCGGGTGGCACATCCGCGCCATGAAGGACGACAACGAGGCCATACGCGTGATGCACGCGGCCATTGACGAGGGGCTGACGTTCTTCGACAACGCCTGGGACTACTGGGACGGGGCGTCGGAAGAGCTGATGGGCAAGGCCCTGGCGATGGACGGCCGCCGGGGCAAGGTCTTCCTAATGACGAAGAATTGCGAGCGGGACTACACCGGGTCGATGAAGAACCTGGACGATTCCCTTCGCCGCTTGAAGACCGATCATCTGGACCTGTGGCAGTTCCACGAAATGGTTTACGACAGCGACCCGGACTGGGTGTTCGAAAAGGGCGGCATCAAGGCGGCGATGGAAGCCCGGCAAGCCGGGAAGGTCCGGTTCATCGGTTTTACCGGCCATAAAGATCCGCGAATCCATCGCAAAATGCTGGCGAAACCCTTTGAATGGGACAGCGCGCAGATGCCGATCAACGTTCTCGATTCCCACTACCGCAGCTTCCAGCACGACGTCCTGCCCCTGTGCCTGGAGAAGCATGTGGGCGTTCTCGGAATGAAGGGGCTTGCCGGTGGCTACCCTCAAGGGCGCATCCTTGAGAAGATGAAAGTCACTCCAGAGGAGTGCTTCCGTTACTGCCTTAGCCTTCCGATCACCGCGCAAGTGGTCGGCATCAACAGCATGGAGCATCTGAAACAGGACATCGCCATTGCGCGAAATTTCAAGCCGATGTCGAAGGCTGAAATGAAGGTCTTCGAGGACCGGGTGGCTGGTGAAGCCACCGATGGCCGCCATGAGCTCTTTAAGTCGACCCAGTCGTTCGACGGACCGCATCACCGCCGGCAGCATGGGTTTGCCGTCGGCGACTGACAAGATCGTTCGACAAAAGGGAGGTCGCACATGCGACGTATTGCGATTGCTTTAGCCTTGGCCGCCGTTACGGCGCTTTGCCAGTCCGGATATCAGAAGCCGCCCAAAGCGGTATTGGATGTACTGCGAGCACCCGATGCGCCGGCGGTGCTTCTCAGTCCGGCCCGCACACACATACTCTTGCTGGACGTCGTCCAGAACCCGTCGATCAGCGACATCGCGCGGCCGATGCTGCGGCTGGCCGGACGGCGTATCGACCCTGGGTCGAACGGGCCGCATCTTACTTCGTATGCGACGGCTGTCACCGTGAAGGATCTCGCATCGGGCAAAGAGACGAAGTTGACGCTGCCCGCCGTCGCGCGACTGTTCTCGCCCACGTGGTCGCTGGACGGCAAGTCGGTTGCAGTCGCCAATCAAACCGCTTCCGGCACCGAACTCTGGGTCGCCGACGCAGCCACCGGACAGACGCGCAAGCTGAACATCGCGCTGAATGCGGTGATGAGCGATTTCATGGCATGGCTGCCGGATGGTAAGCGCTTGATCGTATCTTCAATTCCCGCTGGTCGCGGAGCAGCGCCGGAACGTCCACTCACTCCGCCGGGCCCGAAGATTCAGGAAACGGAGGGCAAGGCTGGACCTACGCGCACCTATCAGGACATGCTGACGTCGCCCTACGACGAGGCGCTGTTTGAGTACTACGCGAAGTCGCAGCTGCTGCTGGTGGATGCGGCGTCGGGGAAAGCGACGCCCCTGGGCACGGCCGGCCTTTACGACGACATCTCCGCGTCACCTTCCGGCGGCCACTATCTGGTCACGGAATATCGCAGGCCTTTCTCTTACCTTTTGCCAGTGCAGCTTTTCACGCGCGATGTGACGGTTCGAGACCTCACGGGAAAAGTAGCCTACACGGCAGCCAGCCTGCCGATGTCCGACCGGATTCCGATCGATGGGGTGCCTGTGGGGCCGCGGTCTGTCCAGTGGCGTCCCGGCAAACCGGCGACGCTGGTTTGGGTTGAGGCGCTGGACGGCGGAAACCCGAAGGAGAAGGTTCCGCATCGCGATCGCATCCTGATGCTGAGCCTCCCGGACAAAGGCGAACCATCTGAGCTTGCGAAGGTGGAGCATCGTCTTCAAGGCGCGGGCTTCGGATCCCCGTCGATCACATGGCTGGACGACGGACGCCTGATGGTTTCTGACTACGACCGCATGCGCCGCTGGAGCCGCACGTTTCTGGTCGATCCCGCCAAGCCCGCGGGTATGACCGAACTCTTCAGCCGCAATGTCCAGGATCGGTACAAAGATCCCGGCGCACCAGTAGCCGATACTCGTCCCGATGGGCGCGTTGTCGCGGTAAGGGGCGATTCGATTTTCCTGCGCGGCGCGGGAGCGTCTCCAAAGGGCGATTTCCCGTTCGTTGACCGCTACTCCCTGGCGACTGGCAAGGCCGAGCGAATCTTCCAATCCGATCCCGAGAAATTCCAGGAAGTGGTGGGCGTGCTGGACGACACCGGCAGCCGCCTGTTGATCCGCAGCCAAAGTCCGCTGGAACCGCCGAATCTCTACATCCGCGAGGCCAGCGGAAAGCTTACGCCAATCACGAATAATCCCGACCCCAGTCCCCAACTGCGCGGCATTCACAAAGAACTGGTGACGTACACGCGGGCGGATGGCGTCAATCTAAGCTTCACGCTGTATCTTCCGCCGGGCTACAAGAAGGGCACTCGGCTTCCGACTGTGGTTTGGGCTTATCCGCTGGAGTACAACGACGCAGACACGGCCGGCCAGATTGCCGGATCGCAGAAGCGGTTCAACCGGCTCTCGGGTTACTCGCACTTGTTCTTTCTTCTGGAAGGCTACGCGATCCTCGACGGCGCGACGATGCCGGTGGTTGGCGATCCGGAGACAGTCAACAACACGTATGTGGAGCAGATTGTCGCGTCGGCGCAGGCCGCAATCGACAAGGCTGTTGAGATGGGCGTCACGGACCGCAATCGCGTCGGTGTTGGCGGCCACAGCTATGGCGCGTTCATGACGGCGAATCTGCTGGCGCACTCCGACCTGTTCCGCGCCGGCATCGCGCGGTCCGGCGCCTACAACCGCACCCTGACGCCCTTCGGCTTTCAGAGCGAGCGGCGAACGCTGTGGGAGGCTCCCAGTGCCTATTTGAAGATGTCGCCCTTCATGAGCGCGGACAAAATCAAGGAACCGATTCTGCTGATCCATGGCGAGGCCGACAACAATCAGGGAACGTTCCCCATCCAGTCCGACCGCATGTATCAGGCGCTGCGGGGGAACGGAGCGACGGTGCGGCTGGTTTCCCTGCCGCATGAATCGCACGGCTACTCCGCGCAGGAGACGATTGAGCATGTGCTCTTCGAACAGCTGCAATGGTTCGACAAGTACGTGAAGAACGCTCCGGCGCTGACGTCGCTTCGCGATTGATCGCACGGTCGATTCTTAGTCCGGTAACCGGCTTCCTTCGCGAGGCCGGTTTCACACACTCCCTTACGCCGGCGCGCAATTGCACGTTTGGTTGCACGTATTGTTACGTGCCGACGCTTCGGATCTACGCGGGACTTCAGCGCGAGGACTGGTTGCGCTGGGGCCAGTTCACGACGTTCAAGGACAACGCGGCCCAGCTGTTGGCGCGCGAGCTTCGAGCGGACCAGCGCGTCTACTGCTCGCCGTTGGTGGATCCCTACCAGCCGGAGGAAGCGCAGCGCAGGCTGATGCCGGAAATTCTCGCTTCACTGGCCGGTCGTCCACCGGCGGTGTTTTGCCTACAAACCCGGGGACCATTGATATTGCGTGATACGGAACTTCTCTCGCGGATTCCCGGAATGCGCGTCAGCTTCTCCGTCACTACGAATCGCGAAAGTATCCGCCGCTTGTATGAGCCGCATTGCGCATCTTTTGAGGAACGTCTTGCTGTGATCCGGCTGCTTCGCAGCGCGGGTCTGAACGTGTTCGCCACGCTTGCGCCATTGCTGCCATGCGATGCGGAGGAACTTGCAGAAGCGGCTCTAGAAGCCACTGGCAACGATCTGATCGGCGATCCGCTGCATGTCTGGGGCGTCAAGAAAACAGGTGCGACCACAAGGCCGGAGGCATTCAAAATCGCGGCGCGCCAAGGCCACGCGCAATGGATAGACCCGGAATTTCAGAATGAGATCGTTCAGCGAATCGCAGCCACTGCCGCGACCGCCGGGCGTCGATTCATTACCGGACCTGCGGGCTTCGCGCTGCTTTCGCGCGCGAGTTGCGTACCTACTCAGGCAGCGACAGAGCGACCAGAGCGGACCCTGCGCCCATCGTGACGTACTGCCGTCCGTTCACTTCGTAGGTGATCGGCGCGCCCTTCATCTGAAAGCCGAGATTCAGCTTCCAAAGCAGCGATCCGTTCTTGGCGTCCAGGGCGAAGATGTATCCGTCCACATCCGTTGCGAAGATCAGGCCGCCTCCGGTCGACAAGACGCCGGACCAGGGAGACTTGGCGAGCTTGAACTCCCACTTCGTCTCGACGGTTTTCGGATCGATTGCGCGGATGAATCCGTACTCTTTCTCCTCCGTCAACCCGCGAAACACGCTTCCCCAATAGGCCTTGCCTTCGATGTATTGCGGCGCCGCTTCATAGAAAATGTCGCACTGTTCGCGAACCGAAAAATAGAACCAGCCGGTGGTGGGATTCAATGCCGACGGCATCCAGTTGGTTCCGCCCACCAGACCGGGGCACACGCTGCTGCCTTCCTTTGACGGCTTACTGGCCGGGATCTCCACCGGGCGGCCCTTGTCGTCGATCTCCCGCGCCCAATTCTGCTTCACGAAAGGTTTCGCCATCAGGAACTCACCCGTCACGCGGTCCAGCAGGTAGAAAAAGCCGTTGCGGTTCGCGTGAAGAAGCAGCTTCCGTTGCTTGCCCTGAAATTCCATGTCGGCCAGCATCGGCGTTTGGTTTGCGTCCCAGTCGTGCGTGTCGTGCGGCGTGTACTGAAAGTGCCATTTCAACTCGCCTGTATCCGGGTTCAGCGCCAGATCGGAGCAAGTGTAAAGGTTGTCGCCCTTGCGAGCATCGCCGTAGAGATCGGGACCCGGATTCCCTACCGACCAGTACAGAGTGTCCAACTGCGGATCGTAAGTGCCGGTCATCCAAGTGGGTCCGCCGCCGCGCTTCCACGAATCCCCGGACCATGTATCGCCGCCCGGCTGCCCCGGCTCGGGCACCGTGTAGAAGCGCCACAGACGCTTGCCCGTCGCCGGATCGTATGCATCGATGAAGCCACGGATTCCGTATTCGCCGCCGCCGATTCCTGCGATAACTTTGTCCTTCACCACCAGGGGGGCAACGGTGGCGCCGTAGCCTTTCTTGTTGTCCTCCATCTGGACATTCCAAATCATTTGGCCCGTGCGCGCGTCCAGCGCCAGGATGTGCGCGTCCGGCGTGGTCATAAACAGGCGGTTGCCGAGAATTGCGAATCCGCGGTTCACGTTGCCGTTCGGCAGCAGCTCGCCTTTCGGCACAGGGTAAGTGAACTTCCACAGCTGCCGTCCGCTGCGGGCGTCGATGGCGAACGCCACGCCGCCGGACGCGGTGAAGTACATGATGCCGTCTACGACTAAAGGTGTGGATTGAAACTCGCCGGGCTGGTTCGTCTGAAAGATCCAATCGACGCGCAGATCCTTCACGTTCGACGCGTTGATCTGGTTCAGCTCACGATGCCGGCGGCCGGAGTAGTCTCCGAAGTACGTCATCCAGTTCTGCTGTTCGTCCAGAGCGTTCTTCAAACGGTTGAACGACACGTCCTGCGCGGGCGCGGCAAGCGTAGCCGCAAGAATGATGAGTGCAAATCGCATTAGTGAATTCCTTTGGCCCGCTTCGCCGGTCCGGTAGCAGTGATGTTCGCCCGCAACGAGTCCAGGTACGCCAACAGGTTGTCGAGATCCGCACCGGAAAGTTGAGCGTACGCGGGCATCAACGATTTCGGCGCCGCCTGCACCTCCCGCAACTCCGCGCGCTTGTCGAACATCCGGAATTTGCCAGCCTGATCGCGAAGCTGAAGCGTGAAGGTGTCCTCGTTCACTTTCAACCCCTGCACTTTGCGTCCGTCCTTCAGTACCGCGACGACGCCCTCCCATTCCTGAGGAATATCCGTGGAAGGATTGACGATCGATTCTCGAATGTACCCGGCGGACCGCGCCACTCCGATGCGGCTAAGGTCGGGGCCGAAGACGCTGCCCTCGCTCTGAATTGCATGGCAGCCCGCGCAGCCGGACTTCGCGTAGATCCCCTTGCCCGCGTCTGCATTGCCTCTCAGGGGCGGCGAATCCGCTCCGGCATTCGCGAACGCGTTCGTGTATTCGGCAAGACGGTCCAGTTCGTCTTCCAGAAAGTTGGCGAATGCGGGCATCGTGCTGCCGGGGATGCCTTGGCTGATGACGCGTTTTACATCTCCAACCGTATTGCCATGGTTGCGGCGCCCGGTAAGATCCGGACCTCGTCCGCCCTTACCGCTTAGTCCATGGCAGAACGCGCAGTTGGAACGGTATAGAGAATCGCCTTCCGCATTCGGGTTTCCGACGGCGGGATGTTGTGCGCTCGCCCACGGGGCGGCCAGAAGGAGAAAACAGATTGGCTTCATGTACAGGGAAAACGAAGAGGACGTCTGCCGACATTATATGCGGTCAGGCTGGCAGGGCTACGCGCAGCCGCGCGGCCGCCTCGACCAAGTCCTGCCAGTTCCCCTCGGCGATCGGAATCCCCTCGCTAAGCCGCTGTTGCTCGATCCTTTTCTCCGGTTCGCCCGGCACCAATACCTCGTCGAATCCGCTGCCCGGCGCGGACGACTTCATCATCGACACTAGCTTCCCGATTCGATCGTTGAAATCGTCGAGAGGGAGAAACCTTCGGATGTCGATCGCTAGATACGCGTGGCTTACGCGCACAGGACGGTCGGTGAAGCGGATGCCGCCCACTTCGGTTGACAGCGCTCCGCCGCTGAGGACCGCCGAGAGAACCTCCACCATCATCGCCAGCCCATATCCCTTGTACCCGCCCAGCGGCATCACCAGGCCCGTATAGGCGGCTTCTGTATTCGTGGTCGGCGCACCGTCGGCGTCCATGGCCCATCCCGCGGGCACGTCCGGCTGGCGGTTGATCCATGCCTTGAAGATTTTGTTCGCCGCCACGGTGGTCGTTGCCATGTCCAGCAGCCAGGGTTCCTGGCCATCGTTCCCAGACGGCGGAACGGCCATGCAGATCGGATTGGTCCCGAAGCGCTTTTCCTTCCCTTGCCAGGGTGCAACCAGGGACGACGCGTTGCAGAAAACCAGACCCAGGCAGCCCTCGCGCGCAAGCTGACGAGCCCACCAGAAGCATCCGCCGAAATGATTCGTCTCCCGCGCGGTCACCATCGCAAGGCCGTGAAGGCTCGCCAGCCGCAACGCGTGCGTGCAACAATGCTGCGCCGTCACCTGCCCCAATCCGTTGCGCCCGTCGTAGACCATGCAGGCTCCGGACTCGCTGACGACGCGGCCCTCTTCTGTGGGGCTGACCTGTCCGCTCTCAATCTGCTTCACGTAATACGACAGCAGATGGACACCGTGCGAATCGATTCCGCGCAAGTTAGCCGCCAGCAGCATCCGCGCAGTCAGTTCCGCATTCGCTGCGGGAACACCCGCGGCTTCCAGCAGACGGCGCGCAAAGTCCAGCAGGACTTCGTGACGGACGACGATCACGGCTTCGCGCAGTCTGGCGGATGCAGCACCTGGGCGCTAAGGTCGATTCGCGACGGCGGCGACTTGCCGTCCAGCGCATCCACGACGGTCTTCACCGCCTGATAGCCAATCTGGAAAGGGTCCTGCACGATCATTGCCTGGATGACGCCCGTGCGGCAGTCCTCCACCAGCGTGTCGCTGGAATCGAACGTCACCAGTTTCACCTGGCCCACACGTTCGCGAGCGCGGATCGCCAGCGACGCTCCGACAGAGCCGGGCTCCGCCGAAGCGAAGATTCCAGCCAGGCGTGGATTCGCGGTCAGCATGTTCTCCGCGGACGCGCGGCCCTTTGCTCGATCCGACATGGAGTACTGCCGGGTGGTGATCTTCAACTGGGGAAATTCCTTGGCCAGCGTTTCCTCAAAGCCCTTCTCGCGGTCCATGGTCGATGTCGAGCCCGGCGCGTGCATCAACAATCCAATGTCGCCTTGGATGCCAACGGCCTTTGCGAGCTCGCGCGCCGCTATCGCGCCACCTTCGTAGTTGTTGGTTGCGAGAAACGAAGTGATGTTCTCCGTGTCGACGCCAGAATCGAAAACCACTACCGGAATCCTTGCCGCCATGGCGCGATCGATCGTCGAGACCAGGATCTTTCGCTCGGTCGCGGCGACGGCGATCCCGTCCACTCGCCGGCTGATCATCGAATCGAGAATCTGCACCTGCCTCGCATAGTCCGTCTCGGCCGGCGCGCCATTCCACAGCACCTCGACGTCCAGGTCTTCTCCAGCGGCGCGCACGCCCTTTTCGACGTTCACCCAGAACAGATGCGACGTGGCTTTCGGAACGACGGCGATCGTGCGCTTGTGCTGCCGCTGGCACCCGGCGAGGGCCAGCAGAGCCGCGATGAGCGCGAGCCTACTGCGCAGTCCAGCCGCCATCGATCAGGATGTCCGTTCCCGTGATGTAGCCCGCCTGCGGCGAGCAAAGGTAGGCGGCAAGCGCCCCAATTTCCGACGGATCGCCCCAGCGCCCCACCGGAAGCTTCGATAGAAACTGCGCGTTCTTCTCCGCGTCGTTCATCAGCGCCGTGTTCATCTCGGTGGCGAAAGGACCGGGCGAGATGCCGTTCACGGTAATTCCGTCGCCCGCCAGTTCCAACGCCAAAGCTTTCGTCAGGCCCAACAGGGCCGTTTTCGACGATGAGTATGCGGTGCGGCCGGGAAGCGAAACATGGCTCATGATCGACGTCATGTTCACGATGCGGCCATAGCCGTGCCCGGTCATCTTCGGAACGATGGCGCGGCACATAAGAAAGACGCTGGTCAGGTTCGCATCCATCACGTTGCGCCATTCCTCAAGCGTGAACTCGATCAGGTTTTTTCGCAGATTCACTCCGGCGTTATTCACCAGGATCTGCACTTTGTCGAACTGCGCGGCGAACGCTGCAACTTCACTTTCCGACGTGACATCCACAACGTGCACGCTTGCACCCTCGCCCACCTGACGCGCGGATTCCTCCAGCGCTTCGCGATCCCGCCCCACCAGCGCTACCTTTGCGCCCTCGGCGGCCAAGGCGATTCCCATCGCGCGGCCCAGTCCCCTGCTGCCTCCGGTAATTACCGCTGTCTTGCCTTCCAACGTTTTGGACATAAGCGGCTATTCTATCGGGCTGTGGGCCCTAGCGGGGTTCGTGGCACGCGTTGCAATCGTTCGGAGCCTTCTTTTGCTGATGGCACGTCATGCACCCGCCCATGCTGATGTCGCCTTCCTTGAACAGGACATCGCGCTCCCGCACGGCGCCGTGACAAGATTCGCACGTCGATCCCGCCTCGGCATGAAGCCGATGTGAGAAGTAGACGTAGCTGGGCGTTTGATACACCCGCTTCCAGCGGATCTCGCGCTTCTCGGCGGCGGCCTTGGCCAGTTCCTGGATGTGCGGCGAGTCCGTCTTGATCTTCGTGTGGCACGTCATGCACGCCGCCACTTTCGGGATGCCCATTGAATCGCCGGGGTCGGCATTCGTATGGCACGCGTTGCATTCCAGCCCCTTAGACAAGTGCAGCTTGTGCGAATACGGGATCGGCTGCTTTGGCGCGTCCGCTTCGGCCTGACGGAAGAACGGCTGTTGCGCCAGAAGAAGAATCAGGATCGCGCTACACATCGCCACGCTTCATCGTATCCGCCAAATGCTCCGCCGCGCGAAGGCTAAGGGCGAGAATCGTCAGTGTGGGATTCTGCGCGCCGCCGCTTGGGAAACAAGAGCCGTCTACAACAAGCAGATTCGGAATCTCGTGGCATTGGTTCCAGCGGTTCAGCATCGACGTTTTCGGATCGCCGCCCATACGGCAGCCGCCCAGCTCATGTATGCTCTCACCCGGCGGCACCATCTGCGCATGCGATTCCAGTACTTCGAACCCGGCTTCGCGGCACAACTCATCGGCCACTTGCCGCGAATCCTCCGCCATCTTGTGCTCGTTGTCCGTGTAGCGATGCACTACGTGAAGCGACGGAATGCCCCAGGCATCGCGTAGATTCGGATTGATCGACGCCACGTTTTCGTAGCGTGGAAGGACCTCGCCCATCGTCGTCAGCGAAAACCCGGCACTCTGAAGATCGCTGAGTTCGCGAAGCATGCCCTCGCCAACGCCGCGAATGTACTTCGGATTCGGTGTGCTTCCGGAATTGAAGTCGTAGACGTAGCCGCGAAGGAAGGGATGCTTCTCGTTCCGCCGGAGGTTGCGAAAGCGGCAGATGTACCCCGCGCCTCCGGTAACCCGGGACTGGCCGCGCGACGCTCGTGCTTCCGGCACGATTGCCTGCACAACGCTCTTCACATAGAACTGGTCGAAAAGATAGCGGCCCAGCGTGCCACGTGCGTTCGCCAGCCCTTCGGGCCAGCGCGTCGATTTCGAGTTCAGCAGCAGCCGCGTCGATTCCAATGTGGAAGCGCCCAGGATGACGGCCTCTGCCGCGACATGAAACTCGCGGCGGGAGCGGCGGTCTACGAACGAGACGCCGTTTGCGCGTCCCGATACGGGGTCGATCGTCACTTCCCGCGCCACGGCGTTGGTAACCAGCTTCAGCTTGCCCGATTCGACAGCGGCGGGAAGCAGCAAGTTCAGGCTGGACGCCAGCGTCCCGGTTGCGCGCCTTGGTTTGGTAATCCGGATGTCCCGCTTCGCCGCTGCGGCGATGAATCGCTGATTCGCCGGAGAGTCGGGCGATTCATCGGGCAGAAGCTTGCCGTCCGGCAATTGCGGGATGCCCTCATTGCGGCCCTGGACGGAAAACAGAGTCTCCGCCCGGTCGTAGAAATGCGCAAGGTCGTCATACTTCAAAGGCCAGTTCTCGCCGAACCCGTCAAGGTCCTTGGCCTGAAAGTCGAGATCGGAAAGCCGCCAGGAGGCGCGGCCCCAGCGCGTCGTTCTTCCGCCGGCCATGCGGATGCGCACCCAATAGTAGGGGTCGCCGGGAGGATAGCTGTACGGATTCTCTTTCTCGCCGGCCCAAAGGTTTTCGTCGAACTCCGAAGCCTGCACGACGTGCAGAAAGCGCTCCGGCGTTCCGAAACCACGGAACGGCAGGTCGAACACTGCGCGCAGTTCGCGCTGCTTGTCGATGTCGATTAACGGACCGGCTTCGAGAAGGCAGCACTCCATTCCGAGTTGCGTGAGGGCCCACGCGGCCATTCCTCCTGCGGCGCCCGATCCGACAATTACCACCGGAAATGTTCTTGCCATCAATCGAACGGCTTCCAGTAATAGCCGGTTCCGCCGCCCCGGCGGCCAGACAGCCATTCCCGCGAATTGAATGTGGCCCGCAGGACGTCGTCCTTCAAGCGCCGCGGGAAAATCAGCGCCGAATCAGCCGGTGTGTCGTAGGTCCAGGCTTGCTCGAACTGCTTCAGCAGTTGCGTGCGGCGCGAAGTATTTGCCCATGCGGCCATACCCGCGCGGTAAAGACGCTGGTCCGCTTTTGAAGACTTAGACAGAAGAAAGTCGAGAAACTGCGGGACGCCCGCCTCAATCGCTCCAGGGCGGCCGCCCAGCGCGGGCAGGATCAATTTGCACAGATCGTAGAGAGCCTCCATTTCGCTGGCGTTGAAGAACGACAGAGCGGGCGATGCTACGGCCTCCGCGCCTGTCGAAACAACCTCCTGCGCCGCCGCGGGTGCGGCAGCCAGAGCCTGAATTGCGCGCCGGCGTTTCACAAAACACGAAACTATCACGGCCCGGCTTGGCGGGCACTGGGCACGTTCCCTAGACTAGAGTGATGGCCGACTTCTTTCAGCCCGGAATCATCTCCACCCTTCACCGGCTAACGCCTGGAGGTCTTGAGCGCCTGGAGGGCGACCTCCGTGGATTCAACCGCGCCAATCCCATCGGCCTGGTGCTGCCGGCGCTTTACCGGGAATTTGAGTCTTCTTCGATGGCGCAGATAGTAGAGCAGCTTCGTCCGGTCAACTATCTCTCGCGTATCGTCTGCGTGATCGGCGATGCCAGCCGCGAACAGTACGAACACGCCCGAACCTTCTTCGAAGGATTTCAGGTGCCGGTGACGCCGCTTTGGCTGGAAGATCCGCGCATGCTGGAGCTGCTTGCGCTTCTGAAGAAGAACGACGTAGATCCCGGCGGTCCCGGCAAAGGCCGGGCTTGCTGGTTTGCCTTCGGCTCGCTATTTACCGACGAGAAGATCGACGTGGTCGCGCTGCACGATTGCGACATTCAAAATTACACGCGCGAAATTCTCGCTCGGCTAGTCTGGCCCGTCGCCCATCCCAACCTTGGATTCGAATTCAACAAGGGCTTCTACGCCCGCGTATCGGACACTCTTCACGGGCGCGTGACCCGCCTTTTCTTCACGCCGCTGGTGCGGGCTATTCAGGGCATGACACCGGAGATTCCGTACCTTCGCTTCCTCGACAGCTTCCGGTACGCGCTGGCGGGTGAGTTCGCAATGCAAGCCGACTTGGCGCGCACGATTCGCATTCCCAGCCACTGGGGCCTGGAAGTGGGAGTGCTCAGCGAGGTGTTTCGAAACGTCAGCCCCCTGCGCGTTTGCCAAGTCGATATCGCCGACAACTATGAGCACAAGCATCAGGATCTTTCGGCCGGCGATCCGGAAAAGGGCTTGCGCCGAATGGCGCGCGATATCGCCACCAGCCTGTTCCGTTCGATCGCCCAGGAAGGCTTTGTGCTGACGGCCGACCAGTTCAACGGCCTGCTGGTTTACTACATTCGCTTCGCGCAGGACACGATCCGCCGGTATCATGCCGACGCCGTGCTGAACGGCCTGCGGTTCGACCGGCATGCCGAAGACATGGCTGTGGGCGTCTTCGCCACGGCGCTTCGCGAGGCCGCAAAGTCTTACATGGAAGATCCCCTTGGCGCGCCGCAGATTCCAAACTGGAATCGCGTTGCCTCGGCAGTTCCCGACGTGTATGAACGGCTGCTTGCCATCACCGAAGATGTCCAGATGCTTCCCGCCGGCGCAGGAACGAAAGCACCGCCTCATTCCAGCCGCGCGGTCCAGGCCACTCAGTAACCGCCGCCTGCGGAAGGGCGGCAGACATCTCATCAGAACGGGGCGAGCGGACGATCACCGCTTCCCCAACCTCGCGTAGGAAACTGATATCGTTCGGCGCGTCGCCCAACCCCAGACTTGCAGCGGTGGGATTTTGGTCCAGGATTCGCCGTACCGCCTCACCCTTGCCGCCGGACTCAAACACATGGTGAAATCGTCCTCCTCTCGTCCAGTTCAGGCCGCGGCGCTCCAGTTCCCGCAGAAGATACTGAGTGCGCGATTCAGCGAGAATCTGAAACGGCTCGGAGTTTTCGCGACGGGCCGCGCTCTGGGCCGCCGGCACCGGAAGGCCGGCCTGCGTGGAGATCTCTTGCGGCGTCATCTCGTGAAAGCCCCGCACCGCAACACCCGTCGCAGCGCTGGCTTCGCGGAGCTGCTGGCAAATCCATTCGTAGCTGCGGGAGCGGGAGCCGTTCTCGGTGATGTTCTCGCCGCGCAGATCGAGTTGAGTCCGCAACTCCTCCACTTCGATGCGCGTCTTACTCGTCACGATGACCAAGGGAATCCCGCAGGCGCGCAACTCGTCCAACGCCGGCCGCGCAGCCTCCCAGGAATAGCTATCGTGGTCCAGTAGCGTCCCGTCTAAATCCGTGAACACCACACCCGAAGAGAAGAAACCCATCCCTCGATTGAACTTGAACCGGGTGCTTGGTATCAACCGCGCCGACCGGTTGCAGATCTACATGAGCGTCTTCAAAGGCGCCGATTTGCGGGATCTGAACTATTGGATGGAGCTTCTGCTTGGCGCGGGCATCGCCACGCTGGGACTGATTCTGGACAGTCCGGCGGTGATCATTGGCGCCATGTTGATCTCGCCGCTAATGGCGCCGATTGTCGCGGCGGGTTTGGCGTTGGCGGCGGGCGACATTTATCTGGCCGTGCGGTCGGCGGCGAATCTCACTCTCAGCATCATCGGCTCGGTTGGATTTTCGGCTCTCCTGGTTTGGCTGCTGCCCTTCCACTCGCCCACCCAGGAGATTCTTGCGCGCACGCATCCTAGCCTGCTGGATCTTGGCGTCGCGGTGTTCTCCGGCCTTGCGGGCACGCTGCTGCTATTGCGTGGCGGCGGCGGCGGAGGCGTCACGGCGCTTCCGGGCGTTGCGATCGCGGTAGCACTACTGCCGCCTTTGTGTACTGTCGGTTTCGGCGTCGGCAGCGGCTTTCAGGCCGACGTCATGTCCGGAGCGTTCCTTCTTTTCCTTACCAACCTTGCGGCCATCATCGCCAGCGCGTTCTTCCTTTTTCTGGCTGCGCGGATGGACGCGAAGGGCGTTCGCGAGTCCATCGATTCCGCCATTCGCGAGGCTGGCGCGCACGACAACCTGTTCCATCTGATGGAGCGTTTCGTTACTGCGGAGAAACTCAGCCACATCGGGCGGCTGCCGTACCGGATCGCATTAATCGTAATCTCATTTCTACTTCTTGGCCGGCCATTGGTAACCGGATTCCTGCAGGTGAAAGACGAGACGATGGCCCGCGGAACGCTGACGCGCCTGATCCCGAAACTAGTTCATCCAAGGGCGTTGGTGTCCTCCGATGAAAGTGTCACGAAGGAAGGTATTTTCGTCAACCTCGTGGTGACGGAAGACGTCGCGGCCGCACAGATCGGCGAAACGGAGAAAGAGATCGCGCGGCTTACCGGGCTGAACACTTCCATTCAGGTCCGCCGCGTCGCCAACGCCGACGAACTGGTTCAACTGCGCGACCGGCTGATGCGGTCTCAGCCACAACTGCCACCGCCGGTTTTGATCCGCGATCTGGAGGAGATCCGAAACGACGTCCGCGGGCGGCTGGACAACGCACTAAAAAACATCTGGCCCGAAGACACGACGCCGCTGAAATCGAAGGAGCTGATCTTCCGCGACGGGCTGGTGCTGGTCCGCCTGACCTATGTCGCGCGCCAACCGCTGTCGGAGTCCGGGCAGTTGGTGCTGCGCAACCTTCTGCGCGTGCGCCTGGCCGATCCGAAGCTGGAAACCGAGTTCGTACGTGTTCGGCGCTGACTCTGCCGCGTCCGCGATAGAATGAAAGCTGGAAGGGGGCGCAACGGTTTCGACGGGATTGATTCGTCGTGGAGAGGCGTGCCGGGTTCCGAGCTCCCGTTAAACGATCGGAAAACCATAACTGCCAACACGCAGTTTGCATACGCTGCCTAATTAAATAGGCATGCCGCCTAACCGGGTCAGCCCGATGGCCTGGGGACGGCGTCTTAATTCGGGATAGGTGATGTTTCTTCGGTCCGTAGCCGCATCGCCAAAACTCAACCGGACTAGGTTGCGGCTTTCTCGCCGGTTCTTAGGTCGTGACCGAAACAACCGAACCGCGCTACGCACGTAGGCTCTTCAGGACAGGCCTTCTCGGACGGGGGTTCAACTCCCCCCGCCTCCACCACTCACCCGGCTATTTGGCCGGGTAGCGGGTGGTCTGGCGGTTCGCCAGTTGCCACGCTCCGTGCTGCTTCACCCAAACGTGAGTGACGAACAGGGTAAGCTTTCCAGTTTTGGCATTGTCGATGGTGATCTTGTGGTTGGCCAACACTGTGTCGCCGTACTGGCGGTAGCGCGAATCGGCAAATTCGACGCCGTTGATTTTCGTCTCGCCCGACTTGAAGCCGTCGATGATCTGCATCTTCGTTTCCGGGCGCGTGTCGGAATGGGTGTAGACAATGTCGTCGGCCAGCATCTTCCCCAACGTGGCGGTGTCGCCCTTCACTACAGCGTCGGCCCAGGACTTCTCAGCGGCTTTCACCGCTTCTTCCACACCAGCGCCCGGCGCGCCCGCGAATGCAGCTGACGTCAACAACACAGTTAATAGCGTCTTGTTCATGGCCACCTATCATATCCATCCCAGCCACCGATGCGAAGGCGTGCCGGGGATGGACGCCGGCATAAACTAAAAATATGCTTCGTTACGCCGCGCTTGCCGCGTGTCTCGGATCTTTTGCCGCCTCCGCCCAGGACGCAATACGCTGGGTGGACAGCTACAAGGAAGCCCGGGAGCAGGCCAAGCGCACTGGCAAACCGATCTTCCTGGAGTTTCGCTGCGAGGCTTGAATCGCCGGCAGAGTTTTCGACGCACAGGTTGTGCTGTCGCCGCCCGATTCGCCCCGTGGAAAACTAATGCAGCAATACGTGTGCGTGCGTATAGCGCGCATGGACGACGTCGATATTGGCCTGTTTGAATACGACCGCTACAACACGCTGTACTTCTTCATTCTGAATGCCGACGAGCAGATTTATCTTCGCTACGGCGGACGCGACACCTCGCAGGATACTTACCTTAGCCTCGACAGTCTGGAGCTTGCGCTGTCGAAAGGCCTCCAGCTACACCAGCAGTTCCAGAGGGGCAAACTGCCGAAGGCCGCGCGGCCACAGCCGAAGTTCGCGCGTGACATTCCTCTCCTGGTGGAGCGCACCTACGCCCGCAACAGTTGCGTCGAATGCCACCTGATCGGCGATTTCAACTTGCAGCACAAGGAACTGGAAGGGACGTTGAACAAGCCGCAGGACATGTTCCGTCCCGCCGACATACGTGCCGCCGGAGTCTATCTTGACGTGCCGAAGGGCCTGCTAGTGAAAGAAGCGAAGGGTGCTGTCGCCGACGCCGGGCTGCTGCCCGGTGACCGCATCGCGAAGCTGAACGATACCGTGCTGTGGACCTTCGCCGACTTGCAGCATGCCTACGACAAGCTGCCGCGAAGCGAGACAGCGATGCGGTTGGCCGTGGTCCGGCAGGGCAAGATCGTCGACCTTGCCGTGGCGCTGCCGAAGTTGTGGTGGTTCTCCGACATTCGCTACAAGCAGTTGACCGTCGATCCGCGCGTGTACTTTGAAACGCGTCCGCTGGCGGTTGAAGACAAGCGGAAGCTGGGGCTGGATCCCGAAGGGTTCGCCGCCGAGGTGAAGTATGTCAGCGCGATGGCCAAGGCGCTTCAGCTTCACGAGCTTCGAACGGGCGACATCATCATCGCCGTCGATGGAAAAAGCAAGGATGATTTGGCGGACACGCCGGAGCTTTTCATCCGGCTGCGAACTAAGGCGGGCGACTCCGCCCAACTGGATCTGATTCGCGACGGCCAGCCCGTCAAAATGGAATTGAAGACGTCAAGGATGAGCTTTCGAAAATGAATCTTGCAATCGCGCTGATGCTGCTTGGCGGAGAGTGGAGCGCCCCGGCGGAAATCCGGAACGACGAGACGCTGTGCCTGACCTACCGTGCGCGCTTTACCGGATCGCACCTAGTGGTGGAGATCCAGCCGGAACCTGGATGGCATACGTTCTCCATGGACAACAAGCAGAGGCAGACGGCCGCGTTGCAGGGCAGGATGTCGTTGGGTTCCGAGAAGCCGACTACCGTCGTGGTGACCGAAGGGTTGACCATCGCCGGCCCATGGCGGCAGACAGCGCCCGAAGATTTCTCGAAGCCGGATATCCAGTGGTACAGCTACGGGTTCTCGAAACAGGCGACCCTAGCCGCTCCCGCCAAGGCGTCGGACCCGAAGACTGTCATCAGGGTGCGCGGGCAGGCATGCTCGGATTCGGTTTGCCGGAACGTGGATGTGCCGTTGCTGGTCGATCTCACGCCCGGGCCTCCGGTCGCTCTGCCGGGACTTGCCCAGGTTCTTCGCTGACGTGAGGACTGGATTGGTCTGAACGACCATTTCCGCGTGTTAGCAAAAGCCACTGAAACCAAGTCCCTTCATCACGAAATTGACTTAGCCGAAATCACATTGCCGCTTGGTTCTAGCTGGACCTTCCGAAGTGAGCTAACGAGTTCCTTTGCTACTCAAGTCCTGCACGCGTTCGTTAGCGGGTGCAGGTTGTTTCGTAGGACTACTGATGAAGCCGCGAAGAGCGAGCTGGCCTCGGCGGGCCATGTCGGTCGCGTCCGCCAGCACGCGCAGCGCTTCCCCAGGAGCGTGAAAGCCCATCGAGTTCTCCGCCTCGACGTAATCCAGGAAGAATTGGGATTTGCGGTGCAGGTCTCTGGACGCGGCAAGGTCCTTTTCCGTTTTCCCAGCCGCTCGGGCACTCTTGATGTCAGCGATCAAATCCACGACAGCATTCATGGCGACGTCGCGCGAATGCGCGAACCTCCTCTGGATGGTTTCCACGCGACTCTTCATCTCCTGTTCGCTGAAGTGATGACAGCCCTGACAGGCACGATTGATGTTCAGCAGCGGACTCCGAACGTGATGATCACTGATCTTGAGGCCACCCTCCCGCTTGTACGGCATGTGACAGTCTGCGCAAGCCACTCCAGAACGCGCATGCACACCCTGGTTATACATCTCGAACTCAGGATGCTGTGCCTTTAGGGTCTGTGTCCCTGTATCGGCATGGACCCAGTCTGCGTGTTTCACCTCGTCATAGTAGGCAAGAGCGTCATCTACCTTTAAACCCTTCTGCCAGGGGAAAGTGAGGCGCTTCTCAGGCCCCTTGAAATAGTACTCTACGTGGCACTGACCGCACACATACGAGCGCATCTCTTGAGCGCTCGCATCCCGGTTGACGTCAAAGTCCTGAATGCCCGTTGATGCCTTAAAAACACGCATGCCTTCCATAAACGCCGGACGTGTAATCCGCAACTGCATTGTTTTTGGGTCGTGACAGTCAATGCAACTCACCGGATGCTCCACAAGCTTCGTCGCATCGCTATAACTCATCTGATTCATCTTTTCGAAACCCGCCGTAAGATCGCCGTTGCCCAGTTCCTTCATCGTCGTGTAAGTGGAAGCATGGCAATTCAAGCATGTTCCGGGCTGTTTGAATTCAAGTACGCGGC
Source organism: Bryobacteraceae bacterium (assembly GCA_041746955.1). GTDB lineage: Bacteria > Acidobacteriota > Terriglobia > Bryobacterales > Bryobacteraceae > JAPKYZ01. The sequence continues at coordinate 71,461 of JBGTFZ010000112.1, forward strand.
GGGTGTTCCGCTGGTCGACTAACATGTAGGCATGTCCGCGTTCCTCGCGGAAATCGGTCGCGAATGCGTAGCCCGCCCATATAGTTGTTAGTCGAGGATCGTCTTCTAGCTTATTCTGCGCAACGACGCTGCGCGGATCAACCTTAGTCGGCAGACGCCGGAGAGCTTCCGATCCTCCGTAGCGAGTTCGCTCTTGGTCGACAGTGCGCTTGTAGGAGTCGTAGTGAAGTGGGAAGTTCTTGCCCCAGACTGCCGGATCGTCGACGTCGTCGGTCAACTCCACCACCCTGAAGAAGGGATTTCGGCTCTCCTGTTTGCGCTCGAAGATGTTCACAAGCAGTGCCGCTACCGCAATGGTAAGCACGGCGACGCCTGCGATGATCAGTAAGACTTTCTTCGTGTTCCACCCTGTTGGTGCTTGGTTATCAGCCATTGTTCTCCCTTACATGTGGCCGACGCTGCGATGACAGGTGATACAACTCACATCGGAGCCGTCAGTGCGAGTGCCACGAATGCCATCTACTAGGTCGGAGTGGCACTTCAGGCACGAAGACTCCGTGACCCTGAAGTTGCGCGGCGTGATGCGGATCTGGTCCGGAAAGTGATTGGTAGTAAATGCAAGCGAGTGGAAAAAGCCGTTGATAGCTTTGGTGACGTACTTCGGCCCCAATCCAGGAGGAGTATGGCAGTCATTGCACACTGCTACCTTTCCATGACTCGACTTGCGCCAGCCCTCCAACTGTTCCCGCATCACGTGACAATTCGCACAGGCCTGCGGGTTGTCGGTCATATAAGAGGCACCTTGCGCATAACCGAACGTATAAAGTCCGACCCCCACCGTTGCTCCGGCGACGATGGCCAGTAGAAGTGGGGCCGCAAACCCGTTCTGCCGCGCTTGTATCATTCCAATGTCATTGCCTGGTGCTACGGGCTGATTGTACACGAGGCGAGTCCGAACTTCGTCCGCTGGACATCTCCGCAAATCATGAACTACCTGCGGCAATACCCAGCCGGCAAGCTTCCCGAATCGGAGGAATTTTTCTATTGGCAAGTGGGCGATCTGGGGCTGAAGCCGGTCCATCGCGCCAGCCATGTAGTGATCGCGAAGGCTCCTTCCGAGTTC
>JBGTFZ010000113.1:0-12996 GCA_041746955.1 Bryobacteraceae bacterium
GGCGTGCGGGCGATTCGTCAGGCGTGGGAAGCGGCGATGTCGGGCGTGCCTATATCTGACTATGCCGCCTCGCATGCGGAGCTGCGGCAGGCGCTGGAAAAATATCCGGGATGAGCGGCGGACCGACCAGCGGCCTTCTCCTTGCGTTCTACGGTGACGACTTCACCGGGTCCACCGACGCTATGGAAGCGCTTGCCCTGCGCGGCATTTCCACGGTTCTGTTTCTTGAAGCGCCCGCTCCGTCGGACCTCGCCCGCTTCCCCGGATGCCGCGCCGTCGGCGTCGCCGGTATGAGCCGCATTCAAACGCCGGAATGGATGAAACAGAACCTTCCTCCTGTGTTTCGGGCGTTGAAGGCGTTGGAAGCGCCCGTCTGCCATTACAAGGTCTGCTCCACGTTCGATAGCTCGCCCTCGCGCGGCAATATCGGGTGCGCGGTGGAACTGGGCCGCGAGGTTTTCGGCGGTGCGGCCGTACCCATGGTTGTCGGCGCGCCAGTGCTGAAACGCTATCTGCTTTTCGGCAACCTCTTCGCCACCGCCGAAGGCATCCACTACCGCATCGACCGGCATCCCACGATGTCGCGCCATCCGATTACGCCGATGCGGGAAAGCGACCTTCGCCTGCACCTGGCGCATCAGACAAGCTTGAGTACCGCGCTGGTCGACATTCTTTCCCTGCAAGCCGGGCGCGCGACTCAGGAATACCAGCGGCTTCGCGACGAGGGACGGGAGATCGTTCTTTTCGACACCCTCGACCGTCAAAGCCTTCGCGAAGCAGGCCGCGCGATATGGGAACGGCGGCCGTCTGGATCCAGCTTCGTCGCGGGCTCGTCAGGCGTTGAGTACGCTCTGCTGGAGTGGTGGGACTCGCTGGGGATGGTGCCGGAAGCGCCGGTGGTACACGATCCCGGCGAAGCCGACCGTCTGTTGATAGTGTCGGGAAGTTGCTCACCCGGAACGGCGTCGCAGATCAAATGGTCTTTGCAGAACGGGTTCACTGGCGTATTCGCGGACCCGGTGCGGGTGGTCGAGGACGAGTCCGAATTTCTCCACATCGTGCAGGAGGCGGAAGGTATCTTACGCAGCGGAGGCAGCCCTGTGATCTATACGGCGACCGGCCCCGGTTCTATCGTCGCGGCTTCAGATGCCGGCGATCTCGCGGAACGGCTGGGCCAGCGGTTGGGACAACTAACGTCGCAGCTGGTGCGAAGTTGTGCCGTACGCCGGACTGTGATCGCCGGAGGCGATACTTCCGGTCACGGGGGACGTGCACTGCGGATCAAGGCACTTACTCTGCTGCGGCCGTTCGCACCCGGCTCACCGCTGTGCCGCATCTGGTCGGACGATCCGCAGGTCGATGGCGGAGAAATTCTCCTCAAGGGCGGCCAGGTCGGAGGCGCTGACTTATTCGGCGCCATCAAGCGCGGGCGGATGGAGAACAGTTAGCACGCGGAAACCGACCGCCAGTATCACCGCTATGCCGGCGCAGAATCGTTTCAGGACCGGGAATAACCTCCTACTCGATGATGCTGAACGTGTACGCCTTGCCAACAGAGGAGGCTGACGCGGACACTAGGGCGCCCGGTGGCATGAAGCCATACTCACCCGTGGCCATGCCCTCCGGCAGCACGATTTCAAACTGGCGAGGCGAGATTTTCTTGCCAGTGAACGCCGTCACGTCTCGATTGGCTCCGCCGCTTGAATTGATGACACCGCCAGTCATGATGCGGAACTCGCGATAGTTCTTGTTTTCGCGCCGGTTCAGCAGTTGGTATTCGTTGATGTCGACGCCTTCGGGCGCGACAATCAGGAACGTAACCGGCTTCGTCAACCGGGTCTTACTTGTACTGCCGTTTATGTTCCCGTTCCGGTCCTTCTTGATCACCCCAGCCGTGGCCGTGCTCTTCCAGAATCCGCCTTCCTTCCAGTTCACGACTTCTGCCGGGACATCCTGCCATTCACCTGCCTTATCCCTAAAGTAGGCGCCGACTTCGCGGGCCACCGGCGCCGCTGCCGCAGTGGGGGCCGCCGCCGGAGCCCCGGAAGTCATCATCGCTTTGATGACGTTGCTCGAAACGCCAGCCGCGCTTAGCTTAAGCAACTCGTCTGTTCCCAGGTCGTAGGGTTGCGCTTGTTTGGCCAACCGGGCAACGATGATGCTCTCTTCTATGCCAGCCTTATGGAGCGAGATGACATCGTCAATCGTCAGGACTTTCGCGCTCTGGGCAATTGCATATGGGCTGCCAAGGCCCAGAACCAGTAACAGCAGTGCGGGTATCGACATCTTCATGTGAGTATTGTACGGATAAAAATGAAGGATTTCCTAGGCTGAATCCTAACGAAAATCGTGTCGCTGGCGTTCTCGAACGGCGTCGGTGATATACTCATTAGACCAATGGAGCGCGCAAAACTGTGAAGATCGCCCTTTTCGGCGCGGGCGGCAAGATGGGCTGCCGGATTACCGACAACCTCAAAGGCTCAAAGCATGAGATGCTCTATGTCGAGGTTAGCCCCGACGGTGTGGAGCGCCTCGCGTCGCGGAGCCTTACAGTCACTCCGCATGATGACGCCGTCGCCGTGGCCGACGTTGCGATTCTCGCTCTGCCGGATGCGCTGATCGGGAAGATCGCGCCGAAAATCGTGCCTGGGCTGAAGCCGGGAGCCATGGTGATCTGCCTGGACCCCGCCGCCCCCTACGGTGGCGAACTGCCGGAGCGGGCCGGCATCACCTACTTCATCACGCACCCGTGCCATCCGCCCGTCGTGCACGACGAGACGGACCGCGAAGCGCAACTGGACTTTTTCGGCGCGATCAAGGCGAAGCAGCACATCGTCTGCGCGTTGATGCAAGGCCCGGAGGAGGACTACGCGCGCGGCGAAGACATCGCCCGCCAGATGTTCGCGCCCGTGATGAATTCGTACCGGGTGACGGTGGAGCAGATGGCGATTCTGGAGCCGGCACTTTCGGAAACCGTTGCCGCAACGTGCATGACCGTCATCCGCGAAGCCATTGACGAAGCGGTGAAGCGCGGCGTGCCAGAGGAAGCGGCGCGGGAGTTTATCCTGGGTCATATCAAGGTGAATATCGGAATCCTGTTCGGCTACATTGGGTCGCCGTTTTCCGATGGCGCCCTGATGGCGATTGAAAGAGGCAAAAAGAAGCTGTTCCAGCCAGACTGGGCCAGCGTCTTTGAACCGGAGAACGTCATGACCGAGATCAAGGCAATCACCGCGGGAACATCCGCCGCGCGGCGATAGGAAGCAGGCGTAGTGCGTCGCATCGCGGCACTGTTTGTCGCTTCAACCGCCCTGCCGGCGCTGGCCGCCGACGATACGGCTTCAAAGGCGATCAAAGTCCTTAGCGCCAATTGCTACCAATGCCACACGAAGGCGATGGCAATGTCGGAGCTCGACTTAACCAGTCGCGCGTCGATGCTGAAGGGCGGAGCGGGCGGAACCGTCGTCGTCGAGGGCAATCCGGACTCCAGCAAGCTGATCGCGGCGGTGGAGCGCAAAGGGAAGCTTGCCATGCCGCCGACCAAGGCGCTGGGCAGCGAAGAAGTGGCGGTGCTGCGCAGTTGGATCGGCGAAGGCGCGGCGTGGCCGGAACACTCAACCGTCAGCGCGGCCCCTGCGGTGACGTGGTGGGCGTTTCAAAAAGTAAGCCGTCCCGAAGTGCCGAAATCCGGCAGCCCGTGGGTTCGCAACGAGATCGACGAGTTCATCCTCGATGGCCTGCGAAAAGATTCGCTCGCACCATCTGCACCTGCCAAGCCGGAAACGCTTGCGCGGCGGGCCTATCTCGATCTGTTGGGCCTGCCGCCGTCGATTCAGCAGATCCGCGAATTCGCCGGGAACGCCTCCCCGGACGCGTGGCCGAAGCTGGTGGACAAGCTGCTGGCGTCGCCGCACTACGGCGAAAAGTGGGGCCGCCACTGGCTGGATCTGGTGCGCTATTCCGATACGGCGGGGTTTGAGCTTGACGGCTACATACACGATGCGTGGCGGTATCGGGACTGGGTGGTGGATTCGTTCAACGAGGACAAGCCCTACGATCAATTCGTAAGCCAGCAGATCGCGGCCGACGAACTGGCTCCCGAAGATCCGGTGGCGCAGACTGGCACCGGGCTCTATTGTGTCGGGCCGAATCGCGACCTGTTTCCGGATCAGGCGGATATCAACCGCGAAGAATCGTTGACCGACTATGCGGATACCACGTCGTCCGTGTTCCTTGGTTTAACCGCGGGCTGCGCCCGGTGTCACGACCACAAGTTCGACCCGATCTCGCAGGAAGATTATTACCGGCTTCGCGCCGTCTTCGCTCCGGCGGTGAAGCGGAAGGTTGCGCTGAACCGGCTTGGCTCCTTGGGCTACGACGTTTCCGAAAGCGTTCGGGAATGGAAGCTGCGTGAGCTTGGCGATCAGATCCGCGCTGTCCAGGCGCGCTGCAAGGATCAGGTGATGTCGGCGAAGCTGAGCGGGCTTCCCGAAGATGCGCAGGAGGCGCTGCGCATTGGTGACGGCAAGCGGACCCAGCGGCAGCGCGAGTTGGCGACGGAGTTTGCGGATAAGGCGCGTGTCGGCGACGAGGAGATTCGCGCCTGCATGACGACCCAGGAAACGGCGTCGCTGCACGGCATCGAAAAGGCGCTGGTGAAGATGTACGCGGGATACACGTCGAAACCGTTCGCATGCGGACTGGGCGATTCCTGGAACGTTGCGCCACGCACTTTCCTGCCGGGCCGCGGATCGAATCCCGCGCGCGAAGTGCAGCCGGGATTCTTCTCCGTTCTCGGAGGCGGCGAGGTTCCACCGCCAGCAGAGAAACGCGAGACCACGGGGCCGATCCCACTGATGCCCACCACGGGCAGGCGGACCGCGCTGGCCGGATGGATCGCGAATGCCGGCAATCCGCTGACGGCCCGCGTGATGGCGAACCGCGTCTGGCAGTTCCACTTCGGGCGTGGATTGGTGGCGACACCCAGCGATTTCGGAACACGTGGCGGACAGCCGACGCACGCGGAACTGCTGGACTGGCTGGCGTCGGAGTTCGTATCCAACGGATGGTCCGTCAAGCACCTTCATCGCGTGATCATGAATTCCGCGGCGTATCGCCAGCAGTCGAATCCATCGAAGCAATCGGTGGATCGCGATCCCACGAATCTTCTGTTGTCGCACTTCTCGCGGCGCAGGATGAATGCCGATGAAATTCGCGACTCGATGCTATTGGTCACCGGTTCGCTGAACCCGAAGCGCGGAGGCCGTCCCGTGGTTCCGCCGCTGACTGACGAGGAGAAAGAGAATCTTACACAGCGGCCCGACGACGCCTGGGTGCTGACCGCGGACGATTCCGAACACAGCCGCCGCAGCATCTACCTGATCCAGAAGCGGACGTTTCGCCTTCCAATGATGGAGGTGTTCGATGCGCCGGATTCGATGTTGACGTGTCCGCGTCGCGATTCCAGCACGACGGCTCCGCAGTCTCTCACGCTCTTCAATGGATCCCTGACGATGGGCCGTTCACGCGCGATGGCCGCCAAGCTGGTGGAAGAACAGCCCGGCGACGCGGCGGCAGTTCAAACTGCGTGGAAGAAGATTCTCGCGCGAGAGCCCAGCGCCGCCGAGAGTGACCGTGCCATCGCCTTCGTTAAAGAGCAGAGCGGCAATGCCGGCGGTCGCGAAGCGGCAATGGCCGAGCTGGTACGAGCGTTGGTCAATCTGAATGAGTTTCTTTATGTCGACTAAATCCCGTCGTGATTTTCTCGCTTCGGCCGGGCGCGGCTTTGGGGCCGCGGCGGCAACGTCTCTACTGCCGGGGGCCTTCGCGGGAAGCGGCCCGCTGTCTCCCAAAGCGCCGCATCAGGCGGCGCAGGCGAAATCCGTCATCTATCTCTACATGCACGGCGGCGTCAGCCACGTGGACACGTGGGACCCGAAGCCGGAGTTGACCCGCATCTCGGGCCAGACTCTTCCGGCCAGTTTCGTCAAGGGTCTGAAGACCAGCCGCATCGACTTTACGAAAGCGCTGGCCCGTGGCAGCGCGTGGCCGTTCCGGAAGCATGGCCAATCGGGCCTTGAGATATCAGATCTGTTTCCCCATATGGCCGCCCATGCCGACGATTTTGCCCTTGTGCGATCATGCCACGGCGATGCGTTTGACCATGCGCCGGCGATGTACCTGCATGCCACCGGATCGCAATTCCCGGGCAAGCCCAGCCTCGGCGCATGGGTGGTGTACGGGCTCGGTTCGGAGAATGAAAATCTGCCCGCGTTCGTTGTGATGACGGACGGCGCAATGAAGTGCGGCCCGCAGGGTTATGGCGCGGGATTCCTTCCGGCCGTGCACCAGGGCACGATGTTTCGCGCGGGTTCCAGCCCGATCCTGGATCTGGCGACGCCAGACGGCGTTAGCGGCGCAACCCAACGGGCGACGCTGGATTTCGTTGGCGATCTGGACCGCAAGCATCTGGCTTCGCGCCCGTTCGACTCCGATCTGGAAGCGCGCCTCGCCTCCTATGAGCTGGCGTTCCGCATGCAGTCGGAAGCGCCGGACGCGGTGGACATCAGCAAAGAGTCCGATGCGACGAAGCGGCTCTACGGAATCGGCGAAGGGCTTTCGGACGATTTCGGCAGAAAGTGCCTGCTCGCCCGGCGGCTGGTGGAGCGTGGAGTGCGATTCATCCAGCTCTATTCCGGAACTCACTTGGGCGACGACTGGGATGGCGCGCACAACGACCTTACCGGATCGCACACCAAGATGGCCGCGAAAACCGACAAGCCGATTTCGGGTCTCTTGCAGGATCTCAAGGCTCGTGGACTACTGGATTCAACACTGGTGATTTGGGGCAGTGAATTTGGCCGCACGCCACTGGGAGAAGGCCGCAATGGCCGCGACCATCATCCGTATGCGTTCAGCATGTGGTTCTCCGGCGCGGGCGTGCAGGGCGGACGCGTGCTGGGCTCTACCGACGAGTTCGGCCTGAAACCGGTGGAGAATCCGCTATTGGCGCACGACGTCAACGCCACTATCCTGCGAATGCTGGGGATGGATCATTTGAAGCTGACGTACTTCTACCAGGGACGGGACCAGCGGCTAACCGACGTCCACGGTGAGCATGAGTTTACGAAATTTCTGCTGGGCGCCTAGGCGCGGCTAGTTTTCGAGAATCACCACCGCCATCGCCATCTCCTTCGTGTGCGTCAAGGAGAGCGTGACGGTTTTCACACCCAGTTGCGCGGCCACCTCGGCGGCGCGGCCATGTAGACGAAGCGTCGGCTTGCCGGAACGAAGATTCGCCACTTCAAAATCCTGCCACCGCACGCCAACGGCGCCTGTGCCAATGGCCTTCATGCCGGCTTCCTTCGCGGCAAACCGCGCGGCGTAGCGCTGATCGCGATTCGCCTTTCGCTGGACGTACGCGATCTCGCCTGAAGTATAGATGCGGTGAATGAACCGGTCGCCGAAGCGATCAATCGCGGCCCGAATTCTTGGAACCTCGGCTAAGTCGGTGCCGAGGCCCACGATCATCTTGCGGCTCGTGCCTTCGCTTTTTCCCCGTCGGCTGCGGCGCTGGCGCCGTTAGCGGCTGCGACTGCGGCTGCGTCAATGCTTGGCGGCAGGCCCAACTTCTCCCGCAGACCCTGCGAGACTGCAGTACGCATATCGTTGTTGTCGCGAAGGAATTGGCGGGCATTCTCGCGGCCCTGCCCGATGCGCTCCCCGCCTTGGCTGAACCACGATCCGCTCTTCTCGATGATCCCGTGCGTTACGCCAAGATCGACCAGGTCGCCTTCCTTCGAGATGCCTTCTCCGTAAAGGATGTCGAACTCCGCTTCGCGGAAAGGCGGAGCCAGCTTGTTCTTCACAACTTTCAGGCGGGTGCGGTTGCCGATTACCGCGTCGCCGTCTTTGATCGAGGCAATCCGCCGGATATCGACGCGCACTGACGAGTAGAACTTCAGCGCCCGGCCTCCGGAAGTGGTCTCCGGACTGCCGAACATCACGCCAATCTTTTCGCGAATCTGATTGATGAAGATCAGGCAGGTATTCGATTTCGATACGTTGCCGGTCAGCTTGCGCATGGCCTGGCTCATCAGCCGGGCCTGGATGCCTATGAACTGGTCGCCCATTTCGCCGTCCAACTCGGCCTTTGGAACCAGCGCCGCCACTGAATCCACCACAACCACATCGATCGTTCCCGACGTTACCAGCGTGCTGGTGATCTCCAGAGCCTGTTCCGCGTAGTCCGGTTGCGACACCAGCAGATTATCGATGTCCACGCCCAGTTTCGCGGCGTACGCCGGGTCCAGCGCATGTTCCACATCGACGAACGCCGCTAATCCACCGGCCTTCTGCGCCTCGGCCACCACCTGCAGGGCGATGGTCGTCTTTCCGGACGACTCCGGACCGTAGATCTCGCAGATCCGGCCGCGTGGAAAGCCCCCGATGCCCAGCGCATGGTCAACCGAAATTGAGCCTGTGGGGATGGAGGCGATCGCCTGCACTTCCTTTGAGCCCAGCCGGATAATCGAGCCCTTGCCGAATTGCTTCTCCAGTTGCCCGAGAATATTGGATAGCTTGCCGTCACGGTCCTTAGGTTCTGACATTGCCATGCTATTTTCGCCTTTTCTTCGTATTTCCGCAAGCCCTTTGGCGGGACGCCTGCGCCCATTGTAGGTGTTGGAAGCCGCCGCCCGCTCTCAAAAAAACGTACTGGGAACTAACTGCGCGGCGCGAAGTACCCCTTGCGGGAACGCACCACCAGATCCTTCCGGCCTTTCACCTTGATATCCACTTCGTGAAACTGGCCATCGGTCCGCAGCGGGCTGGGGCGGTAAAGGATGTTGTACTGGCTGCGCAGTTCGTTCGCGATGTTCTCGAAGCTCTGTGTCAGGTCGGTTGCGCGGAAGGGCGTGAAGTACAGTCCGCCGGTCTGATCGGAAAAATATTTCAGGACGCGGTCTCCGTCCGATGGCATCCGCGTGATGTTGGTGGAGATGGTGTAGATCACCGTGTCGGCTTTCTGCGCCATTTCGAGGGCCTGCTCCCGCGTGTAGCGGCTTTGATTGTCGTCGCCATCCGACAGGATCACGATCGCGCGGCGGAACTTGTGCATCGGCTGATCCTGCATCATCTTGTCGCGGCACGCGAAATAAATCGCGTCATACATTGATGTGCCGCCGCCGGGGCGAAGGCTCTTCAACGCGCTCTCGATCTTGCCCAGATCGCCCGACATGTCGGAGATCAGCTCCGCAGTCGAATCGAAGCTGACGACCACAGCCTTGTCGTCAACCCGCATTGCGGTCCGCACGAACTCAGCGGCGGCTTCCTGCTGGAACCGGAACCGGTCGCGAATGGAATTCGACGTGTCCACCAGGATTCCCAGCCGCAGCGGCAGATTGCTTTCCGCCGTGAACTCGAGAATCTCCTGCTGTTTCCTGGCCTCGGAAATTTCGAAATCCTCTTTCGCCAGATTCGTTACGAAGCGGCCCTTTTTGTCGGTAACGGCGAAAAGGAAACTGACGCGCGTGACGTCGAGAACGATAGTCTGGCTGGGGTCAGACGGCGCAGGCTGCTGGCCACTAAGCAGGGCAGCCGCGCACAGCCAAACACCAAACTTCTTCATGCTTCTAGTTTAGGACTGCGCAGCGAATCCAGGTAGCCGGCCAGTTCAGGCGCCAGCGGCGCGGTAATCGCAACCCGGTCCCCACTGGTGGGCGAATCGAACTCGATCCTATGCGCGTGCAGGAAAAAGCGCCCCAATTCCGACCGTGGCGCGCCGTACAAAACATCGCCAAGCACGGGATGGCCCACCGATGCCAGATGCACGCGGATCTGATGCGTGCGTCCCGTTCCGATGCGGACCTCCAGGAACGAATGCTTCGCAAGCGGTTCGATCAAGCGCCACTCCGTTTCGGCGGCGCGGCCCGTCGTTAGCTTCGCCGTCATTCGTGTGCGATGCACGGGGTCGCGCGCGATGGGGCTGTTGATTCTTCCCGAAGCGGCAAGGTGTCCGTGCGCCAGCGCCAGATAGAGTTTCTTGATCTTGCGCGAAGAGAACTGCTCCGCAAGCGAGCGGTGGGCGGCGTCGTTCCGCGCGATCAGGATCACGCCGCTGGTTTCTTTGTCCAGACGATGGACGATTCCGGGCCGCTCCGCTCCGCCGACTGAAGAAAGCTGCTGGAATCTTCCCAGCACCGCATTCACCAGCGTGCCGGAACGCACGCCCGCCCCCGCGTGCACCACCATTCCCGACGGTTTGTTGATCGCGATCACGCCGGCGTCTTCGTACAACACGTCCAGCGGAATGCTCTCGGGTTCCGCCCTCAGTGGCGGCGGATCGGCGGGCTCCACTTCTACTGCCTCGCCGCCCCGCAGTTCGAACGACGGCTTCTTCGAGTCGCCATCGACGCGCACCAGTCCGGCGCGAATCCATTCCTGAATTCTGCTGCGGCTGAACTGCGGAAGTTGTTCCTGTAGAAACTGGTCGAGACGCCGTCCGCCCGCCGCGGAGAAACTCAGTATGGCCACGCGGGTTTGGCGAACAGGCCGCCGTCCACCCAAACCGTCTGGCCCGTGACGAAGGACGCGTCGTCGGACACAAGAAATGCAACCATGCGGGCGATGTCTTCCGGCAGTCCAACGCGACCCAGCGGCGTCAGTTTCGCCCACGTCTCCGCATAGTCGCCCGACTCTTCCTTCGTTCGCTCAATCTCAACCGATCCCGGCGCAACGCAGTTAACGCGGATGTTGTGCTGGCCCAGTTCGGCTGCCGCCACCTTTGTGAACATCTCAATCCCGCCCTTCGACGCCGTGTAGTCGACAAGCTTGGGAAACGCGAGCTTATTGCAGCCCGACCCGATGTTGACCACCGCGCCTCCGCGCCCTTGGGCCACCATCATTCGCGCCGCCGCCTGTGTGCATAAAAACGTGCCCTTCAAGTTCGTATTCAGCACGCGGTCCCAATCCGCCTCCGCCAGTTCCAGCAGCGGTTTCCACGTCTGTACGCCCGCATTGTTGACCAGCACATCGATGGTGTCGACAGACTCGAACATGCGGGCCACATCGGACGAGTTGCCGACGTCGGCCTGAACGGCCGATGCCTGTCCTCCAGCCGCTTCAATCGTGGCCACCACCTCCGCCGCGCCCTTCGCGTCGGAATGATAGTTCACGACCACGGTGTAGCCTCTGCGCGCCAACTCCAGCGCAATCCCTTTTCCAATGCCCTTGCTGGAGCCGGTTACCAACGCCGTTCGCTTCACGAAGCTATTGTACGTGCGGGGCGCTGCAAGCCCACTATGATGGCCGTATGCACCGCCGAAGCTTTCTTGCGTCGCCGCTTGGACTTGCGCTGCCCGCGCCCGCGCAAAGCCAGGCTGCGGGCAAGTGGTTCCGGACCTCGCTGGCCGAATGGTCGTTGCACAAGGCGATCCGAAGCGGCCTAGTGAAGAATCTCGATTTTCCCCGCATCGCCCGGGAACACTTTGGAGTGGCGGGTATCGAGTTCGTCAACACGCTTTGGGAATCGCCGACGCGCGGGTACGTTGCACGGCTGAAGAAGAATATGGAGACGACGGGCACCGCGGGCGTCCTGATCATGTGCGACGACGAGGGGCTGATGGGACACTCCGCTCAGAGCGCGCGTATGGAAGCCGCTGCCAATCACTTCAAGTGGGTGGACTTTGCGGCGGAGCTTGGATGCTCCTCGATCCGCACGAACATGTACCCGGACAAGCCGCCACAAACGGAGCCGGAGATCGACGAATTTCTGAAGTACTGCGCCGAAAGCTTCACCAAACTGTGCGAGTACGCCAAGGGTTCGAAGATCAACGTGCTGATCGAGAACCATGGCGGCTTGTCATCCAATCCGGATGTCGTCATCCGTCTGATGAAGCTGGTGAAGCAGCCGAACTTTGGCACGCTGCCCGACTTCGGCAATTTTCCAAAGGAAGTCGACCGCTACGACGCCATCGAGAAGCTGATGCCGTATGCGAAGGGGTGCAGCTTGAAGTGCCTCGACTTTGGAAAGGATGGCCGGGAGACCACTATCGACCTCGCGCGCTGCATGGAGATCGTGAAGAAATCCGGATACAAGGGCTGGGTTGGAATTGAGTTCGAGGGCAGCCGCCTGACGGAGTTCGAAGGCATTCAGGCCGCGAAGCGTTTTCTCGATACGGTGGAGTAGCGCCTACGCGTCGAGCTTTCGCAGCTCCGCCAGATCCATCCGGCCCGTGTAGATCGCCATGCCCAGCGCTGCGTGCACATTCATCGCCAGCAGCGTTTGAACATCGTCGAGCGTCGTGATGCCACCAGCGGCCGTCACCTCCAGCTTCGTTGCGGCGCGAAGGCGGCGAAACCATCCAAGGTCCGTGCCTTGCAGCATTCCCTCCTTGTCCACATAGGTGCACAGGAACCCGGAGCAGTAAGGCTCAAGTTGCCCGATCACTTCTTCGGCGGTCAGACTCAGCGATTCGCGCCAGCCTTTGACGACGATCCGCCCATCCTTCGAATCCAGCGCGATGATCGTTTTGGCGGGGTCCAATTGCAGCAGAAGATCGCGATCAATCCCCTCGGACGTGAAGGCTGCGGTGCCGACGATGACGCGATCCGCCCCGAGGACGCGCAGTTTCTGAAAACGCTCCGGACTTCGTACGCCCCCGCCAACGCGGCAGCGGGCGTGCGCGCACAGCCATTCAACAAGCGCTTCGTTGGAGCCGGAGCCGATGGCCGCGTCGAGGTCGATCACCTGGATCGTGCGAAATCCTGTAAACCGCGCCAGCATTTCTTCCGGCGTACCGCCTTCCAAAGCCATCTCGCGGCCTTGAACCAACTGCACAACTTTGCCGCCCATCAGATCGATGCAGGGAATGATCACGCGGGCACCTTGCGCACGGGGATGCCCTTGCGATCCAGAAATTCCTTCAGGTCGTTGACGGTGTACGTGCCGAAGTGGAAGATCGACGCGGCCAGCGCCGCATCGGCTTCGCCGTCGGT
>JBGTFZ010000114.1:0-16050 GCA_041746955.1 Bryobacteraceae bacterium
CTTAAGAAGGCCTACGCGCAGAACCTGCTGTTCAGCGAACAGTACGACGAGGCCCTGGCGGTCTATCAGGAACTAACGACCGATGATCCGAAAGACGCCCAGTCCTGGCTGAGGATTTCGCAGATCCACCGGCAGCAGCGGCAGTTCGACGCGGCGCGTGAAGCTTCTGCAAAAGCGCTTCAGGTGGAGCCCGGCAATCTGGAGTTCCGGTACAACGACGTAACGCTGCTTGAAGCGGAGGGCAAGCTTCCGCAAGCGATCGAAGAGATGAAATCGATCCTCGAAGCGACGTCGCGCAGGACGGTCTCACCCGCCGACAAGGCGAACCGAGTCATGCTGCTGGAGCGGCTGGCGCTGCTGTACCGCCAGAACGACCAGCCGGCCGAAGCCGTGGCGACGTTCCGCGAGATGGCGACCGTCGATCCCGACACGGCGGCGCGGGTTAGCGCTCAGGTGATGGAAACCTATCGCGCAGCGCACGACTACCCGTCGGCGCTGGCTGAAGCGGAATCCGCGAAAACGAAGTTCCCCAACGATCGCATGGTGACTTTGGTTCGTGCGAATCTGCTGGCCGAGGCGGGACGCGGTCCCGAGGCCGCCCGTGAAGTGAAAGCGCTGCTCGACGGCAAGAACGACCGCGATGTCTACATGAGCCTGGCGCAGATCTACGAAAAGTCCAAAGACTTTCCGGAGATGCAGAAGGCGATTGATGAAGCGGAACGGTTGAGCGAATCGCCGGAGCAGAAGGAAGCTCTTTGGTTCATGCGCGGCGCGATGTTCGAGCGGATGAAGAACTTCGACGCGTCGGAGAAGGAGTTCCGCAAAGTTCTGGAAGCCAATCCCGAGAGCGCGTCGGCGTTGAACTACCTGGGGTACATGCTGGCCGACCGCAACGTGCAATTGAACGACGCTTACGCGATGATCCAGAAGGCCGTTTCGATGGAGCCCAACAACGGGGCCTACCTCGACAGCCTCGGCTGGGTACTGTACCGGCTGGACCGCGTGGACGAAGCGGAAGAAGCGCTGGAGCGCGCCATCGCGTCCGCGCCCCGCGACCCCACCGTTCACGACCACCTGGGCGACGTCTATGCCAAGCAAGGCCGTCTGAAGGACGCCATCGGCCAATGGGAGCGCAGCCTCGCTGAGTGGAAAGCCTCCGCCGCCGCAGACCAGGACGCCGCCGAGATCGCTAAAATTCAGGCCAAGCTGGACAACGGGAAAGTCCGTCTGGCGCAGGAATCGCCGCGCGGCATTCCGAAGCCTTAAGCGATTCCGGCTGAAACGCCTTTCCTTCTGGCGTCACTATCCGCCAAGGAGGACGGCGATGCGATTGTTCCTGTTGGCGGTAGTGGTGGCGGCGGGGCTAGCACCGGCATCCGCCCAGACGCTGGGGCGACCGGCGATGGAGAATTTTCTCCGGACCGCGCGAATCGTCAACTCCCGCGAACTCTCATCGGGCGTCACCCGCTCCCAACGCGCCCGGCTGACGGACGGCCATCTGGAGCATGAGGCCCATGTCCAGATCATCGACCAGTCCCTCCCCGAGTTCCGAAGCGACAAGGGCAGCGAGCTGAACTTCAAAGACTGCTGGCGGTATAACGTCGCCGCCTACCGGTTGGCGCTGCTGCTGGGTATCGACGACATGGTTCCGGTTTCGGTTGAGCGGAAAGTCGCCGGGAATTCGGCCGCCGTGACGTGGTGGGTGGACGACGTGGCGATGGACGAAAGCAAGCGCCGCAAGTCAGCCACCCGGCCTCCGGCGGACCGGCACGACTCCTGGAACCGCCAAATGCACATCGTCGCCGTCTTCGATCAATTGATCTACAACACGGACCGCAACCTGGGCAACCTGCTGATCACGACGAACTGGGACGTAAAGATGATCGACCATACGCGCGCGTTCCGGCTGCATCGCAATCTGTTGAAGCCCACGACGCTGCGCATGTGCGACCGGCGTCTGTTGCAGCGGATGAAGTCGCTGGACGCGGCGTGCCTTCAAGAAGCGGCGGGCCGCCACCTGACGCGCGAAGAACGCGAAGCGCTGCTAAGCCGCCGGGACCGCATTGTGGCTTACTTCGAAACCGCCGGGCCGGGCAGCCTCTTCTAGGGCTGGGAGCTAAGCGGCGCGGGTGAGCCGGAGGCCATCGTGAACGCGCCCTTCGAATCCAGAATCAGGCAGTCCTTCGGTCCGCCGTAGCTGCGGCTTAACCCCGTATCGACATCGATCAAGCGTCCGCCCAGCCGCCCAACGATCGGCGCGCGCGTCGGCGTGTGGCCGAACACGATTCTGGAAACGCCGTACGCCTTCAGTGCTTCGTCCACCTGAGATCCGATGGCGTCCGCAGGCTCCGTAGCCAGGCCCCGGTACCATAGCGGACCGTCTTCCGCTGTTGCGAGGCTGCCCTCAAGCGTGGACGGATCTTCAAGAGCCGCACGCACGCCGCGATTGATGTCCGCGATCGTCGACCCGGCCACCCGGGGGCTGATTCCGGCATGCACGAACAACGTGTCGTTGATCTTCAGCACGGCATTGTGTCCGGCTGTCCATTTGCCGAACGGACCGTTTAGCGACCATGCGCGGCGGTGCTCCACCCAACCCAGCGGAGTCTCCTTTTCGAACTTCGCGCGAAACGCCGCTTCGTCCGCTGGACGCTGCCGCTCCACTAGGTTCTTGTAATACTGGTCGCGCATTTTCCGCGATCCAGGCGTCGCGAACGCCGCAAATTCGGGAGGACTGACGTAGCGTAGATCGCCATAGATGTTCATGGCATCGTGATTGCCGATCAATACGTGGACCGCGCCGCCAGCTTTCTTCGCCTGCTTTTCGAGATCCATCAGCGTTTCAATCACCGCCCTGGTGTCGGGCCCGCGATCGGGCAGGTCGCCGATCTGCACGAGATGAGTCTTGCCGCCCGACCATTTGCCCGCGCTGTCGATCAGTCCGGCCATCGACAGCACTTGCTTCATGGCGGCCAAGTCACCGTGGATGTCTCCTACGGCGACGATTCGCTCGACGTTCGAATAGGTGTCCCGCTGGGCAAAGCCCGGCGACGCCAGTGCCGCTGCAAGCGCAATCCCCGTTACGATTCTTCGCACACTGCGGATCATAACGCGGCCCAGCGGAAGCCCGCACTCGGCCTCCATTTAGAATGGAAGCTCATGTTCGCTTGCTCCCGGCCAGTGCGGATGACGTTCTACGCGCTTCTGCTTGGGCTTGCGGCGCCGGCGGCCTTATACGCGCAAAAGAAGGAAATCGAGGTTGCTCCGGCGGAGCCGCCACCGGGCGTTACCACTCGCGCCGGATGGCTGGAGGCGCTTCGCGATCAGAAGTCTGCCACGCTGGGTCCGCAGACGCTAAGCAAGACCGAGCAGCTTCTGAACCGGTTTGCCGACGCGCAATTTCTGGACAAGCTGGAGGGCTACACCGGTGGATTCCGGCCCGTGTTCGGCGGGCAGCCCACCGGATCGGGCTTTGCCGCGGGCATCGCGTGGCGTCCACCGAGGCAGTTGCGAAGATCATACGGAGCTTACGTTTCCAGCAGCCTTTCGACAAGGCTGTGGCAGGTCTATACGGCTGGCGTCGCGTGGCCGGAACTGGCGGGCGGAAAGCTGGCGGTCAACATCGACACGGGGTACCGGGACTCCAACTCCATTTTCTATTTCGGCCCGCCGGAGGCGCAGCGCTTTCGCAACCGCTCGAATTTCCGGCTTGAAGAGACGAAGTTCAATGGAACCGTGTCCTGGCGGCCATCGCAGCATGTGCGCCTGGGCGCGCTGGGAGGCTACTTGCTCTACAACACGGGTCATGGGCAGGACCGGCGTTTCGCGTCGGTGGAGGAAGTCTACACGCCGGCGCAGGTTCCCGGGCTCGACCGCCAGACCGACTACTTGCGGACCGGCGGCGAAATCGAAGTGGACTTTCGCGACTTTCCAGCCGGGCCGAAGCGGGGTGGCAACTACTTTGCGCGGTATAGCCAGTTGATGGACCAGCAGTTCGACCGCTTCAGCTTTCATCAGATCGATCTGCGCGCCACGCAATACTTCCCGTTCTTTAACGACAAGCGCGTCATTGTCTTGAATGGCGCCAGCGTACTGACGAAGGCCAACGGCGGAAACGTCACTCCGTTCTACGTTCAGCCTACTTTGGGCGGCTCCGACGATCTGCGTGGATTTTCGCAGTACCGTTTCTACGGCGACAACAAGGCAGTGATCAATGTCGAGTACCGTTGGGAAGTGTTTTCGGGCCTGGACGCGGCGCTGTTCGTTGACGGCGGCCAGATTTTCAACAATCGCAGGGATAGTTTCGATCTTACTAAGTTCGAGCTTTCGTATGGCATCGGATTTCGCGGCAACGTGCGCAACGTGCCCGTGGTCCGGATCGATATTGGGGTGTCCCGGGAATCGGTGAGGGTATGGTTCAAATTCGACAACTTCATGTAATCCCCCTCCTGATTTCGGCGCTGAGTTCCGGGACGGCGGCGCAGGACACGGGCCCGGCAGTTCCGCGCTACGTCCAGAAGCGCTTCTTTCCCGACGATCCGATTCTTGTCGCGCCGGAGGCGCGGAACGTCAAAACGGCGAAGAAGGTAAAGCTCAACGACATCTTCGACCTGTTCCTCTACACACTGAAGAACCCGGCGGAGAAGCAGCCGGAGAAGGGTCCGCCGATCCGCGCGATGGCGCTGAACACGCTGGATGAAGTGCCGGATATTCCCTGGTGGTACGAGAACCGGCATTGGAAAAAGCGGATGACGATTCGTGAGCTGATCATCGGCCCGGGCGCGGACAATGCGCCGTCGCGGGACGCTCCCTGGCAGATCGTTCAGTTGAAGGATCAGGGAGTGACGCCGGGATTCCTGATCCAGGACGCGAAGAAGCGCCGCTACTTTCTGAAGTTCGATCCGGCCACCAATCCGGAGATGGCCACCGCCGCCGACGTCATCAGCTCGCGGTTCTTCCACGCGCTGGGTTACTTCGTTCCGGACTACTACACGGTCCTGTTCGACCGCAATCAATTGGGCATTGCCCCTGGCGCGCAGATGCGGGTGAACGATCGTACGAAGGACATCACACCGAAGGATGTGGACCGCGTGCTGACAAAGCTGGCGCGGCAGAAGGACGGACGCTTCCGCGGAGCCGCCAGCGCCTTAGTGCCGGGCGAAATCCTCGGACCGTTCCGCTACAGTGGAACGCGCAGCGACGACCCTAACGACGTCTTTCCGCACGAGCACCGGCGCGACCTCCGCGGCCTGTACGTCTTCAGCGCGTGGCTGGGCCACGACGACTCACGGTCGATCAACACGCTGGACACGCTGATCGAAGTAGGAGGCGTTCGAGTCATTCGCCACGACCTGATCGACTTTGGGTCTACTCTGGGCAGCGCCAGCACCAAGGCCAATCCGCCACGGTCCGGATACCAGCCGCTGTTTTCCTGGACCGACGCCGGGCTCAGCATGATCTCGTTCGGCTTCTACACGCGCCCCTGGGAGACGTACAACTTCAACTACATTCCTTCCGTAGGACGCTTCGAGTGGGAGCTGTTCGATCCAGACCGCTACTTCCCGGAATATCCGAATCCCGCGTTTGAAAACCGTCTTCCGGACGACGAGTTCTGGGGCGCGAAACAGGTGATGAATTTCACCGACAACGAGATCGAGGCGATCGTGAGGTTCGGAGGCTATACCGACCCGAAGGCCACCGACTGGGTGATCGAGTGCCTGCGCCGCCGCCGCGACAAAATCGGCCAGACATTCTTTGCGAAGGTGCTGCCGCTGGACAAGTTCGCGATTGAAGGCGGCCGCCTAACCTACGTCGATCTCGCAGAACTTCACAAGCTGTCAACGCAGAAAACCTACGCGGTGTCATGGGCGGAGTTCGACAACCGGTCGTCGAAGGCAATCCCGGTCGCCGGGGCCAGCGGCTTCGATCTGCCGGATAGAGTCCGCTCCGCAGCGGCGGGGTCATACTGGCGCGCCGAGATTCGCGGCGACACGCCCGGCAAGTTCACGCACGTCTATCTGCGCAAGACGGCGGCTGAAACACGGGTAGTGGGCGTTGACCGGTTCTGGGCGGATCAGGCGCGCGCGAAGTGATTCACCGGACCCGCGCCTCCGCCTAGGCCCGGGTTGGTGCGGATCGCTTCTGTAATCCAGTTCTTCGCCACCGCGACGCAATGCGGAAGCGGGTGTCCACGCGCCAGCAGCGCGGTGATCGCCGCTGAATAGCTGCAGCCGGTCCCGTGCGTGTTCGGGGTCTGAATCCGCGCGGAGGAGAACTCCGTGAATTCGCCGTCTTCGAAAAGGACGTCCACCGCGTCGCCCGCAAGGTGGCCGCCTTTGATCAGCACCGCCTGCGCACCCAGGGCAGCGATGCGCGCCGCGGCTTCCCGCATATCGCGAACCGACTCGATCTCGATGCCGGATAGAACCGCCGCCTCTGGAACGTTCGGCGTCACCAGACGGGCGTTCGGCAGCAGCTTCACCGCCATTGCGTGACGGGCCTCCTCCAGCATCAGCGCCACCCCGTGCTTCGAGATCATTACGGGGTCGATCACCAGTGTGGGCAGCCGCATGGCCGCCAGCATGCGGATGATCCGCTCGGACCCAAGGGCGCCGGTCTTGACGGCGGCGGGAGGGATGTCGGAGAGCACCGCTTCGATCTGTTCCTTCACCAGCGCCGGGTCCAGCGTCTCCACCCGGCCAACCGTGCGAGTGTTCTGCACGGTGATTAAAGTGATGGCCGCTTCCCCATAGACGCCGAACTGATGGAAGGTCTTCAAGTCGGCCTGTATACCTGCGCCCCCGGAAGGGTCCGAACCGGCAATGGTCATGGCGACGGGGATCATGTGCCCACCTCCTCCAGATTCGTGTTCCTGGTTTCCGGCAGCAGGAACACCAGCGCCGCGCCGGCAAGGAAGAATGCGGAGTTCATCGTCAGCGCCGTTCCCAGGCCGCTGCGGTCCGCCGCCGCGCCAACCAGATAGGGGGCGGCAGCGCTAAGGCCGCGTCCGAAGTTGTAGACGAACCCTTGGCCGGCGCCGCGAATGCGGGTTGGGTATAGCTCCGCCAGCATCGACCCGAACAGGGAAAAGAACCCCGTTCCGAAAAATCCCACCAGCGGGCCCAGCAGCAAAAGGCCAGTGTTGGCGAACTCACCGCCCCAGCGCGGCAGCGTTCCGTAGATTGGCGTCAGAATCGCGGCCATGACGACGTAGCCGGCGAACGCGGGCCGTCTTCCGAACTTATCCGCCAGCCAACCGAAGTTCAGGTACCCGAAGAAGGCGCCGATCTGCATGGTGAAAATCCAGCCGCTGGTCTTGACGATATCGAAGCCCGCGCCTCCGGTGGCCATGGGTGCGGAAAGAAAGCCCGGAAGCCAGGTAAACAATCCCCAGTAACCGAACAGCACCGCCGTCGCGACGCAGGTAGCCACCACCGTGCGGACGCCCATGCGGCCCTGGAAGATTTCGCGAAACGCGCCGGGGCGCACGTCGCGATGGATGGGCGGCTCCTCTACTTTTCGACGCACGAACAGCGTCAGCAGGGCCGGAAGGACGCCCACCAAGAACATCGCGCGCCAGCCCAGCGTGGGAAGAATCGTCGCCGCGATCACCGCCGCCAGCATGTAGCCGATGGCCCAACCGGATTGCATCAGGGAGACGGCCCGGGCGCGCTGATGCGCGGGCCAGCTTTCGGCCACCAGCACCGCGCCGGCAGACCATTCGCCGCCCAATCCCAGGCCCACCAGAGCCCGCCAAAATATCAGGTCCCACAGCCCGGACGACAACGCCGTTCCGCCCGATGCCAGCGAGTAGAGCAGGATGGTGTAGATCAGCGTGGTCTTGCGGCCAATCCGGTCGCACAGGACGCCGGAGACGATGCCCCCCAACGAAGAGGCGATCAGCGTGGCGGAGCTAACGAGGCCAGCCTCGGCGTTCGAAAGGCCAAACTCCTGCTTAAATGTATTGATTGCAAAGACATACAGTAGGACGTCCATCGCGTCCAGCATGAAGCCGAAAAACGCCGCCCAAAGAGCCAGCCATTTTTGGCTGCCCGTAACTTCCGAGAAAGAAAGAACGCCTTTTCCCAAAGAGACTCGTATTGTAAGCTGACGGAAGAGCTAACGTCCGTCAAGCCTAGGCGAAAATAATGTCGGCAATCCTCAATCCCGTACCTCCCGTTCAACCCTCTGCCCCACCCGCGCCTCCTTCGGCCTCGAAAAGTCCGAAGCGTCCTCCATGGATGATCTTCGCGGTTCTCGGCGCGGTTCTTCTGGCTGCATTCGGCCTTTGGAAGTTCTTCGCCAATCGCGCGGAACAGCAGCAGTCCGTGGCCGCAATCCCCGTGAAATTGGCGACGGTGGCAAAGGGCCCCCTGGACACCACGCTGCGCGTGACGGGCGCTATCGGCGCGCGGGACTTCGTCAACGTGGTCGCCCCCCGAATGACCGGACCGGAAAGTGAGCGTCCTCTCCTTGTAATGAAGCTGGTCTCCACTGGCTCCCTTGTGAAGGAGGGCCAGATCGTGATGGAGATCGATGGCCAAGCGATGCTTGACCATATCGACGACGTGAACTCAACCGTCGTGCAGTCGGAGGCAGATATTCGAAAGCGCGTTGCGGAGCAGCAGGTGGAAGCAGAAACCCTGGCGCAAAGCGTGCGCGTCGCGAAAGCCGACGTCGACAAGCTTCGGGTGGATGCCCGCGCATCGGAAGTCCGCACAGTGATCGATCAGGAACTGATCAAGCTTTCCATCGAAGAGTCTGAAGCCCGCTACAA
The DNA here is from genome assembly GCA_041746955.1 of Bryobacteraceae bacterium. Taxonomy (GTDB): domain Bacteria; phylum Acidobacteriota; class Terriglobia; order Bryobacterales; family Bryobacteraceae; genus JAPKYZ01. The sequence continues at coordinate 8,777 of JBGTFZ010000114.1, forward strand.
CCAGCTTTTGGAAGAAGTCCGCCTCAAAAAAGAGTCGCAAGCTTCCGAGCTGCGAATCCTGGAGTTCACGCGGGAGCGGCATACCCGGCATCGCGACCGCCACAAGCGCGATGTGCTGCGGTTTACGGTTCGGGCTCCCATGGACGGAATGGCCGTCGTACAGAATGTCTGGCGCAGCGGTGAGTTCACCGCCGTCGGCGAAGGCGATCAGGTCTTCCCGGGCCAGTTGGTTTTGAAGGTGGTCAACCCGAAGAACATGGATGTCGAGGGAACCATCAGCCAGGCCAATATCGCCAGCTTTCGTCTGGGTCAACCCGCGAAGGTCCATTTCGACGCTTTCCCGGACCTTGTACTTAACGGCAAGGTAGACGCGATCGGCGCCATCGCCATTGCGGGCTTCCGCCAGAACGCCTACGTTCGAACGATTCCCGTGCGCGTTCACCTTACCGATAGCGATCCGCGCGTGATTCCCGACCTTTCCGCATCGGCGGACGTTCGCTTGTCCCGCGTTGCCGATTCCACCATCGTGCCGCTGGGCGCGGTTCGGGAGGAAGACGGCAAGAGCGTCGTATTCGTCCGCGGGGCCAAAGGCCTTGAGAAGCGCGAAGTGGAGCTTGGCGCGCGCAACGAAGTGCAGGCGGCCGTACTTTCCGGACTTAGCGCCGGCGATCAGGTGGCCTTGAACTACGAAGTCGCCGCGGCGAAGTGAATCCGGTGGCGTCCCGCCGGAAGCATCCGTATTCCTTCGCGGGTCCGGACGATGGCGCGGCCCCGGCTTTCGTACTCGATTGAGACACCCTCGTCCGTCGCCTCGGCCCCAATCAGCGTTCCATTAAGATCTAGAATCTGGAACACCTCCGGTCCTTTCTCGATCCGGTGCGTTCCCGCAGGCACCCGCACGAACTGCCCGTCGTAGCAGGGCCACGGCTTTCCATCAACCAGTGCCGGTCCCTTCCAGGCGACCAGAAAGTCGCGGTCCGACTCGACCGTAAGGACACCGTCGCGCTGAATGATTTTCGCCGGCCCCGCTGCTGCTGCGGCCAAGAGCGGCACGTCGGGCGCCAGGATCGAGTTCTCAAAGTACAGCGCAACCCGCTCGAACGCGCGCGTCGCCAGATTCACCAGTTGGAACAGTTCCACTCCCGTCTGCTGTTTTGTGGGGTAGACGTCCTGGTAGCGCTCGACGATATTGATGTCGATTGCCAGACGGTCGCGCTTCGGCGTCAGCGCGGCATAGCGCTTGGCGATCTCCGGGTAGCGCTGAGGACCCAGGTGCCACACCGTGGCGGGATCTTCGACGAGAAACGTAAAGTCGTGCTTGTCCAGCAACGGAAGCACCTTGCTGGCGTCCGCGCCAAGCAGGTCGCGAATCTGGGTGTCGAACCGGTCGTCGATGTGGGTCAACACCAGGTCAAGCCCCGGCGACTGGCGGCGTATCGCACTAAGAACGTCCAACCATTCTTCCTGCATTCGCCGTGCGAGTTCGGCGCGAAAGTTGAGGAACTTCCGCATGGGCGCCGCGTCGTTGGCGCGAGTGGAGAACAGCTCCACCGGATCGAATCCCGCGCGCGCCTGAAACTCCCGGCGCACGTCGTCATTGAAAGGCGTGAATCGCGCGGGGTTGGAATAGCCTTCCAGCGATTCGAAATACAGTTCGCCCAGGTTGATCCCGTCCCAGTCGAACCGTCCGGCGAGACTCTCGACGCCAGTCCTCACCGTCCGGGCACAGTCGGCGTTTTGAAGGTTCATCAGCTTGCGCCAGTCCAGATGCGCGTCGCCCAACAGGCCCGTCTTCTCCCGCCACTGGGGATGATCGTGCCAGAACTGCTCGCTAACATGCGGAAGCTCAATCCATGCGTAGACCAGAATCGCGTGCCGGTGGCAGGTTTCGATCAGACGCTTGAGGTAGTCGTCGCGCTGCGCATCGGACTCCCAGTAGTGCCACGCAGCCACGTGGATTGCGGCAATGCCCGCCGTGCGCCAGCGCCTCGCCATCACGTCCATGTCCGTACGCAGGCGGTAGGACGAATCGAAGAACGCCCACAAGTGCGTGCCACGCGCTGGGGGCTGTATTCCGAGGTCGGCGAGCGCCTGCGGCAGATACGGGTAGCGTTCAAATCCCTTGGGACCCGGATCTGTCGCCGTCCAGAGCACGGCCGAATCTCCATCCTTCCAACCGGCCAGCACCGGCGCGCCCGTCCAGCGTTCGTTGGCAAACACGGTGGCTTGCGGCGGCAGTTCGAAACGCGCGATCTCCACCGGCTGATCCCAGTAAATCTCCAGGCCCGGACGCCGCGCGTCGATGATGCGCCGGACGGTGATCTTCTCCGGCGTCGCGACTACCTCGTCTCCCGCTCCGACAAGGATCTGCAAGCGGTGCAGCCCGGCGGGTGAACCCGGGCGCACGCCGATTGAGGCCAGAATGTCAGTCCACGCCCCAGCCGGCGCTTCCAGGATCAGTGGTCGCTCGACCGGCAGCACGGCGGCGGAGCACGAACAGAGGAAAAGAAGGCTAGTAAGTAAGCGCATACAGAAGGCCCAAACGAAGATCCCAGTAGTCCGCTTTCCTCGGATTCGACGTGTTGAAGAAGTTTCGGCCCCGGACCAGTTCGACGCTCAGCAGCAGATTGTCGGGAAGGCGGGGCAGACGCGCGCGCAGGGAAGGGCCGAACTCGATGAAGTTCGCCCAATACTCGTGCTGCGTGTCGGTCGAGGCTCCGAATAGCCACCCCGCCTGAATCCGTCCCAGCGTGTAGCCAACGCGATTCTGCGAACCGAACATCACGTTGTTTCCGAAGCGGCTGGCATAGTTGACGCCACTTTCCGTCAGGAAGAAGCTGCCCGGCGTCTCGGAACCTAACAAATGGCCGAATCCCTTGGCGTGGGTAAGACCCGCGCGGGCGTCGGGGCCTTGGGTGTTGCCGATATTCCCGCCCGCCTCCGCCCAGAGTGACATCCGCCGCCAGGGCTTCGTCACCACGCCCGCGGCCGGAGTGATCGACCGCTCCGACAGGGGCAGCGGAGTTTGCGGCGCGCCAGTGTCGCCGGCGAAGCGCAGCGACAGATACGGTTTGAAGGGCAGGCGTCCGGCCCGGAATTCGACTTTTACTTGACCGTAAGCGAACGCACTTTGCCAGCGCGTCGAGTACATCGGCAGAATCCAAAGCGTAGGGCGAAGCGCGGCCTGTGTCTCCCGCAGATTCCGCCACGCCTTCGACGCTTCCTTCGCGATCGCTTTGTCCGGCGCGGTCCGCGCCTGCGCAAACCAGCGGTAGGCCGCGCGGTCGTCTCCCAGTAGATTATTCGTCCAGCCCAGGCGCAGTTGGGCATGCGCATTGGCCGGGTCCGCCTCCTGCGCAACCTCGTAGTAACGCAGAGCGTCCTGCAGATAGCCCAGTTGGAAGCTTCGATCCGCCATATCGATCGCCGACAGATCGCCCTTGCGTACCGCCGCTGTGCGGACCATCGCGTAGCGTTCCGCCATCCGGACGACTTCGGGCGAAGGCTCGCCCGCTGGCATCCGCTCCCTCGCGCGTTCCGACGTTCTGACGTCGGGGCTTCGCGACGCGGCCAGCCATGCGGCGTTCGCCTCCAGCGCCTTCCCCAAGCGTTCCCTAACCGACGCGAGATTCAGCAGGAAGTGGCGCTTCGTAGGCTTCAGCCGGAAAGCCTCGGCGTAATGGGTCTCCGCCAATTCCAACTCGTCGCGCTCTTCGGCTAAGCGCGCCAGCTCCTCATGAACGGAATCGGCCTCTGGCCTTTTCCTCGCGGCCTCCAGCCATTGCTTGATTCCGGATTCCAGTTGTCCGTCGACGCTGAGGAACGCCTTCTCCGCCGTCGCGCGAGCCTCCCCATCGCCATTGCTTCTCACGTGGTCGAACATCCTGCGGGCCTCCGCCCGCTGCTGTGTCTCGTGGCAAAGAAAGCCGTACTCCAGCGCTGACGCCCAGTCGGCTGAATCGGACTTCGCCACCAGTCCAAACTGGTCGCGGGCGGCTTCCGTCTCCCCCAGTCTTAGTAAGGTGTACGCCAGATCTTTTCGGGCAGAGGGATGATCGGGCCGCTCCCGTAGACCCTCGTTGAACTTCGAAGCGGCCTGTTCCAAATGGCCCTCCCGAAGCGCCGTATATGCTTCATCCAAAGTGGTTTGGGCATATTGCGGGACTGCCGTAACGAGTAGCAAGAGTAGTCGGGTCCGCACGACAGGTGTAGTGTGGTCGCGCGGGATCGTCTCTCAGCCAGTTCGATGGACGGTGCTTTCCCGCACGCGGTATACTCGAAGCAGTTATTGGTCCGGATGAGTGGGCGCGAGCCCACTTTTTTTTGCCACTAAAGACATGAAGACGTCAGCCATCGAAGCCGTCAAATCCATCGCGGAACGCGTTGCCCAGCGCGAAGGGCTGGAGCTTGTCGACGCCGAGTTGCTGGGCGGCGGAAAGTCTCGCGTGGTCCGAATCTTTATCGACAAGCTGGGCGGTGTCACTCATAGCGACTGTGAAAACGTGTCGCATCAGGTGGGCACCATCCTTGATGTGGAGGATGTGATTCCGGGCGGCGGCTACACGCTGGAAGTGAGTTCGCCGGGCGTAGAGCGCAAGCTTTCCAAACCCGCCGACTTCGAACGCTTCGCCGGCCAGAAGGCCAAGCTGCATCTGCGGGAGCCCATCGAAAACTCCAAAAGGGTTGAAGGCACCCTTGCCGGGTTCGCCGACGGCAACATCCGGCTGGAACTTGAATCGGGCGGACTTCTCACCATTCCGTTGGAACAGGTGGAGAAGGCCAACCTGAAGTTCGATTGGTAGCCGCGTCCGCGCCGCACCCACGAGAGAAGAAATCAAGAAAAGAGGCTGCACTTGGACAACATCTATCAGTCGATCGAACTGCTGGCGAAAGAGAAAGGGATTGAATCGCAGATCATCCTGGACGCTGTCAGCGAGGCGATGATGGTGGCCGCGCGCAAGCAGTTCCGCAAACCGACCGAGGAAATGCGCGCTGAGTTCAACACCAAAGGCGGTCTGGAGATTTATACGGTTCATCGCGTCGTCGAGGAAGTGCAAGATCCGAATGCGGAGATGACGCTGGAGGAAGCGCGCAAGCGCGATGCGTCGGTGGAAGTGGGTGGCGAAATTCGCGAAACTTTGCCCGCCGACGTACTAGGCCGCATCGCCGCGCAAACCGCCAAGCAAGTGATTCTGCAAAAGGTGCGGGAGGCGGAACGGGAAACGGTCTTCAAGCACTTCACTGGACGCGAAGGCGAACTGGTGCAGTGCACAGTGAAGCGCATCGAAGGGCCGGATCTGGTAGTGGAGATCGACCGGGAGCGCATTGAAGGCCGTCTGACGAAACGTGAGCAGTCGCGCCTGGACAGCTTCCAGATTAACGACCGGATCAAGTGTGTCATTCGCGGCGTCGAAAAGGGCGGAAAGAATTCCGGCGTCGTCGTATCGCGCGCCGCGCCGGAGCTGGTGATGAGGCTTTTTGAGCAGGAAGTGCCCGAAATCTACGACAACACCGTAGTGATCAAGGGGTGCGCCCGCGAAGCCGGTGAGCGGACCAAGATCGCGGTTTGGAGCCGCGACCGCGATGTCGATTCGGTGGGCGCGTGCGTCGGCATGAAGGGCATGCGCGTGCAATCGATCATTCGCGAGTTGCGCAACGAGAAGATCGACATTATCGAGTTTGCGGACGATCCGGTGGTCTTCGCGACCCACGCGCTAAGCCCGGCAAAGATCACGCGCGTGGTGATTGTCGATCCCATCGAGAAGCATATGGAAGTGATCGTCGACGACACGCAGTTGTCGCTGGCCATCGGCAAGAAGGGACAGAACGTCCGGCTGGCGGCCAAGCTGCTGGGCTGGCGGATCGACATCAAGAGCGAAGAGGAAAAGCGGCAGGAAGTTGAGCAGCAGATGGAGGACCTGCGCGTCGCCGGTGCGCCGGTTGGCGTACTGGGCGACTACGGCATTCCAGAAGAACTAATCGCCCAACTGATATCGGCTGAAATCGAAACCGTGGAGCGGTTGGGTTCGATGACTCCCGAGGAGCTAAATCAAATTCCGGGCACCGGTCCGGAGATGGTGGAGCAGGTGGTGGCGGCGATCAACGCGTACTATGCGGCCCATCAGGCTACTCCGGCCGTCGAAGCGGAGATTGTCGACGTGGATCCGCCCGCTTTTGAGGAAGTAAGTCCCGAGGTAACCGAAGTAACAGACGCAGCCGAAGAGGTACCCGAAGAAGTGCCGGCGGCGGGCGGCGAAGAGGCCGCTCCGGAAGAGCAAGTCGAGCAGGCTGAATCTGCTACGATAGAGGAGAAAAGGGAATCAGAGGCGTAAGCCAGAAGTACGCGCTTGCGTCCTGATGGAGGTTACGCACTACCGAACGCATGATTCGTATCAATGAGCTGGCGAGGGAGTTAGAGGTTCCGTCAAAACAGGTCCTCGATCTTCTGCCGCAGTTGGGCATTACCGAAAAAAAGACTCACTCCAGTTCGATTGAAGATGACGTGGCGTTGCTGGTGCGGGGCGAAGTCCTGGGCGAAACGAACGGTACGACGGCGGAGAGCCGCAAGCCGCGAGGCGGATCGTCCAGCGTCGCCGTAGCGGACGACGAGCCCGAAGCAGCCCAAGAACCAAGATCCGAAAAACCCGTTGCCGTTTCCGCGCCGGAACCTCCTCCTCCAGCCGCGCCGAAGCCGCCGGAGGCAGCCATCGAAGCTCCTCCTGAAGCTGTTCCCGAACCCGAACCCGCGATTCAGAAGCCCGCTCCTGCATCGCCTCTACGTCCGCCAGTGTCCGCAGGTCCTGTAGCGCCACCATTGTCATCATCTCCCACTATTTCTCCGTCGCCTTTGACACCGCCGATCAGCAAGCCCGGCACGATCCTTGCCCGTCCGGCTCCGCCACCGTTGCGGCCCGGCCAGACGGCCTCCGGTCCCCGCGCGCCGCTCCCTCAGGAAGCGCGTCCGACCGCGCCCGGCGCACCGCGATTGCCTCTGCCTTCCAGGCCGCCGATGCCGCAGCCGGGGGTTTCGTCAGGCATGGCCCCGGCATTCCCGCGGCCGACGCAACCTGGCCCCCGGATATCGCCCCCGACAGCCATCGTCGCGCCAGGGTCGCCATCCGGGCCACGTCCTGCCGCAGCGCAGCCCGGACAACCGATCGTCCGTCCGCAGCTTGCCGGACAGCCGGTTCAGCGCCCGGTAGTTCCCCCGAATCCACAGCTTGCCGCGCGAATTCAGCAGGTGCAGGCTAGGCCGCTTCCGCGTCCCGGCGCAC
>JBGTFZ010000115.1:0-2914 GCA_041746955.1 Bryobacteraceae bacterium
ATTGGGTCCGCATCGGCTTCAAGCTCTCTCCGCCGGAGGCAAGTTCGACGGGTCTGGTCTGAATCCGTTCGCTTCCAGGATGTGGCGACGGTGTTCGCGCGTACGTTCGCGGATCGCGGGCTCAAATCCCGCCCCCTCCGCTAGCGGGTGTCGATCACTTCGGCGAAAACGTCGCCATTTCGTTGAAAGATATTCGTTCGACGGACGCTCGCGGGCGCGTCGGCCAGTGCGCGATCCAGTCCCTCGGACGGCCGAGGGAATTGCCTGTTGCCCGGTCCGTTCCGGACAAAAACTCCGCCATCCTTGACTATCTGTTCCCACGCTTCACCGGATTCGGCCCGCTCCGCAGTTCCGAACAGTTCCCTCATAGGTACGCCGCCACGCGTGAGAACGTAGGCTTGGTTGCGCAGCCCCCAGTCGACGAAGGTGACGACGCGGTCCGAATATCGGGTCGCGATTTCGTCCGCCAAACGGTAGCTTCCGTCGGACCACAAGCCTACGCCTCCGGTGGCTGCCAGCGCGCTCCAAGCGGTAATGTGCCACCAAGACGCGCAGAGCGCGAAGACGGCTGCGCCCGTCGCGCCGAGTAAGACCGGCGATCGCGCAGATGCGATACCGGCCGCCACCGCCAGAAGTGGAATCACGACGATCAGGTGATGTTCGCCGATCGCCATTTTCGAACTCAGAAGCATGGCGATGAGTAGTGCCGAAGCGATCGTCACCGCGCGGCCGATTTTTTCGCCCACCCGTGCGCACGCAAAGAGGCACACGACAGCGAGTACTGCGAGTGCGACCGCCTGCCACATGGGCATCGGAGTACCTCCCCACATCGCGCGATGCTCGCGGTCGGCCAGTAGCACTTCATTCAGCAGGACGAGACGAGCCGGGAGTAGAGAGAGAAGCGATCCTTCCGCGGGATACATGGACAGCGCTTCCCACGTGCCGCCGACGGAGATCCACTGATAGAGCAAGAAGGGGAAGCCGCCGGCCAAGGCTCCGGCGACCGCCGCAGGTGCGTGCCGCAAGCTCCGCGAGATTTCCGCGCGCCAGGAGACCGCGATGCCAATAAAGAGCGCAGCCAACAGCCAAAGGAAGTTCGCGCGAGCCCAGACGCCGAACTCCATCGCGAGCCCGACGCGAAAAGCCGTTCCCAGTCCGGGCGCCCGTGCGTAGCCCGCCAGCGCAAGCGCCAGCAGCCCCACCGATAGCATCCACGTCGCGATAAGACCGCTGTCGAAGACGGTCTGCCAGATGTAGGCGGGGTGCACGGCCAGCACGAGCGCGGCGACAGCCGATGCGCGCCAACCGGCAACGGACGCCACTAGTGGCCTGTCGCAGAGTAACTATTACCACAAGCGGGACGTCTTTACGATGTGCCCTTCACCGCGGAAGCAGTCTTACTGTCAGAACAACAACGGTCTGATCTGAACGGAATCGCGCAGTCGCGATCCTTGCCTGCAGGTTTTGTTTTTCGGGCCAAACTCATTTTGCTGTTGGCCGAAGGTCTAACCTATTCCGTGATTCAGGAACGGCTGCAGACGACGCGGCCCACCATCTCGCGTTGGAAGCAGCGGTTCGTGGAGGCGGGTGTCGAAGGACTCGATACGTACCATCCGGGACAGCCAGCGGTGGTGCTGACGCCGGCTTTGCGCGCCAAGATCCTGGCCGCCACGCGCAGAAAGCCGAAAGACGGTTCTTCGCATTGGAGTTGCCGGAAGCTGGCCACCGCGCTCCAGGTAAGTAAGGATATGGTGCATCGGGTATGGCGGGAAGCCGGATTGAAGCCGCATCGGCTGGAACGCTACATGGCCAGCGACGATCCCGACTTTGAACGCAAAGCCGCCGATGTCATCGGACTGTATCTGAATCCGCCGCAGCATGCGGCCGTATTTTGCGTGGACGAGAAGACCGCGATTCAAGCACTCGACCGGCTTGACCCGGTGCTCCCCTTGTCACCGGGACGCGCCGAGCGCCATGGGTTCGAGTATTACCGGCACGGCACGCTGTCGCTGTATGCGGCGCTCGACACCAAGACCGGCCGGGTTCACGGAAAGACGGCGGCTCGCCACACCAGTGCCGACTTCGTGGAGTTTCTGGGAGAGATTGTGGCGCGCTGCCGGCCCCGGCAAGAGATCCACATCATTCTCGACAATCTCTCGGCGCACAAAACCCAAGCCGTTCGTGATTTTCTGGAGGCCCATCCGCAAGTACGGCTGCACTTCACCCCGGCTTATTCTTCCTGGCTGAACCAGGTCGAGATCTGGTTCGCCAAGATCGAGCGCGATGTGATTGCTCGCGGCGTGTTCACTTCCGTCCCGGATCTGGCCCGCAAACTCCGCCGCTATATCAACGCCTACTCGGCCAACGCCCAGCCCATCCGTTGGAAGTGCTCCGATGTCACGCGCCGCATCCGTAGTAACGATCTTGCCGCGACAGGCCACTAGGGCCGCAAGACCGGCAATAGCGGCCGCGCCCATCAGCAGGGACAGGACTCGCAGCAAGGCAATGGACGGACCGGCGGCGATGTAGAGCGGAAGGTAAAGATAGTCTTTCACGGCGCCCGCGTACCGCAGAGTCATCAAGGGAGCGCACCGGCTACCGCCGCAGATCCAGGTGTCCGGGTCATGAGGGTAAGGGGGCTCACTTGCGCCGCCCCAGTGGACTGCGGCCATTGCGGGAAGCACCTCGTCGTATTGCGGCCCGGGTGCCAGCGCGATCAGCGACGCGGCGATCAGGCAGTAGACAAGAGGCGCGCCTCTGGCGATCCGCCGGGCAGCCATCTCCGTCACTATCGCGGAGCCGCTTCCTTTTTCTCGAGCGGCCGGACGTTCGTCGTCGGAAGAGCCCAGATTTTTTCCGCGGGCCGGAAGAACACCTGTATGGACTTTGCCGCCGCGAAGTTCATGACGAGGAA